>DASYET010000048.1:0-113034 GCA_036498815.1 Bryobacteraceae bacterium | reverse complement strand
TCTCCGGCGGACCTTTACGGGGTCCGCCCGAGGCTAAATTTCGGATCGATCCGGCGCGATCTTGCGTCGACTCCCTCCGCTGAGGGGGAGCCGCAAGAGGTCATCATCCTCACCGCAAGTTCAGCACTACCGCACTCAACGACTTGGTGGCCACCAAGAAAAACGTATTCACGACCCCACGGTACAACAGCGCGGCAAGAGCAGCGGGCGTCGAGAGAACGTAAGCTCTTGAAGGCACGCGAGATCAAAATATCGATTCGCGAGTGATGATGATATAGTGGCCCCATGAAGAAGCTACTGGCGGTGGCGGTCACGCTGTTGTCGTTCACGATGTGGGTACAGGGGCAGGCGGGAAAGGGTTTGGCATGGGCGTACCCGACGCCCGATCCGACGACGGCGGCCGCGGCGGATGCGACTCCGAAGAAGCTGGCGGGGAGTTCGAAGAGCTACACTCAAGCGCAGATCGACGATCAGTTCAATCCGCCGGATTGGTTTCCGAATGAGCACGCGCCGCTGCCGAGCGTGGTGCAGAAGGGCATCCAGGCGCAGGCGTGCGGATCGTGCCACTTGATGTCGGGGATGGGACATCCGGAATCGGCGACGCTGGCGGGGCTGCCGGCGGCGTACCTGCTGCGGCAGATGCAGGATTTCAAGGCCGGGCTGCGGAAGGATGCGAAGGGCTATGAGCCGTCGCAGCGGGCGGGCCGGATGAACGCGATTGCGTCGGGGCTCTCGGAAGACGATATGCGGACGGCGGCGGGGTTCTTCGCGGCGATGAAGCCGGAGGTCTGGTACAAGGTGACGGAAGCGGACACGGTGCCGAAGACGTGGGTGAACGGCGGGCGGATGCGGTTTGCGATCGCGGGCGCGGGAGCGGGGACGGAGCCGCTGGGAAATCGGATTATCACGCTGCCGCAGGATCCGGCGCGGGTGGAGAGCCGCGATCCGCATTCGGGGTTCATCGCGTATGTGCCGAAGGGCAGCGTGAAGCGCGGCGAGGCGTTAGTGAACACGGGCGCGGGCAAGACGACGGCATGCGCGGTGTGTCACGGCGACGGATTGAAGGGGCTGGGCGATATTCCGCGGGTCGCGGGGATTCATCCGATTTATGTAATGCGGCAGCTGTACAACTTCCAGACGGGCGCGAACACGAGTTCGGCGGCGGCGCAGATGAAGAAGGTGACGGAGAAGCTGACGGAAGAGGATATGGTCGACATTGCGGCGTACGCGGCTACGCTGGCTCCGTAGGGTTAGTTGAGCGGGGAGGTTGCGGGGTCCAGGCCGAGGGAAATGGCGAGAGCGCGGTCCAAGGCTTTCATCTGAGGGATCCGGAGCGAACCGACGTAGTTGGTCAAGGCCGATTTGGGCAGGCTGACCAGCTCGTCGCAATGAATGCTGGATTCCTTTTTCAAGCCTTCCGGCACGCCGAGGGGAACCTGGGTGCTTAAGCCGTCATGCCGCGAATACACCGGGGCACAAACGACGGTGGAGAAGCGGGACTCGACCAATGCCTGGCGGCTTACGATGACGAAGACGCGCTGCTTGCGCGGATCGTGGGCGCCGGGCTTCCGGACCAGAAAGAGCTCGCCACGCTTCACGGGATGTGCTGGTATCCCAGCGAATCCAGCGCTTCGCGGTTCAGGCGATCCGCGTTGCGGTTGATGATGGCGATGTCGCGCAGGTCGCGAGCTTGCTTGTCCAGTTCCGCCAGGTAGGCGACGGCGGCGCGCTCCAGAAGCGCGGAGCGATTTTTGTCCACACGATCCAGGCGGCCGAGGAGTTCCTTGGGGAGTGTGATGGACGTCTTGACTCGCACAAGATAAGTATACTCCCGGCGTACGGATACCGAAGGAGGAGGCGTCCGAGCGTTGCCGCCGCCCCATGCGCGGAAAAGGCTAGGGCGTGTTAAATTCAACCAAGAGCTCTCCACGCAACCTTCATGATCTTCACCGACAATTCCTTGAGCATCGGGCGGACGCCGCTGGTGCGGTTGAACCGCGTGGGGGACGGCGCTCCGGTAACGCTGCTGGCGAAGGTGGAGGGGCGCAATCCTTCGTATTCGGTGAAGTGCCGCATTGGCGCTTCGATGATTTGGGATGCGGAGAAGCGCGGCGTGCTGACGCCCGGCAAGGAATTGCTGGAGCCGACGAGCGGAAACACGGGCATCGCGCTGGCGTTTGTGGCGGCGGCGCGCGGGTACAAGGTGACGCTGCTGATGCCCGAGACGATGTCACTGGAGCGGCGCAAGGTTCTGAAGGCTCTGGGGGCGAAGCTGATTCTGACGGACGGGTCGGCGGGGATGCAGGCTTCGATTGAGCGCGCCGAGCAGATGGTGGCGGAGGAGCCGGAGCGGTTCGTGCTGCTGCAACAGTTTCAGAATCCGGCGAATCCGGAGATTCATTTTCAGACGACGGGTCCGGAGATCTGGAACGATACCGAGGGCAACGTAGACGTGTTCGTCGCGGGCATCGGGACGGGCGGGACCATTACCGGAGTCTCGCGGTATTTCAAGCTGGAACGGAAGAAGAAGATTTTATCGGTGGGCGTGGAGCCGGAGGGCAGCGCGGTGATCGCGCAGGCAATGGCGGGGAGGCCGCTGAGGCCGGGTCCGCATGCGATCCAGGGAATCGGCGCGGGGTTTATTCCCGGGACGCTCGATTTGGCGATGGTGGACCGGGTGATGCCGGTGGGGGACGAGGAATCGTTCGAGATGGCTCGGAGGCTGTCGAAGGAAGAAGGGATTCTTTCGGGGATTTCTTCGGGGGCGGCGACGGCGGCGGCGGTGAAGCTGGCGAAAGAGCCGGAGATGGCGGGCAAAACGATCGTGGTGATCCTGCCGGACGCGGGTGAGCGGTATTTAACGACGGCGCTGTTCGCGGGGTGATTACCGCGCGGGCTCGATCCGCAGGAGCGCGAGGGCTCCCGCGCATCGAATGGAACGGGTCGTCATACTTCTATTTTTTCCACAAACTTTATTTTTTCTTCACACCTTTTAGGTTGACCGGGAGCGAGGCGTAATTTTCGAGTCCGAAGGTTTTCGCCGCGGTATCGATGGCGGGTTTTCCAAGGAGTGAAGTTTTGCCTTCGCCGTCGAGCTTCGCGGGCAGATGGATTTCGATGATGGAGAAGTCGGCGGTTTGGGGAGCGGCTCCGCCGGCCAAGTTCCAGCGATCGTTGTTGAGGCCGAGGCGGCGGTCGGTGATGAAAACGATGCGCTCTCCACCGGCGGGGTCGGCCGATTTGGCGGCGTAGCGGAGTGCATAGCCGGCGACTTCGGAGGACCACAGGTATCCGATGGTGGGCGCTTTTTCGAGTGCCGCGGCGAGTGAGGTCTCGGGGGTCGGCTTGGGAACGTCGACGGGGGCTCCGCCGCCGCGTCCACGGCCACCGCCTCCGCCGCCGCGTCCGCCGCCTCGGGCCGCGGGGGCCGGAGCCGCGGTCATGTTCCAACCGGCGAGCAGAGCGTTACGCTCGGCATCGGTGGACCAACGCAGCACGTCGATGCGCACGGGGTCGTGCGCTCCGCTGACGTTTTCCGTGGTGGCGGTGAGACTAAGTACCGGCGTTGCGGGGGCTTGGGCGAAGCCGAGCGTCCCTGCCAGGGTCATTGTTGCGATTCCAAGTAATAGTGCGCGTGTTCTCATTTAGTTAGTCCTGATTCGTGCTCCACACCCGGCCCACTCTACCACGGATCAAGGTGTGCTGATGACGGGGCAGGGGGCTTCGCGGATGATGGAGTAGGCGTGGCTACGGAGGGGGCCGAAGGCTTCCTGGGCGGCGCCTCTTCCGCAGACGATGAGATCGGCGTCGAAGTCGAGGGCGGCTTGATGGACGGCGCTGCCGACGCTGCCGGGGAGCAGGATGATCTCGAGGTGAGTGCCGAGCTTGGCTTGCAGGGTGGCGAGCTTTTCGCGGGCGGCGTGGAAGAGGAAGTCGTACATGCTGGGGTCGCTTTGTTCGGTCCACATGCCGTCGGCGCCGGCTACGGCGTGGACGACGCGGAGTTCGAGGCTCTGGGAGCGGGCAAAGTCGAGGGCCCATTGGAGGACGGACCCGGCGTCGACGATGGTGGCCGTTTCCGTATCCAGAGCGCAGAGGACTCGCTTCCAGCGATCGGGGGAGTGGGAGAGCATTTTCTCGGCGTGAACTCCGGTCCAGACGGGGCAGGGGGCGTCGTGCAGGACCTTCGCGGTTACGGAGCCGAGCAGCATGGCGCGGAAGGGGTCGTGGCCGTGGGTCGGCATCATGATGAGTCCGGCGGGGAGGCTCTGTGCGCGCTGGACGATGGCTTGGGCGGGGTCCTCGGGGCCTAGTTCGGCGGTGGCGGGAGCGCCGGGAAGTTCTTCGGCGAGGAAGCGGTCCAATTCTGTTGCGGCCTCGGGCTTGCCGGGTGCGGCGGCGTGGAGGACGGTCACTTCTGCGTCGAAACATTTCGCCATGGCTTTGACGAAGGGTGCGGCGGCGCGGCTCTGCGGCGAGAAGTCCACGGGGAAGAGGATGCGCTTGAGTTCCATCATGCGTTGGTTTGCTGTGGGCGTGGGGAGAGCTGGGAGACGAGGAGTCCCGCGGCGATGACGACGGCGCAGCCGATCACGTTGTACCAAAGATACGAAATCTTGGTGAAGAAGTAGAGGGCGAAGATGGCGGCCTCGCCGACGAGGACTCCGAAGAAGGCTCCGTTGGCTCCGACGCGCTTGAAGAAGAAGGCGAGGACGAAGACGCCGAGGAGTCCGCCGTAAAAGAGGGATCCGACGATGTTGACGGCTTCGATGAGGGCTCCGAAGTTGCGGCCGTATTGGGCGAAGATCACGGCGTAGATTCCCCAGAATACGGTCGCGATGCGGGAGGCGGCGAGGTAGTGGCGGTCGGAGGCATCCTTCTTGATGTGGCGCTGATAGAGGTCGATGATGCTGACGGCGGCGAGCGAGTTGATCTCGCCGGAGGTGGAGGACATCGCGGCGGTGAAGATCACGGCGATGATGAGTCCGACGACTCCGGCGGGAAGGTAGTTGGTCACGAAGGAGAGGAAGATGTAGTTGGTGTCGTGGAAGTCCTTGCCGACGAGCTGCTCGCCGGCGGCGTGGGCGTTGGTGAGCTCGCGCTGGGCGTCCTGATAGCGGGAGCGGGTGGCCTGTTGAGTGGCGGGGTCGGTGGCGTCGAGATAGGCTTCGGCGGCTTGTTTGCGCTGGGTGAAGGCCTGGTCGTAGCGCTGTTCGACGGCGGCGAATCTGGGGTCCTGCTGGACGCGGGCGAGTTCGACGGGATGGAACAGGAGGGGCGGCTTCTCGAAGGTGAAGAAGACGAAGACCATGGCTCCGATGAAGAGGATGAAGAACTGCATCGGGATCTTGGCCATGGCGTTGAACAGGAGTCCGAGGCGGGTTTGGCCGATGGATTTGCCGGTGAGGTAGCGCTGGACTTGGGATTGGTCGCAACCGAAGTAGGCGAGGGCGAGGAACATGCCGCCGATGAGTCCGCTCCAGAGGTTGTAGCGGTCGTCCCAATCGAAGTGGGTGGTGACGGCGTTGAGGCGTCCGGCGGCTCCGGCGAGGGTGATGGCTTTGCCCCAGGAGACGTTGGCGGGGAGCAGGTGGATCGCCATGAAGAGGGCCAGGACCAGGGCGCAGGAGATGAGAAGCATCTGTTGGACGTCGGCCCAGGTGACGGCTTTGTTGCCTCCGATGGCGGTGTAGGTGACGACGAGGACTCCCATCAGGATGGTGGTGGAGCGGTCGGACCAGCCGAGGATCACGGAGAGCACGACGGCGGGGGCGTAGAGGGAGAGGCCGGCGGCGAGGCCGCGCTGGATGAGGAAAATCCCGCTGACGAGGGCTCGGACCTTGGCGTCGAAGCGTTGCTCCAGGTATTCGTAGGCGGTGTAGACGTTGGCTCGATGGAAGATGGGGACGGCGGTGGCGGAGAGGATCACCATGGCGAGCGGGAGTCCGAAGTAGAACTGGACGAAGCGCATGCCGTCGGTATAGCTTTGGCCGGTGGTGGAGATGAAAGTGACGGCGCTGGCCTGAGTGGCCATGATGGAGAGTCCCATGGCGTACCAGGGCATGGACTTTCCGGCGAGTAGAAAGCTGTTGACGGTGTTGGAGCCGCGGCCGCGATAGAGTCCGTAGCCGACGATGAAGGCCAGCCACGCGAACATCACCAGCCAGTCGAGCGGCCTCATCGGGCGGCGACCTGGCGGGGCACGGCGATCAGGCCGGGCAGAGGGGCGGCGAATCGAGACAGGGTTCTCACGCTTTTGAACTAGGCGATGCGAGCGGAAGCGGCGTTACACAAGTGTATCGTTCTCAGGCGCTTTCCCGAGCGGATGGGTGCTTTCGCGCCAAGATTCTGAGCGCGGCACCCCAGGTACCGATTTTCGATCGCGGATCGGCTGTGTTTTCTTCACGATTTTGTGGTTCGCGAGATGCATCCGGTAGGGTGTCACTTCTTGGTCCAGTTTGCATCCTTAGGGTCAGACGGCAAGCGGGAGGGAAGGTTATGGAAGTCACGGCTGAATATGTCGGGGGTACGAAGTTTGAGGTCGGCGCGCGGGGGCACCGGGTGCTGTGCGACCAACCTACGAATAATGGCGGGGCGGACGAAGGGATGTCTCCGCCGGAGTTTCTGCTGGCGTCGCTGGCGAGCTGCGCGGGGTACTACGCGGCGCAGTATCTGAATACGCGGCATCTTCCCAGCGGAGGGTTGAAGGTCCGGGTCCAGGCGGAGAAGGCGTTCCAGCCAGCGCGGCTGGGATCGTTCCTGATCGAAGTGGATGTGCCGGTGCTGGGGGACCAAGCGGAACGCCATCAGGCGGGGCTGCTTCGAGCGGTGAAGACGTGCCTGGTTCACAACACGCTTCTGGAGGCTCCGGCGATTGCCGTGGAAGTGCACGTGGCGGGTGCGGGCGCGAGTCCGGCGGCTCGCGCGGCTATAGTTGAGACTTGGAACGAGCCGGCGAAAACGAACTTGCACGCGAGCTAATGGCAGGGGCGCCGGGCGCGTTTGAGCGGTTTGTGGACTATTTCCGCGCCAAGATTTTCCACTACAGCTGGCTGATGTGCGGCCAGCGCGAGGATGCCGAGGAAGTGGCCCAGGAGACACTGCTGAAAGTCTTCGAGAGCGCGGAGCAGCTCCGCGAGCCCGAAAAGGTCCGCTCCTGGGTGTTCCGCATCGCCAAGAACGCCTGCCTGATGAAGCGGCGCAAGAGCGTGTTCGCGCCAGCGCGGGAGCTTTCGCTGGATGAGTTCATGCCCGCCAAGCATCAGGACGGGGGGCGGGTGAGGATCGAGATCGCGGATTGGTCCGCGCTGCCGGACGGCACGGCGATGCGGGCGGAGATGCGGGACCTGCTGGAACGGGCGATTCGGGAGCTGCCGGAGACGTACCGGTCCGTCATTTTGCTGCGCGATATGGAGGAACTTTCGACGCAGGAGACGGCGCAGATTCTGGAGGTGAGCGACGACGTGGTCAAGACCCGGCTGCATCGCGCGCGGCTGGCGATCCGGCAGAAACTGGACCAGTATTTGAAGGAGGCCCATGGAACACCAGCACAATGAAGGCTGCAAGGAGGTCTTCGCGCTGCTCTCCGACTATTTGAATCTGGAACTGCCTCCGGAGGCGTGCCAGGAGATCGAAGCGCACATCGCGGGCTGCGAACCTTGCATCGAATTCACGGAGAGTCTGAGGAAAACCGTGGACCTATGCCGTCAATATCGTCCCGCGGAACTGGCGGGTCCGCTAGGGGATGAGGCCAAGTCCCAGTTGCTGGAAGCCTACAAGAAGATGCTGGAGGCGCGGGCCGGGGCTCCGCCGGAGGGGTGAGCTTACGACTTGGAGCCGCCTTGTGAAGAGCGCCCGGATATGATGAAGTAGAGAATAAATCTCACGGCGGTCTGCCGCCCGGAGCGCAAGAAAACTAAAGATGCAACGTAAAACCTTTCTCCCCCTTTGTCTCGGCCTGTTTGCGGGAGTGGCGATGTTCGGCCACCATTCGCTGACCGCGGAATACGATCAGAGCAAGCCCATCACGCTGACGGGAACGTTCACGCAGCTGGATTGGCGGAATCCGCACGCGTGGATTTACATCAACGTGAAGAACGCGGCCGGAGGTGTCGACAACTGGCGCTGCGAACTGGGGTCGCCGAACGCGATGACGCGGGTGGGGTTCACGCGGGATGCGCTGAAGGAAGGCGACGAGATCGTGCTGGACGGCATCCTGGCGAAGAAGGGCATGAACATCTGCTCGACGCGCGTGGTGAAGTCGAAGGACGGGAAGACTTTGCTCAGCCAGTCTGAGCCGCGCTAGGGGAGCCGACATCGTGAAGAACTATTGGTTGATCTCCGCCGCCCTGGTGGGCGTGGTTGCGGGAATGCTGGTGGCGCAGCCGCCGCAGGGGGGCGCTCCGCCGGCGGGCAAAGGCAAGGGTGGTCCGAAGGGTGGCGGTGGCGGGTATAAGGCGCCGGAGGGTCCCGCGCCGGTGACTCCGTGGGGCAAGCCCGACTTGAACGGCGTCTGGCAGCGTCCGTACACGCCGGATATCGAGCGGCTGAACGGTGGTCCGCTGCCGTATACGGAGTGGGGCAAGAAGCAGTGGGAGAGCTACCACGCGGAGGACGGCGATTACACGGGGTCCTGCCTGCCGTTCGGGCACGTGCGGTCGATTAACTCGCCGGATCCGATTCAGATTATGCAGACGCCGACGCACTTGTCGTGGCTGTATGAGCAGAACTCGTGGTTCAAGGTGCTGCCGATCGACGGGAAGCCGGGGAAGAAGAAAGTCCCGACGTGGTTCGGCGATTCGTGGGGGCGGTGGGACGGCGACACGCTGGTGATCGACACGACGAATTTCAACGGGCTGACGAAGCTGGATACGGCGGGGCATCCGCACAGCGATCAGCTGCACCTGATCGAGCGGCTGACGCGCACGGACGCGGGGCATCTGAAGTACGAACTCACCATCGACGATCCGAAGACGTACACGAAGCCGCTGGTGAGTACTCGGACGTTCACGCTGCGGACGGATTGGGAGATTTTGGAGTATTCCTGCGAGGAAAACAACGTCGGGCTGGTGGAGGGGCGGATTAAAGTCCCGACGCTGGACAATCCGAACGAGGGGCAGAAGAAGTAGGTCCGCAGGGCTCTCGAAGAGCCCCGCGGGATCAAAAATTACTTCGGTTGCGGGACGATCCGCATATACGGCTTGGGCTGCTTCCAGCCGCCGGGATACTTCTGCTTGGCTTCATCATCGGTGACCGATCCCAGGATGACGACGTCATCGCCGGGGGTCCAGTTCACGGGAGTCGCGACCTTGTGCTTGGCGGTGAGCTGCATGGAATCGAGCACCCGGAGGACTTCGTTGAAGTTGCGGCCGGTGGTCATGGGGTAGACCAGCATCAACTTGATCTTCTTGTCGGGTCCGACGATGAAGACCGTGCGCACGGTGGCATTGGTGGCGGCGGTGCGACCATCCGAAGTGTCGCCCGCATCGGCGGGGAGCATATCGTACAGCTTGGCGACCTTTAGTTCCGGGTCTCCGATCATGGGATAGTTGACCTTGTGTCCCTGGGTCTCCTCGATGTCCGCGGCCCACTTGCCGTGGCTGCTCACCGGGTCAACGCTGAGACCGATAATCTTGGTGTTGCGCTTGGCGAACTCGGGCTGGAGGCCTGCCATGTAGCCGAGTTCCGTGGTGCAAATCGGAGTAAAGTCCTTCGGGTGCGAAAACAGAACCGCCCACCCGTCGCCGATCCACTCATGGAAGTTGATGGTACCCTCCGTTGTTTCGGCCGTGAAATTAGGAGCTTCGTCGTTCAGTCGGAGTGACATGCTAATAGCTTACACTGGCCTTGAAGAGACTCATGGAACCTGTACTGATTGAGAATTTCTTTCTGGGATGCCTGGCGCACGCTTCTTATCTGGTGGGGTCGGAGGGCGTTGCGGCGGTGATCGATCCGCAGCGCGACGTCGACATTTACCTTACCGCGGCGGCGGAGAAGGGGCTGAAGATCGAGCACATTATCGAGACTCATCTGCACGCGGACTTCGTTTCCGGGCATCACGAGCTGGCGGAGCGCACCGGGGCGAGGATCTATCTGGGCGATGGGTCCGGCGCGAAGTTTCCGCACACGGCGATGAAGGATGGAGGCTCGTTCACGTTTGGGACGTGCCGCTTGGATTTTTTGCAGACTCCGGGGCACACGATGGAGAGCGTGTGTATCGTGATGACGGATGTGGGGGTGGATGCCTCGAAGCCGCGGGCGGTGTTCACGGGCGACACGTTGTTTGTGGGCGATGTGGGGCGGCCGGATCTTTCGGGGGATTACACGCCGCAGGAGCTGGCGGCGAAGCTGTACGCGAGCTTGCAGGAGAAGTTGCTGAAGCTGCCGGATGAGACGGAGATTTTTCCCGCGCACGGAGCGGGATCGCTGTGCGGGCGGCAGATGAGCAACGAGCGATCGTCGACGATCGGGAAGCAGCGGCTGACGAATTACGCTCTACAAGCGCGGAGCTGCGACGAGTTTATTCACTTGCTGACCGATAGTTTGCCTCCGCGGCCGGAGTATTTCGGGCGGGAGGTGGAGTTGAACCGGCAAGGGGCGTCGGCGCTGGACCAGCTTCCGCCGCCGGTGCCGGTTCATGCTCCGGAGGTTCATCGTCTGCAACACGAGGGCGCGATTGTGCTGGACACGCGTCCGGCGATGCAGTTCGCGGTGGCGCACGTGCCGGGGTCGGTGCACATTGCGCTTTCGGGGCAATATGCGTCGTGGGCGGCGCGGATTCTGGGGTTGGACAAGCGGATCATCCTGGTGGGCGAGGAAGCGGATCAACTGCGCGAATCGCAACTGCGGCTGGCGCGGGTGGGGATCGAGAACGTGCACGCGTTTTTAGAAGACGGGATCGCGGGGTGGATCAAGGGCGGGTACGAGCTCAACTACATTCCGCAGATTACGGTGCAGGAGTTCGCGGAGCTGCTGGAGCAGGAGAAGGATCGCATCGCGGTGCTGGATGTGCGCGAGCCGGGAGAGGTGGAGGCGGGGGGGATGGACGGCTCCGTGCGGATTCCGCTGGGGCAGTTGGCGGCGCGGACGGGTGAGCTGGACAAGAGCAAGCTGATCGTGGTGCATTGCGCGGGCGGGTATCGCAGCTCCATCGCGACGAGCTTGCTGCGGAGGGCGGGGTTCCAGGACATCGCGAATCTTACGGGCGGGTTTGGGGCGTGGAAGACGATGAGCCAGGCGGCTTGAGTTGGTAGAGCTCGGGTTCGATGCCGGTGGCTTCGCGATAGCGGTCGCGTAGGGTTTCGCGGAACGCTTCCGAGTGTTCTGAACGGACGAGGCTGACGGTGCAGCCTCCGAATCCACCGCCCGTTAGGCGCGATCCGTAGACGCCAGGGAGATCTGACGCGATTTGAACGAGCAGGTCGAGCTCCGGGCAGCTTACTTCGAAATCATCACGCAGGCTGGCGTGGGAGGCGTACATAAACGCGCCGAACTGGTGGAGGTCACGGCGCTGAAGGGCATCGAAGGCTTGTTGGACGCGCGTGTTTTCAGTGATTACGTGGCGGCAGCGGCGGTAGATGGTGGCGTCGAGGTGTTGGTGGTGGCGCTCCAGGGTGGCGAGTGTGGCGTCGCGGAGAGCTGCGACGTTTAAGAGTTGGGCGCCGGTGGAGCATTCGTGGCGGCGGCGGTTGTACTCGCTGCTTGCGAGAGAATGCTTGACCATCGAGTTGCAGATGACGACGCGGGCTTCGGGGGGTAGCGGCACGCGGCGGAAAGCTAGCGAGCGGCAATCGAGCAGCAGGGCCTCGCCGGGAGTTCCGTGGCAGGCGGTGAATTGGTCCATGATTCCGCACTGGACGCCGACGAATTCGTTTTCCGCTTGCTGGCAGAGCTTGGCGAGAGCTGTTGCCGCGAGGGTGGCTCCGGAAGCGTCGAGTAGCGCGCGGGCTGTCGCGACCTCCAGGGCGGCGGACGAACTGAGTCCCGCGCCGAGGGGGATTTCGCTTCGGATCACCAGATTCGCGCCGCTTACGGCGATGCCGGTGCGCTGGAGCATGACGGCTACTCCGCGAACGTAGTCGCTCCAATGATGGGACGGGCGCGGATCGGGATCGGTGAGATCGAACTCGACCTGGTCCCCGAAGGTCTCCGAACGGACGGTGAGCACCCGGCCGGGGCGATTCTCGATCGTCACCGTGGTGCCGAGATCCAGCGCCACGGGCAGGACGAAGCCTTGGTTGTAATCGGTATGTTCGCCGATGAGGTTCACGCGGCCCGGTGCGCGAAATGTGCGCGTGGGCTCCGCTTCGGGCGTCATGCAAGTAGAATAGTCTCTTCCATGCTCCCGACTCGAGCTCGTTACTGGGTGGTTGTTTTCGCGGTGGCGCTGGCGGGCATCCAGTATCTGGATCGCGTTTCTATCTCCTCGGCGGCGGCGGTGCCGGCGATCCGGCAGGCGCTGGGGTTGAGCGAAGTCCAGATGGGCTGGGTGTTCGGGGCGTTCGGCGTCGCCTACATGCTGTTCGATATTCCGGGCGGTTATTTAGGAGACCGCATCGGGCCGCGCAAAGTTTTGATGCGCGTGGTGGTGTGGTGGTCATTATTTACGGCGGCCACCGGAGCCGCGTGGAGCCTGACGTCGATGCTGGTGACGCGGTTCCTGTTTGGCGCGGGGGAAGCGGGATGCTTTCCGAACCTCACGAAAGTGTTCACGACGTGGCTGCCGCCGCAGGAACGCGTTCGGGCGCAGGGAGTGTTGTGGATGAGCGCCCGGTGGGGCGGAGCGTTCGCGCCGCTGATCGTAACGCCCATTATTCTTTGGGTGGGCTGGCGGGAAGCGTTCGTGATTTTTGGCTCGGTGGGCCTGATTTGGGCGGTGCTGTTTTACCGCTGGTTCCGCGATAATCCGATGGAACATCCCGCGCTGAACGAGGGCGAGCGCGAACTGCTGCGCGGGAGCGCCCGCAATGTATCGACGCATCGCGACGTGCCGTGGATGACGGTGCTGACGTCGGGTCGAGTATGGATGCTGTGCTGGCAATACTTCGCGCTATCCTACGGCTGGTATTTTTACATCACGTGGCTGCCGACGTATTTGCGGGACGGTCGGCACTTGAACATTACTTCCACGACGCTGCTGAGCATCCTTCCGTTGTTTGTAGGAGGGCTGGCGAATCCGGTTGGAGTGTTTCTGATTGAGCGAGTGGTGAGTCCGCGGGGCAGTATCTCGAAGCGGCGGCGGATTGTGGCGTGCACTGGATTCGCGGGAGCTTGCGTGTGTTTGCTGATCTCGACGGGGGTGAGCGATCCGCTGCTGGCGATGCTGACCATCGCGGCGGCGAGCTTCTGCAACGACCTGATTATGCCGTGCGCGTGGGGGGCGGCGATGGACCTGGGCGGGCAGTACGCGGGGACGGTTTCGGGAACGATGAATTCGATCGGGAACGCGGCGGGGGTCGCGCTGCCGGTGGCGATTCCGTACATTCTGCAGTGGGCGCATCACGATTGGAACGTGACGTTTTACGTTTCGGCGGCGGTTTATGCGACGGGGATCCTTTCGTGGCTGTTCCTGGATTCAACGACGCCGCTTCCGCAACCGGTGGAAGAGCCGCACATGAATGCCGCGGCCTGTTAGCTGATCCCTTTCACACTGCGGGAGGAGGGGCCGCGCCGAGTCGTATACAATGGTTGATTCCGCCCGGAGTCGCAAACCACTCGAGGAGTTAAAACCAATGGAAACTGCCACCGCCAACACACCGGAAACCAAAGCGCCTGCTGTGACTGAAATCTCCAGCGGCCAGATTGTGGCGAAGATGCTGAAGCAGGAAGGCGTCAAGCATATCTTCACGATCTCCGGCGGCCACATCGTCGACATTTATAACGGCTGCATCGACGAAGGGATCGAGATCATCGACGTACGCCACGAGCAGGTGGCCGCGCACGCCGCGGACGCTTACGCGCGGATCACGGGACTGGGCTGCGCGGTGGTTACGGCGGGTCCGGGGACGACGGACGCCGTGACGGGCATGGCCAATGCGTTTCGCGCCGAGAGTCCGATGCTGTTGATCGGCGGCAACTCCGCGCTGAAGCAATACCGGATGGGCGGGTTGCAGGAACTGCGGCACACCGAGATGATGACGCCGATCAGCAAGTTCGCGTCCCTGGTGATGACGACGGATCGCGTGGCGGAGATGATGGGCATCGCGATTCGCGAGATGTACAACGGCGCGCCGGGGCCGGGGTTCCTGGAAATTCCGCACGACATCATGGACGGCAAAGTGGACGCGTCCAAAGTGCGGTATCCGAAGAATTACCGGGTGCGCGGCGCGGATGGCGGAGCACCGGAGTTTGTCGGCGACCCGAAGATTGTGCAGCAAGTGGCGGATCTGCTGGCGAATGCGGAGCGTCCGGTGGCGCTGTTCGGGACGCAGGCTCGGACGTGCCGGGCGCATGACGCGATCGACAGGTTCGCGCGGCACTTTAATATGCCGATTTACGTGAACGGGTCGGCTCGCGGTACGCTTCCGCGCGATCATCCGTACGGCTTCATGCCGTCGCGCAAGACGGCGTTCGATAACGCGGATGTGATCCTGCTGGCCGGGACGCCGCTCGACTTCCGCATGGGCTACGGCCGGCGGCTGAATCCAAAAGCCAAGATCGTGATCATGGACATGGATTATAAGAACGTCGGCAACAATCGCGACTTCGATTACGGGCTGGTGGGGAACCTGAAGACCATCGTGGACGCGATGTGCGAGGCTTCGCCGGGCGACAAGACCGGCAAGCACGATGCGTTCCTCAAAATGCTGCGCGAGGACGAGGCGAAAGCGAAGGGCAAGAACGACAAAATCATCGCCGCGAACGAAGTGCCGATTCATCCGGTGCGGCTGTGCCACGAGATCAACGAATTTTTGCAAGAGGACACGGTCTACATCGGCGACGGCGGCGACATTGTGACGTTCTCGGGGTCTATTGTGCGTCCGCAGAAGCCGGGCGGGTGGATGGATCCGGGTCCGCTGGGCACGCTGGGTGTAGGCACGGGCTTTGCGATGGCTTCGAAGTTCGCGCAGCCGCATCGCGATGTGGTGTGTCTCTATGGCGACTGTTCGTTCACGCTGACCGGCTTCGATTTCATCACGATGGTGCATCGCAAGCTGCCGTATGTGGGCGTGATCGGCAACAACTCTTCGTGGAACCAGATCAGGTTCGGGCAGGAACGGAAGTATCCGGGCCGCGGCGATATCGGCAACGTGGTGGGCGATGTGCGGTTCGATGAACTCGCGAAGGCGATGGGCGGCTTCGGCATTCGCGTGACGAAGCCGGAAGAGATCCGTCCGGCGCTCGAAAAGGCGCGCGATTCGGGAGTTCCCGCTCTGGTGGATGTGGTGATCAACCGCGACGTGTATTCGTCGGGCACCAGCAACCAGACGATGTACAAGTAGGCTGTAGCAGACCTAAGGAGAAATGGTTCGATGGAAGCATTGAAGGGAGTCCGCATTCTGGACATGACGCACGTTCAGGCGGGGCCCACCAGCTCGCAACTGCTGGCGTGGATGGGCGCGGACGTGATCAAGTTCGAATCGCCGGCGGGCGATGCCACGCGCGGGCAGCTTCGCGATGTGCCGAACGCGGACAGCCTGTACTTCACGATGTTGAACTGCAACAAGCGTTCGATCACGGTGAACATGAAGTCCGCGGACGGCAAAGCGGTGTTCGTCGATCTGTTGAAGAAGTGCGACATCGTGATGGAGAACTTCGGTCCCGGCGTGCTGGACCGGCTGGGCTTTCCTTGGGAGAAGATCCACGAGATCAATCCACGGATCGTGATGGGGTCGATTAAGGGCTTCGGCTCTTCGGGACCGTACGCGGATTTTAAAGCGTACGAAAACGTGGCGCAGGCTATGGGCGGGGCGATGAGCACTACGGGCTCAATCGACGGGCCTCCTTACGTGACCGGGGCGCAGATCGGCGATACCGGCACGGGACTGCATCTGGCGATCGGGCTGCTGGCGGCGCTTCATCAGCGCGACCGGACGGGCGAAGGGCAGTATGTGGAAGTGGCGATGATGGACGGCGTGATGAACCTGTGCCGCGTGAAGTGGCGGGATCATCAACGGCTGTCGCGGCAGGAGCTGTCGGAATACTCGGTGCCGACGGCGGGGCTGACGACGACGCCTCGGGCAGGGAACGATTCAGGCGGCGGGCAGCTGGGCAATGCGATCAAGTGCAAGCCGGGCGGGCCGAACGACTACATGTACGTGGTGGTGCAGGAAGCGGTGTGGGACGGGCTGGCGAAGCGGATCGGACCTGCTGTGGGGCAGCCGGAACTGGCGGCGGACCCGCGGTTCGCGAAGATCGGCGACCGGCGGAAGAATCAGAACGAAGTGTGGCGAATGCTGGAACAGTTCGCCTCGAATTACACTAAGCGCGAGTTCATGGAAATTCTGAACGAGCTGGATGTGCCGTGCGGTCCGATCATGTCGACCGAGGATCTGGCGAACGACGAGCACGTGCGGGGACGCGACATGTACGTGGAGCTGGACCATCCGCAGCGCGGCAAGTGGTTCAACGTGGGCATGCCGATCAAGCTTTCGGCTTCGCCGGCGGAGATCAAACGGTCGCCGACGCTGGGTGAGCACACGGATGAGGTTCTGAGAGAGGTGCTCGGCTGGAGCGATGCGGACATTGCGGCTAAGCGCGCGGCGGGAGCTTTCACGCTGCCTCCGAAAGTAAAGTAAGAGGGCTCCTCCATGAAGATCGCCATCATTGGACAGCAGGACTTCGGGAAGGCGGTGCTGGAAGCTTTCCTGAATCGCGGAGACGAGGTTGCGGCGGTTTTCTGTGCACCCGAGAAAGAAGGCGCGAGGCCGGATGCGCTGCGCGCCGCGGCGCAGGAACGCGGGCTGCCGGTGCATCAGTTCAAGTCTCTGCGAGCGCCGGAAGCGGCGCAGGCGATGCGCGATGCGGGCGCGGAGATCGGGATCATGGCGTTTGTGCTCCAGTTCGTGCCGCAGGAATTGGTGAACATTCCGAAGCACGGGACCCTTCAATATCATCCGTCGCTGCTGCCGAAGTTTCGCGGGCCGAGCTCGATCAACTGGCCGATTATCAAGGGCGAGACGGAGACGGGGTTGACAATCTTCCGGCCCTCCGATGGGCTGGACGAAGGCGCGGTGGTGCTGCAGAAGAAGACTCCGATCGGGCCGGATGACACGCTCGGGACGATGTACTTCAATAAACTGTTCCCGATGGGGGTGGAGGCGATGCTGGAGACGGCCGATCTGGTGGCCGCGGGCAAGCACACGGAGACCTTGCAGGACGAATCGCAGGCTAGCTACGAGGGCTGGTGCAAGACGGCCGAAGCGAAGCTGGATTGGGCGAAGCCGGTGGATCACGTGTACGACCTGATTCGCGGATGCAATCCCGCGCCGGGTGCTTGGACTACGTTTGGCGGGAAGAAGCTCCAGATTTTCGATGCTCGCAAGACGCTGTTCCGCAGGTTCGGGGAAGTGCCTGGCAAGATCGGCGAGGTGGTGGACCTCACGGCGCTGAGTTTCAAGGTCGTGGCGCAGGGCGGCACCATCGAAGTGCTGAAGGCGAAGTTCGAAGACGGCAAGAAGCTGGGTGGCGGGGAGCTGGCGCAATCGGGCGGGATCGCCGCGGGGGCTTTGCTGGGGAGTTCGTGAGACGCAGGCTTTGAAGCCCTTGCCAGGTTTGTGAGGGACGTCGGAAGGCCGCTCCATTACTGTCGCGGCTCGGATGGGGCTAGTCTTCGCGGAGAGCTACGGCGGGGTCGAGATTCGCGGCGCGGCGCGCGGGCAGCCACGATGCGACAAAGGAGATTCCGAAGAACAGCGCCGCCATTGAAGCGAAGGTCGCCGGATCGGCGGGCTTCACTCCGACGAGCATGCTGGCGATTCCGCGCATGGTGGCGAGTGCTGCCGCTAGTCCGATGGCGAGGCCCGCGGCGCTGAGGGTCAGGCCTTGTCCCGCGACGGATCGAAAGACGCTGGCGGGAGCCGCTCCGAGCGCCATCCGAAGTCCGATTTCCTTGGTCTGCTGCCGCACCAGGGCGGAGAGCACGCCGTAGATGCCGATGCCCGCGAGCAGCGCCGCGATGACGGCGAATACGGCGAGCAGGAGCAGCGAGAAGCGGGTCTTCGCCTGCGCTTGCTCGACGAAGGACCGCATGGGCTGGGTTTCCGTAATTAAGAGGCGAGGATCGCTCTGGGCGATTTGCACGCGGACGGCGCCTTCGATGTCAGCCGGGTCGCCGGTGGTGCGCACGGCCCACTGTCCCGACACCTGGTCCGCGTTGAGGCGGTAAATCTGCTCCCGGCCACTTTCGACGAGCGAGGCATTGCGCTGATGCGCCACGACGCCGACCACTTCGAAACGCACGCCCACTCCATCGACGCCCAGGAGAAGATCGCGTCCGACGGATCGCTCCGAAGCGCCCCAGGGAAACGCCTTGGCGGCCAGAGCGGTATCGATGACGACGACGCGCTTGGCCTGGTCGTGATCGGCTTCGGTGAAAGTGCGGCCGGCGATGAGCCTGGTGCCGAGGGTCTCGAAGTATCCGGGCAGCACCGTTTGCGCATCCGCTGCGCCGAGCATGGTGGAAGGATCTTCGTTCACGCCGCCCCAGCGAAGCGGCGGAGATCCGCCGGCGAGCGGCAGGGCGTTGCTGGAAGTGACTGCTTCCACTCCGGGAAGCGCGGCGAGACGTTTGCGGAGGTCGGTGAGGCCGGCTGCGCCTTGTCCGCCGGTGAGACGGAAGGTGAGAATATGGCTCGGGTCGAAGCCCAGGTCGATGGCGCGCAGCGCGAGGAAGCTGCGAAACATCAGCCCGGAGCCTACCAGCAGCACGAACGACAAGGCAATCTCCACGGCGACGACGCTATTGCGGAACATGCGGCTTCCGCCGAGGGTGCCGTGGGCTCCGGCCATGCGGCGGCTTTGACGCAGCACCAGATCGGCCTTGGGGCGCGAGGCGCGGAGCGCGGGGACCACTCCGTAGATCGCGGCGGAGGCGAGGCCGGCGAGAGCGGCGAAGACGAGGACTCGCGCGTCGATCACGACGGAACTCAGACGGGGCAGGGTGGCGAGGCCGGGTGTCGTCGGCGCGAGAAATAGCAGCTCATGAATTCCGAGCCAGGCGAGGGCGACGCCGAGCATCGAGCCGAGGGCGGAAAGCAGGAGTGCTTCGGTCAGCATCTGCCGCATCAGGCGCGACAGGCTGCCGCCGAGCGAGGAGCGGACTGCCAGTTCGCGTCCGCGGAGGGAGGTTCGGACCAGCAGGAGATTCGCGACGTTGGCGCAGGCGATGAGGAGCAGGAAGATGACGGCGCCCATCAGCGCGAGGAGCACGGGGCGGACTTCCGCGACGAGAGACTTGCGCATGGGCTCAATGCGGATGGTGAATCCCGACGCACGTTTGACCGGGAACTGCTGCTCCAGTTTGGCGGCGACGGCATTGGCTCCGGCGCGAGCCTGATCCACACTCACGCCCTTGCGCAGGCGACCCAGCATTTGCAGGGAGGGTCCGTTGCGCTGACCTGTGTCGTAATTGAGAGGCATGGCGACCCAGAGGTCCGGCGCGCGGTCGATGTTCATCTTTGGGGGGAGCAACAGTTCGAAACCCGGCGCGAGGACGCCGACCATCTTTGCGCCGCTTGCGCCCATGCGGGGAATGGTGGTTCCTATGACGGAGCGGTCTCCGTTGTAGCGGCGCTGCCAGTATTCGTAGCTCAGCATCACGGCGAGCGGATGCGACTCGGCGGGTTCGCCGTCGGCCTCTTCGAAGGTCCGCCCCGCGGCTACGGACGCACCGAGCATGGGCAGCAGATTCGCGGTAGCGCGTTGCGCGCGTACTTGTTCGGGCATGCGGTCGGCTCCGGGGAGCACGACGTTCTGCGGGGTCACCTCGATGGCCGCGAGGTCCTCGAAAATTTCGCGCGAGCCGTAGCGGACGTCGAGAAAATCGAGGCTGGACATGGGGTAATCCTGGACGTCGCGCTTGGGGAGATCGCGGGAGGCGAGGACGAGGCGATCGGCGTCTTTATAAGGAAGGGGCTTCAGCATGACGCCGTCGGTCACGCTGAAGATGGCGGTGCCGGCTCCGATGCCAAGGGCCAGGGTTACGATGGCGGCCGCCGCAAAGAGCGGATTTTTGCGCAGGGTGCGGGCGGCGTAGCGCAGATCCTGTCCGATGTCTTCGAGCCAGCGTGTACCGCGGGCGTCGCGGCACTCTTCGCGGATCTGCTGGGCTCCTCCGAACTCAAGGCGGATGCGGCGCTTGACCTCCACGGGGCTCATTCCGCTGCGCCGGTATTTTTCCGCTTGCTGTTCGACGTGGAAGCTCAGCTCCTCGTCCAGTTCCTGCTCCACGGCGTCCCGACGGAACACCGCGCGGATCCGGTACAGCGCATCGCTGAGCATCGTCTCTCCCGATCGGGCCCTGGCGGGCGTAGAGGCCCGTTACGCCATGTCGAGCACGTAGCCCACGGCCGTCGCCAATTTCTTCCACGCCTGCATTTCCGTCTCCAACTGCTTCTGTCCCAGGCGCGTCAACTCATAGTACTTCGCTTTGCGGTTGTTTTCGGTGGTGGCCCAGTGGGCCTTGACCCAGCCGCGGCGCTCCAGCCGGTGCAGCGCCGGATACAGGGACCCTTGCTGCACTTGCAGGGTTTCGCGTGAAATTTGTTGAATCCGTTCCGAGATCGCCCAGCCGTGCATGGCTTCGACGGCGAGCGTCTTCAGGATGAGCAGGTCGAGTGTGCCTTGCGGCAAATCCAATCGTTCGTTCATGCCTTCCCCTTTTCCTTCTACACTTCAGAAAGTATACGTCACCCCACTGTAGAAGGTCAAGGGAAGGGAGCGACTGCGCGTCCTCCACGCTTCCGGCCCAAAAAAAAGGCCGGGCGATGCGGGAGTTTCCTCCCGCGCCGCCCGGCGAAGTTAGGCCAAGGAAGCCTAGGACGAGTGAACGTTATCCGCGAAGCAGGGTCAGGACCTGCTGCGGAGCAGAGTTGGCCTGCGCCAGAGCCGCGATGCCCGCTTGCAGCTGGATCGAAGCCTTGGTCAGGTTGGCCGACTCGGCGGCGAGATCGGCGTCGCGGATGCCGGCTTCGGCAGACGCTTCGTTGGTCAATTGCGACGACGCCAGGTTGATGGCGTAGTTGAATTGATTCTCGCCGCGACCGACGACCGCTTGCGCGGCGCCAAGCAGGCTCACGGACGTGGCCAGCTGCGCTACCGCGGCCTGCGCCGTGGAAACGTTGCTGATATCCGCCGTGGAGCCGGTGCCATTCAGGCCGGAGGTCAGAACCGCACCACCGTTGGTGCCGTCTTCGCCGTCCGCCAGACCGACCACGCCGCCCGTGGAACTCGCGGCCGAGGCGCCCAGGCTGACCTTGAAGCTGGCTCCCGCGCTGAGGAAGCGGACTCCCTCGACGCCGTTGACGTTGCCTGTTAGTCCCTGCTCCTTGAACGCCGCGATGCCCTTGATGGTGGTATCGTTCGAAGCCAGGATGGCGGAATTGATGGTGCCGACCGCTTGATCGAGAGTGCTGGCGTTGGTGCTGTCCAGAGCGACATTCAGCGAATGCTGCGAGCCGCTGGAATCCACCGCCGTCAGCGTGACGGTTTGGGCGTCGCCCGCGTTGCGCAGTGCGGTGAACTGATAGACGTCGTCATAGGGATTGCCGCCCACCGTTCCTTTGGTGGAATTGACGCTCTCCTGAGCGCCGGTGGAGTTGACGCTATCCTTCGCGACGTAGGCGCCGGCAGCCGTACCCGTGTCGCTGGCGGCCAGACCCGCGGCATAACCGGTGGCGGAAGCTCCGAAGCCGAACGCATCGCCGTTTCCGCCGTACAGTTCCACGCGGAACTTGGTGGAGGAACCGCTGGTGGTGGTCAGTTCCAGCTTGGTGCCGTTCGCCACGGCTTGTAAGCCGGCCGCGCGCAGGGAAGCGTTGCCCTGAATCGCGTTATTCACGGTCGTCAGAGTGGCGGCCAAGGTGGCGGAGCCCGAAAGAACTCCGAGGTCCACCGCGGCGCTTCCATTGACGGAAATCGCCAGACCTTGCGTCTTCGCCGCGCCGATCGCCGCGCCGGCCGTGATGTCGTTGTAGTCGAACGTTCCGGGAGTCGCGTTGTTCGCGTTGAGGTTGCTGTTCAAGTACGCGCCGAAGCCCAGAGTGTTGGCGATGTCGCCCGAAGTCTGCACTTCGAAGCTTTGTCCGGCATGGCCCACGAAGTCGATGGTGCCGGAATCGTTCACGGCCTGGATGCCGGTGGCCGCTAGTTTGGCGTTCGCGGCGATGGCGGTGTTGATGGCGGACACGGTGCTGGCCGCGTCGTCGGTGGTGGCCTGGGCGATGTGAATGTCGCCCTGGGTTCCGGTGAGGCCCGCGCCGAGGATCCGGATGTTCACGGCGTTCGCCGCCGCCGGAGCCGCAAAGGCCTGATTGCCTTCGACAGCCACCAGAGCCGATGCGCCCTGGGGTCCGCCGGAGTGGAAGCTGCCGAGGAAAGCGGTGGACACCTGGTCGCCGCCCTGCACCTGGAATGCGGTGGTGCCGGAGCTGAATGCGAGCTGCTGTTTGCCGCTGGAATCCGTGCTGACCGAAGCCGTGACATTGGCGTTCTTAAACGCCGTGGCTTGCTGGCTGGCGCCGTTGCCCGCGTTTTGGATGGCGGAGTTGATCGCCGTCACCAGAGTGTTGGTGTCGGTGACGCCCGTGAGGTTCACGGCCACCTTCACGACGTTGTTCCCAGAGGTATCCGAGAAGCCCGGTCCGGTGAAGTAGAAGTCGGTGGTGTTGTTGGCGATGGACGCCTGATTGGAGGCGTTGGACAGGATGGCCGCCACGCTGGTGGTGGAACCGGTGCCCAAATCCGTCTCGGCTTTACCGGTGGCCTGCACGCCTTCGAGGCCCAGGCTCTTGGCGTCGACGGTGGACTTGCTCAGATCGAGCGCCACGCTGCCGTTCGAGATTTCGGAGATTCCGTTGGAGGCCTGGCCGCCGCCGATGAACACGCTCAAGTTCTTGGCGAACTGTCCGCCCTGATTCAAGCCGATGGCCTGAGCCTGGCGATCGATCTCCGTGAGGACGCCCTGAAATTCCGAGTTCAGCACGCCGCGGTCGCCGGTGAAGGCGTTGGAGGCCGATTGCGTCGCCAAGGTGCGCGCGCGATCAAGAAGCTGCGAAATGTTGCTGATGCCGCCATCGGCGGTCTGCAACTGGCTGAGTCCATCGTTGGCGTTGCGGACGCCCTGCGTCAGCACTGCTTCATTGGACCGGTAGCCGTTGGCAATGGCCAGACCGGCCGCGTCGTCGCCGGAATTGACGATGCGCAATCCGGAAGTGACGCGATTGATGGTCTGCCCTTGAAACTGATTCGTCGTCCGCAGGTAATTCTGGGCCTGCAACGAGGCGATGTTGGTATTAATTGTAAAAGCCACGAATTCTCTCCTTGAATCTGTCTTGCCGGGAATCCTTTCCCGGTTTGCTTACAGGCCGCTTATCGGCGTGAGGAGAGCCTTCTTGAGGCGGTCCAGTTCCGGCGCGGAAGTTTCTTGCGCGGCCGCGCGGTTCTGATCCCGCGTCACTTGGATCTCTTTCCGCAGTACCGTCACGCACTTGGGGGCGCGAATGCCCAGCTTCACCTGCGACGCCGTGGCGTCCAAAATTTCGATTTCAATCTGGTCCCCGATCACTAAGGTTTCCCCTGGCCGCCGGCGGATGACTAACATGCCGCATCTCCCGGGAGAGGTTGCTGGTGGGAGTACCGGGCGTCCGAACGTACCGCCTGGACGGCGACGCGAGACTTCAGATTCACCACCAGGGGCGCCAATAAATTGGCGGTGGCGGGGCCGGTTTTTGGCGCGCACAGGAGAGCCAGACACAGCACGTCGGCGCCGGGCAGCGGCTGCCGCTCCGTGGGCAAGCCCAGGCGTCGCAGGTCCTCTTCATTGACCGCGAGGGAATACGCCGCGTCGAGCGCGCCTACCGGCACGGCGAGAAAGCTGAGATCTAAATCAATACTTTGGAGGGAGACTACGGGGGCGTATTCGGGAGGCTCCCTCAGCACGAACCGCGTCGCGCTTTCGAACCCCGGTATCCCTGCGGGGAAGGTCAATACCGCGGCTTCATCGTATGGTTGTTCAGGCATCTGGGAGTGAACGGTGCACGCCGGATGCCAACGAAAGACTTACTCTTCTTCTTCCTCTTCGCCGGTTCGGGCTGCCTTGGCGGCTGCGATGATTTTATCGGCTTGGAGGGCAGGGACGAAATCGTAGTGCGAAAACTCCATGCTGAAGGTGGCGCGGCCCTGGGTCATGGACGTGAGGTCGTTCTGATAGCTCAGCATGTCGGCCATGGGAGCCTGGGCGCGGATGATTTGGGTGCCCCCTTTTGTGTCCATGCCTGCGATGCGGCCGCGGCGGCCGTTCATGTCGCCCATCAGGTCGCCGGCGTATTCGACGGGAGCTTGTACGGTGACGTTCATGATCGGCTCAAGGATTGCGGGCTTGGCTGCTTCCATGGCCGCTTTGAACGCTTTGCGGGCCGCCATTTTGAACGACATTTCCGAAGAGTCCACATCGTGGTAGGAGCCGTCATAGACGACCACTTTGAAATCCACCACGGGGAACCCGGCGAGATAGCCTCGCGCCGCGGTCTCCACGATGCCCTTCTCGATGGCGGGGATGAAATTTTTTGGAATCGATCCGCCGAAAGTCTCATTCGCGAAGGCGAACTTCTCCCCGCGAGGCAGGGGTTCCACGCGGATCCAGCAATCGCCAAACTGTCCGTGACCGCCGGTCTGCTTCTTATGCCGGCCCTGCACGTCGGCCCTGCCGCGGATGGTTTCGCGATAGGGAATCTTGGGGGAGTGGAGTTCCACCTCAACTCCGTAGCGCTTCTTCAGACGGCTGACGATGATTTCGACGTGCTGCTGTCCACTTCCGGCGAGGAGGAATTCCTTGGTCTGGGGATCGCGATAAAAGCGCAGGGACGGGTCTTCTTCGAGGATCTTGTGCACGGCATTGCCCATGCGATCCTCGTCATTGCGGGTCTTGGCGGCGATGGCGTAGGCGATGGACGGCTCCGGCAGCACGACCGCCGGATAGGCGATGAGCGAATTTTTTTCCGCGAGCGTATCGCCGGTGAGGGTTTCTTTCAGCTTCGCCACGGCGCCCAGATCGCCGGCGTGAATCTCCGCCACCGGCTGGATGATCTTCCCGAATAACGTCCCGATGTGCGACAGACGCTCCGCCCCGCTGGACCGTGCGTTCACCAGATTAGCGTCGTTCTTCAACACGCCTGAGACAACCTTGAAATACGTCACGCGGCCCGCGAAGGGGTCTGCCACGGTCTTGAAGACGAACGCCGAGACGTGCTCCGAGTCTTTTACCTCGCGCTCTACATCCGCGCCGTTCAGTTTGCCGGCCCACTTTCCGCGCTCCGCCGGATTCGGGAAATTCTCCACGATGAAGTTCAGAATGAGATCGCTGCCGACGTTATGCAGCCCGCTAGCGCACATCACGGGAAACACGCGCATCTGCGCGACAGCGTCGTGGAGGCCCTGCTGGATGTGCTCTACCGGGAGCTCGCCCTTCTCGAAGAACTCTTCGAGAAGCGCGTCGTTGCCCTCCGCCACCATCTCTACGAGCGCGTCGTGGGCTTTTTGCGCGGTCTCCGCCAGATTCGCGGGGATCTCGCCCTCTTTGCCCTTGCCGTCGCCGTCCGGGGTGTATATGTACGCTTTCATGCGAACGAGGTCGATGATGCCCTTGAACTCACGCTCCGCGCCGATGGGCAACTGAATCGGGACGGCGGTGCGGCCGAACACGCTCTGCACGCTTTCGAGAGCGCGCTCGAAGCTGGAGCGTTCGCGGTCCAGCTTGTTGATCACGATGGCGCGGGGGAGCTTGAAGTCTTCCGCGAAGCTCCAGACTTTTTCGGTCTGCACTTCCACGCCGGCGACGCCGTCGACGACGATAAGCGCCGCGTCCGCCGCCACCATGGCGGATTTCGTGTCGCTGATGAAGATGTTGAACCCGGGTGTGTCGATCAGGTTGATCTTTCTCTTGTTCCACTCGGCGACGGCAACGCCGCTCGAAATCGTGATCTTGCGCGCGATTTCCTCATCGTCGAAGTCGGTCACGGAGTTTCCTTCGTCGACGCGCGTCAACCGGTTGGTGTAGCCGGTGGCGAACAGAAATCCCGATGCCAGGCTGGTCTTGCCGGAGTGTCCATGGCCCGCTAAGGCCACGTTCCGGATGTCATTCGTTTGATAAACGATCACGGCCGCTGTCTCCTAAGCTCCCTGTAACCCAATCGCAAAACGGGATCTTATCACAACGGGCAGGCAAGGCGGACCGGCGGGTTCGGACGTCAAGAACGTCACGGGGCGGTCCTGTTTTGCACTCGCTCCGTTTGAGAACCTTTCGCGCGGCGTTCCACTTCCTGGACATGACCGACCTCTCTTACCGAGGCAAGCCGTATCCGCAAACCCACCCGGTTCGACTGGCGACTATCGCTCGTCTGTACGGCCTGGAGCCCGCGCCGGTCGACCATTGCCGCGTTTTGGAAATCGGATGCGCCGACGGCGTCAACGCGCTCGCGATGGCGTCGCAACTTCCCCGGAGCGAATTCGTCGCGCTCGATCTCGACGAGATTTCCATCCAAGGTGCGCGCCGATTCGCGCGAGAGTCCGGCATTCGCAATCTCGCTCTCCACGCGATGGATCTCTGCGACGTTGCCGCATCCTTCGGGGAGTTCGATTACATCGTGGCGCATGGCATGTACTCGTGGCTTCCGGCGGCGGCGCGCGATTTTCTCCTCACGCTTTGCCGCGAACGGTTGCGCCCGAATGGCGTCGCCTTCGTCAGTTTTGCGGTCTATCCGGGCTGCTTCCTGGAGCAACCGCTGCGCGGCGCCCTGCAACGCGTGTCCGGGGATGTCCCGCCGGAGAACCGCATTGCGGCCGCCCGTGAGTTTGGCGAGCTGGTCAGCCGGCACGCTCCCACTCCGGGCCTCCGGGCGCTGCTGGAAGAAGAATGCGCCACGATCGCCCGCGCGCCGGACTGGCACCTGCTGGGCGATCACCTCGTCGAGAGTTTCCACCCGGTCTATTTCGCCGACTTCATCCGCCACACTGCGTCCCATCATCTGCGGTACCTCGCGGAGGCGGAACTCGGTGATCTGGGCGAGTCCGGGATCGAACCCGCCGCCCTTGAAGCCATCCGCCCCCTGGCCCATGGCGATCCCCTCGCGCACCAGCAGTATCTCGACCTGCTGCGCTTCCGCCGCTACCGTCAAGCGCTGCTGGTGCAGGAACGCGCCGCTCCGCTGCCGCAACCCGATCCGGCGATCCTCGCCGAACTGTTCGCGGGCGCGCCATTGAGGCGGGTCGATTCCGCGCACGCGGCTCGCCCGCCTGGCGTCGAGGAGTTCGAGAACCTAAACCTCAGTACCCGTTTCGCCACCAACACGCCGGCGCTCAAGGCAGCGCTCCATCGCCTGGCTGCGTCCTGGCCAAGCTATCTCCCTTGCCGCGAGCTCGACGCGCCGCACGCCATTCTGCTCGACCTTTTTGCCGCGGGCGTCCTCGACCTCCGGACGCTTCCTCCTGCGCTCGATGCTCTGGGAGCCGCCCGCCCGTGCGCCCCCGCGCTGGTTCGAGCCCAAGCCGCCGCAGGCCGTGCGGTCGCCAGCCTGCTGCACTACGAAGTGAATCTGGAAGATCCCTTTTCGCGAGCGCTCCTCGCTATGCTCGATGGCAGACGGACGCCCTCGGAGCTCGCGGCGACCGCCGGATGCGGCGGGCAGCTGGTCGAGCATTGCCTCGGCATCTTCCGCCGCCACGGCCTGCTCAAAGCATCCCGCTGATCCGGCTATGATTATTTTTCGTGCGGATCACTGTACAACCCGCGACTGCCAAAGCGCGACAGGTCCAAGGGCGAACGAGGGGACCAAACGCTAGGGACACACCGTCAGCTTCATCGTCATCGACACCCGATCTAACCCCGCGCCGTACCCGTCCTTGACGACGCCGGTGACCTTGAATCCTTGGCTCGCAAAAAACGGAGCGGCGGCTTGGGAGGTGTCGAGCTGCACAAGCTGCACTCCGGCGAGCGCGCCAATTTCGTGGAGGCGGTACAGCAGGAGAAATCGTCCCAATCCTTTTCGATGTAACTCGCGGCGCACCATTCCCCATACCATCCGCGCTGCCGTCTGCTCCTCGGTCAAGCAATAGCCGCCGCATCCCGCGATTCCCTCAGCGAGTTCCATTACGAAGTACGGGCACTTGGGAGCGGTGAGGAAGTCTTCGAATTCGCGGCGCTCTTCGGAGCGAAAGAACTCGGGAACATTCGAGTCGAACACCGCGAGGCACGCTCCCCGATCGGCGGGGGCGTAGGGACGAACTTCCATGCCGCCATTATTCCAGACTCCGAGTTGGACTCGGCACACGGAAACGCCGGGACTCGATATACTGGCCGCGGAAGCGGAGAATAATGATGCGAAGACTGGTTTGGATGTTCGCGCTGGCGGCCGTGTGGATCCCGCAGGCTCACGCACAAAACGGAGCGGTTTTATTTGAAGGCGCGAGGCTGATTGTGGGGGATGGCAGCGCTCCGATCGAGAACTCGGCGTTCCTGATGGAGAACAATCGTTTTACGCGGGTGGGCAAGAAGGGGTCGATCCAGGCGCCCGCGGGGGCGGCTCGCGTGGACCTCACGGGGAAAACGGTGATGCCGGCGCTAGTGGATGCGCACGTTCACTTGGGCTGGACGCAACTCAAGACGGGAACTATTAATAAGGACACGTATTCGAAGGAAAATCTGGCGGACCATCTGCGGATCCTGGGGTATTACGGGATCGCGGCGGCGTTCAACATGGGCATCGATCCGGGGGACGCGGCGTTCCAGATTCGCGCGGAGCCGGTGCCGGGCGGGGCTCTGCTGCGCACGGCGGGCCGGGGGATGGCGCTGCCGAATGCGGGGCCTGGACAGGAATATTGGCGGCCGGTAGCGTATGGAGTGAGCACGGAGGCGGAGGCTCGCAAGGCGGTGGATGAGCTCGCGGCGAAGAAGGTCGACTGGGTGAAGATGTGGGTGGATGATCGCGACGGAACGGTACCGAAGCTGCCGCCCGCGATTTACAAGGCGATCATCGATGAAGCGCACAAGCGGGGTCTGCGCGCTGTCGCGCACATTTATTATTTGGCGGATGCGAAGGAACTGCTGCGGTCCGGGATTGACGGGTTTATGCACATGGTGCGGGATCGCGATGTAGACGACGAGTTTATTCAGTTGTTCAAGCAGCATCGCAATGTTTTCGTGACTCCGAATCTGCCGGATAAGGGGACTAGCGCGGAGGATTTTGCGTTCATGGGAGAGACTCTGCCCGCGGCGGAAGTGAAGCGGCTGCGGGACATCGCAGCGAATCAGACTCCGGCGGCGGCGAAGACGGCTCGCGAATTTTTCGATGTGCAAGCGAGGAATCTGGCGAAGTACAACGCTGCCGGCGTTCGGATCGGCTTCGGCACGGATTCTTCGCGGACGGTCGGCTGGGATGCGCACCAGGAGCTGGCGGATATGGTGACGGCGGGGATGACGCCGATGCAGGTGATCACGGCGGCGACGAAGACGTCCGCGGAAATTATGAAGCTGGATCAGTTGGGCACGGTGGCGGCGGGGAAGAGCGCGGATTTCATTGTGCTGGATGCGAATCCGCTCGACAACATTATGAACACGCGGAAGATTTCCAGGGTTTACATTCGGGGGAAGGCGTTGGACCGGGCTGCGCTGAGCGCAGGGTGGACGCACTAGGCGTTTTCATCGATGTATGTCCGCCCTTACGGGCGAGGTTTGCGGAAGGTGGTGATCGCGGTTTCGCCGACATCGCCGGTGCGGATTTTGGTATAGCCGTGTTGGGCGAAATCGTTGAAGAGGACGTCGCGGTCCTGATCACTGAATCCGGGGACGACGGCGGCGACGACGGTGGAGCAAGTGCCGGAGTCCATCGCGAGCTGCGGAGCGAAGTAGACATAGAGCTGCCGCGAGATCTCGGGCACGACGCGGAAGCAGGCTCCGCGGTCGACTTCCTGGGCGATGGCTGAGGCGGCGGCTGCGTAATCGGGCTCAGGCTGCGTGAAATAGCGCGCGGACTTGTAGCCGCAGATGGCGAGGGCGATCAGAGCGAATGCGGTGGCTTCGCGGGGGCGCGTTTGAGACGCAGAGGCGGCGAGAATCGCTAACGCGGGAAGGATCCACAGGAACTGGCGCGCGGCGAGGAAGTATCCGAAAACCGCGTCGGCCAGAAGGCCTGCGGCGAAGGGTACTGCGATCAGCAGCAGGAGCAAGTTGAGGATTGGGCGATCCATTTTCGATCGAGCGGCACCGAGGATACAGAGAAGCACGATGACTCCCATGCCCCAGTAGCCCGCGCCGGTGACTTCACGGAACAAGAGTAGCGGAGACTTCGCGTTGATGGAGAAGCGGATGAACCGCACGGTCATCTCTTCGTGCCACGAAGCGCGGGCGGAGAGGTACCAAGGGACGAAACTCGCGACGGCGAGGATTGATGCGATGGCGATGTAGGTGGCGGCTCGCCATTTTTTGTAGATCGCGGCCCAGAGGAAGTGGGCTCCGGTGACGAAGGCGGCGAAAGGAAGAGTGTAAAGCGCCGCGGCGACGAGGAGCGCGTACGCGGACGTTAGGCCGAGACTTGGATGATCCGCGAGCTTGAGGAAGAGCAGAGTTAAGAGGATCGAAAACAGCAGCGCGGGCATGTAGGGGCGGATTTCGAGAGCGTAGCGCAGTGTCTGCGGGAATGCGGCGAACAGGATTGTTGCCAGTAGCGGCGAGGGCGCGCGCAGTTTGCGGGCGAGAGCGATGAACGCGATCAGGGTCGCGACGCCGAAGACGGCCCAGGGGAGCCGCGCGAGCCAGACGGAGTATCCGGTGAGGCGCAGGCTGAGGTTCTCAAGCAGGAAGCCGAGAGGGACGTTGCCGGCGTGATCGCGGGTGGCGGCGAGGACTCCGCTGAGGGTCGGCTGGCGGACGGCGATGAGCGTCAGCAACTCATCCATGATGAGAGGCTTCATGGAAATGAGCGCGGCGCACAGTGCGGCGAAGGCCAGCACGAGGAGTGAGGCTCGCTGCTTCAGCCTTTTTCTTCTTCCCAGCCTTGGACCGGCCGTCCGACGATCTGGGAGAGGCTCTGCGGTTTGCGGACCCAAGGCTGGCCGTGAAATTTGTCGATTTCTTCGCGGTAGCTCATGAGGGGGCCGGGGTATCCGATCAGCTGCCAGCCGATGAGTCCGGCGTTGCCGCCGTGCATGGGGTCGCTGAACATGCCTTCCAGGGTGTGCTGGCGAAGGAGGCGGAAGAATTGCGAGGATTCGATGGCGCGGAGGCGCTGGTCTTGCTGGGCGGGCGGGAGGTCGGCGAAATTGGCGAGCTGCGACGCGCCTTCGCGATAGATCTCGCGCGGCGTTTGCTTGCCTTGGTAGCCGTGCTCGGGCACGGAGTCGACGAAGGGAGCTTTCGTGTAGCGATGCTCGTCGGAGCCGTAGGGGCCGGCGAGCTGGCGGTCGATGTAGATGACGACTCCGGCTTCAGTGGCTCCGGGGCCGGTCGCGTCGCTGGGGAAGATTCGCTCGGCGGCGGCTTGGATGACGCGGGCTTCCGCGGCGGTGAAGAATTTGAGCGGAACTTTGATCTCGTTGGACTGCGCCTGGAGGCGAATCGGCTCTCCGGCGAGCGTGTAGAGGAGGACTCCGCCGAGGCTTTGGACGGGGAGTGTCAAGAATTCGCGGCGCTTCATTTTCATGCCAGACCTCCGGGATGCTTCAGGTAGCGGTTGATCAGGGCGTCCGCGGCGCGGAGCGTGATCGCGAGGATCGTGAGAGTCGGATTGCCGGAGCCGTTTTGCGGGAAGGCGGAGCCTCCGATGACGAAGAGGTTCGGGACTTGCCAGTGTTGGAGCCACGGGTTCACGACACTGGAGTCGGGTTTGGATCCCATGATGGCGCCGCCGTTGACGTGGGTGCTCTGGTATTGGGTGACAGTGTAGCGTTCGAGCTGCTTCGAATTCGCGGGACCGGGGCGGCCGCCCATCGCTTTCGCGAGGTCGGCGTGGATTTTGGTGAGCAAGGCTCCCTGAGCTCGCTCGTGATCGGTCCAATCGAGCGTCATGCGCATCAGTGGATCGCCGAATTTGTCGGTGTAAGTGGGGTCGAGGTCGAAGAAGTTCTGTTTGTAGGCGAGGTGCTCGGCTTCGGTGTTGATGGTGGCAACCTTGTCGTGCCAGGCGAGGGCGGCTTTCTTGAAATCGGAGCCCCAGTCGGATTGGGTTTCGCCGGGAGGGATCTGGCCGAAGCCGGCGATGGGTCCTTCGCCGGTGCTCATCAGGCGGATGTTGCCTCCTCGGAGAACGGCGGGCGTGCCTGCGAGACCTTCGCCGCCATCGAAATCACTGATGCCCGTGCCGAGGCCGCCGGCTCCCATGAACGCGTTGAGGGGTTTGTCGAGGAAGACTCGGGTGTTCTGGGAGACCTGATGCGTGAGATTGCGGCCGAGGGTGCCTTTGCCGGTGGCGGGATCGTAGGGCTCGCCGATTTTGGAGAGCATCAGGAGGCGAGAGTTGTTGAGGGTCCAGGAGGCGACGATGACGATCGACGCGGGTTGGAGAGTTTCGGTGCCGTTGGCGTCGATGTAGGAGAGTCCTTCGGCTTTGCCGTTGCGCTGGACGATGCGGCGGACGTTGCATCCGGTTCGAAGGGAGAAGTTCTTGCGTTTTTGGAGAACCGGCAGGAGGACATTGGTGGGCTGGGCCTTCGCGCCGATCATGCAGCCGTAGCGGGTGCAGTAGCCGCAGTAGGCGCATCCGGCCCGAGCGATGCCGTCGGGGTTGGTGTAAGCCCGGCTGAGAGTGGCGGTGGGGACCGGATAGGGGTGGTAGCCGAGGTCGCGCGCGGCCTTGTCGAAGAGAGTGGTCGCGTAGGTCATTTTGTGCGGCGGCAGAGCGTATTCGTGGGACCGAGGACCTTCGAAGACGTTGCCGCCGTCGATCTTCTTGCCTTGCAGGTTGCCGGCTTTGCCGCCGACGCCGATGAGTTGCTCCGCGTGCCAGTAATAGGGTTCGATGTCTTCGTAGGTGAAGCCCCAGTCTTGGACGTTGAGGTCGGAGGAGAGGCGGGCGGCGCTAAATTTCTCCCGAAGATGGCTGGCGAGGCGGAAGGCTTCGGGATAAAAGCGATAGGAGATGGCGCCCCAGTGTTCGCCTGCGCCGCCGACTCCGGTGCCGGGTTGGAAGGAGCCGTATTGGCGGATGGGCGAGGCGGCGGCTCGCGCGGAGTGGCGATGCGTGGCGGTCTCGTCCGCGAGGTTCTGCATCATCCGAAAGCGGAGCGCGTAATCGAGCTCGTCCATGCCGGTGGCGTAATCGGAGGTCTTGCGAGGCTGGCCGCGCTCGAGGACGACGACGTTGAGCGAAGTGCGAGTCGTGATTTCCTTGGCGAGGGTGAGGCCGACGAAGCCTCCGCCGGCGATGACGACGTCGACGGGTTTTAAGGTTTGCATGGGGGCTCCTCAGTCAAGATAACGCAATGGGAGGAGTGGGGGAGGCACGGACGGCGCAGGGGCTACGGCGGTAGACTATGGGTGTGAAAACAGAAGCGCTCGTTCCCGTCGAGGAGTACCTGCGCACCACGTACGACCCGGATTGCGAGTACGTGGATGGCGAGGTCCTGGAACGCAACTTGGGCGAACGCGATCATAGCACTCTGCAAAAGAGACTCATTCTTTACTTTGGGAATCGCGAGACGGCATGGAACTGCTTCGTCTTTCCCGAGCAACGTGTGCAAGTGAGCGCGAAACGGTATCGGGTTCCCGATATTTGCGTTTATGTCGGGCGGGAGCCGCAAGAACAGGTATTCCGGACGCCACCGTTTATTTGTATCGAGATTCTGTCTCCTGAGGACCGATGGGAGCGGACGCAGCAGAAGATTGACGATTACTTGAAGTTTGGCGTGCCTTACGTATTTGTGATCCATCCGCGGGAGCAGCGGGCCTGGAGGTACATGCAAGACGGGAGCACGGAGATTCGGGACGGCGTGCTGCGGACGGAGAATCCGGCGCTGGAAGTGCCTCTCCTAGAGATTTTTGGGGAATTGGCGGGCTGAAGCCTGCTCACCTTCTTTCACCTTGCTATGATGGATGAGAAGTTAGCCCCCCACACGCATGCCGACCCAAGTCGCTGAAATTGTCTGCGCTCACAGCCCGGATTCCGATGATGCCTACATGTTTTACGCGCTGGCGACGCAGAAGGTTCGCTCGCCTCTGGTGACGTTCAAGCACGTGCTGGACGATATCCAGACGTTGAACCAGAAGGCTCGGGAGGGCGTTTTTGAGCTCACCGCGATTTCATACCACGCGTATCCTTACGTCGCCGACAAGTATTATTTGATGGCATCGGGGTCGAGCATCGGGGACGGGTATGGTCCCATGGTGGTGTCGGAATCGGCACTGTCGGTGGACGAACTGAAGGGCAAGCGGATTGCGGTTCCGGGAAAGTTGACCACGGCGTATCTGACGCTGCGGCTGATGCAGCCGGATTTCGAGGCGATCGTGGTGCCGTTCGATCGCATTCTGGACGCGGTGCACGATAAAGTGGCCGATGCCGGGCTGGTGATCCACGAAGCGCAGTTGACGCACGGGCGCAGCGGCTTCCATACCATCGTGGATCTCGGGAAGTGGTGGAAAGGCAAGTACAATCTGCCGCTGCCGCTGGGCGCGAACGTGCTGCGGCGGGATCTGAGTGACGAAGTGGCGCGGGAGTGCTGCCGCATGATGAAGGACAGCATTCAGTACGCGCTGGATCATCGCGAGGAAGCTCTGAATTACGCGATGCAATTTGCCCGCGACCTGGACGCTCCGCTGGCGGAGAAATTCGTGGGCATGTATGTCAACCACTTCACCGTGGATTGCGGGGACCTGGTTCCGAAGGCCGCGCAGTTGTTGCTCGACCTGGGGCACGAGGCTGGATTGATCCCGCACCGCGTTACGGTCGAGTTTATCCGGTGAAACTCAAAACAACCTTCCTCTTCGTTTTTGGGATTGTGGCTCTGGGGCAAGTGGCTTCCGGGCAGGAACAAGGCGATGCCAAGACCAGGGCTCGCACGGCGCACGACCTGGCCAAGCAGGGCGAGGACGCGATTCCAAAGCTGGTGCCGTACATCACCGACGTCGATCTGAACGTCCGGTTGGAAGCGGTGAAGGCGCTGGACGACATCGGTGGGCCGAAGACACTGGACCCGCTGGTGACGATGACCAAGGATAACGATCCTGAAATCCAGATACGGGCGACGGACGGGCTGGTCAATATTTATCTTCCGGGATCGATCAAGATGGGCGTCAGCGGAACGTTGCAGCGGGCCGGCAATGCGGTGAAGGCGAAGTTCACCGACACCAACGATCTGATCATCGATTCGTTTGTCGAGGTGCGGCCGGAGGCGATCGCGGCGCTGGGGCGGCTTGCCAGCGGCGGGGCGAGTCTCGAGAGCCGCGCGAACGCGTGCCGCGCGCTGGGGATTTTGCGGGGGAAAGACGCGGAGCCGCAACTGACCGAAGCGTTGCATTCCAAAGATAACCAGACGATCTACGAAGCGCTGATCGCGCTGCAAAAAATACGCGATCCGGCCGCGGGGCCGAGCGTGGCATTTCTGCTGCGGGATCTGGAGGAGCGGATCCAGGTGGCGGCGATCGAGACGACCGGACTGTTGCGGAATCGCGAAGCGGCGCCGCAAGTGAGAGATGCGCTGGGGCACGCACGGTCCTCCAAAGTAAAGCGGGCGGCGATCTCTTCGCTGGCGATGCTGGGGGATCCGGCGGATCACACGCTGTTCGCGCAGAGCCTGACGGACAAGGACGATGCGATTCGCGCTTCCGCGGCGGAAGGGCTGGGCCGTCTGAAGGATCCATCGGACAAGCCGGCGCTGGAGAAGTCCTTTAATAGCGAACACGGAATGAGTCCGCGGCTGTCGGTGGCGTTCGCGCTGGTGTCGCTGGGGAATCTGGATACGGGCCAGTTCAGCGCGCTGAAGTACTTGATCAACACGCTGAACCTGAAGACGTACCGCGGGATTGCGCTGCCGTTCCTGACGGAACTGGCCCGGGATCCGGCGGTGCGGCAAGCGATTTATCCGCTGCTGCCGAGCGCGACGAAGGACGAGAAGATTCAACTCGGGATCGTGATGGCTCGCTCCGGGGACCGGGATAGCTTGCCGTATCTGGAGGCGCTCCAGATGGACATCGACACGGATGTGGCTACGGAGAGTATTCGCAGCCTGCGGACTTTGCGGACGCGGCTGCCGTAGCGCTGGCGGTCCGCTCCCTACTTGCTTTCGCGGGAATCTGGTTTTTTCGCGTCTGAAGCGGGCGGATGTTTTGGCTTCGCGAGGTCGTGCACGTTGACGCTGAGGTGTTCCCACCGGAATTTCCGATTATTCGCGGCGCAGATTTCCAGTTCTCCGGTTTGGAAGGACTCGCGGGCTGCCTGGGAGTCGAGATTCGCCTCTTGCGGCCAGAGCTGACCGCGGTGACTGGCATCGCAAGCCGGTTTTTGAGGCTCCTCCGCGAAACATAGCGCTGCGAGCAGGGCCGCAAGAACCGCGAATTTCATAACGGCATTATCAACTACTCTGTGCCGACAGCATTTTCCTTTTGTACTGGTACCCGATGGCGGAGGCCCTCGCCCATCGGAGCGGCGGTTGTTCCACCAGATAGTAGCTGGCGGCGGCTACGGCGAGAGCCAGGGCGAGGTTGAGCGGGAAGATTTGCATCGCACCGAGGGGCAAAGGAAGTCCTCGGGTGGGCACGAAGAGTTGCTGCCACACGTAGAGGCTGTAAGAGATTCGGCCCAGCCAGACGAGGGGCGCCAGACTCAGCAGCTTTGAAATGGCCGAGGCGGGACGAGCTAATGTGCTTGCCAGAACCACCGGGAAGAGCAAGGCGAGCAGTGCTTCGTAAGCGGGCGGGTGAATCCAGAGAACCAGGACCATGGTCGCGGCGGCGGCGATCAACGCAGTGGTACCGAACCACCTTTGCAACCAACCTCGGGTGGCCGTATTTTGCCAGAGGAACGCCAGCGCGCAGCCCCACAGGAGGCCGTCGAGGCGGTAATCGGTGCGTGCGGGGGAGCCGCGGAGGTTGGGGGCGAAGGCTCCGATCCATTGGTAATGCTGGTCGAGGACGCGCCATGCGGCGAACGCGACGGCGAGCGTGGGGGCGAGCCATTTCCCGCGGCGGATGCCTGCTAGCACTAGCAGGCCGGGCCAGAGCAGATAGAAATGCTCTTCGACCGACAGCGACCAGAAGTGGCCGGTATACCAGGACGCTGCGACGGGGCTGCTGTAGTAGTTGCGGTAGAAGAACGCGCTGGCGGCGATCTGTTTCAGGTCCAGAGGGATGACGCGGAAGGCCAGACCGAGGACGGAGATCATGAAGAGGAAGACTAGAATTGGAGGGACGATCCGAAAGAGGCGGCGGCGGTAGAAAGCGCGGAGGGAGATGGCGCCGGTTTGGCGGTGTTCCTCCAGCAGGCGGTGCGTGATGATGAAACCGCTGAGGGCGAAGAAGAGGTCGACGCCCAGGGCTCCGTAGACGGAATACGGCGCGAGAAAGCCGTGGGGCAGGCGCGAATGGCAAAAGAGCACCATCGCGATAGCGACGGCTCGCCAGCCGTCGAGAGTCGGAAGATAATGCCCTTTGGGGGAAGCGAAGGGAAACTACTTCGCTTTCTTCTGTTTCTGCTGACCGACGCGGACTTTGAACTGTTTCGCCTGGAGTTCCTGGTAGGATTTCCAGTCGAAGCGCTGCGAGGCGTCCGAGAGATAGGCCGTGACGTCGACGTCCTTAGGAAGCACCGCCATCAGCGACGCTGTCGTGGTTCCGTCGGGGCTGGTGATGCGATACCGCTTGACGTTGGGGATAGACATAACGACTTCAGGATAGCACGCCGGACTTGGGCATTTGGCCGTGGAAAGGGTCGGCGCCGATAGTGCCGATCAGTTCCTCGCGATAGGCGGGGGAACTGACGCGGGCGAGTTGCGCTCGGGCCGAGGCCAGGCGGTGGGCGAGCTCGCAGGAGTCGGGCGAGGGGAGTTCTCCGCCGGAGGCTTCGAAGTCTTCGAGCGAGGCGAGGTGGCGTTGCCAGAGAGCGGTGTCGCGGGACTGCTTGACGTCGAGGCGTTCGCGGTACCAATCGCTGGCGAGGAGCGCATCGCGCTCGAACAGGCGGCGGATTTGGGGATCGTGGACGTTTTTTCCGAGGAAGTGGCCGTGGGCCATGATGTGCAGCAGGGCTTTGAGGGGCGGGCAGGCGGCTTCGACGCTCCGGTCTTCGAAGTAGTTAAGCGCCACGCGGCGCTGCGTTTCCACGATGGCCTCGACGCCGGCGACGTAGAGGTCGAGGTCCTGCTCTTCGGGGCGGAGCATTTCCCGGGGGAAGACGGCTCCGGGGGTTTCGAAGATGCGACCCAGAAAACGATCAACGAAGGCGGACGTGATGCGATAGCCGAGCCGGCTGGCGAGCACGGTGCGGCCGTTGGTTTCGACATCCGGGATCTTTTCGAGGAAGCCGTTCTTGATCAGGAAGCGAGGGTCGCGCTCGGAGACGCGCATGCGGCACCAGATTTCAGGGACCAGGAGGCTGACGTCGTGATCGACGCGGACGTTCGGGCCGACGAATCCCGCCGAGGTGGTGAAGCCCGCATAGCCGGTGAGGATGTACGAGACCAGGGCGTTGTTGAGATCCACCACGGGCCAGAGGGCGTTGAAGGGACCTTTGGTAAGCGCGCCTTCGCTGCCGAAGCCGGTTGTGGCGGGCGATTTGCCGGTAAGGCTGGAGGTGAACTCCATGAAGAGCTCAGGGAGTTCCTGGTAGTGGATGGGTCCGTAGACGGCGAGCGGCGGCAGGCCGGCGGCCGGGTCGGGCGGACTGTTGCGGCGTCCGGCGAGAACGGCGTTAACGGGGGAGTGCACAGGGCGATCCGCGGGGATTTCGCGCTCCAGGCGTGCGGCGATTTCGGCAAGATATGTTTCGCGCGGGGAGACGAGGTCGGAGCGTCTTTGCAAGTAACGCGGGTTCGCGGAGGGTTTGCCGTTGACCAGGCGCGGATGCGCGGAGGAGACGACGTAGGCGTACTTTCCGTTGCGGGCGGTGCCGGTGAAGTGTTCGAGCAGGCGCTTCATGGGTTCGGTATAGCGGTCGAACTCAACCACGTGCTCCGCCATGGCGCGGACTTGGTCTTCGGTCAGAGGCTCATAGTTGGAGAGAAAAGTCCCCGGGCTGGCGATATCGGCTTCGGCTTGCGCATCGGCTCCGCGGTGGATCGCGTCGTCGGGACGCTGGAACAAGAGCGTCTCGCAGTTCGCGACGAGTTTGACGCTGGGATTGTCGTACTCGGGATCGAGATCATTGAGGTTGGAGCGCGGGAGCACGACAGAGGCGGTGATGTCGTCCTCCACTTGGACTTTATCGGCGGCGTGAAAATCAGGGCGAAGCTTGTAGATCCGCCAGGAGCCATCCTGGTCATAGCCGAGGCGCAGATAGCTGCTGACCAGGCGCTGGCCGTCGAACTTCAATTCATGGCCGAGGAATCCGTTGATGCGGTCCACCATAAAGTGCTGGCGCCAGTTCTCGCCCCATTCGGGCTGATAGTAACGCTTGATGGTGAACAGAAGCTGCCGGGTGGTCTGGCGCTGCTGGCGAAGCCACTCGTTGTGCTCATTTGTATATTCGGGAGAGGGCGTGAGTAACTGGATGACGGAGCCGAGCGTGCGTTCGGGGCTAAGGATGGGGCGGCGGGTTCGGGCGTCGGCGGGGCGGGATTTGTAGATGGAGGAAAAATCCATCTTGAAGATTTCTGCGACCTGATCCATGTCGGCCTGGTAATCGCGAACGAAGACGGGTCCGCTGAGCAGAGAGTTGGAGAGGGATTTCGAGATCTCGGATTTGCCTCCTCCGGAGACGGTGCAAGGCTTGTGGCAGAGAGTGCCGCGGGGCCGGGAGCCGACTAAGCGCCAGGTAGGCCCGGACAGCTGCTTTTCCAGTCGAATGCGGAAGCCATTGGGAAGGACGTAGGTGGCGTTGCGACGAAGTGTGAGGGTCTGCGGGCCGTGATGTTCCCATTCAAGGAGACCATCGTTGACGCGGATCACGGTGTCGCCGGGGATATAGAAGATGTCGCGATAGCGGCGATCGACGGCGTAACCTTCGGGCTGGCGGTCGGCGATCTCGCCAAGGACATGCATCCCCTGTTCGAAGGTAGTTTTCTTCAGGCTGACGGCGCGGGCGGCGTAGAATTCCTGGCCGAGGATGTAGGTGGCGAAGGCGACGGCACCTCCGGCGTGCTCCTCTTCGCACATTCCGTAGAGACTGGCGGCGTAGCTGATCTGCGTTTTGACTTCCTTCTTGCAATAGCCGTAATAGTTATCGGCGATGATGGTCACCATGACGCCACGATGATCCCGAGCGCAGATTTTGAAGGCGTTGCCGCCGTTGTAAGGCTCATCTTCTTTGGACCAACACATCCCGTCGCGGCGATGGCGGTCGGTCGCTTCGTCAAAGCGCGGCAGGCCGAGATCGATCTTCTTGACGCCGACGATGTGGGGCGCGAGAATGACGCATCCGGTATGGCCGGTCCAATGCATGACGTCGAGCGCGGCGTCGTTTTCGGGAAGATGGGGATCGCCTCCGTTGCCGAAGATGGATTCGACGAAGTCGAGATTGCTGACCAGGCTGCCGGGCGCGAAGAAACGGATTTCCATGGTCTTGGCGGGATCGGTGCCTGTAGCGGGGCAGACCAGCGGACGAAGGAGAAGCGAGACGAAGAGTTCGGCGTGCTGGTCCTGATCGGCGGTGAAGGGAAGCGTGAGCGCGGCTTGCGGAGGAACCAGCGCGATCTTCATTAATTCGGCGAAGGCGCGTGCGGGGACGGCCTGCTTGTCGGCGGGGACCGGGAAACCTCCTTCGGCGATGTGGAAGACTCCCTGCGTGGTGCGCCGGTCGCTGTGCGGGTTGTGCAGGACGCCCTGGGGGACCCGGTAGGACTTGAGATACGGCGAAGAGAAACTGGGCGCGTGCGGAGGCAGGGACATGACGCGGGCAAGTCCGGCGCGATCGAGGACAAGGGTGCGGCCGGGCAGGCGAGGAACTCCGTCCGGACACTCATCGTGAAGATAATCGTCGAGGAAAGATTGAATGCGCGCGTCCGCGGGGCAGAGGTGGTCGCGCAGAAGGCGATCCTTGGTTTCGTAATTGCGGAGCAAGGGGCGGGCGAGGTCGAGGAATTGGGGCTCGGCAGTGCTGCGGCTGATGGGCTGTCCCAGAGCGGCGAGCTTCAGGTTCAGGTAGCGAATCAGATCCGCGGAATCGTGAGAAATTGACGGCGACACGTATGCACCTCGCTTCCTGCTTCAGGGATTCTGACGGGGGCTGGGGCGCTACGGGGCGATTCGAATGGGGCGACGACTCCTACAGTCTAAGCGGATCGTGACTGTCAATCAAGCGGAGGATTTCCTGTATGCAATTTGACCGTTCGCCCGGAGGAGGGAGGATGTCATACTGGTTATGTTATGGACATTCTCAAAATGCTTGCCGACTTCCGCGTAGAGCGGCAGCGGATCGAAGAAGCGATTCTGGCCTTGGAGCGCCTGGCCGCCGGTACTCGCGGGAAGCGCCGTGGACGGCCGCCGAAGTGGATGTCCGATGCGAGCGCCGAAGGTTCGAGCGAGGTCAAAAAGACGCGAACGGTGAGTCCGGCGGCGCGAAAGCGCATGGCAGCCGCGCAGAAAAAGCGCTGGGCGGCACGGAAGGCCGCGGAGAAGGCGTCTTAGAATAACCCCGGAGCGGGCGCAAAGACTCGCCCGCTTTCCACATTTCTCATCCGTAAGATTCGCGCGGCGCGATGTCCGATTTGGATTGCACGCCGCAAATCGCGGACATACAATCCCAGGCATGACAAAAACCAGGTTGTTGTCCGGATTCCTCGGTTCCGTACTGCTGGTGGGAGGCGTCGCCCTCGCGCAACCGAAACAAAATGTCTCCAAGTGCCTTCATCCGAATCTCGCCGCCGCTCAGCGATTCAGTATGCAAGCGTATCAAAAAGTGGTCGCGGCGCAGGAAGCCAACGAGTTCGGCCATGCACAGAAGGCGAAGGCTCTGCTGGAAGAAGTGAACAACGAGTTAAAGCAGGCGGCCGAGCAGTCCAATCGGAACAAGCGGAAGTAGGCTGGCTCTAAGCCTCAGCCTCGCCAAACGGTCGCCGGATCCTCTACCTCACTGGGCACGTGAAAAAATTCGAGGAACTTGCGAGCATGGCTTGTGGGGACCGCTTTCTGTGAGGGATCGGTCTTCAGAGAGTTCGCGAGGTTGAGAATGCTCTGGCCGACGTCGGAGGCCACGGCCACGGAAGCGCCGCGGAGCGTGGCATCCGAAACTGCGCGGTAGTCATTGCCGATGCAGCAGGCCACCGGAATCCCCACCGCTTCGGCGACCGCTGCCGCATCTAGGTGTCCTCTCCAGCCGTCTTTCCGGTTGAGCACCAGACTCACCCGATCGGCCAGCCCCAGATCGTCAAGGCTCTTCAAGCGGGCTTGCGCCAGGTGCACGGGCGCCACTTCCGGCGTGGTGACGAGAAAGATCCGCTTCGATTCGCGCATGAGCTGGAGGGAGAATTCGTCGAGGTTGCTGGCGAGGTCGGCGCAGATAACTTCATATTGCGCGCGCGCCATGGAGAGAACCTGCTGGAGGCTGGAGGCGTGGACCTGGGGAGGCGAGACCAGATTTCCCGCGTGGAGCACTTCCAGTTTTCCCCACCGCCCCACCATTTGATGCCACAGATCCTCATCGAGGTTGTCCGCGTGGCCGACGGCATCCAATATGGAGGCGGAGTTTCCCAGTTTCAGGTGAAAGTGAATGATACCCGCGCCCAAGTCGCAATCGAGCAGTAGCGTGCGAACCGACATTTCCTCGGCCAGAGCGCAACTGGCGCCGAGTGCGATGGTGGTGGTTCCCACGCCGGGCTTGGCGGGAAGGAAAGTGTAGAGGTCCGCGGGGCGAACCGTGGCGCGCGGATGTTTCTGCAAGTGAGTCCGCACGAAATCGGCCAGCTCGGCGAGCTTTTCGCCCGTGAGCGGCGGCGTCAGATATTCGCGAATTCCGAGATGCATCAGACGGTGCGCCAGTTCGGCGTCCACTTGAGGGGCGATCCCGATCACGGGTAAGCCGGGCATGAAGGTGTCGATGCCGCTCAGTAAAGGTTGAGCTTTTGACAGGTCCGTAACGTCGACAATCAGGAAATCGGGCGTCTGGACCCGGATGGTGCGTAGGAGAGAGTCGAGGTCGGGAAACTCCGTTACCTCCCGCACGAGCTCAAGAGCATGGACGCGAGGGAACGCCGCATTCAACGTTCGACACAATTGTTCGTCGGAAACAACGGTAAGGACTCGCAAGGCGGCCGGCATGATAAGACTCCACCCGTCTTATCGGCGGAACCGCGGCCACGTATTAGGCTATGCGGATTTGAGGGCGGCCAGCACGCGCGCGGGGGTGAGAGGATACTGCTTCATCCGCACGCCTGTCGCGTCGAAGAAGGCGTTGGCGATGGCTCCCGCAGCGGCGGCCATGACTTCTTCGCCTGCGCCGGAAGAACGCTGATCCAAGCGCTGGACCACGACGGGATGCACTTGCGGGCATTCGTCGAAACGCATCACTTTGTAGGTCGACCAATCGAGACTGGTGACGTTGGTGGTGTTGAAGGCGATCTCTTCGTAGAACATGCGGCTGGCGGCTTGGACTAACTGGCCGCCGATCTGCGCTTCGACATTGCCGGGGTTTACGACCTGGCCTGCGTCGATGGCTCCGTAGAGATGCTTGGCGAGAACTTTGCCGGTTTCCCTATTCACTTCGATCTCGGCGACGGCGGCTCCGTAGGAGGCGAGGTGTGTGCCGACTCCGATGCCCCGGCCGGTGACGATCTGCGCGGTGGAGACTTTCGCGGCGGCTTTGGAGGGCTTCCAACCGGCGGCCTTCGCGGCCGCGTCGAGCACGCCGAGCCAGCGGGGATCCTTGATATTGCGCTGGCGGAACTCGTAGGGGTCGATACCGGCGAGGTACGCGAGATGATCGATGGCTTGCTCGGACGCGAACGAGAAGGAGAGATCGAGCGGGGAGCGCAGCCATCCGCCCTTGAAGTATTCAGTGACGGGCAGCTTGTGGTTCACCAGGCGCAGATTCGGGATGTCGTACATGCCTCCGCAGTTGAGCGGGCTCACTTGTTGCGCGGCTCCGCCGGGCCACTCCGCGCCGGGCTTGCTGAGCGCCAACTGTTCCGAAGTTTCGACGTTGCTCCAGCCGTGATGCCAGCCTTGATACTCGTAGGCGACGATTTTTCCGTTGGCGTCGGCGGCGGCGCGGACTTCGCCGACGTGAGCGGGGCCGTAGTTATCCCATCCAAGTTCATCCCAGCGCATGAACTGCAAACGCACGGGCTTGCCGGCGAGCTGAGAAAGAAGTCCCGCGGCCTGCGCGACATCATCGTAGCAACTGTGGCCGTAGGTGCCGGAGCCTTCGTAATACTGCACGCGAACTTTTTCGGGGGCGAGGCCCAAGACGCGCGCGAGGCTGGTGCGGGTGCCGTAGACGTCCTGCGTGGAGCACATCACCAGAGCGGAATCCGCGGTGACGTTGGCGACGGCGCAGTTGGGTCCGAAGGGCGCGTGGGATTGGTAGGGTCCATGCACGGTTTGTGTGGTGGTGTGCGGCGCGCCACCGAACGCGGCCTCGATATCGCCCTTCTGGCCGACCACGCGATCCTCGGTTTTCGCGAGCCGCATTTGCTGGTAGACGCTGGCGCTATCGGGCAGAGCGGGCGGCGCGGCCCAGGTGATCTTCAACTGTTGCGCGGCACGAACGGCGTCCCATTCGGCCGGCGCGACTACTCCGACGAAATCGTTCTTGCGCACCACGCGTGCTCCGGGGATGGCGCGAATCGACGACTCGTCAATGTTGACGACTTTCGCTCCGGCTCCGTACATGCGTTGGCCTCGCGGCCGGACCACGCGTCCGTGCAGCATGTCCGGTACGCGCACGTGCTGCATGTAGATGTATTTCCCGGTGACTTTGTTGGGGGAATCGCGACGGGGAACGGGTTTGCCGACCAGTTTGTACTCCGTGATCGGCTTGACGGGCGCGGAATTCGTGAACGCAAGGTTGAAGGGTTTGTCTCCGACTAGGTCGCCGTACTTGACGGAGCCCGTACCGCCCCGCACCGAGACCACGCCTTCCGACACGGTCAGGCGATCCAAGGGAGCGTTCAACTTCTGAGAGGCCAGCTTCAGCAGCGCGGCGCGAGCCTCCGCCGAAGCCGTGCGAATCTGCGGGCCGCCGCGCTGGATGGAAGCGCTCGAATAAGTGCCGCCCTGATTCGGGGTGACGTTGGTATCGAGGCGGACGGAGCTGAGCTGGCTCATGTCGAGATCCAACTCGTCCGCCGCGATTTGAAGGAGCGCGGTGGAGTTGCCCTGGCCGAGTTCGGCGAAGCCGATGTAGATGGTGGCGGTGTTGTCGGCGTGGACGGCAAGCCAGGTGTCGATCTGCTTTGCATCCGGCGGACCGGGTGCGGAGCCGCGGGCTAGAGCCTGAGCTTGGATCTGCCCCGGCAGCACGCCTTGCAGGCTGAAGCCGACGACCATCGCGCCGCCGGACTTGAGGAATTCTCTGCGGAGGGTTTTCATCGTGCGGCTCCGGCCATGACCCTCGAGGCTCGCTGCACGGCATGGATGATGCGAGGATAGGTCCCACAGCGGCAGATGTGTCCGTTCATTGCGGTGCGGATTTGGGCGTCGGTGGGGGACGCGTTCTTGGAGAGCAGTTCGGACGCTTTGACGATCATGCCGTTGTAGCAGTAACCGCACTGCGCTGCCTGCTCATCGAGCATCGCTTGCTGCACCGGATGCATCGCGGGGGCTTGCGGAAGCTTCTTCTGCGCCGCATACCAGGCCGGCAGGCCTTCAAGAGTCGTCACGGATTTCCGTGAGACAGCGGAAACCGGCGTGACGCAGGAGCGCGTCTCCACTCCGTTCACCAGGACCGAGCACGATCCGCATTGAGCGAGTCCGCAGCCGAAGCGCGGGCCTTGCAGTTCGAGTTCGTTCGACAGAACGTACAGTAACGGTGTATCCGGCGCGGATGTTATTGTCCGCTGCCGCTCATTGACGGTGATGGTGAGAGCCATTCCTGTCGCCTCCCGGCGATCCGTTTTCCAGCGTAACAGGTCGGATTCGAAGCCTAGTACTCTTCTCGCCCGTGGCTGCCGCTAAGGGGGGACAGAGGCTGGCGGCCAGGGCGGATGGGACGGAGGTACCGGTAATATATCTCGCAAAACAACGCCTAAGGCTGTGGCATAACCAACGACATTACTGTTATACTTCCGGAACCCCGATTTTAAATTGGACCCGTTCTACAGGAGATAACTGGGCACAATGTCCGTCTTGAATCGATCCTTTCGCGGCCGGCAGTTCGCCGCACCCCTTGCCGTTTTGTTGTCCGGCTTTATATTTTCTCGAGGGGAGGCGCAGTCCTTCGATAAAAATCAACGTGCCCGAGGGCTCCAAATGCTGCACGAAGTGGTGGACGGCGTTCGCAAGCATTATTACGATCCTTCGTTTCGAGGTATCGATCTCGCGGTGAAGGCGAAGGCCGCAGAGCAGGAGATTCAGAAGGCGAACTCTAATTCCCAGATCTTCGCGACCATCGCCGATGTATTGGACGGTCTGAACGATTCCCACACGTTCTTTGAGCCGCCGGCACGCTCCACGCACCGCGAATTTGGTTTTGTGATGAGTATGGCCGGCGATGACTGTTACATCACCAACGTCAGGCCTCGCACGGATGCGACCGAAAAGCTGGCCCCGGGAGACCGCGTGCTCACCATCCAAGGATTGCGGCCGCAGCGCTCGACGCTTTGGAAAATGAACTACGCATTTAACCAGCTTTATGCGGTGACGGTGTTGCATCTGCAAATCGTGCGGCCGGATGGAACGGAGAAAGCTGTGGATGTCGCGGCAAAGATTAAGCAGGAAAAACGCGTGCTCGATTTGGCCTCCGGCGACGATCTTTGGCAACTGGTCCGCGAGGATGAGAACGCGGAACATCTGATGCGGCAGCGCCAGGTGGACTTCGGCGACAAGTTAATCGTTTGGAAAATGCCGGAATTCGATATGACGGATGAAGAAGTGGATCGCGCCATGAAGGCGGTGAAGCGCGCGCAGACCCTGATTCTGGACTTACGCGACAACCCGGGCGGAGCGGTCAAGACGCTTCAATACCTGGTGGGCGACGTGATGGATCACGACGTGACGATCGCCGTTCGTAAGGGCCGCAAGCCGGATCTGAAGCCGATTGTGGCGAAAAAACGTCCCGGTCCGTTTACGGGCAAGGTGATCGTCCTGGTGGATAACCGCTCGGCTTCCGCGTCGGAATTGTTCGCGCGTATCGTGCAGTTGGAGCACCGCGGCGTGGTTCTGGGCGATCTCAGCTCGGGAAGCGTGATGGAATCGCAGTTTTTCTCGATGTCGGACGGTGCGGATACCAAGATCTACTACGGCGCTTCCATCACGGATGCGGACTTGGTCATGGCAGACGGGAAGAGCCTGGAGCATTCGGGTGTGATGCCGGACGAGCGCATCCTCCCCACGGCGGCAGACTTGGCCGCGGGCCGCGATCCCGTGCTCGCGAAAGCGGCGAAGCTCGCCGGAGTGGATCTTGACCCGGTCGCGGCGGGAAAGCTCTTTCCTTACGAGTGGGCTCAGGATTAGGCGGCTGCCGTCAGTCTCGGCCGGCGATCAGTTCCTTGATCAGGGCGATCGCCTTGGGCTTGGCTTCCGAAGGTTGCGCGGCGAGGAAAACTCCTTCGGCGAACATGAGCGGTGTCCGGCCGAGCTTGTCTCTCGCGTTCAACTTCGCGCCGTAGTCGGCCAGTAGTAGAATCGCGGACTCCCCTCCACGATTCGCCGCGCCGTGCAGGGCGGTGAGTCCGTCGGAATTTTTGGCATTGACGTGGGCTCCGTGGTCCAGGCAGAACTGGAGGGCGGCCAGAACTTCCGGCTCCGGGCGCACGAACGTTTGTTCCGGACTGATGCCCGCGGCTGCCATCAAGGGAGTGGTGCCGCCCCAGGTTCCGAGGTTGGGATCCGCACCGTGCTCTAGCAGATAGCGCATGGACTCGACGTCGCCCGACAGCGCGGCGCGCAGGAACGGAGTCTCGCCGTCGAAATCCACCCAGGAGAGGCCGTCGGGATTGGCTCGAGCGTTCACGTCCACGCCCTTCTCTACCAAGGTTTCCAGCAAAGCGGATGACGCCGCCTGTTCCGATCGCTCGTGATTGCGTGCTTCGATGGCGAAGAATAGAGCACCGCGGCCATGCTGGTCGCGAGCGTTGGGGTCCGCGCCGCGATCTAACAGGAGCGTGGCTATTTCCCGATACCCTTCGCGGGCGGCGAACAGCAACGCGGTCATGCCGTCTTCGGTGGAAGCGTTGATATCGGCGCCTCGTTCGAGCAGGAACTCCGCCGCGTCTCGATGATTGCCGAGGACTGCTGCCATGAGTGGGGTCTGGCCAGTCGCGCTCTCCTTGGCGTTTACATCTGCGCCGCGATCGAGTAAGGACTTGAGGGTGTCGACTTTGCCAGAACGCGCAGCCGTGACCATTGCCGAACCGGGCTTGGTATTGGAGTTCGCTTGGAGCAGCGATGAGGCGATTTTCGTGGTGCCGTTGGCCGCGGCCAACACAAGGGGCAATCCAAATAGGAATGGGGCCAGTCGCTTCAGCATATTTGCGGTCCTCCTATTCGCGCAAACTGTTACAAACGCTATCATGTGGGCCTGCGGGCGTCAATGGACCGCAACAGCAACGAAATTCGGCAACCGTTTTGGCCGATGCGGTGTCTAAAACCTGAACGGGAGGGTGAAATGGATTATAGACTCAGAAATATTCTTGTGGTTCTGGCGATGGCAGGGCCGGTTTTCGCGCAGAGCGATATCCGAGGCCACTGGAGCGGCGAGATCAGCACGCCCGGCGGCCAGTTGGGCATGGAGGTCGACCTGGATAAGGGGAGCGACGGCTGGATCGGGTCCATTTCGATTCCAGCGCAGGGCGCCTCCGGCATGCCGCTCGAAGCGATCTCCTTCGCGGACGGAAAAGGTTCGTTCCGGCTCAAGGGAGGCCCTGGCGATCCGACGTTCACCGGAGCGCTTTCCGCGGACGGTAAGACTTTGGACGGGAATTTTACACAAGGCCCCAACTCGTTACCGCTTAAGTTGAGCCGCACAGGCGAGGCGAACGTCGTGGTGCCGAAGCCGAGCCCCGCGGTGGCCGCTCCTTTCCTGGGGACCTGGGAGGGCGAGATCAATTTCGGCCAGACGTTGCATGTGGTGTTGAAGATCACCAACGGCAAATCCGGTGGCGAGGCAGAGATGTTGAGCCCGGACCAGGGCAATGCGCGCATCCCGGTCTCAGCCGTCACGACGGCGGGCGACCAGCTTCTCCTTCTGGTGCCCGCGGTCAGCGGGAATTTTCAGGGCAACATGAATAAAGAGGGCACGGAGATCGATGGGACCTGGACGCAGTTCGGCATGAGCACGCCATTGAACCTGAAGAAATCCGTAGCGAAACCCTAGTCTTAGTTCTCGGTTGGGACCTTGTCGCCTTTATCGACCACGATCAGGTCCAGCGGGCCTTTTGTCTTGTCCAGTTTCAGGCCGAGTTGTTCCTGGACCGCGGTCAGCAGCGGCGCCAGGTCACTGGGAGCCGCGGCTTCCGGCGCGGCGCCGGGCGGAGGAGGCGGAGCCACGAGGCCGCCGGGACCACCACGGCCTCCGAGCGAGTCGGGGGCGAAATCCAGGGTGAAGTCGTAGAATCCCGTGAGACCCGTCTTGTCCACTACCGGCATCCCCAGTTGATTGGCGAGCATATCGGCCAGGCTGGAAACGGCCTGCACGTTGCCTCCGACCCGGGCTTTGCCGTTCGTGAACATCATCATCATGCCCTTGCCGTTCTTGGGAAGCTCCGGCATGCCGTCTTTTCCTATGGGAGGCGGTCCGGGAGGCCCGCTCGGAGGAGGTGGGGGCGGTGCGTTGGGATCTCCGGCGGTGGGTTTCAATTTCGATCCGGTCTTAAGCTGGGTGAGTTCGTACAGCGGAGACTCCTTGGACTCATGGTGCAGGACGATCTTGAAGCGATCGGCGAGCAGGTTTTGGAGCATGATGCGATGCTGCTCCGGCGTGGTGCCTTCGGGGATCTTGGCTTGGATGTTGTAGCGCTCCGTATCGATCCAGCTGGGACCGGTGACCTGGTACGATTTCACGTTGTAGGCGTTGGTCAGGAGCATCTTGACGGTCGCGTTGTTGTACGTGACCTGAGTGGGATCGGGTGTGCCGGGACCTCCGCGGCCTCCCACGAGGATGCGTCCGCCCTCCGGCGGCGGGGCGGGCTTGACCGAGGCCACCTCATATTCGAGCTTCGGCGCCGTCTGGGCGAGCGTTACGCTCGCCGCGATGAGAAGAACAGAAAGATGAGCGCGCGACATATTCCAGCGTATTGGTCCCATGTTACCCCTTTGTTACGTTCTGTCTTGTTACGGTTCCAGCCCTGGCAGAGTCTAAAAGTGTTAGACGCCGGCAGGACGTAGTTGTGCCACAATAAAGCTGTCTGCGCCCGCGTCTTTTCTGAGGAGACTCCGTGCGCCTTCTTCCGTTCTCATTTCTCTCCATCGTGCTGGCCTTGCCGGCGTTTTCAACTCCCGTTTCGTTCGAAAAAAGGGGCGGCACTGTGTTTGAAGCCCGCTTCCCCGGCGGCGTGGCCACGTTTCGGACGGACGGCGTCGGCTTCGGCCAGATCACCCTGCGCTTTCCGGGGTCATCTCCGAAGTCGCCATGGGAAGGTGTCGGCGAAGCCGTTCCCGCTACCTACATTTCATCCGGCGGCCTGATAAAGTTCCCGCAATATCCGAAGATCGAGCGGCGCGGGATTTATCCCGGCATCGACGCGATTTTTTATGGCAGCGGGTCAAGTAAAGGGGAGGCCTTGGAGTACGATTTGGCGCTGGCGCCAGGAGCATCGCCGGAACGTGTGCGGCTGGCGTTCGACGGAGCGCGCGAGGTGCGGATCGACCCGGAGGGCAACCTGTTGGTGGAGACGGCGGCGGGGGTTCTGGAGCAGAAGGTCCCGCGAGTGTTTCAAGCCGGCGGGCGGCGGGTGGAGGCTCGGTACGTGTTGCTGGGCGGCGGCGAGGTGGGAATTCGGCTGGGGCACTACGATTTGCGTGCAACTCTGACCATCGACCCGGAGTTGGTGTACACGAAGTATTTCGGGGGCAGCGGCGCGGACAAGGCCACGGCGATCGCGACGGATGCACAGGGCAATATCTATATGGCCGGCATCAGCAATTCGATCGATTTTCCGGTGGCAAACGGGGCGCTGACCAACGTCGATCCGCCGCTGCTGGCGATCACGAATTCGGGCAAGACGGTAGTGCCGGTCTATGTGGGACGGGAAACAAGTGTGTTTTCGATGGGCGGCACCGCGGATGGCAAGATTCTGTACGCGCTGACGCCGGGGGGGATGTATCTCAGTTCCAATAGCGGGGCGGATTGGGTACGGAACGCTCCGGTGCCGGGGATTACGAGCGGGAACATCTATCCGCAGATGTCTCCGGGCGTCATTGCGGTGGATCCTCTGGTTCCTTCCACACTCGGGGTGCCGACCAATGGCGGCTTGTACTTCAGCAATGACACCGGGCAAAGCTGGGTGCTTCACGATCTGGGGCTCCCGGCCGGGCAGAACGGAATGGTCCCGACCTCGCAGGTGATCATCAGTCCCGTGAATCACGAACTGTGTTACACGGTGGCGGGAACGACCAATTCGATCTTCAAAAGCACGGACGGCTGCTACACCTGGACACCCGTGAACGCCTCGTTTCCGGGTGAAGCCGCGCCGCAGCCGTTTCCGTATTCCACGATCACGATGGCGTTTGGTCCGAATGGTAGCGACCTCTACGCGGTGGACGGGAATGCGATTCTTCTGAAGTCCACCGACGGTGGCCTGAGTTGGAAAGGCCTCGCGCAGGGGCTCTTTTCGTCGCTGGCGCTGATCGTAGACCCCGGAAACGCCTCGAATGTTTTCGTGCTGAATAATTACGGGGTCCAGATGAGCAAGGACGGCGGCGCGAGTTTTACCACCATCGTGCCGCGGACGCTACCTGGGAACCCGCAGCCGTTGCAGCTTCAGGGGATGGCGTGGGATTCACCCGCGAACACGTTGTACGTCGGCCTGCAAAATTCGCTGTACTACACGACGGACAACGGAGCGACGATGCACTTGGTGCCGCAAATTTCCACGGGGACAGTGCATGAGGTGATGGATTTGGGCGGAACGGTGTACGCTGCGATCGACGCGGTGAATCGTCCGTTTGTGATGAAGCTGGACCCGACGGGAACGCAGGTCCTCTATACGACATTCTTCGGCGGCGGATGGGCGGACGGGATCTCGGCGCTTAAGGTGGACTCTCAAGGAAACGCCTACGTCGCGGGATCCACGATAGCCCCGGACTTTCCGGCGACGGTGCATTTTTCGCCTACGTCGCCGGCGGGGCAGTCGAACCTTTTCCTGGTGAAGCTCAGTCCGGATGGCACGAAGATGCTCTATGCCGACGAACTGGGCGTCTCATACGGTTTTTCCCTGCAATCTCAGGGGATGGCGCTGGACGCGGCGGGCTCCGTGTACATTACGGGGCAAACGTCGTCGAAGGATTTTCCGACGACGCAGGGATCGCTTCTGCCCGCGCAGCCGACGGCGGTGTGCAGCCGCCCGCAGACGAATTTCTTCCTGAATCCGAACATGGGCACGTATGCGTTCGTGAGCAAGTTGAGCGCGGATGGGAGCTCGCTCGTGTATTCGACGTTTCTCCCGGGTTCGTGCGGAAGCGCGGGAGCGGGAATCGCGGTGGACGCGGGGGGTGAAGCGATTGTGACCGGCTCTACCACATCTCCGGATTTCCCGGCGTCCGCGAACGCGTACCAGGCGGCGTATCCGGGCGACCCGAAGACCCTCATTCCGTTTACCGTGGGATTTATCGCGAAGCTGAGTGCGGCGGGGGACAAGGTGCTGGCGGCTACCTATCTGGGTGGCGGATATGGAACACAGGCTTCGAGTGTGGTCGTGGACGCCTCAGGTGACATCCACGTGACGGGGTTCACCAACGGCATCGCGCCGGGCGGGACGCCGGGCGCCTATCAAGCCAAGGTCGCGAGCGGCTGCGCCCCGACCTTTAGCATTGGGCCGGGCCCGCCTCCGACGCCTGCGGGCGACGCGTTTTTACTGAAGCTGGATCCTACGCTCTCGACCGCGCGGTATCTCACGTATCTGGGAGGCTCCTGTAATGAATCCGGCACCGCTCTGGCCGTGGATGCGGCGGGGAATTCGTGGGTGATGGGTCTCGGAGTCTCGGCCGATTTTCCGCTCGTGGCTCCCTTCCAACTGGCGATCAGCGGGTACTTCGTGGCGGAATTCGACCCCACGGCCTCGAAGCTTCTCTTTTCGAGTTATACCGATGCGAACGCGTTGACGCTGGATCCGTCCGGCGTAGCTCTGATCGCGGGAGCCGGGCTCTCTCCCTCGATACCCAAGCGGCCGCAGAGTTTCGGAACCGGCACTTCGGTGGTTTTGCAGAAGATCGATCCGGCGATGAAGCCTCCGGTTGAGATCGACGTGATCGGTCCGCTGGCGTCGTATCCGTCGCCGACGGTCTATCCGTCAGTGGCCACCGTCGCGCCGGGACAGTTGATCCAGATCGCGGGACATAACCTGGGTCCGGCCGCAAAGGTGGATGCGAAGTTCGATGCTACCGGACGGCTGGAGGACATCGTGTCAGGGGTCACGGTGAAATTCGACGGGATTCCCGCGCCGCTGATCTCGGTGCAGGACGGCATGATCGAATGCTTCGTGCCGTTTGAAGTAGCCCAATATCCGCAAGTGACGGTGACGAACAACGGGCAGACTTCGAACTCGGTTCGCATTTACGTGGGTCCACAGAGTCCGCAGATGCTCAGCGTCTTCAATCAGGACGGCACGCCGAATTCCTCGAAGCAACCGGCGAAGGTGGGCTCGGTGATTGCGATCTACGTATCCGGGTTGGGAGTTACCACGCCGCCGAGTCTGGATGGATTCATGAGTTCCTATCCGCTGCCGGTGCCCGCGGTGCCTGTCACTGTGTACGTTTCGACCGGATTGGGGAACAATCCGCAACCCGGCGGCCCGAGCCCGTACGTCCAACCGCTGTACGCGGGAGCAGCGCCCGGCCTGATCGCGGGGATTACGCAGGTGAACATTCAGATTCCGCCGGGAACCTACGCATCGAACGGAGCAACCGTGGGAGTGAACGCCTCCTACGCGCCACTGTACGTTATTCCCTAGGAGATGGCGTCGGAGCGGATACTCTAAGGGAGTGCGGATCCTTGCTCTGTTCGGAGTGGTGCTGCTGGCTGGGTGCGGCTCCGCGCCTGCGCCCCAGGCGTCCGATCCCACGGCTCAGGCCTGGTACGGGGAGACCGTGGCGCAACTCGCGGCGATCGATCGCGACGCTTCGGCGGCGTTCGAAAATCACAAGCCGGATGAAGCGGCAGCTCTGATCGAGAAGGGGAAGCCGCTCATGCAGAAGGTGCTCGACGTACGGCAGCCGACCCTCGGCGCGGCGGAGGCGGCTGCGGATCTCGACGATCTGTACGGGCGGATGCTGCTGTCGAATCGCCACTACGAATGGGCGGAGTTCCTGTTTCAGAAGAACCGGTCGCGATGGAAGAATTGGACTCCGCAGACTCCGGAGACGGAGCGGCGGAGGAAGCAGGCGGAAGCGCAGATCGTGGAGTGCGACCGGCACATTGGCGAGTGACCTTTGAGAGGAATGCGCTAAGGGCGGTCTAGCAGGAAGAAGCCGTTGGCGTTGACGCCTCCGCAGCAGCCTCCCGTGAAGACTTCTTCGCCTGCGTTCACATCGATCGAATGCGGACCGGGGCCGGGCGCTTGGCCGAGGATCTTCCCCGTCATCGGGTCGACCTTGAGGATCTGCGGAGTGGGGCGTTGATCGAGAGTCATGCCTGCCACCCAAAGCGATCCGGCGTTCATCTTTAGCGCGAACGGCCGGCCGAGAGTGGTCCACTCGCCGAGGTAGCGGCCATCGAGATCGAAGCGCTGAATGCGGGCGTTCGTGCGGTCGGCGACGAGGAGATTCTTGCCATCGTAGACGATGCCGTGCGGAATTTGAAATTGTCCGGGTCCCGTGCCGGAACTGCCCCACATGTTCACGCGCTTTCCGCCGGAACTGTATTCGAGAATCCTCGCGTTGCCGTAGCCATCCGAGATGAACAGGCGGCCGTTGGGGCCGAAGGCGATGTCGGTAGTGCCGCAGAGCGTGGGAAAGGCGCACTGTTCGGCGGGAGCGACTTCGCCGACGTCGATTTGCTGGAGCTTCCTGCCTTCCGGCGAGAACTTGAGGATGACGGAACTGCCGGCGTCGACAGTCCAGAGATTGCCTTGGGCGTCTACACGGATGCTGTGCGGAACGGTGAACATCCCTTTGCCCCAAGAGCGAAGGAGTTTGCCGTCGCGGTCCAGGGCAATGATGGGATCGAGCTTGTCGCCGCGCTGGAGCACGTAGACGACGCCATTGCGATCGGCGGCTACGGAGGAAACAGTGCCGAGTGACGCCGCGTTGGGCATCTTCTCAAACAACGGAATTTGCTGAAGTGGCAGCGTCTGCGCCGTGGCGCACCAAATCGAGAGGAAGAAGACGGCGGCTCTCAATCGAGGCTCATGTCGACCACCTCAAAGTGGAACCGTTCGGGCGGCAAGGAACTGATGGGCGCGGAGGTCATGCCGGCCCAGGTGTGATAGGCGCTGTTGCCGACAGACGAGTTCAAGTAAAACAAGAACTGGTTCGAGAAGCAGCGCAGCGGCGGCGGCTGGCGGAAGGTGAGGCGCATGCCGACGGCTTTTTCCAATCCGACGCCGCCGGTCTGGACGGCCTTATCTTCGAGGAGCATCACGAAGCTGGAGCGTCCGGCGTGCGGCCAGACGTCGGGCGTCAGCAGATTGCGGAGTTCCACGCGCGTGCCGAAGGTGGTCTCGCACTGGCGGATCCACTCGAGGATGCTATCGCCCCATTGCCAGTGCTGGACGAAGCCCATGTACTGGTCCACCAGATTGAGCGCAAGGTCCATGCGGCGCCGCTCGTGTTCCAGACCCTCGTTCCCGAGGGCGGCGATGGGTGCAACTGGAATCATGTCTTCCTGTTCCACCAGATCACTGGCCATCCCCATGACCTTATCCAACCGCTTAACGCCGGGCGCCATGCGCACCAGCAGAGGAGGTAACTCGTGGGTCTTAGACCCGGGAACCTCGACAAACTTACGGTCACCCAGAATCTCCATAACGCCTCACCCTAAGTATCGGCTTCCCGGCCGATTTCTTAACGCTCACTATAGAAGATGCTCAGAGTAGCGTGCAAGTTACGAGTTCGATCGCGGGGAAATCTAACCGTATGTTCATCTTGGTAGGGTCTGGCGCCGGGAAGGCGGGTGAGCAGGTCGCGTCCATTGGGCGTCCCGTAACCGGCCCATCCATCGAAAACCCCCCTCCCGAGTTGATGCGCGCCACAAATCTAGAGAAAGTTTTTCTGTGGACTTTCCTCTTTAAGCTAAGTTATACTGCCCGAAACCCGCTTGATTTGGAGAGTATTTCCATGGCCTGTAAACTGAGCCCGCACGCGGGTTCAATCGCTTTCGACCCCGGGAATCCCGCCGCAAATGGGCCCACGGATTTCGACAGTGCAAAGGATGCGCAGATCACCGTTTTTGTGGACAGCGACTCCGGAACGGTGCATCTCGGCGCGGCGTCGCTGAACGGCGTGTCCTTCGCCCTCGACGCGAATGGCAACGCTGCTTTCAAGGCTTCCAACCCTGTCAATGCCTTGGGCATGGGCTTCCTGGGAGGTGTCCCGGGAGAAGTTTTCCGGATCAAAGAGGATTGCGGCGCTGGAGCTTCTCAGGTCCTGCGCACCTGGGCGTTTGATGTCGCGAACCCGACTACTGAGATTCGTATCCATGCCTCCTAAACCACGTATGTCTTCGGCCATAATGGGCCTGGCCCGACTCGCCTGGGGCTCGGTGCTGGCAATGGGACCGTTATTTGCCCAGCCCGCCGCTACTCCGGCCGACCCGGTGGCGGACTTCAAGGTCGCCGAAAACATGAAAACGGTGAACTATCCGCAAACCTTGAGCGACATTACCGCTAATTTCCGCCGGCCGTTCCTGGAGTACGTGAGGGCCAAAAGCCTGCAGCAGAACGCATTTGATGCGACGTTTGGAACGTTTTTAAGGGGGGTCGAAAACGGCCGGGTGGACGAACAGGCCGGGTCGTCGGCAACGGCGGGCGGAACGGCGAGCGCGGCAGAAAAGGCCGGTATTACGGGATTAGTCACGGCGGCGCTGGAAAGCGGGGCGTTGACCCAAACCTTAGACCAGAACCTGCTCACCGTCCGAGGCAATGGTGAGGGGTTGTTCCGATTCCTTACCGGCCAGGACGTCCTGCCTATCTGTATGGACTCATCGACCGCGAATTGCGACCCATCTCCGCTGAACAATCTGGAGCTTACGGCCGCGTTCGATGTCAGCAAGAGCAACACGCAAGCGGTCACGGGCCAGAATCCCGCCGATGGAACGTCCCTGGCCGCTTTGCTGACGTCCGACAAGCGCCAGTTTTCCAGTGCGGGCGCCCGCTTCGTGATCAAGAACACGCGCGATCTCCGCTCGAAAACCTACCGGGATGCGTGGAATATGTGGTTCCTTCAGAACAAGACCGCTCTGTTCACTGCTACCAGCGACTTATTGACCGCGCAAGATAGCATTTACACCATCGTCCGAAGCACGGACGCGAACGGAAAAACGGTCGCTTTCGACGATCCGACGTCCGTTTATCAGATGTGGAGAGCGGGCGCCGTGACGGCTCTAAAGGCTGCGCCTGCAAACGCGCCGGCGGTTAGCGCGGTTTTGGTAATTCAATTGGATTTGCTGGAAGCGGCCATGCGGAAGTCGATTCCAGATTTGGACGCCAAGCTCACAGCGGCAGGCAACGCCTACGGCCGCTATTACGCAAACACACGGGCCGGTTTTGACCTCGGCAATCAGCCCATGCTGACGGTGGAGATCTCCTACCAGGAGCCCTCGCTGCAACCCAAGTTGATCAATTCCAAGATCGTGTTTGCCTGGAGCCCGAAGCAAAAAGGCACGGTCAATCCCGGGACGCTTACGATCAACGCGGGCCTGTCCAACTACACCAAGGCCCAAGTTTCGAATACGAAGGGAAACACCAGCTACTGGCGGGACGCTCAGTTTGCGCTTCAGTTCGACAGGCCTGTGGATAGCAAGGCGCTTTCCACCTTCACGCTGGGCGCCTACATCCAGTATCAGATCAGCCCGGGATTGATCAATATCCCTTCCGGGACGGTGGCTCCCGGAACCAGCATTCCGTTGCCGGGGAATGCGACGCAGCTTCTGGCGAAGCGAGGAACCGTCGCGGTGTTGCAGGCGGCCATGACGCTCCAGCTTCCGAACAGCGGAATTAAGCTGCCGATTGGGATCTCGTGGTCCAACCGGACGGAATTGCTTACGGGCAACGAAGTGCGGGGCCACATCGGTTTCAGCTTCGACACGCACTCCTTGTTGTTGGCGGGAAAATAGCTGGAACCAGGAAGGAGTAGAATAGGTTCGTGAACTCGGACAAGAAGATCGTTGCGTTGATGATTGCTTTGGGAGCGGCTGCTCGGGTGGTTCCGCATCCGTGGAATTTCACTCCCATGATCGCTCTGGGCTTGTACGCGGGCGCAAAGGCGTCCAAGTGGTACACCGGAGCGGCGATTACGCTGCTGGCGCTGGCGCTCAGCGATGCGGTGCTGGGCTTCTCGCGCGATGCACTGTTCGTGTATCCTGCGTTCCTGATTCCGGTGCTGCTGGGCCGCTGGGTGCGGCGCTCGGAAGGCGTCGGCACCATCGCGGCGGGAGCTCTGGCTTCCAGCTTGTCCTTCTTCCTGATCAGCAATGGCGGCGTGTGGGCGATGGGGACGCTGTATCCGCACACTCTGGCGGGCTTGACGACGTGTCTGGCCGCGGGAGTGCCGTTCTATCGCAACCAGCTTCTGGGTGATGCGGTGTATGCGGTGGCGCTGTTCGGCGGGCATTACCTGCTGACCCGCTTGTCCCGGCCGGCGCTGGCGCCCGCGCATCAGTAGCGGTTCCGAGTGCCAAGAAAGGTCCTGCTGAGCTGGAGTAGCGGCAAGGATAGCGCCTGGGCGCTGCACCTGCTGCGCCAGCAATCCGACATCGAGATCGCGGGGCTGTTCACGACGTTCAACGGAGAAGCGAATCGTGTGGCGATGCACGCCGTGCGGCGGAGCTTGGTCGAAGCGCAGGCGGCACTGACCGGATTGCCGCTGTGGAGCGTGGATCTGCCCTGGCCGTGTTCCAACGCGCAGTACGAGGAGCTGATGGGCGGGGTGTGTGCTCGCGCGGTGGAGCAGGGCATCGAAGCGTTCGCGTTCGGCGACTTGTTCCTCGAAGACATCCGGGCGTATCGAGAGCGGCAACTGCAGGGCACCGGACTGAAGCCGCTGTTCCCTGTGTGGGGCAAGCCGACGGCGGCGCTGGCTCGGGAGATGATCGCGGCCGGGGTGAAGGCGAAGGTGACTTGCGTGGATCCGTCGCTGGGACGGGCGTTCGCGGGACACGATTTCGACCTCGAGTTTCTCGCGAGTTTGCCGCAATCGGCCGATCCTTGCGGGGAGAACGGCGAGTTTCACACGTTCGTCTACGAATCGCCGGTGTTCTCGAAGCCGCTCGCCGTGCGCTCCGGTGAAATCGTCGAGCGCGACGGTTTTATCTTTGCGGATGTAGTGTCGGCTGATGTACCGCCGACCGACGTCAGCGCTTCCGAGCCTTCGTAGGCTCCGGCGGCGGGACAAACTCGTTCAGTTCCAGACGAAAGCCTCGATACTTCTTGCGCAGCATGCCGGGGATGAGCAGTGGCGTCAGCACGAGGCCGGCGACAGAATCCAGCACGCTGAGGCCGAGCGCATTGGCGAGAGGATCCTGTGTATCGATTGCCCCGATGGGGACTCGGAGTAGGCGCAAGAGTCCGGAGATCGCTAGCGCGGCCAGCAGGGCGAGGGGCAGAGTACGCCACGCGAGTAGCCACATTACTTTGAAACTCTCCGTGTAATTCAGACGCGCCCGTTCCTGGTCGCGGCTCCGCACAACCACGCTCCATGCGCCGTAGCGTCGCGCGAGGGCGCGCTGGACCACCCACGGTGATGCGATAAAGAACGCCGCCACGGCCCAGGCGGAATCAAGCGTTTCGCCACGCGCTTCGATTACTCCGTGAATCACCACGATCACTGCGGCGTCGAGCAACGCGAGCGGCCAGGTCATTTCCCAGCTCATGCGCCAGCGTTCACGGACAGGGAGTTTGGTCACGGATTTCTCATTTTACGGCACGGCTCCCTTTGCTATCATGCGAGCGCATGGGCAAATACTCAATCGGAGTCGATTTGGGCGGAACGAATTTGCGCGCGGCGGCGATTGGCGCGGACGGCGTCATGATCGAGAAGATCGCGGGCAGCGCGGCCATCTCAGCAGGGCCGGACGCGGTAGTCGCCGACATGGTCCGTTCGGTGAAGGACATGCGGTCGCGGCATGGGGAGGGAGACCTCGCGGGAATCGGCATCGGCATTCCCGGTTTCATCCGGATGGAGACCGGAGTGGTCGCGGGCTGGGCCAACGGGCCCGCGTTCAACGGCTACCCGATTCGCGATGCGATCGAAAAACAGCTCGGGACGAAAGTGATTTTGGAAAACGACGCGAACTCCGCCGCGCTGGGGGAAAAATGGATGGGTGCGGGACATGGCGTGGACGACCTGGTGCTGCTGACGCTGGGCACGGGCGTCGGCGGAGGCATCATCATCGGGGGGCGCATCCTGCACGGACATCTCGGGATGGCGGGCGAGTTGGGGCATCTGACGGTGGTGCCGAACGGGAATCCTTGCGGCTGCGGGAATCGAGGGTGCCTGGAGAAGCACGCGTCGGCCACGGCCATCGCGGCGATGGGACGGCTGATGAATCTTGGCCCGAGCCTCAGTTCGGAGGACGTGTTCAAGCTCGCGCAGGCGGGTAACGATCGCGCGTTGACGATCTTCCGCAGCATGGGCGAGGCGCTGGGCATCGCGCTCGCAAACCTGATCAACATTTTTAACTTCCCGCTGTACCTATTGAGCGGTGGGCCGATCCCGGCATGGGAGTTCTTCTCGCCCTCAATGCTTGCGGAAGCCGAGCGGCGGAGTTTTACGTATCGCACCGCAGCGACGCGAATCGAGCCGGCGAAGCTGGGGAATGAGGCGGGGCTCTACGGGGCAGCATTCCTGCCGTTCCAGGCGAGCTGAATCCAAGATCCCTCAGCCGACGCGCTGGAAGCGGCCGGTCATGGTCAGGACTTCCTTCGTGTTCCGATACTCTTCTTTCGTCTCCGCGAGCTGCGCTTCCCGCACTTGGCGGAGGCCTTGCTGGATCATCGTGAACGCGACGTACCAGCCGACCACTCCCAGCAGCAGATGCTTGGTGAGTTCCAGGGAATCGGGCTGACTCAGCAGCGGGGAATTCCAGAGCATATGCAGTCCGACAGGAATCAGGAAGGCCGCAAGGAATTTACGATTGAACAGCATACTGACGCTGAAGGGTTTGTCGCCCTTCACACGCCACAGCGCTCCGGCGGAGATGGAGGTCCACAGCATGTGTCCGAAAGGCGCGAGGTAGGAGCGCTGGTGGATCTGTTCCAGCATGCCGTTGTTGCCGACGATTTGCGCGTCGGCGATCACGTTCTTGAGCGCATCCACGTTGCCGAGCGCGCTGCCGATGTGGTTCAGCGCGTACGTCAGGAACTGATCGAAGAAGCCGTCGCTGAAGGAGTAGCCCGCGGTTTCGAACGCGGCGAAGCCTCCGCCGACGGCGGCGCCGAACACCATGCCGTTTAGAATCCAACGGTAGCGGACATTGCGCGCCACGATAATCACGGCCAGCAGTTTGCCCGCCTCTTCGACGATGCCCGCCTGCGCGGCTCCCAGCCAGTCCAGATGCGCGATCTCGTAGCCGATCAGGCTCACTAGCAGTGAGATCACTCCGCCCAGGCAGACTAGAATCAGCACGGTGTGAAAGCTGACGTTGCGCGGGGTGTTCATTTCCCAGAAGAGGAACACGGTGGCCAGAGGCACTACCATGGAACCCATCACGATCAATCCCGGTACCAGCCGCGGGTTCTGGAAATTCTGGAACATTTCGTAAAAGCAGAAGTACACGGCGGACATGAAGATCAGGACGCGCATGAAGACCCACGGCTTGGGCCATCCTGTTGCCACTTCATTGAGCGGAGGCGTGGTCCGGGGAGTGCCGACGATGAAGTAGTCTTCCAACTCGCCCGCTTTGCGGCCCTTGAAAACTTCGGAGAACATCGCGGTGAGGCTAAAGCCTTCCAGTTTCTCAGTGCTCGCCAGCTTGTTCAGCCGCGCGCCCAGGTTTCCGAGCAGATGCGTGAGTTCTACCGGAGCCGTGCCCACCTGCCACACAGATGCACCCAGCTGGAACTGCTGGCCGTTACTCAGAGTGCCTTGCGTGACCTCGGCTCCGGCCACGCGGAGAGCGAAATTCGGGAACGCGCGGAACGACAGGACCTGATTATTCCAGGAGAGCACCACGTGATTCGGGGCGATGGCGGGATCATTCAGGCCGAGGCCGGAGACCTTGCCGAGAGACACCTCCGCCGCGCTGATCATGTAGGCTTTGCCGACGTCGGGTCCCGAGATGCAGCTAATGCGGATCGCGTACGCAGGCGACGCGGCGACGGGGACCGGACCCATCGGAGGCGGTCCACCGAGCAAGGTCGCGAGCGCGATCGAGGCGGGACTCCAGGTCTGCCATCCCACCTGCGCGACCTGTGTGGAAGCGCTCAGCGCGCCGCGGCGAACCAGGTCGACGATCTCCGCCGCGGGCAAGGGGCCGCGGGTCGAAGGGCCGTCGAGGTAATACCATTGGTCCGGGCCGATCATGGGGGGAGCGTTACGCGCCGTTCTTCTTGAACCAGTCCAGCATTTTCTGCCACGCGTCGGTCGCGGCCTCCTTGTTGTAGCTGGGGCGGTAGTCGGCGTTGAAGCCGTGCTCGGCGTTGGGGTAGACGTTGATCTGCGAAGGATCCTTCACGACGGAGAGCGACGTTTTCATTTTTTCAAGGGATTCTTGCGGAATACCGGTGTCCTTGCCGCCGTAGAATCCGATCACGGGAGCCTTCAGGCCGCCCGCATAATCGAGAGGATTTTTCGGGGTCATGGCGTTGTGGTCGCCTTCCAGACGTCCGTACCAGGCGGCCGCGGCTCGCAGTTTCGGATTGTGCGCGGCATACAGCCATGCGATGCGTCCGCCCCAGCAGAAACCGGTGATGGCGAGGCGCGACACGTCGCCGTGGGAAACTTTGGCAGCCCAGTTCGCGGTGGAGTCCAGATCGCTCATGACGTCGGCGTCGGGGACTTTAGAGACTACGGTATTGACGATCTGTTGGACGTCGGTCATCTTCGAAACGTCGCCTTCGCGGGAGAATAGTTCGGGCGCGACGGCGCAGTAGCCGGCATGCGCCAGGCGGCGGCACAAGTCTTTGATGTGTTCATGCACGCCGAAGATTTCTTGGACAACCAAGACGATGGGGAAGCTGCGGCCCTTGGCAGGGCATGCTCGATAACCGGGAATGACGCCGTCCTTCACGGGGATCTTCACTTCGCCGGCAGTCAGACCCTTGGCATCGGTCACGATGGCGGTTTGCGCGCAGATGGGCTGCACTGCCAGAGCGAAGCCGATGGCCAGCTTTTTCATTACGAACTCCCGCCGGTTCTCGGGCTGGATTTCCGGAAGAAGACTCTTGAGATCGGAGGAGAACATGGCGCTATTGTAGCTTGCCTAATATAGAGGTTTGTCTCATACGTTCATTGTCGGCGCCCTGGACAACGGAAATCGACTGGATCATTACCTGCAACGTGCCCTTCCCGGCTACAGCCGCGCCCGTTTGCAGGGCTGGATCAAGGAGGGCCGCGTTTTGATGGACGGAGCTCCTGCGAAGGCGTCGCACACTCTGCGGGGTGGCGAGTCGATCGAGGTCGAACCCGTGGAGCCGCCTCCGCTGCGCGCGGAGCCGGAGGATTTGCCGGTGAAGGTCCTCTATGAGGACGCGTCTGTGCTGGCGATTGACAAGCCGGCGGGACTGGTAGTGCACGCGGGAGCAGGCCACCATTCAGGAACGCTGGTCAATCGTTTGGTGCACCGTTTCCAATCGCTGTCGAATGTCGGAGGAGAATTGCGGCCGGGAATCGTGCACCGGCTCGACAAAGAGACCAGCGGAGTGCTGCTGGTGGCCCGTACGGACGCCGCGCATCGGGCTTTGGCGGAGCAGTTCGCGGAGCGCAGTGTGGAGAAGACGTATCTCGCGCTGGTGCAGGGCCGCGTGAACGCCGATTCCGGGCGGATCACCAAGCCCATTGCGCGCGATCCGCATCATCGAACGCGCATGACCGCGAAGCTCGAATCGGGGCGCACGGCTCTGACGGATTACAAGGTGAGGGAGCGCTTCGCGAAGTTCACGTTCCTCGAAGTCCGCATCGGCACCGGACGCACGCATCAGATCCGGGTCCATCTGGCGAGCCTCGGGCACCCTGTCGCCGGCGACCGGTTGTACGGCGCATCATCTACGGAAAGACCGCCCGCGGCTCGCATGTTCCTCCATGCCTGGCGTATCGGTTTCACCAGCCCTGCTACCGGCGAGCGTCTCTCGGTGGAGTCATCCCTTCCCCTGGAGCTTGCGCAATGGCTCGACGCGCTACGTATAATCTAGGTGACGCTATGAGGTTCCTTGCCGCGTGTCGATTGATCGTGCCGCTGCTGGTGGCCGTGCCGCTGTTGGCGCAGATGCCCAAGCCTGCTCCCGCGAAGCCCGCTCCGGAGAATGACACCAGCGACCTGCCGGTGATCCGGCTGGACGTTACGCGCGTGCCTCTGCTGTTCACCGTGACCGATAAGAAGGGCCACTTCGTCACTAACCTGAAGCAAGACGAGTTCGACGTCATCGAAAACAAGAAGTCGCAAGCGATTCTCAGTTTTCAGGGCGAAAGCGAGTTGCCCTTACGGCTGGCCGTGCTCATCGACACCAGCAACAGCATCCGCGAGCGTTTCAAGTTCCAGCAGGAAGCAGCGACCAACTTTATCGACACAGCGGTGCGCCGTGGCCAGGATCTGGCGATGCTGGTAAGCTTCGATACGTCCGCCGAACTGGTGGCGGATTTGACGGACGATACCGAGAAGCTTAACCGCTCGATCCGCTCTCTGCGCCCCGGCGGAGGCACCGCGCTCTATGACGCGATCTACTTCACTTCGGAGAAGCTGAACCAGGAGCAGCCACCCGAGGAATTCCGCCGCGCCATCGTCATCTTAAGCGACGGCGAAGATAACCAGAGCCGCTGGACTCGCGACCAGGCGCTCGAAATGGCGCAGAAGGCCGACGTGGTGATTTACACGATCTCGACGAATAGCACCGGTCTCGAAGCTCCGGGTGACAAAGTGTTGAAGTACTTCGCGGAGCAGACCGGCGGCCAGACGTTCACGCCATTCAAGGTCTCCGACCTCGACCAATCCTTCGAAAACATCGCCAACGAGCTGCGGCACCAGTACATCATCGTGTACCGGCCGGAGCCTTTCAAAGCCGACGGCTTGTATCACAGCGTGGATGTGAAGGTGAAGAATCGTAAAGATCTGGTGGTCCGTGCCCGCCATGGCTACTACGCGCCGGTGGCCTTGCCCTAAAAGTCACCGGGTCCTAGGTCACCGGAATATCCAGGATCACCACCAGATACTGCATGGACTGAAGCAGGAACCCGCAGAAGACCAGCCAGATTCCGAACACGCCCAGCCTCCGTTCGGGAAGGCTGTCCGCGAAGTATTCGATGTAGGGATTGATGGTCGAACCGACGGCGGTCACCACGCCGGTCACAAGGCCCAGGCGGAGCGCGAAGATCCAGGCGCGATCCACGTGGCGGATCAGGGCGCTACAGATCATCGCCGTCGCGATGTAGCCGGCGGTCCGCACCACGGCTCCCCAAAACATCCGCCGCGAGAAGCGGGGCTTGCGCGAAGCGGAGTATTCCATCCCCGGCCGCAACCCGCGCATGTACGCGGTGATTTGTCCCAGCGTGATGAGCACACCGAAAGTCAAGGCGTAGGGAAAGCCGAGGAGCCGGTAGAGTCCCGCACTGAAGCCGAAGCCGCGGATCGCACTAAACAGCGCTTCCCACGGCAGTGAATAATGATCGTGCCGGTGTCCGGTTCGCTGCAACTCGATCGCGACCGTGACTCCCGTGGTGATCCCGGCGGCGGCTCCAAAGAAAAGCCCGAGCCCGAGGCCGTAGCCGATCCCGAATACGATCGAGTACGTGACGATCCGCGTGAGCAATCGGAGCGGGCCGTGCTGGCCGCCCAGCAGGTCGTAAGCGAGATAAAGTCCCCCGAGCACGTCCAGGCAAATGCCGCTTACGCTGATGGCGGCGACGGTATGGTGATCGATCACCGCTGGTTTTCCAGAAACGCGCGACCTTGGGACCTCAGCAACTCGTCGACGTCGTCCATCTCCAGCACTCCGTGCCTTACCGGCGTATGATCCTTTTCGAGGATGTACATCACGCTTTCGCCGGCAACCGAAAACCGAACCGCATCGCCCTCCGCATCGAGGGGGAATTCCGAGCAGCGCCCCCGGGCGTAGCCGCAATTGCACAGTTCGCGTTGATGTTCTTCGGTGGGTTCCTGGGCCCCTGCGGGGTGGGCACGGCAAATTCCCGCGTAGGCCGCGCCGAGAGGCAGCCTCGGGGCGTGGGTCCACGGGCCGGCATCCAGCTTCCGCCGGGGCTCGAAGAAGGGGCACGCCATGGAGTTAGGTTAGCAAGACCCGGCGGAGTGGGCCAGGAGGATCGAGGGAAATCTCTCAGAAGAGACTTCATAAGCCGAGGGCCACGGAATATTTTGTCTCCTCGAATTCGAGGACTGGCATATATGGACCGGAATAGTATGAATAGGGAAAATCCTTCAAGAATAAACATCGAGTTATCAAGTTATTCATTGAACCGAGTATGGCCCTGTGATAACGTCTGAAAGACGTACACACAAGCTAAGAGACCACGTAAAGGCGGTAGAGAAAAATGGGTCCTCATTCATCGAATAGAGTCTTGGGTTCGTCGAGAATGCTAGTGTTGGCCCTGCTGTTGGGTGGTTTGCCTTCGTCTGCTCAGACCTCAGATACCACGGCTCCTTTGCTGGGGGCGCTTTCCTTCTCATCATCGGTGGACGTTTCTTCGGCTGCGCAGAGCGTAGTGATCAATGCGACCATAACGGACGACTTAGCCGGAGTCGCCGGCGGATCGATCGAGTTTATTGGTCCAAATAATCAACAATCGGGATTCGCGGGCTTTGTTCGTCTTGCCGGTACGGCTCTGAATGGGACGTATCGGGCCACCGTGACCATTCCTCGATTCGCCCAGCCAGGGATATGGAAGGCGACTGTTTTTTTGTCGGACTTGGCGGGGAACAACCGGTCCCTTCCGGCAGGAACACTTCAGTCCCTCGGATTCCCTACGGATCTTACCGTCGCAGACACCTCTCCGGACAGTCAGCCGCCGACGCTGACCTCGGCGAGTTTTTCCCCGTCCTCGATCGACGTCTCTTCACTGGATGTCGACGTGACGATCAGTCTTCAAGTCACCGACAATTTGAGTGGCGCAACGTTTTCCCCCGCTACCGGCGGCTGCCTTTTTGCGGTCACCTTGGCCGCACCATCCGGATCTCCAGTCCAATACCTGAATGCTCTCGATTTTCGCCTTGCTTCGGGTACGGCCCAGAACGGTATCTGGCAGGCAGTGAAAAAAATGCCGCGTTACAGTGCGGCGGGCGCCTGGCACATATCGAGCGTGACACTGATCGATCTTGCATCGAACCAGATCGCGTTCAATAGTAATCAGTTACAAGCAGCCGGGTTGAATCCGGCCTTGATGGTAACGTCGTCGCCGATGGATACCACGAGCCCGAGCCTTACTAGCCTAACCCTCACGCCACCTTTGTTTAACACCTCAGTCGGCTCTCAGACGGTGAATTTCACTCTTGGCGGTGCGGACGATTTGTCCGGATTGAGCTTTAGTCCGACCACAACTAACTGTGCGTTCATTCAGTTTGGATTTACGAGCCCTTCCGGAGGGCAAAGCGTATTTGTGAGCCCCTTCTCGACACCGGTCAACGTTGGGGGGACGCCGCTCGCTGGGACGTGGCAATTCACTGCGTTCTGGCCCCAGTTCAGCGAGGAAGGAACCTGGACGCTCTCCCTATTTAACCTGAAGGATGCCGTCGGCAATCAAGTTGCCTATACTCCCACCATGCTCGGAGCGAGGGGGCTCCCCAATTCCATCGTCGTCACCAAACCCTCCTTGAACGTCGATGGCATGGTCGGACCGGCCGGGGGCACGGTGACCGACAATAGCTTTGGCTCCCGCGCTTCCGTTGGGTTCCCCGCGGGGGAAGTCGGATCGACGACCAGTGTCTCCATCGACGTCTTTCCGAATCCGCTACCGGTCCCGACTCCCCAAGGCTTCACCATTCCAGGCACCTACTTCGTGAACATTGCCTTTACGCCGCCTCTTTCGAGCCCGCTCCCGGCTCCGGGGATCACGATCACACTCCCCTTGCTGACGCCGATGACTCCGGGGGCGCACGTGAGCCTTTACCACATCGACCCCGTCACAGGGCAATTGGCACCCGCCCTGGATTCCTCGCACAACGTTGTTGTGGGAACCGTGAATGCCGATAGCGTCAGCGCCACATTCCTAAACGTGGTCACGTTATCGACCGTGGTCGCTTACCTTTCGAATGGCAGCGTCCTCGGCGATGTAGACGGAAACGGTTCGGTATCGTGCAACGACGTCTCCCTTTTGAAAGCGAGTTTCGGCAAGCGTACGGGACAAGCCGGATTCAATCTCGCGGCGGACCTGAATAACGATGGCATCGTCGACATTCGAGATCTATTCATCGTGACACGCCAGCTGCCCGCAGGTACAACCTGCCCGTGATCGGGAAGGAAACAATCGGAGGAAAAATAGACATGCTCAGATCCCCTCGGCTCCTGCTGCTGGCCGGACTTTGCGCGATGGCGGCGCGCGCGGACGTGATCAGCGTTCAGCCGACGCCTACGAATGTGACCACGGGCCAGAGCTTCTCGCTGAATGTCCAGATCAGCGGAACATCGGACTTGTTCGGCTATCAGTTCGACCTTGGTTTCAACTCGGCGTTTCTCTCCGCGGTCTCGGTAACAGAGGGTCCGTTTCTCGGCACAGGAGGGAGCACCATCTTCCTTCCTGGTACGATCGACAATGTGGGCGGGACCGTGAGTTTCACGGCAGGCATTCTGGACGGAGTCACCTCCGGTGTTAGCGGCTCGGGTGTCCTGGCCACCATCGGCTTCACGGCGATTGGCGTGGGATCGAGTTCCGTGGGCCTCTTCAATGTTTCCGCGCTGGATTCTTTTGGGGAAGGCCGGTCCGTCACGATCAATAGCGCCACCGTCAACGTAACGGATTCAAGCAACGTGCCCGAACCCTCCAGCCTGCTTCTGTTTGGAACCGCGGGCCTGGTTTCTTCCGGTCACCTTCGCAATCGAATCTTGCGATTCTTGAACGGGAGCGGTCACTAACGGGCTCCAGGCCGCCTGGTCTTTGCAAACAGCGGTATGCTAGCAGCTTGGAACTCTCACGCATCGATCTTCTGAAGCATCTGCTTGAACAGGACCCCAGCAGCACACTTGCCCGTTACGGGCTCGCCATGGAGTATAAGAACGCCGGCCACTTGGAGAGCGCCGTGGCCGAGTTCGAAAGAGTGCTTTCGGCGAACCCCGCGTATTCCGCTGCTTACTTCCATGGTGGACAAACCCTTGAGAAGCTCGGGCGAGTGGACGAAGCGCGGCTCTGGTATGGGCGCGGTGTCGACCGGACTCCCGATCCTCACGCCCGCGCCGAATTGCAAGCGGCTCTAGATATACTAGGGGACTAGAGGCACCCTTGTTGCGCGCTGTTCCGCTCTTGTTGCTCGCCCTGAGCCCGGCTTTCGCCCAGACTCCGAAGGCTCCTCCCGCGCCGAAGACTCCGCCACCGCCGGCGCGAGCGGCTGCGCCGAAACCAAACCCAAATCAACCCACCGCGAATCGGGCCAACCCCAGCGACGACCTAGGAGAGCTGGATTGCAGTCCGACCACCTTCGCGATCCTGGCCGCGCTGAATGCTGCCGGTTACGACGAAGGGATCGATTCGCCTTCGAATAGCTCCTTGCGTCAACTGGTGCGGGATTATCTCTCCAAGCAGCAAATGACCGTTCTGCCGGAGCTCCGGAGCTTCGTACGCGAGCATCGCCCGCGTGGCGGGTCCAGCGAGCTCAGCCAGTACCTCTCCTTCGCGCTGGTCAACGCGGGCGCGCCGCGCTTCGAACCCGCGCGCCCGGATCTTCCCATGCCGCCCGACGCGGCTCCTCTGTATGAGTTGTCTCCGCTGTTGGCGGCATTTTACGTCGAGGCCCACCTGGATCAGCTGTGGCAGCAGGTTAAGCCGTACTGCCGGGGAATCGTTGCGGAGTATCAAGAGCCCGTGGCGGACATGATTTTGCAGTCCAATGCGTATCTTCGGAATCCCTCGGGAAACTACCTGGGCCGGCGATTTCAGATCCTGATCGAGCCGCTCGCGGCCCCCAATCAGGTTCAGCTGCGTTACTACATCGACGACTACTTTGCCGTCATCACTCCGCATGCAGAGCCTCCGATTCAAGAAATCCGCCACGCCTATTTGCGCTATCTGCTTGACCCTCTGGGCGTAAAGTTCGCAGATGAGATCGCCGGGAAGAAATCGTTGTTTGAGTACGCGCAAATCGCGCCCGCGCTCCCCGAGCTGTACAAAAGCGACTTCAACCTGATGGCAACCGAGTGCCTGATCAAGGCCGTGGAGAGCCGCATGGATCACAATCCGGCTGCGGCGGATCAGGCCATGCGGGAAGGCTTTGTTCTCACTCCTGCTTTCGCGGAGCAGCTCGCCGTGTATGAGAAGCAGGACGTCGCTTTGCGGCTGTTCCTTCCGGACATGCTCGAAAAAATCGATCCGAAGAAGGAAAAGGTCCGCCTGGCGAACATCAAGTATGTGGACCGGCCGGCTGCGCGCACGGTGCGTCCGGCGATAACGGCACCGGCGGCGCCGGAACCGGTGCTGACCGGCGCGGTCAAGACTTTAGCGGATGCCGAAAAAGCTTACGAGGACCACGCATTCTCCGATCGCAACATGGCGGCCGCCAAGGAGCTTTACCTCCGCGTGCTCCAGGAGAGCGATCAGAATCCGGTCCACGCAAGGGCGTATTATGGATTAGCGCGTATCGCCGTGTTGGAGCGCGACGGAGAGACAGGCGACCGTCTCTTCCGGAAAACGCTCGAGCTCGAGCCTGACGCCGAAACCAGGTCGTGGAGTCTTTTGTACCTGGGGCGCCTGGCGGATTCGCAATCCGACAGGGAGCAGGCACAACAGTTTTACCAGCAGGCCCTGGCCGTTCCCGGGTTGCCGGATCAGGTCAAGGAAGCAGCCCAAAAGGGGCTGCAAGAACCGTATACGAATTCGAAAAAGTAACCCGAGGAGTTTAAAAAGGATGAAGAAGAAATTAGTCCGGATCGTTGCGCTGGCGATGGTGGCGGCAACGTGCGTGATGGCGCAGAAGATCAAGAACCAGAATGAGGCCAAGGGAATCTCAGAGATCCAGAAAGCCAAGTCTCCCGACGAGATCATCGCGGCCGTGGACAAGTTCGTCACCGGCTTTCCGGATAGCGAGTTCAAATCGCAAGCTCTCTCCGCAGCCGGCGAAGCCGCCGAGGGGAAGGGAGACTGGGTGAAAGCGGTTTCTTACGGACGGCTGGCCATTGAGGCGGATGCAAAGAATTTCGATGCGCTCCTGCTGGTTGCGGCCGAGCTCGCGCAGCATACGCCGGAGAACGCTCTGACGAAGGAGCAGGACTTGGGCGAAGCTCAGAAGGACGCCGACGAGGCGATCACCGTTATCCCTACGGTGGAAAAACCGGCGGATTCGAAGATGCCCGACAAGGCTTTTGAGGATTTCAAGAAGGATGGAACCGCGCGCGCTCATGCCGCGCTGGGCATGATCGCCGGCAAGCGCAAGAAATGGGACATCGCTTCGAAGGAGTTCCAAACCGCGGTGGACACGGAAACCCAGCCGGATTCTGTGATCATGGTCCGCCTCGGCAACGCCCTCAATGAGGCGGGTAAGCCGGCCGAGGCTCTAGTCGTCCTGAATAAGGTGCTGGCCATGGAGAATTTGAACCCGGCGGTGAAGAACTTCGCTGCTTCCGAGAAGAATCGCGCCGAGAAGGCCAAGAAATAAAGGTAACGCGATTGGGAGGCTCCCCCTCTCCTTACTTGAGCTGCCGGGGGGACGGTCGCAGTCCTGGCCCGTCCACCTCTCGCGGCCTTACTCTCTATGGACTCGGATCTGGGGGTATTCGAACAGAAGCTAGGACATGTATTCGGCGACCGCCCGCTCCTGGAGCGGGCTCTCACCCACAAGTCGCACATCTACGAGAAGTCCTCTGAAGGGCTTCCGGAAGGCGACAACGAGCAGCTGGAGTTCCTGGGCGACGCTATTCTCGGATTCGTAGTCAGCGAGTGTCTGGTTCGCCGCCACCCTAGTTTCCCGGAAGGGCGTCTTTCCAAGCTAAAAGCCCATCTGGTGAGCGCGGCGCGATTACACGAGGTGGCGCAGGAACTGGGGTTGGGTGAGTTCCTGTTCCTGGGCCGTGGCGAGGAGATGAGCGGCGGCCGCGCTAAGAAGGCCCTCCTTTCCGACGCCGTCGAAGCCCTGATCGCCGCTCTGTACCTCGATGGCGGTCTCGAGTCCGCCCGCGTTTTTATCGAAACTCACGTGGTCGGCTTCGTGGAGAATCCCGAGCAAGGGCTCGAGCGGGCCACGGTGGACCACAAAAGCGCCCTCCAGGAGACCGCGCAAGCTTTGAAACTGCCGCCCCCGCGCTACGTGGTGATCTCCGAGGATGGCCCGGAACATTCGAAGACCTTTACCGTGGAGGTCCGCCTGGGCAAGGACTGGGTCAGTCAGGCCCAGGGACAATCCAAGAAGAGTGCCGGCCAAAAGGCGGCCCAGCAGGTGCTCCTGCAGTTGACGCTGGGTGGGCGTTAAAGATGTTTCGTGAGGCCATGAGGATAGGTCTAAAAGTTGCTTTGCACTTTGGGTGGTTTGGAGCATAATACGTACTACACATTCTTCCGATGTTGGTAGTTTGGCGACGGAGGGAAAGAGAAGGACGATGCTTACCGGCAGTCGAGTCCGTTGGCAGGCGGCGGGAGTACTCAGCTTGGCCTGCTGGGCCTCTGCCCAGACGCCGATGACCGGTGTGGTCCGGATCAACAGCTCGGATATGGCGATCCTGGAGACTCGGGACGTCCGGAAAGACCTTCCTTGTACCGTTACACCAGGTAAGCCCGACCTCGGTTTTGACCTGCGCTTTCATTCCGGCTTCGATGTCTCGTTTCCGTTGAGCGACATCGCCGGGAGCGAGAACCAGCTCACGATTCTGTTCCGGGTCATCCCGGACGCGCATAAGGACGATCCTACCTACTTCGTGCAGCATCTGCACGTGCCCCAGATTGAGGAAAACGCCAAAGGCGACGCCACCATCAATGGTCTGTTCGACCTGGGCGAGGGCAGTTACCACGTGGATTGGATGATGCGCGACCGTACCGAGCGGGTTTGCTCCTTTTACTGGGATTCCGAAGCCGCCCTGCCGCAGAAGGACAAGGCCATGGAACTGGCGCTTCCGGCGGGGATGGTGGAACGGGCCTCGGTGGAGCAATTTACGGAAGAACCTCCGGTAGAGCGGGCTCCTTCCGCTCCTCTCAATATCAAGGTGCTGGTGAACTTCGCGCCTCAGTACATGGATTCCACCGCGCTGCGGCCGATCGACACGATGGCTCTGGTGACCATGCTGCGGCGGATCGCCCGGGAGCCGCAGTTCGGCAAGTTCTCCTTGGTGGCGTTCAACATCCAGGAGGAGAAGGTTCTCTACCGGCAATCCAGCGCCGAAAAGTTCGACTTCCCGGCACTGGGCGACGCGGTGTCCAAAATCAAGCTCGGCACGGTGGATCTGAAGCGCCTCTCGCAAAAGCACGGGGAAATGGAGTTCCTGAGCGATCTGATCAAGAAGGAAATCTCGGGGGATGATCATCCGGACGCCGTAATTTTCGCCGGGCCGAAGATTATGCTGGACGATTCGGTGCCAGAGGAGGAGTTGAAACCCTTCGCCGCCGACGTCGACTTCCCGGTGTTCTACGTGAATTACAACCTGGACCCGGTGCATGCTCCATGGAAAGATTCGGTGAGCCACGCGGTGAAGTTGTTCCGGGGAACCGAGTACACCATCAGCCGTCCGCGCGACCTTTGGTTCGCGGTCTCCGAGATGGTCGGCCGTATAGTAAAATCTAAGCATGGGCGGATCACGACGACAGCATCCTCCCAGTGAATCGAAAGCGATCCGCTGGTTCGTTCCTCTCCTGGCTCTCGCAGCCCTTCCTGCGCTCGCGCAAGATCCCCGGTACGTAAACAAACTCGCTCCGTATGTCGCGTCCCCCGCGCGGGTCGTCGACCGCATGTTGGAACTCGCGAGCATCAAACCGGGTGAGACTGTGTTCGATCTTGGTTCTGGCGACGGACGCGTCTTGATCGCGGCCGTAGAAAAGTATAAGGCCAAGGCGATAGGCGTCGAGATTTCCCCAAAGTTAGTGGCGCAAGCCAACTCGAACATCGAGAAAGCCAAACTGGGCGGACAGGCTCGAGTGATTCAAGGCGATCTCCTCAAGACCGACTTAAGCGGAGCTGATGTGGTGATTATTTACTTGACCACGTCGTTTAACGAGGAGTTGCGTCCGCGGATGGAGAAGTTCCTAAAGCCTGGCGCGCGGGTGGTTTCGCACGATTACGCGGTACCTGGTTGGAAGCCGTCCATGGTAGTCGAGGCCGAGGGCCGGCAGAAACACCCCATTTATCTGTATGAGATGCCTCCCGTGAAACCCTAGCATTTTCCATTTTTTTAACTCATCATCATAGAATATGAACGTGCGGCGACTTCCCATCGCGGCCCTTTTCTTGTGTTCGGCCTACGCGGCGGGACCGCGTTCGCCTCTCGATGAAACGCAGTTGGAGGCGGTACACGCGCAGCGGGTCGAGTGGATGAAGACTCGAGTGGGTGGTCCACCTTTGGGGATTTATCAGGACTTCCGAGCGGTCTTCACCCATTCACGTGCTGCGCATAAATCCGTGCTGAAGGCGGCCGAGGACAGCGGCGTCCAAGTAGTTTTGTCAGATGCGGCGCAAGCGCCCTCGCTCGAGTCCGGGGTTTTGTTCCTGACGGCGCCGGAGAAGGGACTCCAAGAAATTTACCACCGCTCCGCAGAGGATCCCGCCGCTTTGCAGACGCTGCGGAGGCGGATCAAGCAGTATCCCGAGGAAGCCTTCGGTGCAGGCACGAACGCCCAGGGCGACTTTCTTGGAGCCTGGGACGCGGAGATCAAAGGCGGTTCCGACACCGCCTTTGCGTGGAGTGACGTAGACCCAAACCTCTCGGCCGCAGTCGCGTTCCGCAATACCAGCACCCACATCCTGGCTCGCGAGCTCACCGAGGCTGCCATTCTCGCCTCGCTCCAGCAAGGCCACGCGTACGTCGCGCATGACTGGTTGTGCGATCCGACAGGCTTTACGTTTAACGCCTCGAACTATCTGGGGTCGTTCGAAATGGGCGACACGGTTCCGACGGGCCTGGTGGCGGGAAGCGCGACGCTTCAAGCGTTTCTGCCGCTGCCGGCCAGGATCAAGTTGATCCACAACGGAGCGGCGGTGGCGGAAGCGCGCGATTCTAAGATCTCCTACGTGGTGAAGGAGCAGGGCGCGTATCGAATCGAAGCGTGGCTCACCGTAGCGGGAGAAGAGCGCCCGTGGATTTTCTCGAATCCGATCTACGTCCGCGGCAACGCGGCGATTGCGGTTCCTCCGGCGAACACCCCTGCCGGCGTGGAACTGCACGGCGACATCACTTATGTGCAGGGCGGCGCCGCCGATGAGGCCAAGCACAAGTTGGACCTGTTTCTGCCCAAGGGCCGCACGAATTTCCCGATGATGATGTTTGTGCACGGAGGGTCCTGGAGGACCGGGGACCGGTCTCTGTATCGCGCGCTGGGGAACTACTTTGCGCAGGCGGGCATCGGAGTGGCGATTCCCAGCTACCGGCTGATGCCGAACTATCCGCATCCCGCGCAGATCGAGGACGTGGCGGCGGCGTTCGCATGGATGCATGACAATGCTCCGAAGTATGGCGGGGATGTGAAAAGGCTGTACGTGAGCGGGCATTCCGCGGGTGGGCATCTGGTGGCTCTGCTCGCGCTGGACCCGCAGTATCTTCAAAAGCACGGTCTGGCGATCTCCACCATTCGGGGCGTGGTGGCGATGAGTGGCGTCTACGATGTGCGGAACACGCCGGAATACCTCGACCCGGGGGACAAAGCGCAAGCCTCGCCGCTGCTGTTTGTGCGAAACGGTACTCCTCCGTTCCTCATCAGCTACTGCCAGTGGGATTACCTCGGCCTGCCGCGCCAGGCGGCGGATTTCGGCGCGGCCTTGAAGAAATCCTTCGACGACACGCGGGTGATTTACATTCCGGGCGAGACGCACGTCAGCGAGATCGTCAGCGCGGTTAAGGATGGCGCGCCGCTGTCTCGCGCGATCTTGAGCTTTATTCAGTGAGTTTCGATGTTCGTCTGAGGGCACGCTGTCTCGAAAGCGGACAGGGCCTGGCGATCTGCCCATTGATTCGAAAACCCTTAGGAGTTGGCCCGGAATTGCTACGGAAGTTAACCGATGCCTAGCTTCTTTCAGGATCTGCGGCTTGCGATTCGAAACCTTCGCAAGAGTCCGGGTATTGTGCTGGTGGCGGTGGTTTCGCTGGGCCTCGGTGCGGGTGTCAATACTGCGTTCTTCAACGTGTTTCACGCGATCGTGCTGCAAAAGCCCACGGCGGTGGCTGCGGACCGCCTGTATCGCATCGAACCGGGCAATAGTGAAAGCTGGCCGTACGTCAGCTATCGGGAGATTCGTGACCGGCACGTGTTTCCGGGGCTCGCGGCGTATTCGCCCGATTTCTTGAGCTTGCGTGACGGAGCGGGCATTTTGCCGATCACGGGGCTCCTCGTGTCGGGGAATTTCTTCGAGGTCGTGGGGATCGGGCCTTCGCACGGGCGTGCGTTTGCGGCGGAGGAGGCGGAGGCCGAGAAGAACCCGGACGTGGCCGTGGTTAGCGATTCCTTTGCGAAGCGCCACTTCGGCAGTGGCGAGCCGCTGGGGGCTCTGCTGAACGTGGATGCCCGGGTATATCGGGTGATCGGCGTGCTGCCCGAAGGCTACAAGCCGATCACGGGCGCTCTGATCCCAGACGTATACCTGCCGTTCAATGATTCGAATTTACCGCCGCGGGTTCGCGGCAACGCCGGCTTGCGCGTGTTCGCCCGGTTGGCAGACGGCATGACTCCGCAACTAGCGCGTGCGGTATTTCTCGCGCAGGCCAAAGATGTGGAGAGCGCACTGCACCAGGAGGGTTTCGGCCGCGCTGCGTTTCTCATCCCGATGTACGGTATCGCAAGCTGGCGGCAGAGGGGACAGGGGACGGGGCAACTCTATGCTCTGCTGAGTTTACCCTTCTTGATTTTCGGGATGGTGCTGCTGATTGCTTGCGCGAACGTCGCGGGAGTGCTGATCGCGCGCGGAGCGTCTCGTACGAGGGAGGTCGCGATTCGGACGGCATTGGGAGCAGGGCGCCGGCGTATCTTCCAGATGCTTTTCGCGGAGAGCCTGGTTCTGTCGATCCTCGGCACGGGTGCGGGACTGTTGTTGTCGTGGTGGGTTATGGATTTTATCCCGTCGCTTTCCGTGCCGGGAATACCGTTCAACCTGAGGTTGAGCGTACCGATGCAGCCCATGGTGCTGGGGTATGCGCTGCTCGTCTGCGTCCTGACGGCGCTCTTTTGCGGGCTGATGCCCGCCGTCCGGATGTGGCGTCCAGATCTGGCGCACGCGATGCATCCGGAGGGCGGGTCCGCGAAGTATCCCCGGCTCCGGGTTCGGAATGTGATGGTCGCGACGCAGGCCGCCGTGTCGGTGGTGCTACTGCTGGTCTCGGTATTGGTGCTGCGAAGCCTGGTGCGAATTGCGAACGTCAATCCAGGCTTCGACCGCGATCAAGTTTTGAGCGCGCAGATCCAATTGGATCGCGACACACCGCCTCCGCAACGGATCGCCTTTGCGCAAGCGATCTTAGGACGAGCGGCGAGTCTTCCCGGAGTCGAATCGGCCAGCGTGACGAGCCTAGTGCCCCTGGCCGGAAACGCAGCGTCGACTTCCGTGGCGATCGAGCAGCAGCCGGATCGCAAGGACGCGCAGGCACTTTGGATGAACGTGGGTCCGGATTACTTCAAGACGCTGGGAATTCCGGTCCTGGGCGGGCGCGAGTTCGAGGGCACGGATCGCGCGGGCTCGGCGGCCGTCGCCATCGTGAACGAAGCGTTCGTGAAGGCGTACTTCCCGAATCGCGAGCCGCTGGGGCAGCGGGTACGCGTGTCCCGTACGGACCCCTTACGGGAGATTGTCGGTGTGGTGCGCAACAGCGATTATCAGTTCTATGGCGAGGCGGCGCGGCCGCAGTTGTTCCGTCCGTTTTACCAGACCAATGGTGAAGTGTTTCTCGAGTTACGCGCGCGCGGCACGCCGAACGACTATCGAGAGGCTCTGGGACGGGCCGCGGCGGAGTTAAACCCACGCGCCACAGTGGATGTGCGAACGCTGCGGGAAGTGACGGGGTTGGAGTTCCGGATACGGAGGCTTGGGTCCGGCTTACTGGCCATGACGGGAGGGCTCGGATTGCTGTTAGCGATGGTGGGATTGTACGGAGTAGTGTCCTACGCGGTGAACCGGTCGACTCCGGAGATCGGTATCCGCATGGCGCTGGGCGCGTCTAGCGGGGTGGTACTGCGCGCGGTTGTGCGGCAGGGATTGGTGCTAGTCGGTCTCGGAGTCGCGGCCGGCAGTGCTGTTGCGTTCGGCGCGGCACGCGGCATCGCCTTTGCTCTGGGCGGGATCAGTCCCGCCGATCCGGTCGCGTATCTGGCGACCGCGGTCCTCATGCTGACCGCGGGGCTTGCCGCATGTTGGATCCCCGCACGGCGAGCGGCTCGCATCGAACCGATGGCGGCGCTCCACTACGAGTGAGCGTTCCATGCGAAAGGCCGCGCCGGGTAGTGAGATAATCGATAGTTCATGATTATCGACTGCCATGGTCACTACACGACCGCTCCGAAAGAGTTAGAAACCTACCGCAAGAGCCAGGTGGACGGCCTGAAGGACCCTTCGCACATCGCTTCGCCGTGGAATAGCAACGTCACGGACGATCAGATTCGCGAGTCTCTTGAGAACGCTCAGTTGAAGTTTCAGCGCGAGCGCGGAACCGATCTAACGATTTTTTCGCCGCGCGCCTCTGTGATGGGGCACCATGTGGGCGACGCGAAGACCAGCTTGCACTGGGCGATCGCGTGCAACGACATGATCCACCGGGTGGTGACGTTGTATCCGGATAATTTCGTGGGCGTGTGCCAGTTGCCGCAGACTCCGGGCGTCGCGCCGGATAACTGCATCGGTGAGTTGGAGCGGTGCGTGAAAGAGCTCGGCTTCATCGGCTGCAACTTGAATCCCGATCCTTCGGGTGGCCACTGGAACTCGCCGCCGATTACGGATAAGTGGTGGTATCCGTTCTACGAGAAGATGGTGGAGTTGGATGTGCCCGCGATGATTCACGTGAGCGGGAGCTGCGTCCCTGCGTTCCACACCACCGGCGCGTACTACATCAACGCGGACACGACGGCGTTCATGCAGCTGATCCAGGGCAATCTGTTCAAGGATTTCCCGGCACTGCGGTTCATCATCCCGCATGGCGGCGGCGCCGCTCCGTTCCATTGGGGGCGGTATCGCGGACTGGCGCAGGATATGAAGCGGCCTCCGCTGGAGGAACATTTGTTGAAGAACATTTACTTCGACACGTGCGTGTATCACAAGCCGGGGATCGAGCTCCTGCTGAAGGTGGTACCGCTGGATAACATCTTATTCGGGTCGGAAATGGTGGGCGCGGTGCGGGGGATCGATCCGCGGACCGGGCATTATTACGACGACACGAAGAAGTATCTCGATGCGCTCGGGCTGAGCGAGCAGGATCGGCAGCAGTTGTTTGAGGGCAATGCGCGGAAGGTGTTTCCCCGGTTGAAGAAGTAAGTAGGCTAGTCCGGATGACAGGCCACGAAAAACGATGGCCTGTCCTACTGCCGAAGCAATAGGAACTCTAAGGAAGAGGCGGCAGGCCGGGACCTGTCGCCGGAGGCGGAGGAGTACCGGGGCCACTGGACGGGGGAGCCGGAGCGCCTCCGCAGCCGGGCGATCCGGGTTTGCCGCAACCTGAGCCGACCGTGCCGCCGCCACTCCCGCCGATTTTCACGTTGTGGTTGGTCGCTGTCACTAGTGCGTCCATTAAAGCCTTCCCGATGCGCTTCGCCAGGTTGGCTTTATCGAGTCCGGCGGCTGCGATCGGGACGTTGCGATACACGCGAATCGACTGTCCCTCGGTCAGCGTCTGCTCTCCGTAGAGGATGTTGTGACGAACCGCCACGATGCCTTCCTCGACGTCCACCTGGGTTGTTTCGTCCTCGGGGTCCACCGTCACGTCGAACGTAGTGCCGCGTACTGAAATCACGGCCGTCGGTGTCTGCACATTGTTCGGATTGGGTCCCAGCAGGTGTTCAATATGGACGCGGATGCGGCCCACATAAAGATTGACCAGGTCGCGCCAGTTTCCGGGGTTGTCGCGGAAGGTAGCCTGGGAGTTCGGATAGACCTCGAAGGTGCTGCCATCGGAGACTTGGAAGATCGCGTGGCCGTTGGGGCCGGTGTAGACGGGAGTGTTGGTCGGGATGTGGTCGCCTTGAGCCATGGCCCACTGGGTGCGGCCGTCTTTGAGGTAGCTGACCTGGCCTTCGATTCGAATCGCAGTAGCGGCGGTCTCGAATTGGGCTAGGCACACGGAGGCTGTAACTGCTAAGAGCAGCGACAACTTCGCCGTTAATCTGCGGCTACCGCCGGCCATGCCTGCACCTATCCCCTATGGCTTCCTGAGCGTGTTGAGCTCGTGCCGGAATCCAAGAAAGCTCAGTCTAACACAGAAGAAGCCATGCAATTGCACCGCCTGAGGGAGAATCTGACCCAAGGGCTACTGGAATCAGCAGTTTCGGTCAGGACCTGCCGATAGAAAAGGGTACAATGGACTCGTTCCATGGGTAACGCTGCCACAGTTCGGATGGGGGTCGCTCTTTGGGCGGCGACGCTCGCCTTCGGGCAGACGTCCGCGGATTGGTACCACGCCGGGAACCAGTTGGTGGATTTGTCTTTGGCGGACTTGGCGACCGGGCCGGTGGATCGCGTCTGGTACTCGGCGGACGGAAGTACGCTCTACGCACGTTCGTTCAGTGGGAAGACTTTTGAGACTAGTGACTTTGAGACGTGGCGCGCTTCGGCGGCGGTGGCTCCGGCGGCTACCGAGGCGATGCCGGGAAGGTCGCCCGCTCCGGAGCCGAATGCGCATCTGCGCGCGGTGGCAAGTCAGCCGAGTTCGTTGTACGGGTTCAGCCGCTTCGTGTATCGCAGCAAAGATGGCGGCGTAAATTGGGAAAATCTGACGGCGTTCCGGACGCAATCGCTGATCGGGGAAGGGCTCCGGGATCTGGCGGTTTCGCCTCGCGATGGTGAAGACATTGCGGTTGCGAGCGGGGCGGGCGTGTTTCGGTCTGTGGACGGGGGCAAATCCTGGAGCGGATTGAATCAGGGACTGCCGAATTTTCCGGGGGCTCGGATCCGCAATGTCCCGTCGCAGGAGCGCGGGGTCCAGTTGGAACTCCCGGGCGCCGCGATGGTGGAGTGGCAGCCGGGCGAGACGATCGCATGGAGATTGATCGATAATACGGCCGCGCTGACGGACGCCCGTTTGCAGCAGGCACTGGCGGAACCGGGCGGCCCACGGGCAACCGCAGTGAAACTGTTGGGAAATGTGGCGTATGTCGGCTACGCCGACGGCAGCCTGAGCCTCAAGTCCGGTGGTGTCACCAATACGTGGGCGACTCAGGGTGGCGCGGTAGAGAGTTTCTGGGTGGATTCCACGGATTCGCGGGTCGCGCTGGCAGTGCTGGGCTCCCGATCGCAAGCGGCAGCCGGTATTGCTCCCGATCATGTGAGGCGCACGGTAAGCGGGGGCGATTACTGGGAGCCGATTACCGCGAATCTTCCGGACGTGGCGGTGCGCGGCGTGACCGCGTCGCGGAGTGGCGGCGCAATTTACCTGGCGACCGACAGTGGAGTGTACTACGGCCGGAGCGATCCGGGTTCGTCCGGAGCACCAGTATCCTGGCAGAAGGTGACGGGCTTGCCTTCCGCTCGTGTAACGGACGTGATGCTCGATCCCACGGGGAATCAACTGTGGGCGGCGGTGGAGGGCTACGGAGTCTACGCGACCATCGCTCCGCACCGCCTGACCAGTCCGTCGGTCGCGAGCGCCGCGGATATGACGCCCCGCGCGGCCGCTCCGGGCGCGCTGATGAGCGTGATCGGGGCGAAGATTACCTCTGCTACGGCGGGCGACCTCACGGTACCAGTTCTGAGCGCCACAGATACGCAGTCAGAAATCCAGATTCCGTTTGATGTGCGCGGTGAAACGTTGGCGCTCTCTCTCAACCCGGCTTCGGGAGTCCGGGTGACAACTCCGCTGACTTTGGCCGCAGCCTCGCCGGCGATTTTCGTCAGTAAGGATGGCGCTCCATTGGTTCTGGACGCGCAAACCAACTCTCTGCTGGACGCGGCGCATCCGGCGCATGCGCAGACCCGCATTCAGGTGCTGGCCACCGGGTTGGGCCGCGTGAATCCGGATTGGCCCACGGGCGTGGAGACGCCCATGGGTGACAATCCGCCGATCGTGGCCGCCAAAGTGAGCGCGTTCCTTGACCGAGCGCCGGTGACAGTGACACGTGCGGTGCTGGCGCCGGGGCTCACCGGATTCTACCTAGTCGAATTGGAACTTCCGAAGATCGTAAATTACGGACCCGTGGAGTTGCATCTGGAAGCCGGCGGCCATACAAGCAATCGCGTCCGGGTATATATTGAACCTTAAATGCGTTCCTTCCGTTTGATCGCGCTCCCGTTCGCTACTGCTTTCGTTCTCGCATTTTTCGTCCAGGCTCAGCAGGGGAAGACCGAGAAAGCGGACAAACTCGCGCCCTACTTCCCGACGCCGGAGAGCATCGTGGACCGGATGCTGCAATTAGGAGAGTTGAAGGCAGGCGAAAAGATGTATGACCTGGGGTCCGGCGACGGGCGCATCGTGATCGACGCGGCGCGGAAGTATAAAGCGGTCGCCGTGGGCGTGGAACTGGACGCGTCTCTGGTGCGGCAGAGCTCGGAGCGGATCAAGATTTTGAAGTTGACTGACTTGGCGCACATCGTCGAAGGCGATCTGCTGAAGCAGGATTATTCGTCGGCGGATCTGCTGACGGTGTATCTGCTGCCGGTAGCGACGGAACTGGTCACGCCGATTCTGGAGAAGCAGTTGAAGCCGGGCACGCGCATTGTGGCGCACGATTTCCAGTTCGCCCAATGGAAGCCCGCGAAGATTGTGGACATCGACGATGACGGCGAGGGGCGATCACACCGGTTGTACCTGTATCGCCGCTAGAAGAGAGACATGGTTCCTTATCGGGGGCGGTTGAGCCTTCGCATTGCCCGCACCGTCCTGGCAACGGCGTGTCTGGGATGGTTCGGCCTCACGGCGGGGCTTCACGTCAACTGGCTTACGGCGGTGCTGGCGGCTTACGCGGTCTACTCGTTGGGCGAGTTGCCCGAACTCGGGTATCCTTCCGCCACGCGCACCGCCATTGGACTGCTCATCGACACGGCGTATGTCGGGCTATGGAGCTCCGTGGCGCCAGGGGCGTGGATGCCGGCCTTGGCTGCCGGGTATTTACTGGCCTCGGGAGTCGTCCTGTTGGATTTCGCCCGCACCCTGGTGCTGGCGGCAGTCACTTTGTTTCTCGCCGTGGTGCTGCCGTCTCCGGCGGCTCCGGACCTGATGTGGACAGTCATTGCCGGGGCGGCCGTGGCGACGGCGCTAGCGTTTTACAAGCGGTACTTGGATGAGCGCATGTCCACCACGCTGCGCCACAATCTGATCATCCGCAGCCAGGCCGAGGGCGCACGGGAGGCGGAGCGGCAGCGCATCGCGGCGGATTTCCACGACGGTCCTCTGCAGAGCTTCATCAGCTTCCAGATGCGCCTGGAGATCATCAAGAAGCTGATGGGGCGCGATCCGGAGGCGGGGCTGGAGGAACTGAAGCAGCTCCAGGCCCTGTGCCTGTCCCAAGTGGCGGACCTGCGGAGCTTCGTGCGCAGCATGCGTCCGGTGGACGAGGGTATGAGTCTGGCGGCATCTTTGAACCGCATGGTGGAGGGGTTCCAGCGCGACACGGGCATCGTGGCGACGTTCGCGGCGGGCGAGTTCGCGGACCCCGCGGCGACTGAGGTCGCGCTGGAGGTTCTGCAGATCGTCCGCGAGACGCTAAACAACATCCAGAAGCATGCGGGCGCGACCCGTGTGGCGGTGTCGGCGTCGCGGCACAACAACCGGTTGGACGTAGTGGTGGAGGACAACGGCGGAGGGTTCCCCTTTAGCGGAGTGTTCACGCTGGACGAACTGGAACTGTTGCGGCAGGGACCGGTGAGCATTAAGCGCCGTGCGCGAATGCTGAATGCGGACCTGGTGGTGGAATCCAGGCCGGCGCAAGGAGCGAAGCTCGAGATTCGGGTGCCGATGTGAGATTGGCCGCTCTGGTTTTAGTGGCACTTTGTTGCGGGTGCGGGCGGTATGCTGATTTCGTGTTGCCACTTCCGGACGCGACGGGTACGAGGGCGCCTTTCACCTGGGAAGCCGCCGCGGGTCCGGTTCTTTCGCGCGGACCGGAAAAATGGGATTCGGGGGATGTCTTGAATCCTTCAGTGGTGCGGTTCCAGGACGCCTATTTGAACGTGTACTCGGGGTACGACGGCCACACATGGCACAGTGGTGTGGCAACGTCGGCGGATGGAATCGACTGGAAGAAGGTGGGACGCGTGCTGTCGCCGTCGGGGTGGGAGGGAAGCTACATCGCGGCGAATGGATCGGCGATTGTCGAGAAAGGAGAGATCCTTTACTGGTACGTTGCGGGAGAACCCTGGCAGATCGGTTTGGCGCGGTCGCACGATGGCTTAATGTGGACAAAGAATCCTTCGCGCGTATTGCCTACGGGGCCACGGGGGAGCTTCGACGAGCTGGCCGCCGCCGATCCGTACGTGATCCGGCGCGGAGAGTTCCTGTATATGTTTTATACCGGGATGGATCGGGCCCGGAGGCAGCGGCTCGGAGTGGCGCGGTCGCAAGACGGTATCACGTGGGAAAAGCTACGCTCGAATCCGGTGCTGGAACTCGGGATGCCGGGTGCGTTCGACGAGCACGCTTTGGGCGAACCCGCGGTATGGACCTCGGGTGGCGCCTACTGGATGCTGTATACGGGAAGCGATCAGGGGGAGCATCGCAAACTGGGGCTGGCGCGGTCCGTCGATGGCGTGCGCTGGGACCGCGGACCGAGCTTCGCGCCGGTGGGCGGGGCAGAGGAGTGGGATTCGCAGGTGGTCTGCGATCCTTCCGTCGAAGCGATGGCGGACGGCTCCGTGCGGGTGTGGTTTGGCGGAGGCGACGTGGCAAGTCCGGACCAGAACCTGCATGGGCAAATCGGCATGGGGGTACTGCGTGGCTCGCGCTAAGTCTTGCGTGTTTGCGGCTATCTAGCGAGTTGAGAGGCCGGCGAGAATTTCATCGTCAGCCTCCCGTAGGCTGAGATTTATTCTATATGCCTGTTTTGGCCACCAGATTGGCGGCACGCAGCAGGGATTCGAACGTTCCCGCATCGGTCCACCATCCGTCCAGGAAGGAGAACGTCATCGCGCCTTCACGGATGTACGCGTTGTTGACATCCGTGATCTCGAGTTCGCCGCGGCCGCTGGGCACCAAGGTGCGGACCTTGTCGAATACGGTGCCGTCGAACATGTAGATTCCCGTGACGGCGTAGTTCGATTTCGGATGCGTGGGCTTCTCTTCAATGCCTACAATCTGGCCGTCTTTCATCTCCGCGACGCCGAAGCGTCCCGCGTCGGAGACTTCCTTGAGCAGGATGCGCGCTCCGCTCTTCTGTTGTTCAAAGGCGCGAACCGCATCGGCAATCGAGCCTTCGATGATGTTGTCGCCCAGGATCACGCAGATCTTCTCGCCATCGGCGAAGTGTTCGGCCAGCGCCAGAGCGTCCGCGATGCCGCCTTCGCCTTCCTGGTAGGTGTAGTTGAAATGCGCCAGCCCAAACTCTTTGCCGTTGGCCAGGAGACGCAGAAAGTCGCCGGAGTTGCGGCCGCCTGTGACCAGAAGGATGTCTTTGATGCCGGCTCCTACCAGGGTTTGAATCGGATAGTAGATCATCGGCTTGTCGAAGATCGGCAGCAGGTGTTTGTTGGTGATTTTGGTCAGCGGAAACAGCCTGCTCCCTGTTCCGCCCGCCAGAACGATACCCTTCACGTGATTCCTTGGTGCGATGAACGCACCTTCTATATAAGCACACGGCTATGATGGAAAAGACTCGGATGACTTTCACCCAACAATTTCTTGACGAGTGCTCCGCCGTGATTCGCGGGCTGGACCAGGCCGAGATCGAGCGTTTGGCGGATCTTCTCGCGTCGACGCGCGCGGGCGGTGGACGGCTGTTCATCCTGGGCGTGGGCGGTAGCGCGGGCAATGCATCGCATGCGGTGAACGATTTCCGGAAGCTGGCTGGCTTCGAGGCCTACGCGCCGACAGACAACGTCAGCGAACTTACCGCGCGTACCAACGATGAAGGTTGGGCGACGGTGTTTGAGGCGTGGCTCCGCACCAGCCGCCTGCGAGCCAACGACATGATCCTGGTGTATTCGGTGGGCGGCGGCAGTGTCGAAAAGAACGTCAGCCCGAATCTGGTTTCCGCCTTGCAATACGCGAAATCCGTGGGTGCGAAGATCGGAGGCATTGTGGGCCGCGATGGCGGATTCACGGCCCAGTCCGCAGACGCTTGCGTGCTGGTGCCGGTGGTGAATCCCGAGCACATTACTCCGCACTCCGAGGCTTTCCAGGCCATCGTGTGGCACCTGCTGGTGTCGCATCCGAAATTGAAGCAGGCGGCGACGAAGTGGGAGTCCGTGCGCTAACCGGCTAGGGCGCCTGACTTCAGCGCGTTCGACAGATCTTCGATTCCGGCAAAGGAGCCGATCTCGTAAAAGCGTTCGGTCTGTTCGACGGCCGCGAGTTCATCGCGGGAGAGCAGAGCCCGATAAATGTCTGCGAGATCACAGACGGCATCGGGCGCGATTCCGTCGAACGCTTCACGGCGGAACGCTCCGAGGCCGTAGTCGATGTAGTGCATGCGCGGGGTGCGATTGCGTTTGTCGTACGCGACGATGCGGCCGTCCGTGAACTCGACGTTGCTTGAGTCCCACTGGCCTTGATTCCGATAAACCGTCATCATCCCGAGCTTGCCGCTTTGCTCGAAAGCGTTTGCCGCGGCGCGGTAGTCGCACGGCAAGTAAGAATCGCCGTAGACCACCAGGAAGCGCTCTCCTAGAAGCGGCAGAGCCTGATGGATCGCGCCTCCGGTTCCGCGCAGCATCGGACCGTCGAAAGAGTATTGGAGTTGGATGCCGAAGCCCAAGCCGTCGCCTGCGAAATCACGAACCGCTTCGCCTAGGTAGCCCGCGCAGAGGACCACACGCTCGATGCCGCGGCTACGCAGCAGCCGCAGTTGGTGCGCGAGAAACGGCTCACCGTTGATTTCGACGAGCGACTTCGGGATCTTCTCCGTGACCGGACGCAGGCGGGTGGCGATTCCGCCTGCCAAGAGTGCTACGGGGAGCATGCCCCTCTATCGTAAAACAACGCTATTTTTGCGCGAAAAGCTTCAGGTCGATCGCGTCCGCCATGGCCTGATAGCCGGTGTCGTTGGGGTGGAGCTTATCCGTGTTGTTGTAGCCTTGCTTGAATTGCTTCTGATCCTGCGGGTCGCGGATCACGGCGTCGAAATCGACCATCGCGTCAAAGTTGCCGGGTGTGCGGATCCAGGCGTTGACGGCCTGCCGCATCACTTCTCCTTCGTCGTTGATGTTGCCGTACGGCGTGAGAGTGCAGCCGATCACCTTAATGCCGTGGGTATGCGCGCGATCCACCATCTGCGCCAGCGCATTGATCAGCGCATCCGCTGTGACGGTGCCTTGGCGAGCGCCGCCGTTGATATCGTTGATGGATTCCAGAATCATCAGATATTTGACGCCGGATTGCGCCAGCACGTCTCGATCGAAGCGCGCGAGGGCGCTGACGCCGGCTCCGTCGCCGAGCACGCGGTTGCCGGAGATGCCTTGATTCACAACGGCCAGATTCGCCGTCGCCGGGTTCGCCGCGAGGCGCTGGGCCAAGAGGCTCGGCCAGCTATGGTTGGTGTTCGGAGTCGAAGTGGCTCCGTCGGTGATTGAATCGCCGAAGGCCACAATCGTAGCGGCAGCGGCGGGTGCGAGCACGTCTACATCGGAAACCCAGGGCCAGGCCTGCGAAGTAGTCGCCTCCGCCATCTCCGCGGCGCTGGTGGAGTCGCCGGACTGGATGTAGGTGGTCTTCAGCGCCATTGAATGAGCCGATGCGGCGCCTGTATCGCCAGGGACGTACACGCTGATCGCGAGATCGGAGAGTTTGGGCACGTCGAGACTCACGGGGTCGCTGATCATTTCGGCCCCGGGGGGAATCGTGACGGACGGTTTTCCGTGGAAGGCGAGCGGGCGGTCAGAACCTGCGACAATCGCGGAGTCCTTACTGCGAAGAGCGATGTGCGCCGCGCCGACGGACAGCGGAGCCGTACCGAAAGCGTTCGAGAGATGCACACGGACGCGGCTTCCGCCCAGGCTGGTGCGGACGATCATGCGCACGGTCTGGTTGTTGAAGGCGCTCGGCGGAGGCGCGGCACGCGGCGGGGCCGGCGGTGCTGCGGGCGCGGCGGCAGGAGCGGTGGCGTTTCCGGCTCTCGCGGCGGCTTGAGGGGCGGGGCCTCCGCGGCCTGGTCCGGCGGCGCGAGGCTGCTGCTCCGATGCGCCCCAGGTCGCTACCCAGTGCATGTTGTTGGCGGTCTTCGCGGTGCGCTGGGCGGAGGCGAACGGAACCACAGTCGCGAACGCGAGCGCGGCGATCGAGAAACGGAGTTTGAGGTGTGCGGTCATGGCTCTCCTTAAATTACTTGCATCCTGCAATGATTGTAATATTCGACAATACCAGAAATGGCGCGGTCAAGCTTCCGGCTTCGAGTATACTGCGGTATTGCCCAGCCCTGTGCTAGCGCCGAAAGCTCCGCCGCTCAAGCAGCAGGTGCGCGACTTCGTCGTGGCGTTGGACGCGTTAGCGGAGCGTTTGACCCCGGCGCGGCGCGCGGAGGATAGCGGAGTTCCCGAATGCTCGCTGACCGAGTTGCGGGCGTTAGCGGTTCTGGGCCGGCGCCGCCCGATGATCATGAGCGATCTGGCGGGAGAGATGAAAACCACCGTCAGCACCGCCACGCGGACCATTGATAAATTAGTGGCAAAGGGACTGGTGGAGCGCAAGCGCGTGAAGACAGATCGCCGTGTGGTGCGCGTGGATTTCAGTGCGCGAGGCAAGGAAATCCATGCGTACGTTACGGAGACGCGGCTCGCGGGAGCCCGGGCAATGTTGGGAAAGCTGAGCCCGGCCTCTCGCTGGATTTTCCTAAAACGCCTCCAGGCGATCAGCCAAGCATAAGCGCGAAGGCAAGCAATCCGCTTACCTTGCGCTGGCGGGATTAGCGCCAGCTTTCCATGAGAGGTTGCGCGAAAATATCCTCGCGAACGCCTTCGGACAGAGCAGCTTCCTTGGTGCAGATCCAGTATTCCGCCTGCCAGCCTTCCTGGCGGTCATACGGAGGGCGATAGACGTAGAAATCCCTCGCGCGGCGGCGGACCTTCGGATTGGCTCGGTTCTCGTTCCCTAGAGTATAGGCCTGTGCCTGTGCGATCTCCAGGCTGGGGAAGGGGCCGTCAATATAGTCGCGATGATTAATGATGTGCCATTCCATGGGCATAACGGTATTCTTTTTGAACTCTCACCTAACTGATGAGTTTCGAGGACGATCGGTTGCGGGAAAGCGCGCACAATCTCGTGCCGGGGGCCGCCTTCAGGCAATACTAATCCCCTTACTTCTAACATGTTAGCACTTTGGGCGGCGCTTCGCCACTGCCGAAGGACAATTTCGGTGATGCTCTGAGCCGCGGCATGGCCATTTCATCTTTATTCCCAGAGGGATGGACCAGGAAGGAAAAAGGTGGATCAAACCCCCTCGGGGCCGAAAAACCGCCGCGATGCGGCTCGCTCAGACGGGCGGGAGCCGTCAGTCTGTGGTGGAAGTCGTTCCTTGTGCAGTACTTCCGTACACCGGACTAGGGACGCTCTACAGGCCTCTCGGGGGAACGCTCGATGGCGCTTACGCCGGATGCGGCGTAGTCTTAATTATGACCAAGTGCACGAGTTGCAACGGGTCGCTTCGCGAGGACGAAACTGTTTGTTTCCTTTGTGATACGCCAGTGCCGCCGTCGAAGACCAAGATCACGATTCCGGAGCGATTTCTCACCGTGATCAAGATCACGTTTATCATTTCAGCGATCATGACCGTGGCTTCGCTTTTTTTCGATTTCACCCCCTCCTTCACCAAGTGCATGGTGGCCACGATGGTTCTAGGGTTGGCGAAAAGCTCGGCTGACCAAATGGCGCAGAAACTGTAGCGGGCGCTATAGCTCCAGCAGGAAGCCTTTCTTGCCTACGTTCATCGCGCGGGTTGCACCCAGCTGCGCCACAATTCCCTCGGCTTCATGGATGTGTCCGCAGAAAAAGTGCCTGGGCTGATGCTTCTCCAGGTATTCGCGGACAGCGCGGCTTCCCGCATGGAGGCCTTCGTGCACCCGGTCGAGCGGCGTATCGAGCGGCGGGGCGTGGCAGATTAAGACCACCGGGTCCCCGAGCTGCTCCAGACGGTGAGACATTTCTTCTTCCGGGTACTCGCCGGGGGTGTCGAACGGCGTTGGGTTCGAGTAGCCGAGCCCTGCGACTTGGATGCCTTGGACATCCTGCGAGACTCCATGGAAGTTGGTGAAGCCGAAGCGGCGGCAGAACGCAGCGATGTCGGATTCCGACTCGTGATTGCCGGGCAGGACATAAACCTGGGTGGCGCGGGGCTTCATGATTTCGCCCATCTGGTCGAGGCCGCGGCCCCAGCTCACGAGATCGCCGGCGGCGAAGTAGTAGTCGGCCTCGACAGCCATCAGTTTTTGCAGAGCGCGAGCGTCATTGTGAATATCGGAGAACACAAGCAGGCGGGCCACATCTCGTATCATAGAGGAGTAATTTCCCATCATGCAGGATCCCTCTCACCCGGACATCAATAGTTGGCTCGAAGAAGAGCTTCTCCAGCAGTATCACCACGACCGTCAAAACGTGGATAGCTCCTGGAAACAGATTTTTGACGGCAACGGCCATTCCACTACCCCGGCGGTGCAGACCGATACCGCTCCGCACGTTCGTTCCACGGCGGTGGCGGAGCCGCACGAGCCTCCTTCGATCCCGGTTTCTCCGGGCGATCAGCTGGTGCCGTTGCGCGGGCCCGCGCTGCGGATCGCTGAGAACATGACGGCCAGTTTGACCATGCCGGTGGCGACCAGCCAGCGTGTCATGCCCGTCAAAGTGATGGACGAGAATCGCCGCGCGATCAATCAGTACCGGTCGGCGACGGGCAAGAGCAAGATCTCCTACACGCATCTGGTGGCCTGGGCCATCGTTCGCGCGGTGGACGCGGTGCCGGCGTTGAACCAGGCGTATTCGGAGAATCGCGAAGGATCGTTCCGCATCACGCGCAACCACGTGAATCTCGGCATGGCGGTGGATGTGGAGGGCAAGGACGGCGCACGATCGCTGAAAGTGCCGTCGATCAAGAATGCGCAGTCCATGAACTTCGCGCAGTTCGTGGAGGCCTACGACGATCTGGTCAAACGCGCACGCGCGAACAAGCTGACGGTGGCGGATTTCGAGGGCACCACGATTTCGCTGACGAATCCGGGCACGGTAGGGACTGTCGGATCGATCCCACGGCTGATGCCCGGCCAAGGGGCAATCATCGCTACGGGAGCGATCGACTTTCCGCCGGAGTATCGCGGTGTGGCGGAGGAAGTGCGGCTGTCATTGGGATTGAGCAAGGTGATGACGGTCACCTGCACGTACGATCATCGTGTGATTCAGGGCGCGGAATCCGGCGTATTTTTGGGACAGCTGCAATCGCTGCTGGAGGGCGAGGATGGATTCTACGACCGCATCTTCACGGATTTGAATCTGCCGATGCGGCCCGTGCGCTGGGAGCCGGACCAGCCGGCGGCTCCGCTGATCAATGCCGATCCGATGAAGCAGGCCGCAGTATCGAGATTGATCGATGCGTGGCGCGAGCGCGGACACCTGGTGGCGGATCTGGATCCTTTGGGGACGCAGCGGGCGCCGCATCCGGATCTGGAGCCGTCGACACATGGGCTGACGATCTGGGATTTGGATCGGACGTTCCACGCCGGCGCGCTGGGGGTGGTGTCGCTACGAACGCTGATCGACCGGCTGCGGCTGACCTATGCGGCCAAGATGGGCGTGCAGTACATGCACATCGACGATGCCGAGGAGCGCCATTGGCTCCAGCAGAAAATGGAGCCGACGGCGAACCAGTGGTCGCTCGACGCCACGCAGAAGAAAAATGCTCTGCAAGCGATCGTGCTGGCGGAAGGGTTCGAGACGTTCCTGGACAACCGGTTCAAGGGGCACAAACGGTTTTCGCTCGAAGGCGGTGAGACGACTATCGCGATCATCGAGGAACTTGTGGAGCGCGCGGGTGCGGCCAATGTGCGTGAAGTGTTTTTCGGTATGGCGCATCGCGGGCGACTGACGCTACTGGCGAATGTGATCGGCAAGGGCGTCGCTCAGATGTTTTCCGAGTTCGAGGGCGATATCGATCCGTCAGTAAACGACGGCCAGGGCGACGTGAAATATCACCTTGGCGCGAGTGCGACCAGGACGATGTCGACCGGCAAGCCGCTGACGATTTCCGTGGCGGCGAATCCCAGCCATCTGGAAGCAGTGAATCCGGTGGTGGAGGGGATTGTTCGGCCGAAGCAGGACCGTCTATTCGACATGCAGCGCGAGCGTGTGGTCCCGGTGCTGATCCACGGCGACGCGGCGATGATCGGGCAGGGCGTGGTCGCCGAGACGCTGAATTTTTCGCGCGTCAACGGATATGACACGGGCGGGACGATCCATTTGGTAATCAACAACCAGATCGGATTTACGACGCTGCCGTCGGATTCGCGTTCCTCGGCGTATTGTACGGATGTCGCGCTGATGGTGCAGGCTCCGGTGTTTCACGTGAACGGAGACGATCCTGAGGCGAGCATTCGGGCGATGCAACTGGCGTTCGACTACCGACAAAGGTTCCACAAGGATGTAGTGGTGGACGTGGTGTGTTATCGCAAACACGGCCACAACGAAGGCGACGATGCGAGCTACACGCAGCCGATCATGGCTCGCAAGATTCAGGCGCACAAGCCGGTGTCGGCTACCTATGCCGAGAAGCTGGCGAAGGAACGGGTGATCAGCGCGGCCGAAGTCGCGGAATGGTTGGAGCAGCAAAAGAAGCGCCTGTATGAGATTTACGACAACACGGTAAAGCAAAAGGAAGAGTATGAGCTACTGGAGGTGAGTCCGGTGGCGCCTGAAGAGACGCCGACGGATCTGCCTCCGACGGCGGTGGATCGCAACGTGATCCAGCGTGTTTTGGACGGAGTGACGGCGTTTCCGGCAGATTTCCATTTACACCCGAAGCTGGAGAAGTTGATCGAGCGGCGGCACTCGGCGCGCGAAGGTGGTCCGCTGATCGACTGGGCACTGGCGGAGACGCTGGCGTTCGGGAGTCTAGTGCTTGAGGGCACACATGTGCGGCTCAGTGGACAGGACTGTGGTCGTGGCACGTTCAGCCAGCGACATGCCGAGTTTCACGATTATCAGGATGGGCATGTCTATACCCCGTTGCAGCATCTGGCGCCGAGGCAAGCGCGGTTCGAGGTCTACAACAGTCCGCTGAGCGAGTTCGGGATCGTCGGGTTCGAGTTCGGCTACAGCATGGCGGACCCTTGGGCTCTCGTGGTGTGGGAAGCGCAGTACGGGGATTTTTCGAACGGTGCGCAAATCATTATCGATCAGTTCATTTCGTCGGCGGAATCGAAGTGGGGGCAGCCGAGCGGCATGGTGATGCTGCTGCCGCACGGGCAGGAGGGCGGAGGTCCCGAGCATTCGAGCGCGCGGCTGGAGCGGTATCTGCAATTGTGCGCGGATCGCAACATGCAGGTAGCGTACTGCACCACTCCGGCTCAATACTTTCATTTGCTGCGCCGGCAAATGCGCGGCGGGCCTGATCGTCGCGGGTTGCGGAAGCCTCTGATCGTGATGTCGCCGAAGAGCCTATTGCGCCATCCCAAAGTGATGTCGACGGCGGACGAGTTAGCCAGCGGCGTGTTTCTTCCCGTGTTGGACGATGCCACCGTGGCCGACCCAGGATTGATCCGGCGGATTCTGGTTTGCACGGGCAAACTGTATTACGAACTGCTGGCGGCTCGCGATGCGCGCAAGGCGAACGATATTGCGATTGTACGCCTGGAGCAGCTGTACCCGTTTCCGGAAGCGGAGTTCGGGGCGTTGCTTCGTCGTTACTCGCATGCTCGGGATGTGGTGTGGGCGCAGGAAGAGCCTCGCAACATGGGAGCGTGGGCGTTCGCGCGTGGCTACATTACGCCGATGCTGGGAGCGCGCCATGAGATCGGATACGCGGGGCGGCCGGAGTCGGCCAGTCCGGCGCCGGGTCTGATCAAGCAGCACCAGCGCGAGCAGGCGGATCTGATCGAGCAGGCGTTCGCCCCAGCGACGGTGGCTCGGCGGCCGCGGAAGAGGTTGGTTAGGCGGCGGAAGTCGCGTTGAAGTGATGGCTCGGCGGTTGGTGTGGGGCGGTCTCGCGCGGTTGGGCTTGGTGGCCGGGGTGCTCACGTTGGCGGCCGCGGTCCTTTGCCAGCGTACTCTGCACGTGCCGCATGTTTCGTCTGAGCCGATTGCCGGGGCGCGCGAGGTAACAATCGTCACGCGTGATCGTGTCGCGCTTGCAGCGTCTTTTCTGGAATCACCAGCGCACACGGGCCGATGCGTTCTCGCGCTTCACGGAATCGGCGATACGCGTGCCGGAATGGCGGATTTCGCCGACATGTTCCTTGCGGCGGGTTACGCGGTGCTGTTGCCGGATAGCCGCGCGCATGGCGAAAGCGGCGGCGCGATCATCACCTACGGGCTGTTCGAAAAGCTCGATGCGCTCGATTGGGTGCACTGGTTGAAGCAGCAGGGATGCGCGCAAGTTTACGGGCTCGGCGAGTCTCTGGGTGGCGCGGTGCTGATCCAGACTGTCGCGCTAGAGCCGGTGTTTCGTGCGATCGTTGCGGAATGTCCCTACTCGAGCTTAGAGAGCGTAGCGGAATATCGGGTCGGGCGAATGTCGCATCTTCCCGCCTGGGCCGCGAATGCTTTCGCTTGGCCGATCATCAAGAGCACGGAAGTCTACGCTCGTGCGGTGTACGGAATTTCGCTCGGCAGCGTCTCGCCTGTGAACGATCTCGCGCGGACATCGACCCCCGTGCTGCTGATCCATGGGAAGCTGGACACGGAGACTCCGCCCAAGCATTCCGAATTGCTTGCTCGGGCGAATCCTCACGCGGGCGGGTGCCGGGTGCAGGGCACGTGCAAGCATCGCTGATTGAGCCGCAGGAATTCCGGCGTCGGGTGCTGGCGTGGTTTGCGGAGAACTAATGTGCTGCCGGGCCGGGTCCGCCGCCGGCCTTCGGTTTCCGCATGATCAGCGTCAGCGGAATCATCAGCAAGAACACGATGGTCAGCAATTGGAACAGGTCCACGAAGGCGCGCATCGCGGCCTGGCGTTCCACCACTCCGAAGAGCGCCCCGTAGGCGCGCTGGTCGGCGAGTGCGGGACCCGATCCGGTGGAGAGGAACATCGATCGCAGCGATCCGAACCACTGACGGGCTTGCGCGTCGGTCGCGGTGATATGCGCGCCGAGTACGCTGACATACTTTTGCTGGTAGCGCGTGTTCAACATGGCGACGACGGCGATGCCGATGCTCCCGCCAAGGTTGCGCATCAGGTTATACAAGCTGGTGGCGTTGCCCATTTGCTCACGCGATACGGGGTTCATCGCGATGGTGGTGAGCGGCACGAAGATCATGCTCAATCCGAACCCTTGAATCGCCTGAGGCCAGAAAAGGTCCCAGAATCCAGCGTCGAGATTCAGTCGTGACATTTGGTAGGTGGAGATCGCGCCGAAGAACAGTCCGGCGGCCAGAACTTTTCGCGCGTCGAGTTTACCGACGAACATGCCGATGATGGGCATGCCGATCATGGAACCGATGCCTCGCGGGGCCATGGTGAGTCCGGCGTTGATGGAAGGGTAGCCGAGAATCGTTTGCAGCCAGATGGGCAGAACCACGGTGCTGCCGTACATCACAAAGCCGAGTACCGTCATCAGGAAAACGCCGGTGCTGTAGCTGCGGAGCTTAAAGACGTTCAGGTTGACCACGGGATGCTCCGCCATGAGCTCACGGATCAGGAATCCGGCGGCGAAGGCGACCACGATGAAAAGGAGCCCGTTGATGAAGCGCGAGCTGAACCAGTCGAGTTCCTGGCCTTTATCGAAGGCAATCTGCAGCGCGCCGATCCACACGGCGAGCATCCCGATGCCCCAGTAATCGATCGCGGCTTTACTGCGGCGAATGTAGGAGGGGTCGAAGACGAACCACTGCACCATGAAAATCGAAATGATGCCGACGGGCAAGTTGATATAGAAGACCCATCGCCAGCTATAGCTATCGGTGAGCCAGCCCCCGAGCACGGGTCCGAGGACGGGCGCGACGACGATGCCAAGTCCCCAGAATCCCATTGCTTTGCCGCGCGATTCAGGCGGGAAGGCTTCGAGCAGGACGGCTTGTGAAAGCGGCGCGAGGGCGCCTCCGCAGAGTCCTTGCAGCAATCGGAAAAGAATCAACGAGTAAAGCGTGGGCGCTATGCCGCACAGAAATGAAGCCGCCGTGAACCCCACTACGGAAGCCATCAACAACCGTTTGCGGCCGAAGTAATTCGAGAGCCAGCCGGTCATCGGCAGCACCACGGCGTTGGCGACCAGGTAGGAAGTCAGCACCCAGGTGACTTCGTCGATGGTGGCCGAGAGGTTTCCTGCGATGTGGGGCAGGGAAACGTTAACCACCGTGGTATCCAGCACCTCCATGAAGGTGCAGAACATCACGGAAATGGCGACGATCCAGGGATTAACGTGCTTGTGTTCAGACATCGCGGGCGGAGCGGAGGAGCGAGACACTTTCAGAGTAACCCATGTAGGATGGACACATGCGACCACGTCTTGTCCTGAGCTCGATTTTGGCCTTTGCGGCAATGCTTCCTGCGCAGCCGCCGCCGGTCCGCGTGCTGGTGTCGAACGGCTTCCGGGCGGTGCTGGAAGCGGTGCGGCCGCAGTGCGAGAAGAGCATCGGGCGTCCTCTGGCGATCGAGTACAACTCGTCGACAGGGTTGAAGGGGACGATCGATGCCGGGCAGGGGTTCGAGGTGGCGATTGTCACCTCGGACATGATGGACACGCTGGTGAAGGAACGCAAGATTGCCGCCGGTTCGACGGTGGCTCTGGCAAAGGCGGGGATCGGAGTCGGGGTCCGCAAAGGTGCGGCCAAGCCGGATATTCGCTCTGCGGAGGCGATGAAGAAGGCGCTCCTCAACACGAAGTCCGTGACGTACGCCGAAGATGGTGCGAGCCGGGTTTACGTGGAGCGGATGTTTCAGAAGATGGGCATCGCGGACGTGATGAAAGCAAAAACTGTGATGGAGCAGGGCTCGGGCCGTGCGACGGCTCGTGTGGCGGACGGAAAGACGGAGATGGTGCTGACGCTCGCGAGCGAGATTCTGCCGGTGCCGGGAATTGAGCTTGTAGGTGGCCTTCCGAAGGAATACCAGGAGTATGTGAGTTTCTCCGCGGGCGTGGGATCGGGGGCCGCGAACGGCGATGCCGCCGCAGCCGTGATCAAGTATCTCGTATCGCCGCCCGTGGTGGAGGCCCTGAAGTCGAAGGGCATGGAGAAACCCTAAATACGCTGGAATCGTTAGCGGAAGGCGATCTTCTTCTTTCGCTCTTCTTCGGCCTTCACGCCGGGGCCGAATAGCTGCTCGAAGAAGCCCTGCTCGCCAAGACGATCCACCAAGCTGTTGTCGATCACTTTGCGGAAATCGTATTTTCGCAACTGAGCACCGAGTTGTGCGTCGGCGGGATGATCCAGCACGTACTTCACGGCGGCTGCGGGGACGTAAGGGACGCGCTCGTAGGTATTGGTGTCGCGGTAATGATCGTAGACGCGCTCTATGTCGGCTCGATCCTGCTTATCCCAGTCGAGATACGCGTTGACGGCGAACGCTTTGTCGTCGTAGAAACGTTTAATCGCCTCGGCGTGAGCCTTGATCAGCTGCTCCGCCAGCTTGGGATTCGCGGTGAGGGTGCTTTTCTTGAACAGGTACACGGACGGCGCGTAGATGTCGTCGTAATCGCTGATATTGCCGAGGCTCTTGAAGCCTTGCTCCTCCAGCTTGAAGTACGACGGAGCCGTGAGCATAGTGGCCTCCACGCGACCGCTTACCAGGGCCGCGGCACGTCCGCTGACGTCCGTTCCTACAGGAATCCATTGCACATCGCGCGGCGACAATCCGGCCTTGGAAAGGAGTCCTACGGAGTAGTTATAGGGAGCGTCCCCAATCTGACTCACGCCGATGCGCTTGCCCTTAAGATCGCGGATGCCGGCGATGTTCTTGGCAGCCATCAGAGCGAACAAGCTCTTCTTGTAGGGGCTGCCCAGCGCGATGAGTGAGCCGTCCTTAGAGCTTGCCTGCATCGCCTGCTCCAGAGTGTAGGCGGTCATGACGGCTTCGCCGCTCACCAGCATCGCGATGCCGGCTGGGTGCACGCCGAACACCAGGTTCACGTCCAGCCCGTACTTCTGGTAATAGCCGCCTTCTTTCGCCAGGTAGAGCGGCCAGACTTGAGAGGTGCGCGTCGGATAGTTGATGGTGATCTTCTGGAGCTGCGCGTTGGCGGTCAGCAGCGCGGCGAGAAACAGGATCACGCGTTTCATCGCCCCCTATGATACTCCGGCCGTTGCGCAAGTTAGTACAGGTTGCGGACGGCGGCCTCCAGTCGCGCAGCCTCCGCGGCGTAGTCGGAACCTTTCATCGTTAGCGGCACGCCGAACGTGACAGTTACTCCGCCGCGTGTGGGCCAGCGGGCATCGCGGTGCAGCACTCGCTCCAGGCCCTCAATGCGTACGGGCACGACAGGAACACGCGCGTGCGACGCGAGCATCGCCACGCCGGAGCGGAATGGATGGATCTCGCCGGTGCGCGTGCGGTCGCCTTCGGGGAAGATCAGAACGCACCAGCCTTGATCCGTAAGCGAGCCCATGTAGCGGAGGGTTCGTTTGGCTCCCATTTCGCGCTGCGGCAGCGGGAATGCGTTAAAGAACAGCGTCGCGATTAAGTATTGCAGGGTGTTGGTGAAGCGCTTGGTCCACGGGAATCGCTCGGAATGGAAATGCGCGTCGAAGAACTCCTTGGCCATGGCGGGCGCGATGCGATTTCGCCAGTGCGAGGGAAGGGCACAGAGAATCGCGGGTACGTCCATGAAGCTCTGATGATTGGAGGCGAAGATTACGGGCGCCTTCAAATCTTTGAGGTTTTCGAGGCCAGCCACTCGCGTGTGGGCGTAGTAGCGCGTCAAGGGGCGAAGCAGCATTGCTTGAATCACTCCTCGCACGGTTCGGGCCAGCCAGCCGCGATTCCAACTCGGGAACTCGAAGGGAGTTTCGGGCGCGCGCGCCTGAGTGAGCTCGGAAACTTTACGTGCGGCAGTGAAGGCGCCTTCGTCGATCGTGGTGTCGAGATGTTGTTCGAGCTCCATCAAGAGTTGAACGCGATCGAGCGAACTCAGGCCTAGCTGGTCTAGTGTCGTCTCCGGTGTGATCGTGCGATCCGGCGCATAGCGGCGGAGAATTCCAAGCAGACCTGCGGTGCTGGATTCCGTCGCCCGCACGCCATCCGTGAGTTGCTGGCGGATTTCCGCGCGCTTCAGCTTTCCCGTACCGGCAGTACGCGGGAGTTCGTCGCCGGGCCATAGCGAAATGGCGCGAATCTTCTGCTGCTCCTCCAGGCGATTGTTGGCGAGCCGCACGATCTCCTCAGCGTCCGCGCCGGGTTCCGTTATCAGCACAGCGTGCACGCGATCCGGCCCAATGACCGCGCAGTCGCGTACCCCGGGGATCAGGCGAAGCGTAGCCTCCACGTCCTCCGGGAAAACCTTGCGCCCGTCGACGAGCACGATCATATCTTTCTTACGCCCGCGGATAGTGAGGCGGCCTTCGGCGTCCATCTCTCCGATATCGCCTGTGTGCAGCCATTCTTCCGCAGCCACTTCGCGCGGCTCCTGGCCGAAGTAGCCTTGCGAAACGTTGCCGCCGCGTACGAGTACTTCGCCATCATCGGCCAGACGAACCTCGACGCCGCCGACCGGCTTCCCGACGGAGCCCCGGCGTGTGTGAAACGGATGATTCAGCGTCACGATCGGGGCGGTTTCTGTGAGACCGTAACCTTGAATCACAAGGAAGCCGAGCCGCCCCCAGAACTCTTCAGTCGACGCATCCAACGGAGCGGCGCCCGTGATTAGCGCCCAGAACTTCCACCCGAAAGCCCGATGCACGCGGCGGAACCGCCACCAGCGCGCGAGCCAATGCGCGCCTGCTGCCGGCTCCTGCGCGGATTCCGGAAACTCGCGTAGGATGTGGTCGCGCAAGACTTCCAAGATTTTCGGTACGGCGACGAGTACCGAGATTCGCCGCGAGTGAATCTGCTCCACGATCTCCGCCGGATGGTATGAGCGCTGGAAGACTACCGTGCCCGTCAGCATGGGGGGAATGAACGTCGCCAGCGTCTGGCCAAACAGGTGGCTGAGCGGCAGCAGGTTCAGGAAACGCAGCGGATAGAACGGACGTCCGTATTTGCGATACTTCAGAATCTCGTTCTCCACCGGGACGATGTTCGCCAGCAGATTGCGGTGCGTGATGATCACGCCTTTAGGCTCGGCTGTGGCGCCGGAGGTGAAAACGATCTGCGCGATATCGTCGCCCCGCACATCCGCGACGCGATTGAATTCCGGATCGAGTTCGGGCCACGAGAAGTCCTCGAAAGGCCACTTCGGAGCGTTCGTACTAAGCTCGCCACTACGTACGGAATCACCCGTCAGAATCGCCCGCGCATCTACGATCCCCGCGATGCGTCCCGCGAATTCGGCGGAACTGTGATAATCCACGGGCACGGCGATCACGCCTTCCAGCAAACATCCCCATAGGGCGGCCACCCATTCCGGCCGGTTCTCCGAACACAGCACGATTTTGTGCCCCTTGGCGATTCTATGTGCCCGCAGCTTGAGGGCGAAGGCTCTCGCGGCACGGGCAACTTCCCGATAACTGCGGCTGATCGAGCGATAGCCGTCGTCGTAAAGGAGGAACTCGCCCTTCAGAACCGCGAGATCTTCGAAGAAGTCGAGCAGCGTTTCGCGGCGGACGACATTTGCCACGTCTTCAGAGTATGCGGTACTCTGCGAACGGACAACACCCGTGGACGAATCGAACACAACACTGAAGAGTTTGAAGGACAAGAGCCGGGCGCTGGGAATCGGCGGCATCAAACGCCACATTTTCCTGTGCGCGGAGCAGTCTAAGCCCAAATGCGCGTCTTGCGAAGAGACCAATGCCTCCTGGGAGTATTTGAAGAGGCGACTGGTGGAAGAAAAGCTCACACAAGGAGAGAACTGCGTTTACCGCACCAAGGCGAACTGTCTCCGAGTGTGTGAGCACGGTCCCATCGCGGTGGTGTACCCCGAAGGCGTCTGGTACCACTCGGCCACCCCGGAGGTGATTGAGCGTATCATCCGGGAACATCTGATCGGTGGCGAGCCGGTGGAGGAATTCGCATTTGCCACCAACCCCCTACCTGCGGCGGAGCCGCAGCCGTGAGCGTTCTGCCGAGTCTCTCTGCCGAACTACGCTACCGAACGATGCTCAGCACTTTCCCCGTGGTCGCGTCCACGAACACTGTGAACTCCGCCGATCCCGGATTCGCCCCCCAGAAGACTCTCCAGGCTGGGTCCGGGAACCGCGGAACCATTTCCAGGATGAAGTTCACGGGGGGCTTCTCGCCGGGCTTCTTTAGATAGTCCGCTGCTTTCATCGTGGCCGTCTCGAGCGCGACATCGGTGTCGATTTTCAGCGCCGCCGCTACAAAGGGCGTTTGGGGTCCACGCGTGGGGTCCCAGGAGTCCTGTGAGCCTCCGAATACGCCCTGGTGCAGGTTTCCTTCGGCTTCTACGGCACTCCAGGTGAACGCCCGGCTGCTGGCTTTCTGGGCGGACGCGTAGGTGATTTCCCACGCGCCGGCTTTGCCGTTTTCGGATTTGATCTGGTCCAGCAGAAGGCTTCGGATCTGCAATGGCTCACTATCGCCCGACCACATCCTTGCCGATGGATACGTGTTCTGGAACGCGTGGCGGCCTGTAATCGGCTCGACGGGTTTTTCGGGAGCTTTGGTGGTGGTTTGAGTAGAACTGTCGGAGCAGGCGGACACCAGGAGCATCGCTGGCAGGAGTAAGAAGAGTCGCATAAGAGAGGATATGCTTCTACTTTCGCCGCCTGAGCGATCTGGTGTCAATTCCGGAAGCGCTTCCGGGGCGTTCCCTGGGGCGCCTATGTTGCGTCAAATCAGTATAATCGCTACACAAGGGAGGCCCCGATGCTTCGGCTGACGTTGGCGGCAAGCCTGTTCGGCTGTGCGATTGGGATGGCGCAGGACAATCCGAATGCGGGCGGCGGTGGAACCCAGCCGGGCGGCCAGCAAGGCACAAGTACCAATCCACAATCCAGCATGGACCGTGCTATGGGAACGCTCTTCCCGGGGGGACCGCGGGCGGGGGCACTCTCAGGACGAGTCCTGATCAGCGACGGCGGTGCGCCCGCGGAACGGGCCCGAGTCCAGCGCGTCTGTGGAACCAGCGTGGTCCAGGAGGCCTTTACCGATTCCCAGGGGCGTTTCAGCCTCTTTCCGGGCGCTTCAACGGGAGCGAATCTGGATGCCAGCACAAAGGAAACTCCCCGCGGCACCAATGGGTCCGCCGGAGGCGGAAACAGCGGGGGAAGAGGCGGCGGCAGTTCGGAAGCGAACCTTTGGGGCTGTGAACTTCGCGCTTCCTTGCAAGGCTACCGGTCCGAGACCATGGCCATAAATACACGTCATCAGGAGGACGTCTCTGACGTCGGCACCATTTTTCTTCACTCTCTTTCCAGGTCCCAGGGTTTGACCATGAGCGCTACGGCCGGTCTCGCGCCGAAGGAGGCTCAAAGAGCTTACGAGAAAGGATTGGAAGCGGTCCGGCGCACACAGCCCGATGTCGCGCAGGCGGACTTCTCCCGGGCGGTCGGCATGTACGTGCGGTTTGCGGCAGCGTGGCTGGAACTCGGCAAGATCCTGGAACAGCGCGGCCATAACGCCGAGGCGCGTAGCGCCTATGCCCGGGCTATCGCCTCCGACGATGATTTTCTGAAGCCTTACGAGCGGCTGTATCTGCTGGATGTTCGGGAGTCGAAATGGCAGGAGGCCGCCAACGCGACCGGCCGCGTACTCCGCCGCGACCCCTATGAGTTTCCGGGGGCCTATTACGTCAATGCGCTGGCGAATCTCCAACTGGGGAATCTGGATGCCGCAGAGCGCAGTGCACGCGAAGCGGGGAGGCTCCTGGGCGAAACCGATGATCCTCGTGCAAGCTATGTACTGGGGTTAATTCAGGCTCGCCGGGGTCAAACGGAGCAGGCTGCCGACAGCTTGCGGACATTCATTGCTTCGGGGCCAGGCGGGCTGGAGCAAAAGGATGCAGAAAGAATCCTGGGGAATTTGGAGGCGAGGATATGGAATCGGGCCGCGAGGCAGAAGTAGAGCCTTACGCCGCGGCACCGCAGGCAGCGCGCTCACCCATGACATTCGCGAAGTGACCCACCACCAGGGACATTTCCTCGAGCGCCTTGCGTGCGGCCGTGACGGAGAACCGGCGGCTGACTTGATACCAAGTGCTCATCAACCGATAGTTCATTTCGAGCATACGGGCTTCAAGCGAGGATTCCTCGTTCGAAGAGTGGGCTGCGTTCTTCAGCAGATACGTAACGACATCGTAGTCATGTGCGAGGGCGGTGCGCAATGCATCCAATTCGACCGCACCCTGGCGCAATTGCGTCTGTACTTGGAGGAAGCTGAGCTGGTTCGCGGTTGCAACATCGCACGCGTAATCGCGAGCTGTTTTCGCGCTCAAGATGAGCAAACAGGTGTAACGGAACCAATATCCGAACAGCAGGGCCGAACCCACTGTTAAGATCACCGTAACTGCGAATTCGAGCATCGTGGCTTTTCTTCTTCCACTGGAAGCTTACCATCCGCTTTGTTGCAGAGCAATAGACTTCGGGCGATTTCCAGCGTACTAAGATTCTTTTCCCGTAGTCCTATATCGATTCCGGGAAAATCATATCAGGCGGACCCTGATGAAATTCCAGGTATGCCTGGTAAAGCGCCGCGTAACTGAGCGTGACATAATCCTTCGCGCTGAATCCCAGGCGCGCGGCAGTACGGTCGATCCAGGACTCCGCGCCCTCCAGTTCCAAATACACGCCTATGGGAGTTTCATCCACGAAGATCGTTCCCATTTCGCCGCCTGCGGAGTCGACGATAGGACCAAAAGCCGTTCGGTACTTCTCGTATCGCCACGAAGGAGTATATCCAAGCCGCTCAAGAATCAGCACCAGCGCTTCGAAGGAAGAAAAGTTTGTCTCGATTTCCTCGCGGCTCTTGTACAGCATCGCCGGATTTTTCGAGGCCGGACCTTTATAAGTAAGGGTCCATTTTCCGCCAGCTGAGCGAAGACGGAGAAGTTGCCCCTCGCGTCGTAAGGATCGATCGGCGCGGTCGAACACCTGATCCGTCTCCAAGGTGCGCGGCGAGAGCAATTGGTAACCGCAAGCTTCGATCCGGAACACCGCATCGCGAGCGCCCGCGGGGAAGGGAATTTTGACTTCGGTCTCGATAGGGCCCGTCACTTTGCTCTCTTGTTGAAATGATACGATGAGGGCAACGCGCCCGTAGCTCAGCCGGATAGAGCGACTGGCTTCGAACCACGCAACCATAATGGCAAAGGCGATGAGGGGTCCCCTCGAAACGCCTCTCGCCGGGACCCCGTAACGCGCTCTGAACCGCTTCGGACGGGCCTCCGGGAATAGTCGGCAGCCCCAGAAATCCAAGAAGTACCGGCGATCAACGGCTTAGCGGGAATTGTCGCCACCGGCCATCACACAGGCCCTCAGCACCACCGCCAGCACCACGCTGCACCAGCACCAGCCGGTAGGGCTGCTCAGCACCACGCGCACACGCTCAGCACCACGCACCTAAACGGGGTTGAACGGCCTGCGACCCCTTTCCGCCGCTCGGGTTTCTTCAATTTTATTCTGGGCCTAGCCTTGGGGCGAGGGTCAAGCCCTCCAGCTTAGTTCTCATCGGGTAGTTCCAGCCCAAGAGGCGACGGGCCGGATGCCTCCGGGCTATATCCGGCCCTTCCGACCCCCGCCAGTTTGACGGAGAGCGTCCGAGATACCACGACGGCCACCTTCGTTGGCTCCCGATACCCTCCGTGAGCCGTGGGCAGGCGGGGGTGGGATTGACGGAAAGTCCGCTCCATGCTCCAATGGCCGCAGCGATTCCTGTCTGATGATCGGTCCTCCCAGAAAACCTGTTTCCGAGCTTACGGCACTCATGGTCGAGGAGCGGGAACGAACGCACGCCGAACGTTTCGAGTGGGAGCTGAACTGGCGCGAACGCATCCCCGGCTACGGCGAGTTGGAAGGCCGGGTGCCCGACTACCTGATCTATCAGTTGTTCGTGATCCGAGCCGCAAAAACAATGCCGTACTGGACCCGGACCAAGAAGGTCAGCGGCCAAGGCAACAAGACGACGCGTGAGATGCAAATGATGATCATGACCGCCTTGGCGAACGGGTGGGACAGGCGCGACTCCAGCGCGTGGTTGGGCCTTGGACCTGTGGAGCGCGGGCGGCTGTTCCACGAGGTTCGAACAGGAAAGGCCTTTACAAGGGTGCGGGCCATGATTGAGGCATGGTCAAGATTGCATGGTTTGGTCTGGGACAGCATGCAGTTTGCGTTAGCGTGGGGCGACGCCATCAAGAAGGCAGAGCCGAACCTGGAGCGGCACAAGCTGACCAGGACGCCAACGCTAGTTCGAATAGGAGAGTGGCTGGAGCGTCAGTTGAAACCAGCCAGTCCAAGGGAGATCGCGGCAGGAACCGGTTTGTCGAGTGGGACAGTCCGAAACGAGCTTATGTGGGCTTGGCCTCCCGGCCTAACTGGACCAGAGACACCAGTAGCGGTTGTGAGAGTTGGCAGGGGCCTCTACCGGGTCGAGAAGTGGGATCCTGACCCCGCTGTCATGTGAACACCATATAGAACCTCTTTTTTCTTTTTACTTTAAGTTACTTAAAAAACAAGATTTATCTATATGGCTTCCACATGACAGCGGGGTCAGGCTCTTCCGATGAGAGCGGGGCCAGCCAAACCAACCGACCCTTTCCCTCAACGGTCCCTAGCCCTTAGTAAACGAAATCTTCAGATGCAAAGGGTATTGCTTCGCCTCCACCATTGCAAACGATGATAGCCAGATTGGACTTCTGGGGAGGCTTGCAGCGCTTACCGCCGTGATCCTTGATTAGGGGCATCGCAATCCTCGCCGCGCCTGGAGAGAAATAGTAATTGAAATCAACAGAATTCGAAGCACGGAACATGCCCGCGTCAAGCGGAGCGTTAGAGATTACGAAGAGTGCCGTGAAATCCTCCTGAAGCTTCTGGTTCCTCCTCGCAACGATGTCGTGGCTGGTCATCGAAACCTTGTACCAAACATCATCCGATCCAGCAAGAAGGTGGGTCTCAAGCGCTTCCAAGGCGGCTTCGTTTTCCTTGGCTTCTTGTGAAATGTATTCCGCAATGACATTCAGTAGGCCGTTCGCAAGGTCTTTTGAAAAAAGCAACGCCGCACTTCGGTTAGCCCAAACTTGCTCGTTGGTTTTGCCGATGATCAGGTCGGACTGGTTAATAATCTTGTAGTCGAGGTCGTGGAGATGATCCGAGGCGACCCCAAAGGAGGCAGCCGCCTCATTCAGGGAATTTCTCTCCTCGCGAGCGATATTCATGGCTAGTCTTGAAGCACTAATGAAGATCTCATTTCGCTGTCGCCTGAATTGGCTAACGATCTTAGCCTCCATTTCCCTCGCAGCTTCGATGATCTTTTCGACCGTCTTTGAATTCTCGCTGCCAATGCGTTCTAGACGCTTGAGCGAATCAATGATGTCAGCCATAATCTCAGGGGAACCCAAAGTGGCGGATGCCACTTGGTTAGTGGAATTGGTCATTTACTGTCTCCTGGTTTAAAGTCCCACGACTGTTGACCGGAAAGACCGATCACCAACATATTATCCCGGCAAGCCGTTCTATGCAAGGTTTTTCTCGGCGCGGCAAGGGTTTCGCGCCGTCAACCCCACTGCGTTTGCCATGCTACGTTTCGATTGAGATGTTGACAGAACAAATCGTAACTCTTTTGATTCAGGAACGGGACAAGCTCAAACGGGCCATTGAAGCTCTACACGGTCCAGCCAAGCGCCGTAGCCGACCGCCCCAGAACGCCACCGTCCAGGTATCTTCCGCGCCAGTCCTTGAACCAAAGAAGCATGGCGCACCTTCAGTGCAGCCCAGCGCAAGGCCGCGTCCGACAGCATGAAGAAGAGATGGGCGGCAAGGAAGAAAGCAGCAGCCAAAAGCTAGGCCGATCCCACGGCCATCTAAAGGGCGAGTCCAGTGAACTTCTTGGTGGTACGGTCGATGACCGCTATGGCGACATTGCTGCCGACCTTCTTGTCGTTGAACTTTGCTTCAAGCTTAATGAGAGTGGCCAGTGACAGCGCCGCGTCGCGCAAACTGGCTGGAATCGTCCCTGCAGGAACTTTCGACTCGATCTCACGGTAGATTCCAAGGCGGTTTGACGTATAAGGCTCTTCGCCAGATCCATTGGCTGCGCGAGTCCAGAACTGATCCTCGCCGATCCAGAACAGTTGGCGGACTGTCCGCTGCTCGGCGAAATAAATCAGTCCGTCTCCTTTGGCGTTAACTTCGGTCCACACCTCGTAAAAGTAGGGCCTGCGAAAACTATCGGCGTATCCCGCGACAAAATACGTAACAACTCTATCCCCAGGTTTGTAGGTCTCCCACAACATGTCGTCCGGCATTGATTCCAAAACGTTGAAGGTCTCTTGCATCTTCACCCGGAGCGCCCCCGCTACTTGATCGGGCCGGTGAATGGCATCCCCAGTTTGCGAAATAATGAACGCGGCTATCCAGGTGCAGCTCTCATACCCGATTTTGGGGTGGGTTCCGACCCCCGCAGTGCCAATGAGAATGTTTGGGGGGAGAAGGAACACCTTTTGGACGTGAGTTTGTCTGGGGACCGCCTCACCGTCCCTCTCGACATACTGGAGATCATCAGCGGCCATGACCAAACCGTCATCGGTAGCCGTAACGATGAGGGTCGTCCCTCTGCCACATAAGTGAGCCATTTTCACAAGCTACCACTACAAACACATTCGCCCCAGCACCGGACCCTAACTATTTCCATGCAATGTCATGAGGTAGAGACCGAACTGTGGCGTCCGATTCCCGGCTATAAGCCGTACTGGGCATCGAGCCTAGGACGCATTAAGAACGGCAACACCGAGCGCGTCAAGCGTCCCCAGCCCATAACCAGCCGGTTCAGCCGGACCAAGTATCAGCAGGTGACGCTCAGTTTTGGCAGCAAGCGCGACAAGATCACCAAGTCGGTCCATAGGCTGGTCGCACTGACCTTCTTGGGTCCGTCAGACCTGCCCATTAACCACCGTGACGCGGACAAGCGGAACAACGCCATCTCAAACATTCACTACTGCACGCCCTCCGAAAACGTGCAACACGCCGTAAAAATGGGCCTAATGCAGAATCGCTGGCGCGGCAAGCTGAGTGACGACGACGTCCGCGAAATCCGCCGAATGAGGCGTGACGGCCTGCCGATTGAGGAAATCATGGAGCGTTTCCAGATCAACAGGCCGCACGCCTATAGCATCGCGGCGGGCCGACGTTACGGTCGAGTGAAGGAAATTTTAGTCAACGAGTTCGGCGGTTCATGAATGGTCGTAGAGCACGTTCTTTTCTCCCGAGGTTTGCACTTTAGTAAAGGCTCTGAGCCATGCGGCATGGCAAGATGCCTCATCGCGAAACTGGAAAGTTGCATCGACTTCGTCCTCGTCCATGTCTACAGGCCACACGTGCTCTGCGACAACGACCCCAAGGGGTTGCAACGTCGAATGCCAGCGCTCTAAGAGGTTCCAAAGCGTCACGACTTGAATCTTGCGCGAATTACCAAGGAGCGTGAGTCGTGTTTCGTCGGTTCCGATGATCGTGTAGCGATGTTTCACGAACAGCTCCTCGGTCATGACCAATGTTTGAACCTTGAGATTCAAGCGGCCAACATCGTCGGGATCGATACAGAGCTTGGTTGGTTGGAAATCGACAGTCCATGTTCCGTCGCAGGTGTCGCAACAATACTCGATCCAGACTATGGCGTCTTCCGTGAAGGTGTCGTTTTGTTGCCCGTCCCCACCGCAGAACGGGCATATGGTGTGCGTGGAGTTGACCTGCGGAACCTCTAAGGTGTGCTCCTTCATGCGGTCCTCATAAAGGACGGGCCTCTCCAAGTGGAATCGACCTCGATCATCAGCCCTTGCTCCGTCATTCCGAGAGTCTTGGTACCAATGAGCGAATGCTGCAAGGTCCGCAGGGCATCGTCAATGACCTTGGCGGCTTCACTCTGAGCGCCGATCTCAAAATCCACTTCGTGACCGAAGCCGTCGAAATCGACGTAGCGAAATCGTTTGCGGCCGAGTTCCCGCTCAATCTTGGCTATGCAGCGGTTGTAATTGTCGCTCGGATCTTCGAAATAGAGCCGTACGAACCAACGCTCGGGCGGGGAGGTATAGGCTTTGAGGCAGTATACCTCGATGGTGTTTTTGGCGGGTTTACGCGCTCCCGCCTTAGCGAGCCGCAAGAGCTTATCCTTCATGGCGGCGTGCTCCTCTCCGGTCATGTTCTCGAACTGCTTTCTTAATTCTGTTGCTGTCATCTGTTGATCTCCTTGTTGGATTTTGGCTTTAAGAAACCAGATGACTTACGGAGGGCAAAACCAGTCTGAAGCGGAACTGGCCGCGTGTCAAGACGGGGTCAGGTTGAGGGGGTGCCTCGAAACGCGTCGAACTGGCACCCCTCAAAAAGTTTAATGGAAAGTTAATGTTTGGCCAGCGTAGATTCGGGCAGGAGGCGCGGGTCTCCTGCGGCGTCGTTTCGCTTCCTCTAAATAGGTGCGTACATGGCACTCCAGATTGTTCACTCCTTCCTGTCGCAGAAAGCGGACGGCGACGACACGTCGCTCATCAGGCCGTCGAACTGGAATGCCGCCCATAGGGTCTCAGGTACGTTGGGGACCGATCAACTGGCCGGTGACAACACTTGGACGGGCGACAACAACTTTACGGGTGCGCTCCTACAGAATGGGTTGCCGCTAGCGATTGGCAACAGTCTCTACGTGGTCCCGAACGACGACCCCGCCGCTCCCGTCTTCGATTTCTCACGATCCGACATTCAACTGTTCGTGACGAACGGCGACATTACCGCCCCTACGTTTGTGAACCTAGAAGCAGGCCAGCGGGTCACTATCATTATTCTGGTCGATTCGGGTGGGCCACGCAGCATCACCTGGGCCGGAAACGTCTATGGCGGAATGATTCTCGGAACCCAAGCGAGCCGGTACAACGTCCAGAACTTCGTGTCGCCTGACGGCACAATCCTCTTGGCGACATCATATGGAGTAACAGACCTTGGCTAAGAACATCCTCATGGCGAAGCTTCGCTTCGCGACATTGCTCGCCCTCACAGTTGCGCTGAGAGCACAGACCATCAACGGAACTCCTGCCCGGATTCAGAACCTTCCGCAGTCGTCCGTGACAAACCTGACCACGGACCTCGCCAATAAACAAAGCCAGCTTGGGTTCACTCCCGAGAATCCGGCCCACAAGGACCAAGCCAACGGCTACCCATCTCTTGACGGCAGCGGCAAGGTGCCATCTGGCGAACTGCCCACAATCTCGGTCGGCGCGTCCAGCGTCTCGTTTACCCAGACCGGCACAGGCGCGACCGCAAGCAATCTCTCAGCAAGAGCCAACGACACGGTAAATGCGAGAACCGACTTCGGAGCCGATAACAGCGGGGCCGCCGACGCGACCACGGCGCTCAACAACGCCCTTTCAGCCGTCATCAACTCCGGCAAGAAAGCCCTTTACATTCCAGCGGGCACCTACAGGATCACAAGCACGACCGGCACTCTGTTCAATCTCACATCGGGAGCAACGGGGGTCTGCGTCTATGGCGACGGACCGGGAGTCACGATTCTTCAGTACGCCGCTAACGTCACCTTGACGGGCGCAACCACTGTGTTCCAGCTCAACGGCACGAACCAGTGTATTCACGATCTGAGCATCCTGAACGGTTCCGGCATGTCCGGATCGTTTGACTGGACCGGGATAGCGATCAACAACGGCGCTTTCAGCCCGCACCTTTATAACATTGAGATCTCGGGCATCTATGGCAACAACCTCACCTCGGGCGGTTCCGGAATCTCGACTTTTCAGCCGTACACACAGACGATGGTCAACACAACCGTGGGCGGGTCCGTTTCAACTGGCTCCCAAACCGTCACACCGGGCAACATGGGGTTCATCTATGTCGGCCAGCGGCTTTTGATTGGGGGAACGTCCGAGGCTGTCACGGTGACCGCGAAGACCGCCGCCACCTTCACGGCGACGTTCGCGAACGCTCATTCCAGCTCCGACACCGTCACTTCGAACAGCCAGGGCTACCAAGGCGCGATCATCGAGAACTGCTACATCCATGATTCCTTCAAGGCCACGGCAATCGTACTGAACAGCTCTAGCAACGTGGTCCGAGGCTGCCGCA
>DASYET010000047.1:0-19044 GCA_036498815.1 Bryobacteraceae bacterium | reverse complement strand
CGAATCGAAACTGCGGAACTTCACCTTGGGATTGTGCTTGGCCAGCGTCTGCGTGATCGCCGCCGTCAACGTCGTCTTGCCGTGATCGATGTGCCCGATCGTCCCTACGTTCACGTGCGGCTTACTACGATCGAATTTTTCTTTCGCCATGATTTATCCTTTAAAAGCCTACGCTCTCCTCAAGAAAAATGAAATCTTCGCCTCTTACGCGGCGCCCTTCTCGGTGATTCCCAATGCGATGCTCTTCGGCACTTCTTCGTACTGCCCGAAGTGCATCGTAAACGCCCCGCGGCCCTGCGTGCGCGACCGCAATTCCGTCGCGTACCCGAACATTTCCGACAGCGGCACCATCGCCTTAATGATGTGCGTCGAACCCAAAATCTCCGTGCCTTCCAAGCGGCCGCGCCGTGAAATCAGGTCGCCGTTCACCGTACCCATGTACTCGTCCGGCACCACCACTTCCACCCGCATCACCGGCTCCAGCAGCACAGCCTTGGCCTTCCGCGCCGCTTCCTTGAAGCAGATCGAAGAACAAATTTTGAACGCCATTTCCGACGAATCGACATCGTGATATGCGCCGTCGAACACCGTCACCTTCACGTTCGACATCGGATACCCGGCCAGCACGCCATGCTCGAGCGATTCCACCACGCCTTTTTCCACGGCCGAGATGAATTCCTTCGGAATCGACCCGCCCACCACGTCGTTCTCGAATTCGAAGTCTGTCCCGGGGAGCGGCTCCACGCGCAGCTTCACGCGCGCATATTGGCCCGAACCGCCGGTCTGCTTCTTGTGCGTGTAATCGAACTCCGCCATGTTGCGAATGGTTTCGCGATACGCCACTTGCGGCTTGCCGACATTCGCGCCCACGCCGAATTCGCGCTGCATGCGGTCGACAATAATTTCCAAGTGGAGCTCGCCCATGCCGGCCAGAATCGTCTGCCCGGTGTCCGGATCGGTCGAAACCTTCAAGGTCGGATCTTCCTGGACCAACTTGTTAATCGCGATACCCAGTTTCTCTTGATCGGCCTTCGTCTTCGGCTCGATCGCCAGCTGAATTACCGGCGCCGGGAAGTCGATCGACTCCAGAATCACCGGGTGCTTTTCGTCGCACACCGTGTCGCCCGTCGAGACCGCCTTCAACCCTACCGCCGCGCAAATATCGCCCGCCAGAACTTCGGTGATTTCCTCACGCTTGTTCGCGTGCATCTTCACCAGACGTCCGATGCGCTCCCTGCGGCCCTTCGCCACGTTGTAAATCGACTCGCCCGCCGCCAGCCGACCCGAGTACACCCGGATAAACGCCAACTGACCCACGAACGGATCGGTCATAATCTTGAACACCAGCGCCGAAAACGGTTCGTTATCGGCCGCCTTGCGCTCCACCGTCTTTTCCGGATCGTTCACGTCGACGCCCTGAATCGCGGGCACTTCGAGCGGAGACGGCAGATAGTCCACCACCGCGTCCAACAGGTTCTGCACGCCCTTGTTCTTGAACGCCGTGCCGCACACTACCGGGAAAATCTTCTGCGCGATAGTCGCCTTGCGAATTCCCGCGCGCAACTCCGCTTCGGTAATCGGCTGGCCCTCGACGAACTTCGTGAACAAATGATCGTCGGACTCGGAAACCGCTTCCACCAGTTGATCGTGATACTCTTTCGCCTTCGTCAGCAGATCCGCGGGAATCTCAACGTCGTCGAATTTCGCGCCCAGTGATTCGTCGCGCCATACCCGAGCCGTCATGCTCACCAGATCGACGACGCCCAGAAACTGGTCTTCCGCGCCGATCGGCAATTGGATCGCCACCGGCCGGCACTTGAGCCGGTCGATAATCGTCTCCACCGCGCGATAGAAATCCGCGCCCACGCGGTCCATCTTATTGATGAAGCAAATCCGCGGGACCCGATACTTGTCCGCTTGGCGCCACACCGTTTCCGATTGCGGCTGCACACCCGCCACCGCATCGAACACCGCCACCGCGCCGTCCAACACGCGCAAGCTGCGTTCGACTTCCGCCGTGAAATCCACGTGACCCGGCGTGTCGATAATATTAATGGTGCAGTCCTGCCACTCGCAGGTCGTCGCGGCCGACGTGATCGTGATGCCGCGCTCCTGCTCTTGCTCCATCCAGTCCATCACGGCCGTGCCTTCGTGCACTTCGCCGATCTTGTACGTCCGGCCGGTGTAATAGAGAACGCGCTCCGTCGTCGTGGTTTTGCCCGCGTCGATGTGCGCCATGATGCCGATATTGCGCATCTTCTCTAGTGCTACTGTTCTTGCCATATGCTTTTGGTTTGAACCGGCCCCTACCAGCGGTAGTGAGCGAAGGCTTTGTTTGCCTCCGCCATGCGGTGTACGTCGTCCTTTTTCTTAATCGCTCCGCCGCGCAGATTCGACGCGTCGTTTAATTCGTTCGCCAGCTTCTCCGGCATGCTCTTCTCCGGACGGCTGCGGGCGTTCATCAGAATCCACCGGATCGCCAGCGACGTGCGCCGCGCCTGCGAAACTTCCACCGGAACCTGGTAGTTCGCGCCACCCACGCGGCGCGTCTTCACTTCGAGCAACGGCTTGCAGTTCTCGACGGCTTTCTTGAACAACTTGAGCGGATCGTCGTTCGAACGCTCCCGGATCTTGTCCATGGCGGCGTAGAAAATCCGCTGCGAGACGGCCTTCTTGCCTTCCCACATCATCGAGTTCACAAATTTCTCGGCCAGCTGCGAGTTGTACACCGGATCCGGCAGGATCTCGCGCGTCTCAGGCCTGCGTCTGCGTGGCATAGTCTACTTCGCCGCTCCCTTCGGCCGCTTCGCTCCGTACTTGGAACGGCCCTGCTGACGGCCCGTCACACCGGCCGTATCCAGCGTTCCGCGGACGACGTGATAGCGCACACCCGGAAGATCCTTCACGCGGCCCCCGCGGATCAGCACGATGGAGTGCTCCTGCAGGTTGTGTCCCACGCCCGGAATATAGGTGGTTACTTCAATCCCATTCGTCAACCGCACACGGGCTACTTTACGCAGCGCCGAGTTCGGCTTCTTCGGCGTGGTGGTGTACACACGCGTGCACACTCCGCGGCGTTGCGGACAAGCCTGCAATGCCGGACTCGCGGTTTTGTAACGCGTCGGGCGCCGCCCTTTGCGCACAAGCTGGTTAAACGTTGGCACGTGCTGTTTCTTCTCCAGAGGCACCCGCGCACGCGCAAGCTTTTTCAAGCAAAGCCGCGCCGGTTACCATTTACGTTTTTTTTGATCCCACCCAAGAAAACAGCGCGCGATACGAGCCACTGTTCCCAAAAAACCACTACGAGGGTAGTTGACTTCGGACAAGCCCATACTCAAACGGCGTTAAATCCGTCAAGCCTCGGGGCCGGACCCCTGGCCGGACTGCCCATCGGGACAGTGGTAGCGCAGGAGCAGAAGACGACTCTCGAACCTCTACGAGAGTACCACAACTGTACAGCAATTTGTCAACGGTAGTTTTTTCACAGGGAGTGGGCTTCATGAAAACACCCCAAATCTTCCCTTAAGCTTCTTGTAACCGATACGCCACCGCATCCTCTAATCCTTCGGTGGGGAGCAGTTCATTCGGAAAGACGGACAACGCGTTGTCGTTCTCTAAATCGCCAGTGTCTGGCTCCCTTTACCACCCCACCCCCGAATCTCCCCGTTCGATCACGGCGGGTTTCGTGGCCCCATCTACTTGGCCCATTTACCTGGCAAAGTGAGGCCTCTCGACCCCACCCGCCAAGACTCTGGGAACGCCCTCGGAGGAAGTTGCGCCCCCAGGCTGGGTAGTGTACCAGCGTTTCCTGAAGAATCCCTGTAAGCGCGGAGATCGTCACCCCAGCGGATTCTGCCACCTCAGCCCCGGATACCGCGCAAAGTCCCCGTCCGTACTACACAAGGTCAGCCCATGCTCTAGAGCCAGCGCCGCCAGCTCCGCATCCGGAACCAAATGTCCGCCCCCCGCCGCACCCAGCATTCGACCCAGCACCTCTCGATGCCGCTCCGTCGGTTCCGGCACCCACACCGTCGGACAACCCAGCCAATCTTCCACCTGCCCCCAGGCTTCCCGGACCGTAACCGCATTGTTCCGGTACATCCTCGGATTTGTGACAAGCCGCATGAAACCCGTCAGGCTCTGCCACGGTAGCCCTACCCGGCTGTCTCCATTCAGTCGTCCGTCCAACCAGGTGCGCGCCGCTTCCTGCTCTGGACACGGCGTCGATGCGTAAATCAGCAAACCCGCATCCACCAGGATCATCGATAGTCTTCCCGCTCGACCAACGATAAAATTTCCGCCGTATTAGAAATGTCGGCAACCGCCCGTGGACCCGTAGGCAGAATCCGAGTCCGAAAGGGTCGCCGAGCCTCCGGTGCCGCCATCATCTTCAAAAGCCCCAGCCGGAGAGCCGCGTTCACGGTCTCCTTAAATGTTTTATTCCCAGAGGCTTGAGCCTTCTCCAGCAGCGCCGCCACGTCCGCATCCAGCGTCAGCGTAGTCCTCATACATCAAAGCATCATCTTATTGATGCCTTGATGTCAAGCCCCCTCATACAACCGCGCCGCCAACCCCTGCGGCAACCCCGCCCCCAAAATCTTCCCCGCCGCCCCCGCGATATCGTACTTCACTCTCCGAAACTCCACCGTCCGAGCTTCGCGATCGTACACCGCATAAGCCGCCCGTGGATCCATATCCCGAGGCTGCCCCACCGACCCCGGATTCACCAGATACTGCCAGTCCGCCTCAATCTCCAGCACCTGCCCCGGATACACCCGCCGCACCCCCGCCCGCCCCACCTGGAACCCGCCCTGGACATGCGTATGCCCGAAAAACGTCACCCGAGTCTCCAGATACTCGCGAGCCCTCGCAACGTCCCCCGCGTGAATCAAATACTCGTCCTCATCCGCGGGCGACCCGTGCACGATATCGAAATCGTCCACCCGCAGCGGACCCCTCGGCAGATTCTCCAGGTACGCCCGATTCTCCGCCGTCAGCACCCCCATCGTCCATTCCGCCGACTTCTGCGCTGCCACGTTGTACACGAAAATCGGATCCAGCCCCACGCACACCTTGTCGTGATTCCCCCGAATCACCGTCCGCACATTTGCCCGTGCCCACTCCACCACGTAATTCGGATCCGCCCCATACCCCACAATATCGCCCAGGCACACGATTCGGTCGTATCGCCCCTTGGCATCCTCCAGCACCGCCTCCAGTGCCTCCCGATTCGCGTGAATGTCGCTCAGAATCAGATCCGGCACAGTGTCAACAACGCCACTTCCGGCGGAGCCCCCAATCGAGTCGGAATCGCAATCGTCCCAATCCCTCTCGATACGAAAATCGAAGCCCCAGCCTCCCGGTACATCCCGTCCACATACGGCGTAAAAAACCGCGCCACGTTCAGATCCTGCCGCAAAATCTCCACCCGAACCTGCCCTCCATGCGTGTGCCCCGCCACCACCAACTGGAACCCCTTCTGCGCCGCCACCGGAAATACATCCGGATTATGCGACATCAGCAAATTGAACGCCCCCGGTGCAACCAGTTTCTCCGCCCCGCGTAAATACGGCCGCCGGTGCATCAATTGATAGTCCACCCCCGCGAGATTCAGCCCCGCCGACCCGAATCGGACCATCTCCCGCTCCTGCCGCAGGAACCGCATGCCCCGCTTCGCGCCCTCCACCTGCGTGTACGCTTCTGAATCCGCATAAATCTCATGATTCCCCATGCACCCATACACGCCCGCATCGGATTTCAATTTCGCCAGCGCATCCAGACAATCGTCCAGCGGATCGTTCCCCGTACTGATCAAATCCCCCGTCACCAGCGTCAGATGCGGCTTGGTTTCATTCGCCATCTCCACCGCCCGCGCCAGCTCCTTCACGCTCAGGAAGGGACTCACATGCAGATCCGTCAACTGCGCAATCCGAATCCCGTGCAACCCCTCCGGCAGGCCGGGAATCTCCACCCGCTGCTCCCGCAATCGAAGCTGGAATCTCTGGATAAACGTCCCATATCCCACCGCCACCGCCGGCACCCCGAACAGCGCCGCCCGAGCCGCCTTCAGGAACCTCCGCCGCCCGACGCCATCCTCCGGCTTGGCTTTCGGCACCACGTGCGAGACCACATACACCACGATCATCATCACGGAGAAAAATCCCCACAACATCGCCAGCCCGCGTCCCCAGCCCGAAAACCACAATGGAAAATGCCGGGCCACCCGCGCGAATCGCAGCAAAAATCCAAACGCCAGCACTACGGCCGAAACCGCCCACGCTACGATCACGGCCGCCCGCGCCTTCTTCCCCACGCCGCGTAGCAAGTCGGCCGCAAACATCGTTTGCAGCACGCCCACCAAGCTCAGCACAAGGAAGTCCGGCAAATACCGGCTGGAAAAGAGAACCGAAAGCACCGTCTTCATCTTAAGCCCCGTCCCGTAAGGGCGGGGATTCCGTGTTACGGTATCGCTATCGGCGGTACCCCAACGATGAAACCAACCCCTCCCCTCACTCGATCCCGCTTCCTGAAATGGGCAAGCCTGGGCCCGGCAGCCGCGGCCGCCCTAGCCCTGTCTCCCTCCGCGAGTGCCGCCGACCCCACACCCGCCGAGAAGACCAACTTGAAACTCGTCGCCGACTTCTGCGCCGCCCTGGAAGCCCGCGACATGGCCAGGATCGCAACTTTTCTGTCCGACGATTGCGCCTACCGCGTCATTGAAACCGCTCCCCCGGCGCGCGGCAAGGACGCGATCGAGAGCATCCGAAGGTACGTAGAACGCTCCACCAAGATAGAAATAAAAATCCTGGAAAGCTGGGTCAAAGGACCAATCGTCGTGAACGAACGCATCGACACCTTCGTACCCCCGCCTGCGAACAGTCCGTATCACTTGACCGGAGTCTTCTTCCTCCGGGGCGGCAAGATTGCCGAATGGACAGACTACCTCATCCGCACATCACCAGCCTAGCTTTCCGCTTCTGTTCTTCGGCCTCTCTCTGATAAGATGGCGGTGCCATGAGTGCCGTGAAAGTCCTCAACCCCCGCACCCGCATCGAGCGCGATCTCCTGGGCGACTTCGTCCATGTAGTCGAAGAAGCCGCCATCGCCTCCGCCCGCACCATGGGCCAAGGCGACGCCGAGGCGTCTGATCAAGCCGCGGTGCAAGCCATGCGCCATGCTTTCGAAGGCATCGAGATGGCCGGCACCATCGTCATCGGAGAGGGCGAACGCGACGAAGCCCCCATGCTCTACATCGGTGAGCACGTCGGCGCCCCGCCGCCCGCCGGCCTCGAATACCCCCGCGTAGACATCGCCGTCGATCCCCTGGAAGGCACCAACCTCTGCGCCACCGGTACCGCGAACTCCATCGTCGTCTTAGCCGCTTCCGAACCCGGCGGCCTGCTCCACGCCCCCGACTGCTACATGCAGAAGATCATCGCCGGCCCCGCCTGCCGCGACGCTCTCGATATCGACGCCCCCGTTAAATACAACCTCAAGGCCATCGCCCACTGCCTCGACCGCCAGGTGAAGGACCTCGTCATCATGGTCCTCGACCGCCCCCGCCACCATGAGCTCATCGCCCAGATCCGCTCCGCCGGAGCCCGCATCCGCCTGATCCCCGATGGCGACCTCAGCGCCGGAATCGCCGCCGCCGTCCGAGGCTCCAGTGTCGACGCCGTCTTCGGCACCGGCGGAGCCCCCGAAGGAGTCTTAACCGCCGCCGCCCTCCGCTGCCTCAACGGAGAAATGGTAGCCCGCCTGGAAGTAAACACCCCCGAGCTAGAAGCCCGCGTCGAGAAAATGGGAATCCGCGACCCCAAGCGAATCTACAGCGCCCGCGACCTCGCCCCCGGCGAACAAATCATCTTCGCCGCCTCCGGAGTCACCGAAGGTGCCCTGCTCCACGGAGTCCGCTTCTTCGGCGACGGCTGCCGCACCCACTCTCTCGCGATGACCTACAGCTCCCGCCAAGTCCGCTTCGTCGACACCGTCCACATGTTCCAAGAACCCGGCCGCCGCGGCGTGCGATTGTATTAGGTTTTCTTTGCGCTCTTAGCGTCTTCGCAAGAACCGTTTTTTGCTCGTCGCGCTTTAGACTCGAACCTCTGGAACCGGCACAATCCGCGCCACGCGCTGCATGACCCTCTTATTCCCCTCGGCTTTCTTCAAGTCGTAAGCCGCCTGCAACCGCATCCAAACCTCTGGAGTCCCCCCAAACAGCCGAGCCACCTTCAAACACATCACCGCCGACAACGGCTTCCGCTCCGCCAAGATGTCGTGCAGCGTCTGCCTCGACACCCCCAGCGCCTTCGCCGCCGCCGTGACGGACAACCCCGTCGAAGGCAGAACATCTTCCTTGAGAATCTCACCCGGATGCACCGGCGGCAGCGCGCTCTTCACCATAGCCTTCTCCCTTGTGATAGTCCTCAAAGTCGATGTCCACAGCATTCTCGCCGGACCAGCCAAACGTGATCCGATCGTTCCCCGTCACTCGAAGCGACCATCGCTTCGGACTCCCTTGCAATCCATGAAACCGGAATCCTGCGATGTTCAGATCCTTCGGCTTCTCCGCCATCTCCAGCAATTGCAAAACGCGGATACACTTCCGAAGCTCACCCGCCCCGATCCGTCGAGTCCTGCCCGTCCGGTAAAGCTCTTCGAGACCCTTGTGCCGGAATCCGCCAACGTCAGTGTAAACAGGTCGGTTTACACTGTCAATGTAGTCCCCTTACGCCGCCTTCCCCTGCACCAGCGCGCAAAACCCGTCCGACTCGATCTCCAGGGGCAAATTGATCAAGTTATAGTAATTCTCCAGCGCATTCAGCCACGTAATCTCCACAATCTCCCGCTCATTAAAATGCTTCCGCAGCGTAGCGAACGTCGCATCCGACACCCTCTTATGCCGAGTAACCTCCTCCGCATAAGCCAGCGCCGCCCGCTCCCTCTCGGTAAACACCGGACTCGTCCGATACTCCGCCAGCGCATTCAGCTTCTCCATGCTGACGTGCTCCCGCATCGCCACCGCCCGCCCCAAATCCACACAAAATCCGCACCCGTTAATGGACCCCGCCAGCAGAGGCACCATGTACTTCAGCCCCGGCTCCAGCCCGATCCCTTTTTCCGCGAACTTCACCACCGCGTACGACGGCTTGATCATCCCCGGCACACGCGTGTACAGCACCTTCATCGGAGTCATCACCTTCCCGAACTGCCGCCGCGCCATCCAGAACGCAAACCGCATCATCAATCCCTTGGGCTTCTCAATCGGTTCCAGTCTCATCGCATTTACTCCTTTCACGAAACTTCGCACTCCCCGAGCTTCCGCCTCAATAACCGCCGCTCCGGCTCTGAGCACCGGCACTCCAACGCCGCCCGATAACACCTCGCCGCCTCCTCCCTCCGCCCCAGCTCCCTCAAAAAATGCCCCCGAGCCGCCAGAAACAAGTGATACTGCCGCATCGGAGCATCCCTCTCCAACCCATCCAGCGCCGCCAGAGCCTCCTCCGCCCCGCGAACCTTCCCCACCGCCACCGCCCGATTCAGCGCTACCACCGGAGACCACCCGCTCATCTCCCACAGCCGGTCATACTGCTCCAGAATCATCTCCCAGTCGGCAGCCCCGCCCGCTCCGCGCACATGCGCCGCCGCGATCGCCGCCTGCAAGTGATACTCGGACACCTCGTCCCCCGCAATCGATAAATCGAAGTGATGAAACCCCAGGCCGATCAACTCCCGATCCCACTTCGAAGAATCCTGATCCTCCAGCAGCACCAGATCCCCCAGCGCATCCACCCGGGCCGGCAGCCGAGCCGCCTGTAACGCCATCATCGCCACCAGCGCGTGCAGTTCCGGCCGCGCCACTTCCGATTCCGCCAGCGCGAGCCCCAATCGCAGCGCCTCCACGCACAAATCCCTTCGAACCAAATCCTCGCCCTCATGCGCCGCATACCCTTCGTTGAACACGAAGTACAAAACCTCCAGCGCCGCCTCCATCCGACCCGCCAGATCCGCCCCGCGAGGCATCTCCAACCCCAGCCCCTTCTCGCGAATCTGCCGCTTCGCCCGCACCAGCCTCTGCGCGATCGTAGCCTCCTCCGTCAAAAACGCCCGAGCAATCTCCCGCACGCTAAACCCGCCCGCGATCTTCAAACTCAGCGCCACCCGCGCATCCCGAGCAATCTCCGGATGGCAGCACATGAAAATCATCCGCAATTCGTCATCGCGAATTTGCGCGTCGTCTTCGAAGTCCGGCGGCTCCACAGTCACCGCCGCCGGACCCTCCTGCGCATGCTTCCGCTCCGCCATCGATTCGTGCCGCAGCAAATCCATCGCCCGATTCCGAGCCGTCCGAAACAACCACCCCGCCGGATTCTCCGGAGTCCCCTGATACGGCCAAGTCTCCAGCGCCCGCAGCATCGACTCCTGCACGATCTCCTCCGCCAGGTCCAGCCGAGCCGGACCCAGCAGCCGGGTAACGTGCCCCGTCAACCGCCCCGAGATCTGCCGGAATAAATGCTCCAGCAGCTCCCCTGTCTCTTCTTTCACGACCGCGACCTACGTCCCAAACACATGCCGAACCTCGATCGTCCCCCCATATTCCAGATGCGGATGATCCATCGTCAGCGTCACCGCCTCCTCTTCGCTCGCAGCCTCGATCAAGTAATACCCTCCCAGCGCCTCTTTCGTCTCACTGTAAGGACCATCCACCACCCGAGGCTTCCCCTCGCCCGGCCGCATCACCTTCCCCGGCCCGCTCAGCCTCTGTCCGCCCTTGGTGAACGACTTCTTCATCCAAGCGGTATACTTCTCCACCGCCTTCTGCATCTCCTCCGGACTCAAATTCTGCATCCACTTCGGATCTTGGTAAAGCAATAAAAGGTATTGGGCCATGAATTCATTCTCCTGCCTTTATAACGTTCCACGCCCGCCATTCTCGACACTAGTACTCGTACCATTACCGACTAGCCCCGAGTACCTTGTCCGCCCCCCCACCCCCTCCGCAAACTTAAGCTGGATGGAACGCACCGGATTCGAGCAATGGAAACCGCGCGAAGTAGCGCGCCTGCTCGCCCTGGTCGAGACCGAGCGCCGTTATTACCAGGAAATGGTAGCCGCCCTCCCCGTCGCGCTCGTCGTCCTCGCCTCCGACCGCACCATCGTCTCCGCCAACCGAGCCTTCCGCCACATCGTAGAGCTCCGCTACGAAGAGCTCCGCCAGAAAAGCATCGATCAAATTCTCCCCTCGCCCGAGCTCACGGAAAAAATACGCGCCGCCCACGTCCACAATGACACCGCGCCCTTCTTCCTGAACATGGGCGAGCGCCGCTTCCGAGTAGCCGCCGTCCCCATCCGCAGTTGGGAAGACGAGATGGAAGCCGAAACCCTTTTAATGCTGGACGACCTCTCGGCCACCGGCACCATCACCGCCGCCGCCCCCGTCCGCACCCCCAGTCTCGACCCCGCCGGCATGCCCGCCGTTCTCTGGCAAGCCGACGCGTCCACGCTCTCCTTCACGTACGTCGGAGGAGCGGCGGAGCGACTCTTTGGTCTTCCTCCGACCCAATGGCTCGCTTCGCCGCACTACTTTTCCAAACGCATCCACCCCGAAGACCGCGCCGATGTCATGGCGCTCTTCGAAGCCGTAGCCGCAGCCGGCGGAGAAGCCACCGCCGAATACCGTGCGATTTCCGCCATCGGTGCCGAACTCTGGTGCCGCGAAACCATCCGGGTCCCCGCGCCCGATCCCGATCAAGCCGGCCAGCGCATCGCCTCCGGAGTCTTAACCGCCATCGCCCAGCGCCGCCAGCTCGAGTCCCAATCCCAAACCGCCGCGAAGATCGACAGCGTCCGAGCCCTCTCCGCCCGCCTGGCCCACGACCTCAACAACCCGCTGATGATCGTAACCGGCTACGGCGAAGAGCTCCTCAACGCGCTCCCCGAATCCGACCCCCTGCGCCCCGACCTGACGGAAATGCTCTCCGCCACCGGCCGTGTCTCAGAACTGGCCGGGCATCTCTTAGCCTTCACCCGCCCCCAAGCGAAGTCCTCGACCAAACTCCAGCTAAGCTCCATCGTCGAATCCGCCGACCCCGAAATCTGGACCCAAGCCGACCCGGACCAGCTCCGCGAAGCCATCGAGACCCTGTCCTCCGGCGCTGCCCACGTCTCCGCGTCCACCGAGCTCATCGCCGAACAGCTCCCCGGCGCGACCCTGAAGCCCGGAGCCTACGCCGCCATCAAAATCGCGACCGCGACACCGCCGGAGCCCTTCGACAACTTCCTCCCCGCCAAGGCCGCAACCCGTGCCTACCTCAACGTGCGCCAATGGAGCGGCGATATCTTCCAATCACCGCAGGGCTTCACCCTCTACCTCCCCCTCGCCGAACCCGAGCCGGAACCCGAGACCAAGCCCGTAGAAGCAGCGGAACCTCCGCCCGCGACAATCCTGGTGGTGGAAGACGAGCCCGGCATCCGAGCCCTGGTGCGCAAAATTTTGAAGCGTGAGCGTTACGAGGTATTAGAAGCAGGCAGCGCCGAAGAAGCGTTGGAGATCGCGTCTTCGCACCCAGCTCGCATCGATCTTCTGCTGACCGATGTGATGCTCCCCGCCATGTCCGGAAATGACCTGGCCACAGCCCTGGTCCAATCCCGCCCCGACGTAAAAGTGTTGTTCGTCTCCGGCTACACCGACGACGAATCGATCCGTAGCAGCGGCAACTTCCTAGCGAAACCCTTCACCCTAGGAGCCCTGCTAACCAAGGTTCACCAGGCTCTTGCCTCGATGCAGCCCCAAGCGTAAGCGCAGCCCGGGGACTACCTTCCGAAAAACGTCGCGTTCTTCCCCGCGAACTCTGACCACTTCTCCGGCAGGTCGTCAATCGTGAAGATCGCGGACACCGGACACACCGGCACGCAAGCCCCGCAGTCGATGCACTCCACCGGATCGATGTACAGCAGCTCCGATTCACCAAAGCGAGGATCTTCCTTCTTCGGATGAATGCAATCTACCGGGCAAGCGTCCACGCAAGCCGTATCTTTGACACCAACACAAGGTTCCGCAATGACGTAAGCCATAAAGTTCTTTTTGAGGGATGAACCCTAAACCTTACCACACCAGCCTCCAACCACGCAATTCTTCCTGGTAGGGACGGGCAGATTCGAACTGCCGACCTGTCGCTTAGGAGGCGACCGCTCTATCCAACTGAGCTACGTCCCCACTCGCCTAAATTGTAGCGTCTTTAGTTTTTCTGTGCGATCGGAGCGTCGGGGCGAGGCGTCATTCCCCATACCAATCCCCCCGGGCATGCGACTTCTTTGCCCAATAAACCCCCGCCCAAATCGCCACCAGCAGAAATCCGACGATTCCCGCAACCACCCCCAGCACCAGGTTATTGTCCAGCTTCGGATCGAAAAACATCGGCGCCACATACCCGCCCACGAAGCCGGCCACCCCGCCGAACGCTCCCCACCGGCTCACATGCCTTAGCATTTAGTCTTCATTCTTCACCACCTCCTCAGCCCCTTCCGCCCAATGTCAGCCCGATGATGCTCCCCCTCAAACCGAATCTTTCCCACCGCCCTGTAAGTGTTCTCAATGGCGCCCGCTAAATCCGCCCCCCGCCCCGTGACTCCCAGCACCCGTCCCCCGGCCGTCTCCAACCCGCGCCCACCCGCGCGAGTCCCGGCCTGAAACACCGTCTCCCCGCACTCCTCAATTCCCGAAATCCCATCTCCCGTCCGCATCGTCCCCGGATACCCATGCGCCGCCATCACCACACACACAGAAGGCTCACTCTTCCACTCCAGTGACACTCCGCTCAAATCCCCCCGAGCCCCCGCCAACAAAGCCTCCCCGAATCCGCCTTCCATCCGATGCATGAGAGCCTGAGTCTCCGGATCGCCCAGCCGGACATTGAACTCCAACACCTTCGCGCCCGCCGAAGTCATCATCAATCCGGCGTAAAGAAATCCCGTGAACCCGGTAGCGCGAATCGTAGGCTCCACCACCGTGTCCATCACGATGCCCGCATCGGCCGGCGACAAAATCCGCCCGTCGCAATAAGCCCCCATGCCTCCGGTGTTCGGTCCCGTGTCCCCGTCGAATACAGCCTTGTGATCTTGTGTAGTCTCCAGTGCCACAGCGCGTTTCCCATCGCACATCACAATGAAACTGACTTCCTCCCCCACCAAAAATTCTTCGATCACCAGCTTAGGCCCCAGGGACCGCACGGCCGCCTGAGCCTCCGCAAGATCCTGCGCGATGATCACGCCTTTCCCGGCCGCCAGGCCATCGGCCTTCACCACTACCGGAAAGTCAAACCCCGCAAGCGCCGCCAGGCCTTCACTCTCCGTCTCCGTTCGAACGAACCGAGCCGTAGGAATCCCCACGCGCTTCATAAATTCCTTCGAATAAATCTTCGATCCCTCCAACTGCGCGTTCTCCTGCGAAGCCCCGAAAATCAGCCGACCCTTCGCACGAAACTGGTCCACCACCCCAGCCACCAGCGGAGCCTCCGGCCCTACCACCGTCAAGTCCGGCCCAATCGAATCCGCAAGAGCCAAATAATCCGATCCAACGACGACCTCCCCGACTTGAGCAATCCCCGGATTCCCCGGAGCCGCAAAAACCTTGTGCCCCTCCCGTGCAAACCTCCAAACCAGCGCGTGCTCCCGCCCGCCGCCGCCAATGACAAATATCTTCATAAGAAAAGTCAGTGTACCCTGGATATGACCCCCGTGGCACAGGCTTCAGCTTGTGAATCCGCGAACTCATGACCACCCGCTACCAAATAATCGTTGTCGGAGCCGGCCACGCCGGCTGCGAAGCAGCAAGAGCGTGCGCCCGTTTGGGCCTCCGCACCGCCATGGTAACGATGAACCTGGACCTGATCGCCCAAATGTCTTGCAACCCGGCGATCGGCGGTATCGCCAAAGGCCACCTGGTGCGAGAAATCGACGCTCTAGGCGGCATCATGGGCGAAGTCACCGACGCCGTCGGCATCCAGTTCCGTCTTCTCAATACCAGCCGAGGCCCCGCCGTCTGGTCCCCCCGCGCCCAGTGCGACAAAAAGCAATACCGCGTGAAAATGCGCGAGGAGCTCGAAAAAGAGCCCAACCTACGGATCGTCCAAGCCGAAGTAGCGAATCTGACGATTTCAGACCAAGGCCACGTGACCGGAGTAGCCCTCCGCGACGGCCGCCACCTGGAAGCCGATGCCGTGATCATCACCACCGGCACTTTTCTGAACGGCCTAGCCCACGTCGGCGAGAGCACTTATAGCTGCGGCCGCAGCGGCGAGGCCCCCTCCAACCTCCTGGGTGATCAACTCCGCACCCTCAACCTGGAATGGAAGCGCCTCAAGACCGGAACCCCGCCGCGCCTGGATGGCCGGAGCATCGACTGGACCCGTTTCGAAGCCCAGGCAGGCGACCCCGTTCCGACGCCTTTCTCCTTTATTACCAATAAGATAGAGAGATCGCAAGTCTCCTGTTATGTTGCATATACCACGGAGGAAACCCACCAGATCCTCCGGGAGAGCATCGCGAGATCGCCCCTTTATAGCGGCCAGATTGAAGGCATTGGCCCACGCTATTGCCCATCCATTGAGGACAAAATCGTCAAGTTCCCCGATAAGCTCCGCCATCAGATCTTCCTGGAACCCGAGGGCCTGGACACCAACGAAATCTACGTAAACGGCATGTCGACCTCCATGCCGGTCGATGTCCAAACCCGTATGGTCGCTTCCGTCCCCGGGCTCGAAGAAGCCGAGATGATCCGCCCCGGCTATGCCATCGAGTACGACGCCATCGATCCGCGCGAGCTGACTCATTCTCTCGAGGTCCGCAAAATTCCTGGTCTCTTTCTGGCTGGACAGATCAACGGTACCTCCGGCTATGAAGAAGCCGCCTGCCAAGGCCTCTTGGCTGGCTTGAATGCCGCGATGTCCGTCGGCGGCTCCGACCCGGTAGTCATTCCAAGAACCGACGGTTACACGGGCATTCTGATCGAGGACCTCATCACCAAGGGTGCCGACGAGCCCTATCGGATGTTCACCTCAAGAGCCGAGTTCCGTCTGCACTTGAGAGTCGACAACGCCGATGAGCGCCTGACTCCTCTGGGCCGCAAGGTCGGTTTGGTGTCAGATTCCCGCTGGGAACTCTTCGAGCGGAAGCAAACCCAAAAAACGCAGGTCCGGACCTGGCTCGAAGCCAATCGCAAAATCGACTGGCTCAAGCGCCCTGAATCAAAACTCTCGCACCTAGCCGAGCAACTGCCCACCGATCTGGTGCACGGCGTTCTCGACACCGTCGGGACCGAAATCAAGTATGCCGGCTATATCGCCCAGCAGGACCGGCAGGTTGCCCGGCTGAAGGATTCCGAGCGCCGCCGCATTCCGGCGAGTTTCCCGTACGCCGATGTTCCCGGGCTTTCCAATGAAGCGCGCCAAAAGCTGGCCCGCGTTCTCCCCGAAACCCTCGGTCAAGCCAGCCGGATCCCCGGCGTAACGCCCGCCGCCATCGCCGTCCTGGACGTCTATTTGGGCATCATGCGATAGATGACGTTCCAAGAGCTTGTCGCGTCAGAATTCAAGCCTTTCGGCGTTCTCAACCCGCATCAATTGAGCCTTCTCGAGAGGCATTTTCAGCTCTTACTCACCTGGAATCAACGTCTTAATTTGACTCGCATCACGGAGTTGGAGGAAGCCGTTCGCTTCCACTACTGCGAGTCACTCTATCTGGGTTTGAAGCTTCCGGCGGGCCCAGTTCGGGTCGTAGATCTCGGTTCCGGCCCCGGTTTTCCCGGAATCCCCGTGGCGATTTTGCGGCCCGATCTGCACATGACTTTGGTGGAATCGAATCAGCGCAAGGCCGTTTTTCTCCGGGAGGCCGCTCGCGAATTGCCGAACGTCGCCGTTTCCGCAGTGCGAATTCAGGACTGCCGGGAGCGGTTCGATTGGGTGGTCGCGCGAGCCGTTACGCCGAAGGAGGTTTTGGATTCGGGGTTAGCTCCAAACTTTGCGCTGCTGATTAATCCTCTCGATGCGCCAGCAGGCGCGGAAGTGACCAAAAGCCCCTGGGGGCGAGACCGCGCTACGAGTGTTTCACGTGAAACACTTGCAACTTAGTTGCAAGTCCACACGACTGTTTCACGTGAAACACTTGCAACTGAGTTGCAAGCTCGCAGTGGAGATCAAGGGATGCTAAGATCACACTCGTGGGTAAAATCATCGCGATCACCAACCAGAAAGGCGGCGTTGGCAAGACGACGACTGCCATCAATCTCGGAGCGTCGCTGGCGGCCAACGACATGAAAGTTCTGCTGGTGGACGCGGACCCGCAAGGCAACTCCACCAGCGGCCTGGGCATCGAAAAAATCCCCGACATGTTGACACTTTACGATGCTCTCCTGAACGGGCTGCCGATCGAGCAGACCATCATCAAAACCGATTGCGACGGGCTGGAATTAGCTCCGGCGGACAAAAACCTCGCGGGGGCGAATTTGAATCTCGTCGAAGTGCCCGAACGTGAGTATGTAATGCGGAAGCTTCTAGCGGAGGTGAAAGACCGCTACGATTACATCCTGATCGACTGCCCGCCCGCCTTGGATCTGTTGAATCTAAACGCTTTAGTGGCAGCCGACTCGGTCCTGATTCCGATTCAGTGCGAGTTCTTCGCGCTCGAAGGAATCTCGCAACTTATTGAAACCATTGACAATATTAAAATAAGTTTTGCTCATGATCTGAAGATCGAGGGTATCTTACTCACGATGTATGATGATCGGACAAATCTGAGTCGAACCGTCGCGGAAGACTTACGGGATTTCTTCAAGGACGACGTTTTGAAAACCATCATTCCGCGCAGCATCCGGCTGGCGGAAGCGCCGAGCCATGGCAAACCGATTTTGATGTACGATCCGCGGTCGCGCGGAGCGGAGAGTTATATCAAGCTGGGCAAGGAAATTCTGGAAAATGAGCATCGACAAAAAACACAAAGCGCTCGGTAGAGGGCTCTCGGCTTTGTTGCCGCCGAGGCCGGCGGCCGCTGCACCGGTGGCACCGGCGGCGAGCGACGCGGCGGAAACAGCGACGACCGCGGCTCCTGTTCCGGCGCCGGCCGCGGCGGCGGTGACGCACACGCAGCAATACCTTCCGATTGAAGAGATCATTCCGAATCCGCTGCAACCGCGGACGGTGTTTCGCGCGGAGAAACTGGCGGAACTGGCGGCGTCGATTCGCGAGAACGGAATCATCCAGCCGCTGATTGTGCGGCGGCAGGGCCAGGGCTACCAGATTGTCGCGGGCGAGCGGCGGTGGCGCGGAGCAAAGCTGGCGGGGCTGAAAGAAGTCCCGGTGCTGGTGCAGGAGATTGCCGATCCGCAGATGCTTCAACTCGCGCTGATCGAGAACATTCAGCGCGAGGATCTGAATCCGATTGAAACGGCCATTGCGTACGACCGGCTGGGCAGGGAATTGGGGCTTTCGCAGGAAGAGATCGGCCAGAAGACCGGCATGGACCGGACGTCGATCGCGAATATGATCCGGCTGCTGCGGCTGCCAGAGCAGGTGCAGTTATTGGTGGCGGAGAACCGGCTGTCCCCGGGGCACGCGCGGGCCCTGCTGCGAATGAACAAGACCGAGGAGTTGATCAAGCTGGCGGAGAGAGCCGCCGAGCAGCAGCTTTCGGTACGGCAGATTGAAGCGGTGGTGCAGAGCCAGGATACGGAGCTGGGGGCTCCGGCGAAAAAGGCGGGTCCGCAGAGGGACGACTCGCAGGACCCGAATGTGCGGGCGGCGGTGGAAATTTTGGAGCGGACGCTGGGGACGCGGGTGAAGATTGTGGAATTGAGCGCGAAGCGCGGGCGGATTGAGATTGAGTATTACTCGCCGGAGGATTTGGACCGGCTGTTTCAGCAGATTGTGGGGGAGAAGAAGTAGGGGAATGGTGCCGGGAGCAGGACTCGAACCTGCGACCTACGGATTATGAGACCGTCGCTCTAACCACCTGAGCTACGCCGCCACTGGCTGAGGATCTGCGAAAGGGGAC
>DASYET010000046.1:0-98834 GCA_036498815.1 Bryobacteraceae bacterium | reverse complement strand
CGACCTACGGATTATGAGACCGTCGCTCTAACCACCTGAGCTACCCCGGCAGCACTTACCAGCGTAGAAGTGGCCGGCGGGTTCTGTCAACCTGCGCCCTGCTTGCTCTTATCAGTGCATTGTTGCATTGTTTTTTACAACTACTATTGCTAGAGTGAAATCTCTTGCAATGAAGCAGTCTGACTTTTCCCTTTCATCGCCCGGACGGCTGGTCCCGATTCCGAATCAGTCACCCGATGCTCAATTCGCTTTCATTCCGAGTCCGCTTCCTCCCTCGTGGAAGTGGCCGGAGCATTTGTGGAAGGTGCTTCTCCAGGCAAGAACCTGCTTGGCGAGCCTGGACGGAACAGGAAAGCATTTGCCCAATCCGGAGCTCATCGTGAAGCCGCTTCAACGCCGCGAAGCTCAACTCTCTTCAAAACTCGAAGGCACGATCACCGATCCGCAACAACAGGCACTATTTCAAGCCGACCCCCAATATCCGGCCTCGGACGCCGATCCTATGAATGCTTATCGCGAAGTCTTCAATTATGGGAGGGCTCTGCAACTGAGGCGAAGCGACGCGAATGCGCTCCCGCTTTCACTACGTCTGATTCGGGAGCTTCACTCGGTTCTGATGGATGGCGTGCGCGGATCCGATCAACGGCCCGGCGAATTTCGAACTATCCAAAACCAGATCGGCAAGCCGGCGCGATTCGTTCCGCCTCCGCCGCAAAATCTGAACGAGACGCTAGATGCGTTTGAGAAATACTTGCATACGGAGGACGAGTTCGATCCGCTGGTGCGAGCGTTCTTTGCTCACTATCAATTCGAAACGATCCATCCTTTTGGAGACGGAAACGGAAGAGTGGGGCGGCTGCTACTTTCGCTCTCGATCATGGAGTGGTGTAAGCTCTCGAATCAATGGCTGTACATGAGTGCCTTTTTCGAACGGGAGAAGGAGCGCTACATGGATCTTCTTTTCGGAGTGAGCACCAAAGGGGACTGGGAATCCTGGATCAGTTTCTGTCTACAAGGCGTGGTTGAACAAGCTCTGGACACGGAAAAGCGCTGCGACAAGTTGGTTGGGTTGCACCGCGACTTCCACGGGCGTTTGAAAGGTGGGAGCGTGAGATTATCCACCCTTGTAGACAGCCTCTTCGAATCTCCGGTGGTGCTAGTGACGCGGGTCAAAGAGACGTTCCGTGTTACCTATCACACCGCCAAGGCAGATCTGGAGAAACTAACCAGGCTCGGCATCGTTGAGCCGCTCCCAGACATGAAAACCATCACCTATTACTGTCCGGCGATCTACAACGTCAGCTACGAAGAGGTCGTGCCTTAGCAGCGGAGGCGGGGTGGCTTGGCAAGAAGCTTCAGTGGTAGTGGATAACCGAAGGCCGAACGGTGAATAAGCCTGCGTATCTGGCAACGCAACTAGTCGAACAGGACGAGCACGATCACGCTCGACACGCCGGCGACTATGTTTGCCGGCGAAACGGCGTGGGACGGGGCGGACCTCAGTCGTGGCGGAGAGCGATAGCGGGGTCTACGTTCATGGCTCGCCGGGCGGGGAGGGCACAGGCTAGCAAGGCTACCAGAGCGAGGATGGCGGGGGCCGATGCGATGGTTGTTGGATCGTAGGGCGAGACGCCGACGAGTTGGGATTGAAGGACTCGATTTACGGCTAGCGACGCTACCAGGCCTAGAAGCGTGCCGAGGGCGACGGGGAGCATTCCTTCGCTGAAGATCATTCCGCGGATATCGGCTAGCGTTGCTCCGATGGCGATGCGCACGCCGATTTCACGGGTGCGGCGGCCGACGGAGTGGGCGATCACGGCGTAGAGTCCGAGGGCGGCTAGGACCAAGGCGATCGCGGCGAAGATCGGCGCTACGGTGGCGTGCTTGCCTAGCTCACTGTGCAGAGAGTCCATGGAATCGCGATCGAAGGACAGGTGCGCTTTCAACGTCATGAGCTCTTCGGCGGACACGTCGGAGTCTAGGTTTTGAACGGCTGTGCGGATGGTGCTCTCCACAGCCGCAGGTATGTTGGTTCGAACCAGGAACCAGGCGCGAACGGGGGGACGCTGGCGCAGGGGGACGTAGACCAAGGGCCGGAACTGCTGGCGTGTGGCGTCATTCTGCATGATGTTGGGAACTACGCCGACTACGGTCAGCCAATCGTTGGTCCGGTTCCTGGCTGTGACGCGGAGGCGCTTGCCGATGGGGTTTTCTCCGGGAAAGAAGCGGGCGGCGAAGGTTTGGTTGACTAGCGCGACGGGGAGGGAGCCTTGACGGTCGGCGTCATTGAACTCGCGACCGGAGACTGGGGATGAGGAGACTACGTTGAAGTAATTCGAGCCGATGCCGAAGAAGCCTACGGATTCGTGGTTATCGGGCTCGGCTGGTTTCCCTTCGATCTCGAACGGTTGTTGGGCGGCGGAATAGCCGGGAAGATTGGTGGCGAGTGTGGCGTCTTCAATTCCCGGGATGGTGCGCAGCTGGGTTTGCAGGCGCTGAAAGTACGCGCTTCTTTTTTCCGCGTTGGGATAGCGGTCAGACGGCAGGCGGGCGGATCCTACGACGACGTGTTCGGGATCGTGCGCGCCGGTGTTGGCGGTGACGATCGACGCGAGGCTGCGGAGCAAAACGCCTGCTCCGGAGAGAAGGACGATCGCTAAAGCCATCTGGGCGGCGATGAGTGCGGCGGCGAAGCGCTTTCCACGGCGGTTCTGGGTTGCGCCCTGGGCATCGCCTTTGAGAATTCCGGTCACGCCGATTTGGAGGACTCTCGCGACGGGAGCGACGGAAAACAGAATCGCGGCGAGGAGCGTGATCGCGGCCAGGTACGCGAAGGTGCGGAGGTCGACGGTGTAGTCGAGGACCTGATATTGGGAAGCCGTGGCGAGGTCCCATGTGTGGACGCACCATTTCGCGATCCACCAGCCGGCGGCTCCGGCTACGGCGGCGATGGTGGCGCTTTCCATGAATACCTGACGGATCATTCTTGCTTGTCCTGCGCCTAAGGCGATGCGAGTGGAATACTCGCGGGCGCGGGCGGTGGTTCTGGCAAGCGAAAGATTCGCGAGATTGGCGCACGCGATGAGGAATACGAACCACGCCGCGGCCCAGAGCGAACCCCAGATGAGGGAAGCATCGGCTCCGCTGTTTCCTTCGGCGTGAGTGAAGAGCGTGGGGAGGATTCCGCGATTGGTGGCGGGGTAGGCCGCTTCCAAACGGCGATTGATGGTTTCTAGTTCGATGCGCGCCTGCGGAAGACTGACGCCATCGCGCAGACGGGCGACAGCCAGGTAGGCCGCGGGCGTGGGACCGCGCTGCTTGAGCTCGGGGGTTTGGACTAGGGGAATCCAGAGGTCCCACTTGGTGGGGAAGTCGAAATGCTCGGGCATGACGCCGATGATGGTGGCGGGAGTTCCGTTCATCTGGACGCGCATGCCGACGACATCGGGGCGGCTGGCGAAGTGGCTCACCCAGAAGCGGTGGTTGAGCATGGCGACGGCGGCCGCGCCGCGGAGTTCGTCGGCGGGAGAGAAATCGCGGCCTAGGATGGGGTGGACGCCTAAGAGCGAGAAGGTGTTGGCGCTGATGTTGAAGGCGCTGGTATCGAGAGGGCGGCCGTCGCCATCTTTAAACGCGACGGAGCTTTCGGAGACGAAGGCGAGGCCTTCGAAGGATGTCGACTGGGCGCGCCAATCCTCGAAATCGGCGTAGGAGATGCCGACGCCGCCGGACGCTCGGCTTTCCTGGATCGAAACGAGGCGGTCGGGGCGATGGGCGAGCGGGAGGCCTCGGAAGAGCATGGTGTCCATGACGGCGAACACCGAGACGTTGAGGGCGATGGCGAGGGTGAGGGTCGCGATGGCGGTGAGGGTGAAGGCGCGGTCGCGGCGGAGGGCTCGGCTGGCGAAGCGGAGGTCGTAGAGGAGGGCTTCGAGGGACACTAGGGTGAGTATATAGGGGGCGGGTCGTGAACACGAGCGCGTGTGGACGGCGCTTCACGCTGTGGTGATCCATGCGGATGGGTTGAACATTCCGCTGAAGCGGGCGCAGTGAGGGCGTGCGTTTAATACGATGACCGCATCACGGACCGCTCGAATTGTTGCGTACGGCGAGCTCCTCAATATCCGTCGAAACGGTGCGGCCGCTTTCCGATCGGCCAAACCAAGAACGGATGCCCGACACCAAGCCTGGGCCGACGCCGGGAGGCTTGTCTACGCGCCCACACCTAGCGGCGGAGGCGGCGGGTGGCTTGGGGGAGGAGCTTGAAGAGCAGGAGATAACCGAGGGCTGGGACGGTTACGAAGAGGAGCAGGCAGTACAGGGTGCCGAGCGAGAGGGGGGTGTGGGTTGTGAGGTGTCCGTGGAGCAGGAAGGTGGTCCAGTAGCCGGCCCAGAGGGTTCCCGCGAGCACGTAGAGTATTTTTAGGATGCGGAGGGTCGGCATCGGCCATATCATCGCATGGAGGGTGGAGCGAGGCAACCGGGACTATGGTTTTTACGAAGAGGCTGCGGGAGGGCGTCAAGAGCGGGGCGATCCGGTGTAGCGTGCGGATTTGGAAGAGTCCACATGTGCGGGTCGGGGGGCGGTACCGGATGGATGAGGGGGAGATCGAAATTGAATCGGTGGAGCAGATTGCGATTCAGGACATTACTCATCAGCTGGCGGTGGAGTCGGGGTTTCTGGGGGTGATTGATTTGTTGAAGGTCGCGAAGCATGGGCCGGGGGAGAACGTTTATCTAATTCGGTTCCGGTATATGGGGGAGGGGGGGTAGGAGGGCCGGGAGGGACGTTGCGTTTGTCGGGTTGAGAGCACCGCTCCATTGCTGTCGCGGCTCGGTTTGGGGTGCAGGGGGTTGGGGGCGTCGCGGGTCCCCTTGCTGACGCTCGGGGCTATACTACTTTTAGTGTCCGGACCTGCTGTCGAATTCCACGGGGTATCTAAGAGCTACCCGATTTATAAGGCTCCGGGGGACCGTTTGAAAGAGCTGGTCACTTTCAACCGGTGCAAGTTTCATACCGACTACTGGGCGCTGCGGGATGTGAGTTTCGAGGTGGCGCGCGGGGAGACGTTTTGCATCGTTGGGGAGAACGGCTGCGGGAAGAGCACTCTGCTGCAAATTTGCGCGGGGATTCTGCAACAGACTTCGGGCGATGTGGCGGTGAACGGTCGCGTATCCGCGCTGCTCGAGCTGGGGTCGGGGTTCAATCCGGAGTTCTCGGGGCGGGATAACGTTTACTTGAATGGCGCGATCATGGGCCTGTCGCGGAAGGACATGGACCAACGCTTCGCGGACATCGAGGCGTTTGCGGAGATCGGCGAGTTTATCAATCGTCCGGTGAAGATTTACTCGAGCGGCATGATGGTGCGGCTGGCGTTCTCGGTGGCGATTCATGTGGACCCGGAGATTCTGCTTGTCGATGAGGCGCTGGCGGTCGGCGATGTTTACTTTCGGCAGCGGTGCGTCAGGAAAGTGCAGGAGCTGCGGGCTCGGGGGATCACGATCCTATTTGTGTCGCATGCCACGGGGGATGTGAAGGCGCTGGGGGATCGGGCGATGTGGCTGGATCACGGGCACCTGATGGAGATCGGGCGCACGGACCTGGTGGTGTCGAAGTATCTTTCGGCGATGAGCATGAAAGATGAGCAGTATCGGGCGCATGAGCCGGTGTCGATGGAGCTGCGGTCGACGACGGGGCCGGAGGAGATTGTCGAAGGGATTCCGAACATCGATCACCGGTTCGGGGACGGGCGCGGCGAGGTGATCGGGATCGCGGTGATGGACGCGGACGGCGAGCGGCTGACGACGCTGCTGCCGGGGTCGACCATCGTGGTGCGGATTTCGGTGAAGGCGAAAGCGAATCTGGAGAGGCCGATTGTCGGGTTCATGCTGCGGAATCATCTGGGTGTCGATTTTGCGGGCACCAACACTTCACGCGAAGGCTATCATTTGCCTCCTTTATTAATGGGGGATTATTGCACGGTGGATTTCTACCTCGATCTTCCGGCGCTGTATGCGTCGCTGTTCTCGTTCTCTCCGGCGATTGCGGACGGGACGCTGGAGCATTACACGGTGAACGACTGGATCGATAACGCGGTGGTGTTGTCGATGGAAAAAGCGGAAGCTCCGATTTACGGGAACATGCATTTGCCTTGCCGGGTGCAGGTGAATACGAAGATCGGGTCGGGCGTGGCTGCGTCGTGATGGAATTTACGGGGGAACGGGTTATTCCTGGCCAAGTGAACGACGATCTGTGGTCGGAGCATATTTCGCGGTACGCTTACGCGGCGCGATTTGCTTCGGGCGCGCGGGCGCTGGATGCGGGATGCGGGACGGGGTACGGGTCGGTTGAACTGGCTCGGCACGGGTGGAACGTTACGGCGTTCGATATCGCTCCGGACGCGATGGCGTTCGCACGGGAGCATTTGACGGCTCCGAATCTGCACTATGTGCGGGCCTCGGCTACTTCGATGCCGTTTGCGGAGAAGAGCTTCGATTTGGTCACGGCGTTTGAGGTGATCGAGCATCTGGAGGATTGGCGCGGGCTGCTGAGGGAGGCTCGGCGGGTGCTGGCTCCGGGCGGGGTATTTCTGGTGTCGACGCCGAACCGGGTTTACTATGCGGAGGCTCGGGCGAAGACGGGGCCGAATCCGTTTCACGTGCACGAGTTCGATTACGAGGAGTTCCGGGAGTCACTCGAAGAGTTTTTTCCGCATGTGCGGATTCTGTTCCAGAACCGGCTGGAGGCGTTTGCGTTTCACGGGGAGTATCCGGAGCAGCCGGCGGAGGTTCGGTTCGGACTGTCGCGGTCGCGGGCCGCGGGGGCGCATTTTTTTCTGGCGCTGTGTGGGGCGGAGGCGCCTCCGGTGGCGGGGGATTTTGTTTATGTCCCGAGAGCGGCGAATTTGTTGCGGGAGCGGGAGCAGCATATTCGATTGCTGGAAGGGGAGCTGGAGCAGAACAAGGGGTGGCTGCAGGAGTCGATCGGGAGTTTAGAGACGCTGCAACGGAATCATGAAGCGCTGACGGGGGAGTTGGAGCGGCAGAATCGTTGGGCGCTGGAGTTGGATTCGCAAGTGAAGTCGGGGCTGGCCCGGGTGGCGGAAGTGCAAGGGGAGCTGGCGGCGGAGCAGGGGAAGGCCGCGGCGGTGGTGGCGGCTTACGATCGCAAGGTGGTGGAGTTGGAGGAGGAGAGCCGGTCTCGGGCGGAGTGGGCTTTGGAAACGGAGCGGCGGCTGGGGGCGGAACTTTCCAAGAAGACGCAAGAACAAGCGGCTACGGTGAAGCTGCTGGATGCGGCTGAGGGGAATGTGGTGGAGCGAACGCTGCTGGCGCAGAGGCTGGCGGCGGAGGTCGCGCTATTGCGGTCACAGATGGAGATGGTGCAGCAGTCGCGGTGGTTGAGGCTTGGTCGGGTGGCGGGGCTGGGGCCGAAGCTTTAATGCGGCGGTTCGCTGCGGGGGTTTGGCGGGTGGTCCGCGGGCTGCCGGCGGCGGTGGTGGCTCCGGTGGGGTTGGCGGCCGGGATGGTGGGGCTGGCAGTGGGAGATGCGCTGAGCGTTTTTTTGCGCTCGCACAGGGCTCCAAAAAATACTCGGCCTTCCACGCGGGACGCGAGCATCGTTATTCCTAATTGGAATGGGCGGGATCTGCTGGAGAGGTATTTGCCTTCGGTGGTGGAGGCGATTGCGGGGCATCCGGGGAGCGAAGTTATCGTGGTCGATAACGGGTCTTCGGATGGGAGCGCGGCGTATTTGAAAGAACGCTTTCCTACGGTGCGGGTGTTGGCGCTGCCGCAGAATTTGGGGTTTGGGGGCGGGTCTAACGCGGGGTTTCGGGCGGCGAAGAACGACATCGTTATTCTGCTCAATTCGGATATGCGGGTGGAGCGGGACTTTCTGCAACCGCTGCTGGACGGGTTTGCGGATGAGCTGACGTTTGCGGTGTCGTGCCAGATTTTCTTTTCCGATCCGAAGAAGGTTCGGGAGGAGACGGGGCTTACCGAAGGTTGGTGGCAGCAGGGGTCACTGCGGGTCCGGCATCGGGTGGATGACGAGCTTGCGGGGGTGTATCCGTGCTTCTATGGCGGGGGCGGATCTTGCGCTTACGATCGCAAGAAGTTTTTGGAGTTGGGTGGATTCGATGAGCTGCTCTCCCCGTTTTATTTAGAAGACACCGACGTTAGTTATCTGGCTTGGAAGCGCGGGTGGAAGGTGCTGTATCAGCCGGCCAGCGTGGTGTATCACGAGCATCGCGGGACCATCGGGAAGAAGTTCAGCGCGAAATATATTCAGAGCATCCTGAAGCAGAACTACATTCTGTTCACTTGGAAAAATATCCATGAGTGGCGGAAGCTGATTCCGCATTTCTGGTTTACGTGGGCGAATGCGATGTTGAGCTGGCTGTTCGGGGATTCTCCGGAGCGGGCCAACTTCGCGGGGATTTTGCGCGCGGTGGTGAAGCTGCCTCGGGCGATTCGGGCTCGGGCGCGGGCGCGGTCGATGGCGGTGGTTTCGGATACGGAGGCGTTCCGGAGGCCGCTGGCGGGGCACTATCGGGATACGTTTTCGGAGTTAGAGAAGCGGCCCGAGAAGTTGCATGTGCTGTTCTGTTCTCCTTATCCGATTTGTCCTCCGGTGCATGGCGGCGGCGTGTTCATGTACCAGACGGTGAGGGAGCTGGCGAAGTTGTGCGAGTTGCATTTGATCGTGCTGCTGGATTTCGCGAATCAGCGCGAGGCGCACGCGGAGCTGGATCGGATTTGCGCGTCGACGAAATATGTGGTGCGGATGGAGGGGCGGCAGAAGGCGCTGGGGTCGATGGAGCCGCATGCTCCGCGGGAGTTTCGGAATCGGGATCTGGCGTGGTTGATTCACCGGCAGATTTTCACGCAGAAGATCGACGTGCTGCAACTGGAGTATACGGTGCTGGGGCAGTATGCGGGGCAGTATCGACAGATTCCGAGTTTGCTGTTCGAGCACGATGTGTATTTTCAATCGATCGCCCGGCGGCTGCCGTTCATGACGAATGCGATCGAGAAGGCGCAGGCTCGATGGGAGTATTTGCGGGCGCTGCGGTATGAGCTGCGACTGTTGCCGAAAATGGATCGGGTGCAGGTTTGTACTCGGGACAATGCGGAGTATTTGGAGTCGTTCCTGCCGGAGCTTCGAGGAAAAATCGATAGTGACAACCGCGCGGGGATCGATACTGGCGCTTACGATTTCAGGGCTGAGGGGCGGGAGCCGTTCACGCTGCTGTTTCTGGGGAGCTTCCGGCATTTGCCGAATACGGAGGCGCTGAATTGGTTTGTCGGGAACGTGTGGGGGCGGGTGCTTGCGAAGGAGCCTCGGGCGAGGTTGGTGGTGATTGGGTCGGACCCGCCGCCTCGGCATTCGTTGCCGGAGGGCGATGGGATTGAGTTGATCGGATTCGTGGAAGACGTGATGGAGCCGCTGCGGAAGTACGCGGTGTTCGTGTGCCCGATCTTGAGCGGGTCCGGCGTGCGGGTGAAATTGCTGGAGGCGTTTGCGGCGGGGATTCCGGTGGTGTCGACGCGGCTGGGGGCGGAGGGGCTGGCGTCGGTGGACGGAGAATTTTGCGCGCTGGCGGACGAGGCCGAGTTGTTCGCGGAGCATGTGCTGGAGCTGCTGGGGAATCCGGAGCGGGCGGAGGAGTTGGCGCGGAGGGCTCGGGCGGAAGTGGTCGCGCAGCGGGATATGCGGGTGATGACGGGGCGGCTGGTGGAGTCTTACACCAAGGAAATCAGTCGATTGCGGGGGACGTAACGCCTTTCTCCTGAACGGCTCTGCCGAATGGCGGTGCAACATCGTTGTACTCCGGAGGCTCTGCCAGACGTTAGGAGTAGCAATGAGATTGGTGGGTTGGTGGCTCCTGGTGGCAGCGATTGCGCCGATGCTTGCGGCACAGGACGCGGACGGGGGGCGGGTGTTTGGAGTGATTCCCAATAACAAGACCGCCGGGCAGGTGACGGCTCCGCTCACACCGGGCGAGAAATTTCAGCTGGCCTTTAAGGACACGGTGGATCCATTCACGTTTGTGCTGGCGGGGTTCAATGCGGGGCTGGGGCAGTGGGGGGATGCGGCTCCGGCGTTTGGGCAGGGAGGGTCGGGGTACGCGAAGAGGTTCGGGGCGGCGTACGCGGATCAGGCGGTGGGGAACTATCTCGCTGAGGCGATTCTTCCGACGGTGTTGAAGGAAGATCCGCGGTATTTCCGGATGGGGTCGGGCGGGAAGTGGCGTCGGACGAAGTATGCGTTGACTCGGGTGGTGGTGACTCGGACGGATGCGGGGCGGGCGGTGTTCAACTTCTCGGAGATCGGGGGGAATGCGGCGGCGGCGGCGATTTCCACGATGTATTATCCGGCGACGGAGAGGACGGCGGGCGAGGTGGGGGAGAGGTATGGGGTCCAGATTGGGAGCGACGCGGCGTTTAGTGTGTTGCTCGAGTTTTGGCCGGATATGAAGAAGAAGTTGTTTCGGAGGTGGTGAGGGGCGGGGGGGAGTGGTGGGCGGAGGGGCAGGCCGCTCCATTACTGTCGCGGCTCGGTTTCGGACGGGCGGTTTCGGACGGGGGCGGTTCCAAGAGCGGTGAGGGATGAAGATGACAGACCACAAAAAACGATGGTCTGTCCTACTGCTCAGTGTGCTATTTCGATTTGCGGTCCTTTGTGATTTGGGATGTGATCTGGGTCGCTAGGGCGTTCATGTCGTCGGACTGGGAGCTTTTGGGTTTCGCGTACATGCTCCACAGGACTACGTGGGTTTTGCGGTCCACCAGGAAGAGAGAACCTTTGCCGCGGGAGAGGGGCTGCATGGTGGGCTTGCTGAAGGCGTCCTGATCTTCGTCGGTGCTGCCGTCCTTCGAGATCTTGCTTACGGCGGCGGTGGCCTTTTTGGGGGCGTTCAAATCCTCTAGCGTTTTTTCGAAGTTGCTGCCGATGCGGTCGGTGAAGATGGCGTCTGCCAGGGCGGGGTCGGTGGAGACTTGGAAGGCTCCATTGGCGGCCAGGCGCACGGCGAGGTACTGATCGAGGCCCGCGGACATGGGCAGAAGATAGACGGTCTTGACGCCGGAGAGGTCGCCGGCGAGGGTCGTCAACGCAGCCAAAACAAACGCGGCTAGCAGTTTCATGACTCCATCATATTATGCTGGTACATTCGCGCGCTCATGTACAAAGGCCAAACCATCACCGTCATCATCCCGTGTCTGAACGAAGAGCAGGGGATCGAGCAGATCATGAAGCGGATGCCGGAGTTCGTGGACGAGACGATCGTGGTGGACAACGGATCGACGGACCGGACGTCGGAAGTCGCGCATCGATTTGGGGCTCGCGTGATTCGCGAGGATGTGCGCGGGTATGGGAGAGCGTATAAGACGGGGTTCGGGTCGGCGAAGTGCGACTTGATTATCACGCTGGATGGGGACCAGAGTTATCCGCCGGATGCGATCTCGTATTTGATCGAGGCGTTTCTGCATCTGGATGTGGATTTTCTCAATACGTCGCGGTTTCCGGTGAGGGATCCGAAGGCGATGAGCTTCATGAACAAGCTGGGGAATCTGGTGCTGTCCCTGGTGATGTCGATTTTGTACTTCCGGTGGGTGCGGGATTCGCAGTCGGGGATGTGGGTGTTTCGGAGATCGATCCTGAAGGAGATGACGCTGACGTCGGATGGGATGGCGTTTTCCGAGGAAGTGAAGATCGAGGCGCTGAAGAGTAATCGGGTGCGGTTCGCGGAGATTTCGATTCAGTATAGTTCGAGGCTGGGGGAGACGAAGCTGAATTTGTGGAAGGATGGGTTTTTTAATTTGTGGTTCTTGGTGAAGAAGAGGTTTTCGTAGGGGGATGCGCATCGCGGCGGTGATCCCGAGTTGGAATCGGCGGGATTTGCTTCGCACGCTGCTGGAGAATCTCAAAGCGCAGACGAAGACGTTTGATGAAGTGATTGTGGTCGACAACGGATCGACGGACGGGTCGGCTGAGGTCGCGGAGTCGATGGGGGCGAGGGTTGTAAGGCTTCCGGAGAACTTGGGGTTTGCGGCGGCGGTGAATCGGGGGATCGCGCCGGCGACTTCGGAGTGGGTGGCGATTTTGAACAACGACGTTACGCTGGAGCCGGAGTGGTTGACGCGAATGCTTGGGGCCGTGGGAGATTCAGCGTTCGCCGCTGGGAAGATTTTGTCGGCAGCGGATTCGAAGGTCATTGATGGGACCTTCGATTTGATGGCTCGGTCGGGGTGTGCGTTGAGGTGTGGGGCGGGAAAACGTGATTCTCCGACTTGGAATCGGGCGGGGACGATTTCGATGGCACCGATGACGGCGGCGTTGTTTCGACGGTCGTTGTTTGAGGAAATTGGCGGGCTGGACGAACAGTTCGGGTCGTACCTGGAAGATGTCGATTTCGGGGTGCGGTGCGCGCTAGCGGGACGAGGGGGAGTGTACGTGCCTGAGGCTGTGGCGCATCATCGAGGTAGCGCGACATCGGGCAAGTGGCATTCGGACACAGTGCGGTTACTCGCGCGGAACCAGGTGTTGTTGGCTCGCAAGTATTTGAGGGGGTCGGCGCGATGGCCGGTGGTGGCTGGTCAATTGCTGTGGGGTTTGATAGCTTGCCGCCACGGGCGGGGATTCGCATACCTACGCGGCAAAATTCAAGGCTTTCGTTTCGACCTGAAGCCGTTCGGTCCCTCCGAGCGGTTGCAGGGAGTTAACGCCGTACTGGAGGACAGTGAGCGGCACATCTTCGAGCTGCAGCGAGAGACCGGCTGGGACGGTTACTGGAGGGTCTACTTCTGGCTGCTGCGGCGGTAGCGGTAATTATTACCTACAATTCTGCCGAGGTGATCAAGGCGTGCGTGGAGGCGCTCGCTAGGATGGCTCCTTCGGTAGAGGCAATTGTGGTGGATAACGCTTCGCAGGATGGGACGGTGGAACGGGTTCCGCGCGGCGTCCGGACGATTGCGAATCAGGAAAATCTGGGATTTGCGGCGGCGGTGAATCAAGGAGTTCGCGCGACGGACGCGGAGTTTGTGCTGTTGCTGAATCCGGATGCGGAGGTGCGGACGGCGGTGGATGACTTGGTGGCGGCATCGCGGCAGTATGGGCTCGCGGCAGGGCAGCTAGTAGATGAAACGGGGAAGGCGCAGCGAGGATTTACAATTCGGAGGTTTCCTACTCCGGTTTCGCTGGGGTTTGAACTGTTCGGGATCAACCGGCTGTGGCGCTCCAATAAAGTGAATCGGCGCTACCGTTATTTGGATCGCGATCTGGAGGCGGGGGGCGCGGTGGAGCAGCCGGCAGGGGCGTTCCTGATGTTCCGGCGCGATGTCTGGGAGGCGCTGGGCGGGTTCGACGAAAGCTTTTATCCTGTGTGGTTTGAAGATGTCGATTTTTGCCGCCGGGCGGTGGACAAAGGCTACGGGATCGAATATGTGCCGGCGGTGAAAGCGGAGCACGTGGGGGGGCATTCCGTATCTCGTATTCCGGAGGGATGCCGAGCCGTCTACTGGTGTGCTAGCCTTTTAAAATATGCCTCTAAGCACTTCCGCTCCTTGGGTTACCGGGGGATTTGCATGGCGGTGGTGCTCACTTCGTGGCCGCGGGCGGTTGCGGGGATGATTCGAACGCGGAGTTTCACTCCGATCAAAGCTTGCATTCAAATTGTTGGTTCCGCTGGATGGCGCCTCGTGTCCGCGCAAAGATCTGGGGCGGGGCTGAGACGGGAATCATAACTCATATACATGGCCTTAAAGGACTTAGTATCCGTCACAGTGGTAACCTACAACAGCGGCCGATTCATCAAGCGCTGCTTGGAATCGGTGCTGGAGCAGAAGTACCCGAACATGGAGGTTGTGGTGGTGGACAACGCCTCCACGGACGGGACTCAGGACATCCTGGAACAGTTTTCGGGCCAGTGCCGGATTTACTACAACGATGAAAATCTAGGCTTTGCGGCGGCGCAGAACCAGGCGATCGCTCTGGGCGGCGGCGAGTGGATTCTGACGCTGAATCCGGACGTGCTGCTGCTGCCGAATTTCATCCAGGGGCTGGTGGACGCGGGGAACTTGGATCCGAAGGCCGGATCGATCTGCGGGAAGCTGCTGACGATTCGCGCTACGTTCGATTTGCCGGAGAAGCAGCTGGTGGATTCGACGGGAATTTACTTCACGCCGATGCTGCGGCATCTGGATCGCGGTAGCCAGGAAGTGGACAACGGACATTACTTGAATTTCGAGTATGTGTTCGGGGCGACGGCGGCGGCGGCGTTGTACCGGCGGCAGATGATTGACGACATTTCGATCGACGGGGAATTTTTCGATCCGGATTTTTTTGTGTATCGCGAGGACGCGGACGTGGCGTGGCGTGCGCAGTTGATGGGATGGCGGTGCATTTATACTCCGCTGGCGCGCGGGTATCACGTGAGGAACGTGCTGCCGGGAAATCGGCGGGCGCTGCCTGCAGTGATCAATATGCACTCGGTGAAGAATCGCTTCCTGATGCGCATCAAGAACATGACGCCGGATCTGTACCGGCGGAACTGGTTGTCGATCACGGGCCGCGATCTGATGGTGATGGGCGCTTGTCTGGCTCGCGAGTGGACTTCGCTGAAGGCGTTCGTGTATGTGGCGCGCAACTTCCGGCGGGTATGGGCGAAGCGGCAGGAAATTATGCGGCGCCGCAAGGCGAAGGACGATTACATTTCGAGCTGGTTCTCCTTTGAGCCGGTGAGCAGGCCTGCTCCGCGGCCCACGGCTCGGGCGCTGGCGAAGACGCGCGCGGCTCGCGGCTAGAGGGTCTGGCGAGGCGGTGCGGTTCGCCATCCTCGGCACACGCGGGATTCCGGCACGCTACGGCGGTTTTGAAACGTTCGCCGAAGAGCTGTCTACGCGGTTGGTGGAGCGGGGACACTCGGTTACGGTTTACTGCCGCGAGAGGCACGGTGATCCTGCGTATCGCGGTGTGACGCTGCAGTACCTTCCTACGATTCGACACAAATATCTGGACACGATGGCGCATACGTGTGTCTCGACGCTGCATCTGGCGTCGGGGAAGAGGTATGACGCGCTGCTGTATTGCAATGCGGCGAATGCGGTGTTCACTTGGGTGCCGAGGCTGCGGTGGATGCCGGTGGCGCTTAATGTGGATGGCCTGGAGCGGAATCGGAAGAAGTGGAATCGCGTGGCCAAGGCCTGGTATCGCGTGTCGGAGTGGCTGGCGACGTGGATGCCGAACGAGATCGTGACGGATGCGCAGGCGATTCAGGATTACTATCGCGACGAGTACGGGCGGGCGTCGACGATGATTCCTTATGGGGCGGAGATCGGGGCGCTGGAGACTTCGGCGGTTTTGGAAACGCTGGGGTTAGAGAAGCGTTCCTATTTCTTATACGTGAGCAGGATGGAGCCGGAGAATAATGCACTGCTGGTGCGGGAGGCTTTCGAGAAGATCGAGACTCCGGTGAAGCTGGCGTTGATTGGGGATGCTCCTTACGCGGCGGAGTATATTCGACGGGTGCGCGATACGAACGATGCTCGCGTGGTGATGCCGGGGGCGATTTATGGAACGGGGTATCGCGAGTTGGGGTCCCACTGTTTGGCTTACGTGCACGCGACGGAGGTCGGGGGGACGCATCCGGCGCTGATTGAGGCGATGGGACGGGGGGCGGTGACGTTGTATCTGGATACTCCGGAGAATGCAGAGGTGGCGGGAGGAGCCGCGTTGCCCTTCACGCATGCGAATCTGGAAGAGGTGATGCGAAGGGTTTTGGAGATGCCGGAGGGGGAGCGCGAGGAATGGCGCGAGAAGGCGACGCAAAGAATTCGGGAGCGGTACAGTTGGGATGCGGTCACGGATGCCTATGAAAAGTTGTTGAAGGGGATGGCATGCAAGTAGCGATGCAGAGAAGTGCGATGCAAAGCAGTATGCGGAGCTGGGTGGAGATTTCGCTCGGGACGATTCGGGCGAACTTTCGCGCGGTGCGGGAGTTGGCGGACGATGCGGCGGAGATTATGCCGGTGGTGAAGGCGGACGCGTATCGGCATGGGGCGATTGAAGTGGCGAGGGCGCTGGAGGCGGAGGGGGCTCCGTGGCTGGCGGTGGCGAACATCGAAGAAGGCGTGGTGCTGCGCGAGGCGGGCTTGCGCGCTCGGATTCTGGTGATGGCGGATTTTCTACCGGCGGATCGGGATGCGCTGGCGCAGCTGGAACTGACTCCGGTGATCCACTCGATTGAAGATATTCCGCTGGCGCAGGTTCCTTATCATCTGAAGATCGACACGGGGATGGGGCGGCTGGGGACTCGGGCATCGGTGGAGGAGATTGTTCGGGCGGTCACGGCGGGGCCGGCGATGCTGGAAGGGCTGATGACGCATTTTGCTTCGGCGGGGAATTATTCGGCTCCGCAGACGGGGGAGCAGATCGCGAGATTCGAACGGGTGCTGGCGGCGCTGGAGGCGGCGGATCAGGCTCCGCGGTATGTGCATGCGTCGGCGAGCATTCCGGTGGCGTACAAGAGGCGCGAGGCTTGGGGGAATTTACTGCGGCCGGGGCATGCGATTTACGGGTACGTGTCGAACGTGAGGGGTCCGGCTCCGGCGGCGGCGCTGAAGGTGAGGCCGGCGCTGACTTGGAAGGCTCGGGTGCTGGCGGTGAAGGAGATTGAGGCGGGGGCTCTGATCGGGTATGGAGGAATCCATATTGCGGAACAGCCCATGCGGATCGCGGTGCTGGCAGCGGGGTATGCGGACGGGATTCCTCACCGGCTGGGAAATCGGGGGAGTGTGATTGCTAAGGGGAGGCTCGCGCCGATTGTGGGTGCGGTTTCCATGGATCTCACGACCATTGACATTACTCATGTGCCGGAGTTGCGGACGGGCGATTCAGTGATGCTGTTGGGGAGCGAGGGTGGAGTGTCGATTGACGCTCAGGAGATCGCTAAGCTGGCGGGGACGATTTCTTATAGTGTGCTGTGTGGGATTAGTGCGAGGGTGAAGCGGGTGTTTGTGGAATAAAAATGGGGCAGCGCGAACGCCGCCCCTGCATAGAAGAAGGTTAGAGCTGTCTACTGGTGGAAGCGGCCTTCGAGGACGCCTTTACCGAGAATATGGCCGTCCATGGCTGCGGTGACCTGGGCGCGGGTGGCGTCGGGGCCGAGCATCAGGGTGGTGTCGAGAGCGAAGAGCTCCCAGGTGTAGTGATGATAGGGACCGGGGGCCGGGGCGCCGGGGCCCATGTAGCCGATTCCGCGGCCGGTGTTCTGGATCTGGATGGTGCCGTCGGGGAGCTTCGCTTCGGCGGGTACGCCTCCGTCAAGACCCTTTGCAGTGCCGGGGATGTTGAACGCCATCCAGTGAGTGACGTCGTCGAGCTTCTTGCCCATGGAGACGTCGGGATCGTGCATCAGGAGCACGAAGCTCATGGTGCCGGCGGGGACGTTGGTCCATTCCAGCTTGGGAGACGGGCCTTTCTGGCCGCCCTTCTGGGTGAACTTGTCTTCAATGACGGCACCGTCCTGAATGTCGGGCGAAGTGAGGGTGAGGCCGGGTCCGCCGGGTCCTCTCCCTTTGCCGCCGCCTTTTCCACCTTTATCCTGAGCCATGGCTGCGCCGAGAGTGATGGCGAGCACAACGGCTCCGGTTGCGAATAGTTTGTTCTTCATTATTGTTCTTCTCCTCGTGTTTTAGTTTCGAAAAATCAGTTGGGACGCTTGAAGCGGCCTTCCAGGATCGCCTTACCTACGATGTGACCCTCCATGGCCTTGAGCACGTCGGCGCGGGTGGCGTCGGGGCCCAGAGGCAGGGTGCTGTCCAGAGCGAACAGCTCCCAGGTGTAATGATGATACGGATTGATGGCAGCGTTACCAGGTCCCATGTAACCGGGGTTGCCGCCGCGGTTTTTGGCCTGGACGGTGCCGTCGGGGAGCTTGGCGTCGGTGGCGAGTCCACCATCGAGGCCCTTGGCGGTGCCGGGGATGTTGAAGGCCATCCAGTGGAGGACATCTTCGGGCATCTTGTTGAGGGCGTTGTCGGGATCGTGCATGATGAGCGCGAAGCTGACGGTGGTCATGGGGACGTTGCCGAAGACGAGCTTGGGCGAGATGGCCATAGGGACGGCTTGGGTGAATTTATCGGGGATGACGCCGCCGTCCTCGAAATCGGGCGTGGTGAGGGACATGCCGGGGGCCTTGGGCGCGCCTTTGCCGGGGGCTCCGCCTTTGCCTTTGTCCTGCGAGAGCGCCCAGCCGGCGAAGAGCGCGAGAGTGACGATGGCTGTGGTTAGAGATTTTTTGAGCATTTATCCTGAATCCTCCCTCGTGACAGCATATCAGAGGGGGCGGTTGGGGGAGGGTGCGATGATCGCTCAGGGAGAGGAGTTGCGGGGCGGGGGCACTGTCGTTAGGGGCAGGGGGCGTTACCGCTCCTTGGCAGTCGCGGCTCAGTTACGGGGTGGAGTGTGTGGCGGTTAGGCGGGGGTGGAGTGTGGCGGGGTTTCGCACGCTATGAGGTACTTCATTACCTTTTCTTGCTATGGGGCGCACCTGCATGGGGACCCGGCGGGGTCGGTGGATCGGCATCATCATCTGTTTGGAGGCCGTTTGGCGCCGGGGGATGCTCCAACGGCTTGGGGTGAAGCGCGAGCAGATGGATCAGCAGCCGTACCGGCTGGATCGGGTTCGTCGGGCAACGGTGCTTGCGGCAGTGCGCGCGGTGTGTTTGCGGCGCGGCTGGGATTTATGGGCCGCACATGCGCGGACTAACCATGTTCACGTTGTTGTGGAGGCGAAAGCTCGGCCGGAAATGGTGCTGCAAGCGTTGAAGGCGTATTCGAGCCGGGAGTTGAATCGGATAGGGGGCGATCAGGAGGGCAGGAAGAGATGGGCTCGGCATGGGAGTACGAGGTGGTTGTGGAAGGATGATGATGTTCGGGCGGCGGTGGAGTATGTGGTCGCGAGGCAGGGGGAGAAGATGGAGGTTTATGTGGGGGTGGGGGTTGGCGTTACCGCTCCTTGACAGTCGCGGCTCGGTTACGGGTGTGGCGGAATGCGCGGGTGACGGGATCGGGTATATGCTGTGATTCATGCGATTCATGGCGCTGGGAATGGCTCTTGTCATCGGGACTGCTTGGGGGCAGGGGGTCACTTTTGACCGGCTGCTGCATGCGGACCGGGAGCCGCAGAATTGGCTCTCTTATTCGCGGACGATTGATGGGGAGCGGTATAGCCCGCTAGCGCAGATTACGCCGGCGAATGTGAAGAATCTGGAGTTGCAGTGGGTCTGGCAGCAGAAGTCGGTGGAGAAGTTTGAGGCTACTCCGCTGGTGGTGGACGGGATCATGTATACGGTGCAGGCTCCGAACGATGTTTACGCACTCGATGCGGTTACGGGGCGGGTGTTTTGGACTACTCCTTATAACAATGATCCGGGGGCTCGGGTGTGCTGCGGGCGGGTGAATCGGGGGCTCGCGATACTTGGCGACACGCTGTACATGGGCACACTCGATGCGCATGTGCTCGCGATCGATGCGAAGACGGGCAAGATTATTTGGAATAGCGTCGCGGGGAAGTTTGAAGACCGGCTGGCGATTACGCATGCTCCGCTGATCGTGAAAGATAAGGTGATTCTGGGGATGGCGGGCGGGGATGGGCCGATTCGGAGTTATGTGATCGCGTTCGATGCGAAGACCGGGAAAGAAGCGTGGCGGTTTTACACGATTCCGGGCGAGGGCGAGCCGGGGCACGAGACGTGGCTGGGCGATTCGTGGAAGACGGGCGGCGCGGCGATCTGGAATACGGGCGCGTACGATCCGGATACGAATTTGACGTTCTGGGGCACGGGGAATCCGGCGCCGGATACGAATGGCGATGTGCGGCTGGGCGATAACCTGTTCAGCGATTCGGTGCTCGCACTGGATGCGGACACGGGCAAGCTGAAGTGGTATTACCAGTTCACTCCGCACGACACGCTGGATTACGATTCGACGCAGGTGCCGGTGCTGGCGGACATCCAGTATCAGGGTCGCGCGCGGAAGGTAATGCTGTGGGCGAATCGGAATGGGTTGTTCTACGTGCTTGACCGGACCTCGGGCGAGTTCCTGATGGGGAAGCCGTTCGTGAAGGCGAATTGGTTGACGGGGTTCGATGAGAAGGGCCGGCCGATGAGGGTGCCGGGTCAGCAGGAGAGCGAGGTTCCGGTGCTGGTGCAGCCGTATGGATTGGGCGGGACGAATTGGTATCCGCCGTCGTATAGTCCGCACACGGGGTTGTTCATTATTCCGGGGTGGGAGAATAGCGGGTCGATGGTATCGAAGACGAATGGGTTCGGGAGGTCGACGGGGGATACTCCGATGGCGCAGCCGAATCTGATTCCGAATCGGAAGACGGAGGCGGAGGGGTACGGGATTGTGAGGGCGTTCGATCCGAAGACGGGCGAGCGGAAGTGGGAGTACAAGATGAACGACATTACTTGGGCGGGCGTCTTGAGTACGGGGTCGGACCTGGTGTTTAGCGGCGGGAAAGAGGGATATTTTTATGCACTGGATGGGACGAATGGGAAGCTGCTGTGGAAGCAGAACCTCGGGGGACAGGTGAATAGCGGGCCTATGAGTTATATGGTGAACAATCGGCAGTATGTCGCGGTGGCGGCGGGGAGCGCGTTGTTTGTTTACGCGTTGAGGCAGCAATGAGGGGGATGAGCGTTGGGGGGAAGGCCGCTCCATTACTGTCGCGGCTCGGTTTGGGGGTGTCGCGGTTTGGCTTGGGGGTGTCGCGGTTTGGTTTAGGGGTGTGGTGGGGCGGTTTGTTGGCGTTGATGGCGGGTTCGGCGTTCGGGGCGAAGACTTGTGCGGAGTTGAAGTCGCTCACGCTGGCGAATACTACGATCACCGCTGCTGAGGCTGTGGATGCGGGGGCGTTTCGGGCTGCGGGGGCTAAAGGGACGCAGGCGTTTGCGGATCTGCCGGCGTTTTGCCGGGTGCTGGCGACCTTGAAGCCTTCTACCGATTCGGATATTAAGGTCGAGGTCTGGTTGCCGGCGGCGCCGAAGTGGAATGGGAAGTTTCGCGGGACCGGCAATGGGGGATTAGGCGGGGGAGCGACGGTGGCTCCGGGTCCACTGGCGGGCGCGGTTCGCGATGGGTATGCTACGGCGGGGAACAATACGGGGCACGAGGGCGGATCGGAGTACGCGATCGGGCATCCGGAGAAAGTCAAGGATTTTGGGTATCGATCGTCGCATGAAATGGTGGTGTTCGCGAAGGCTCTGATCAAGGCTCATTACGATATTCCGCTGAAGTATTCGCTGATGGCGGAAGCGGGCGGCGGGACGATTGCAGCGCTGAGCGCGGCGCAGAGGTATCCGGAAGATTACGATCTGCTGGAGGCGACGTCGATGTCATCGTTCCTGACTCGACACACGTTTGGGCAGATGTGGATCTGGTATGCGAACCATCAGGACGCGGCGAGCTTCATTCCTCCCGAGAAGTACCCGGCGGTGCACGCGGCGGCTCTGAAGGCCTGCGATGCGGCGGACGGGGTCGCGGATGGATTGATCGGTGCCGTGGAAACGTGCAAGTTCGATCCGGCGGTGGTGCAGTGCAAGGGCGCGGATTCGAACGATTGCCTGACGACGGCGCAGGTGGCGACGGCGAAGAAGATGTATGCGGGTCCGAAGAATCCACGGACGGGGGAGCAGATTTATTCATCGATTTATCCGGGGAGCGAGTTGGGATGGGCGCAACTGGCGGCGGGCGCGGAGCCGCTGGGGATCCCGGTGGACTTTTTCCGGTATTACGTGTTTCAGGATCCGAAGTGGGATTACAAGGCTCGAATGCTGGACTTCGATAAGGATGTGGCGAAGGCGGACCGGGCTGAGATTGCGGCGGTGAACGCGGTGGATCCGGATCTGAAGAAGTATTTCGCGCGCGGGGGAAAGCTGATGCTGATCGGCGGGTGGGCGGATGCGGCGGTGCCTCCGGCGGTGGCGGTGAATTACTACAAGGCGGTGGTGGCGAAAACGGGGGCGGGTGCGACGAAGGCGTCGATGCGGTTCTACATGGTTCCGGGGATGGGGCATGGCGGGGGAACCACGGGCGCAGAGAATTTCAACGTCGACACACTGGCGTTGATGGAGCAGTGGAAGGCGGGGAAGGCTCCGGACACGTTGGTGGTGGATCACTATAAGGATGGGAAGAAGGTGGGGCAGAGGCTGGTTTGCCAGTATCCGCAGGTGGCGATTTATAAGGGGAGTGGGAGTGTGGAGGAGGCGGGGAGTTTTCGGTGTAAGTGAGGGGGAGGAGTCAAAATCAGTGGTGGAAGCGGGTCATCGGCTCCGCGGGCGATTGGGTGGTCGCAGTGAAGTACTCGTTACCGCATGCTTACGCATGGCGGCTCAGTTACGGGTACTGAACCGCTATGCGATGGGTTAGTGGCGGTGGGCGGTGAACCGCCCATGCGACGGACTAGTTCGCGGTGGGGCGGGCGGCGCCTCGGCCGCCTCTTCCTCCGGTTTGGCGCGGGGTGGGGAGATCTTTCCGCGGGAGTTTGTCGGGGCGGGTGGCGGCGTTGTAAACGAAGTAGGCTTCGATGATCGCCATTTGCTCGATGTCGGCTTGCTGGACTCGCTCGAAGGTATCCATGTTGGAATGGTGGGTGCGCGAGTCGTAGTCGAGGGGGTCCTGGATGAATTGGAAGCCGGGGAGTCCGACGGCGTCGAAGGATTGGTGGTCGGTGCCGCCGGTGTTGCGGATCGTGATCGTGCCCGGGGTCAGGTCTTTGATCGCGGCGAACCATTGGTCGAAGATGGGTCGCTCGGTCTCGTTGCCTTGCAGATAGATGCCGCGGATCTTGCCGGTTCCGTTATCGATATTGAAGTAGCCCGCGAAGCCGTTGTGCTCGGGCTTGAGCTTCATGTCGTTGGGATCGGCGAAGTGATCTTTCACGTAGGCCGTGGAGCCTAGCTCGCCTTCTTCCTCACCGCTCCAGAGGGCCATGCGGACGGTGCGGTCCATCTTGAGGTTGGAAGTTTTCAAGAGACGCATGACTTCCATGGCGACGGCGCTACCTACGGCGTTGTCGGTGGCTCCGGTGCCCATGTGCCAGGAGTCGAAGTGTCCGCCGACCATGACGAGTTCGTTGGGCTTGGTCGCGCCGGGGATCTCGGCGATGACGTTGAAGGCTTCGGTCTTGGTGGTGTCCCATTCGACCTTGATATCGAAGGAGAGCTTGACGGGGACGTTGTGTTCGAGCAGGCGCGCGATGCGGTTGTAGTGCTCGGCCGTGATGGCTAGGGCGGGGATGTTCTTGGTGGGGTCGCCTTCGCGGGAGGCTCCGTTGTTGGCGAAGACGGTTCCGCTTTGGCCGCGGTTGGAGGCGGTGATGGTGGCTAGGGCGCCTTCATCTTTCCAATACGTGGTCTGGCGGCGGGTGAAGGTTTGCTGCTCCTGCGGGGTCATTTGCGGGGTGGCGGCTGCTCCGCGACCGCCTCGGCCGGCGGGGAAGACTTCGGGGATGAGGTTGTTGAGCTGCTCGTCGGAATAGCGGGTGGCGAGAGGCGTGGTGGGCAGGGGGAGCTCGATTTCGGGGACCAGGAGAACGATCTTGCCGGCGGCTTTGCCGTGGAACTTGTCCATATCGGCGAGGGTTTGGATTTGCGGGGCTTGGATGACTTGCGCGGTGAGGGGTCCGGTGGTGCCGCCGCTCCAGGCTTGGGGGTAGCCGATGATCGGCATGTAGGAGGGCTCCACCATGGCTCCGCTGTAGCTGGTGAGTTGCCAGCTGGGGATGGCGGGTCGACGCGTGGGTCCACGGCCTCCGGCGGCGATGGCTTCGGTGGCGGCGGCTTCATCGGCGGGGGTGCCGGGAGCGGGAACGGTGGTGAAGGGTTCGAGGTGGACGTTGGAGAGTCCCCAGTCCTTGAGCTGGGTGACGGCCCAGTCTCCAGCGGCGCGATATTGCGGGGAGTTCGTGAGGCGGGGGCCGTAACGGTCAGTGAGGCTGTAGAGGGTTTCCATGAGGGGAGGGCGGCGAGCGGCACCTCGGCCACCGGCTCCTCCTCCTCCGGCGTTGTTGTTTCCGCCGCCGCCGAGTTCGGCGGTCTTGAGCTTGTGGATGACGTTCAGATCGATATGCTCGGTCTGTTGCTGGGCTTGCTGTTGGGCAAAGATCAGCAGGGGAAGAGGAAGGATGATGAGGCCGGCAAGAGCGGCTTTTCGTAGCATAGGCTAGTCCTAACCATTCTTCTAACGGGGAATTGCGGTTACTCGATACTATCGCGCAGGGGAGGGGTGGGACGCAATGGGGTGGGGGCGGGTCCCCTCGCTTAGGCTTGGGGCTGCATCGGGCGGAAGAGGAGGAGGTCCAGGCTGAAGGTTACTTGTTGAGCTGCGGCGGGATGGGGATGGAGGGGGCGGTAGATGGAGACTCGGACGTCTTCTACGGCGGAGGCGGAGAGGTCGGCGGTGGTGGTGACGCGGCGGCGGTCGGCGAGGGTGAAATCCTTCGAGAAAGTTTCCAGGGTGCGGGCTGTTCGGTCGCGGCCGGCTCCTCGGAGTTCGATTAGGTCTTCGGGCGAGGGGATCGCGATCAGGAGGCGGCCGTTAGCGGCGAGGACTCGGCGGAATTCTTGGGCGTTCATCCGGGCGGTTACGGAGAGGACGATGGAGAAAGAGTGGTCGGCGTAGGGGAGCTGGCGGTCGGCGTTGCCTACGATCCATTCACATTGGGGGAAGCGCCTGGCGGCGGCGTGGATGGCGGGGATGGAGATGTCGATGCCGTGGGCGTCGCAGCCGGTTTGTTGGGCTAGGGTGCCGAGAAGAAAACCGTCGCCGCAGCCGGCATCGAGGACGGTGTCGGCGGGGGTGGGGTAGAGGAGGTCGGAGATGGCGGTGAGGAGAGGCGTTGTGACACCGAGGTCGTGGAGGCGGCGGCGGGCGGCTACGGCTTCCGGGGTGTCGCCGGGGTGCTTCGAGCGGCGCTCTTGCGGCTGGAGGAGATTGATGTAGCCGCTGCGGGCGATGTCGAAGGAGTGGTTGTTTGGGCAGACCAGACGGCCGGCTTTGCCCAGAAGCTCGCGAGTGAGCGGGAGGCGGCAGTCGCGAACCGGGCAAACCAGCACGTTGGCTTAAACGTCCAAGCCCTTACACATCGAGGTTGCGGACGTCGAGGGCGTTTTCCTCGATGAACTTGCGGCGGTTCTCTACGTCCTCGCCCATTAGGGTCGTGAAGATTTGGTCGCTCTTGACCAGGTCTTCCAGAGAGATTTTGAGGAGTGTACGAGTGTCGATGTTCATCGTGGTTTGCCACAACTGCTCGGCGTTCATCTCGCCGAGACCTTTGTAGCGCTGGACGTTGACTTCGCGGGTGCCTTCGTTCTTGACGTGGGCGAGGAGGTCGCGCCAGTTGGCGAGATTCTCGCGGCTGTTGTCCTTCACGACGACGAAGGGCGGCTTGTTCCACTTGGCGGCCTGGCGGGCCATCACGCGGAGGCGGCGGTATTCGGGCTGCGCGGCGAGTTCGAGATTGATGAAGCGATCCGCATTGGTGGGATCCTTGAAGCCCACCATCCAGGCGGAGTGCTCTTCTTCGCGGGCGAGAGTGGCGTCGAGTTTGAGTTCCTTGAGCGCGGCTTGGACTTGCTTGAGATTGGCTTCGTCGCTGAAGTCGACTTTGGTGTCGAGCGGGATGTCGACGCGGGCGAGCACTTCGACGACGCGGGGGTCGCGGAGACGGCGTTCCATGCGGCGCCAGGTGATCTGGAGGTCGTCGAGCTGCATCAGGAAATTGCGGAGCTCGGTGCCTTCGAGGATGGAATTGTCGCCGAGCTCGACCTTGAGGTTCTCGGTGGCGCGGCGGAGGATTTCGCGGGTGAATTCCTTGTCGTCCTTGATGTACTTCTCGCTCTTGCCCTTCTTGATGCGATAGAGCGGCGGCTGCGCGACGAAGATGTGGCCGCGCTTGATGAGCTCCTGCATATGGCGGAAGAAGAAGGTGAGGAGCAGGGTGCGGATGTGCGAGCCGTCGACGTCCGCGTCGGTCATGATGATGATTTTGCCGTAGCGGAGTTTGGCGGGGTCGAAATCGTCCTTGCCGATGCCGGTGCCGAGGGCGGTGATCATGCACCGGATTTCCTCGTGGCCCAGCATTTTGTCGTAACGGGCTTTTTCGACGTTGAGAATTTTGCCGCGCAAGGGGAGGATCGCTTGATACTTGCGATCGCGGCCGCCTTTGGCGGTGCCGCCGGCGGATTCGCCCTCGACTAAGAAGAGTTCGCAGCGTTCGGGATCGCGCTCCTGGCAATCGGCGAGTTTGCCGGGCAGGCCCCCGGAATCGAGCGCGCCTTTGCGGCGGGTGAGATCGCGAGCTTTACGCGCGGCTTCGCGGGCGCGGGATGCGTCGATGGCTTTCGACACAATCTTGCGCATCACGGAGGGGCTCTTATCGAAAAACTCGCCCAGTTTTTCGTTGACCAGCTGGACCATGTAGCCCTGGATGTCGGAGTTGAGCTTGCCTTTGGTCTGGCCTTCGAACTGCGGCTGCGGAAGCTTTACGCTGACGACGGCTGTGAGTCCTTCACGAACGTCGTCGCCGGAGAGCGTTTCTTTTTCCTTGAAGAGTCCGGCGGATTGCGCGGCGGAGTTGATGGTGCGGGTGAGGGCGCTGCGGAATCCGGAAAGGTGGCTGCCGCCATCGACTGTGTTGATGTTGTTGGCAAAGCTGAAGACGGATTCGCTGTAGGAATCGTTGTACTGGAGCGCCACTTCCATGGTGAGCATGCCGCCGTTGGGCAGATCACGCTCGCCTTCGATGAAGATGGGCTTGTCGTGCAGGACGCTCTTGCCTTTATTGAGGAAGGTGATGAACTCGCCGATGCCGCCTTTGAAGTAAAACGTTTCAGTGCGGGCGGGATCGGTGCGCTCATCGTTGAGCGTGATGGTGAGGCCTTTGTTGAGGAAGGCGAGCTCACGGAGACGGGTGGCGAGAGTGTCGAAGTTAAACTTCGTGGCGTCCATGATGGACGGGTCCGGCTTGAAGGTAACTTTAGTGCCGGTCTTGCGGCCTGCTTTGCCGGCCTTGGCGAGCGGAGCTTGGGGGATGCCCTTAGCGTATTCCTGTTCCCAGGTGAAACCGTCGCGCCAGATTTCGAGATTGAGAACTTCGGAAAGCGCGTTGACGCAGCTGACGCCGACGCCGTGGAGGCCGCCCGAAACTTTGTAGGAGTTCGAATCGAACTTGCCGCCGGCGTGGAGCTTGGTCATGACGACCTGGGCGGCGGAGACTCCTTCTTCAGCGTGCATATCGACGGGGATGCCGCGGCCGTTGTCGATCACAGTGACGGAATCGTCTTCATGCACGGTGACGTTGATCTCCGTGCAGTGGCCGGCGAGAGCTTCGTCGACCGAGTTGTCGACCACTTCGTAGACGAGGTGGTGCAACCCGGCTTCTCCGGTGGAGCCGATGTACATCGCGGGGCGGAGGCGTACTGCCTCCAGGCCTTCGAGAACTTTAATACTTGTAGAGTCGTACGTTGACATTGGTGGCGTTTCAGATCCTCATGGGCATGATCACGTAGCGGTAGTTATCCGCCTTCTCGCCGGCGGGGCGGAGTTCGCCCGCGCTATGCGCGTCCTTGAACAGGAACGTGACTTCCTCGTTGGGGATGGCACGTAAAAAATCGGACAGATACTCGGCGTTGAAGCCAATCTCGACGGAGGGGCCATCGTAGACGGTGGGGACGCTCTCCTCGCTCTCTCCGGTTTCGGAAACGGAGGAGTGAATCTTCACTTCGCCCTTCTCGGCGGTGACGCGGATGGAGCGCGAACGTTCATCGGAGAATTGCGCGACGCGGTCGATGGCGCCCTTAAACTCGTCGCGATTGAGCGTGACGGCGTGCGGGTGGTCTTTCGGGAGCACGCGTTCGAAGTCGGGGAAGTTGCCGGTGAGTTTGCGGCTGAGCAGAAGACGGTCGCCGACTTCGAAGAAGAGATGATTTTCGTCGCCGGAGAATTTCACTACCGCATCGGCGCCGGCGTCGCTAGCGAGCTTTTGAAGCTCCAGCATGGCTTTGCGCGGGAGGAGTGCGCGATAGGCTCCGGTGATGCCCGGGAGTTCGGTGGAGCTTTCGACGGTGGCGAGACGGTGGCCGTCGGTGGCGACCATGGTGAGGCCGCCTTTCTTGAGCACGAGCAGAGCGCCGTTCAGTGTGAAGCGTGATTCTTCGCTCGAGATGGCGAAGACGGTTTTGCTGATCATCGAGGCGAGAGCGCCGATGGGGATCTCCGCGAGAGGCGCGGGCATCTTGGGGAGTTCCGGAAAACTTTCGCGGGACATGCCGGCGATGCGCGTCTTGGAGCGTCCGCACACCAGGCTGGCCCAATGGTTCTCCTGGATCTTCACGTTCACATCGGCGTCGGGAAGCAGCCTGACGTAATCCAGAAGGCGGCGCGCGGGGATTGTACCGGCTCCGGCTTTCTTCACTCGCGCGGGACAGGAGACTTGGATGCCGAGTTCAAGATCGGTAGCGGTGAGCACGATGCGGCTGCCTTCGGCCTCGATGAGGACGTTGGACAGAATAGGAATCGTGGTCTTCTTCTCGACGACACCTTGCGACAGGTTCAGTTCCCGAACTAGTTCTGACCTGCTAACGGTGAATTCCATGAGTGGTCCCTCGTTTACGCAATTCTCTTCTACAAGTTCCTATCTAGTTCCTAGATAGGAATAGAATTCATAGGGGCTGTTGAAACGTTGATTTCTCTCTAAATTATAGCAAGTCCGTAGGGTTACTGTCATCACAGGTTGTGAGTTTCTGGGTATCGGACGGTGCATGACTTGGGGTGAGAGAAGCTATCCACAGGTTTGCACAGGGCAAAAAAGAGGCCCTGTGTGGAAAAGAGATCTAACCCTAATGGATTGAGTTCGTTATCTTGTGGATCAGCCTGTTAAGATCGGCGTCCTTCTGACGCAGCTTGTCGATTTTGTGGACGGAATGGAGCACGGTGGTGTGGTGCTTGCCGCCGAAGAGGCGTCCAATTTCGGGGAGCGAAGACTGGGTCAGGTCCTTGATGAGATACATCGCGATCTGGCGGGGGTAAGAGATCGGATGCGCGTTGGATTTCTGCTTGAGTTGCGCGGGCTGGAGCTTGAACTCTTCGGCGACGGCGCGGAGTACGGAGTCCATTGTGACGCGCCGATCGTTGCCACCGGGGATGAGGTACTTCAAGACCTGCTGCGCCATGCTGAGCGTCATGGGTGAGCCGGTGACAGAGGAGTACGCGATGAGCTTGATGAGCGCGCCTTCGAGCTCGCGGACATTGGATTTGGTTTTTGTAGCGATGTAGATGCGAATGTCTTCGGGGAGGACAACGCCCTCGAGGTCGGCTTTCTTATCGAGGATCGCCATTTTGGTTTCGAGGTCGGGTGGTTGAACATCGACCATGAGTCCCCATTCGAAACGCGAGCGGAGACGCTCGACCAGGCCAGGGATGCTCTTCGGAGCGGAGTCGCTGGAGATGACGATTTGCTTTTGGTGATCGTAGAGTTCGTTGAAGGTGTGGAAGAACTCTTCCTGCATGCGTTCTTTGCCGGCGAGGATGTGGACATCGTCGACGAGCAAAGCGTCGGCGGAGCGATAGTGGCGATGGAACGCGGGCATGCGGTTGGTGCGCAGGCACGCGACCATCTCGTTCATGAAGCGTTCGCTGGAAGTGTAGACGATGCGCATGCCGGGGTATTGATCGAGCAGGGCGCGTCCGATGGCGTGCATCAAGTGCGTTTTGCCCATACCGACTCCGCCGTAGATGAAGAGCGGATTGTAGCTGCGCGACGGATGATTGGATACGGCCTTGGCGGCGGCGTGCGCGAATTCGTTGCAGGAGCCCACGACGAAATTGTCGAAACGGAATTTCGGATTGAGCGAGCCGGCGGTGGAGGCGAAGACGGGCTCTCCGTAAGTTTCCGCGTTAGCGATGCTGACGGGTACCGAGGGAGCGAGGCCGTTCGATGAGGGAGAGAGGGCGGCTCCGGAGATGTAGGTGATTTTCTGGATGGGCAGATTCAGTTCGCGGATGGTGTTGCGGACGTCGTCGCCGTATTCCTGCTCTAGAAAATCCTTGGTGACCTGGTCGGGGACGGAGACTTGGAGGGTGCCTTCGTCCTGGCTCTGAAACTCCGTGCGGACGACCCAGTTTTCGTAGGCCTGCGGAGTGATCCTGCCCGCCAGGTGGGATTTGATCCGCTCCCAAACATTCCGCGCCGCTGCTGCGGCTGTTCCCACTTGTGCCGTTTCTACTTGCACTATGTTCTCCCCGATTCCCCAAGGGCAACAGGCCGCACGATTCCCACATGTTTTCCACAGTTGTGGAAAACCACAAGCTATCTCGCTTTTGGGGGGAAACTTTGGCTGCTGCTTAATACGCTGGTAAGGCCCTTCACCTCGGCAAAACCACCCTAGCCTTACCCGCGCGGAATTCAAGGATATCATAAAACCGGCACAAGGGAAGAAGAACTTTCCTCTTTTTAGGAGTTATAGAATCAATAACTTACGGAGGTTATGCGGCTTGCAAAACATTTGGGTTACGAATCGTTTTCAGGATGATTCTCACAGAAATTCATTGCGATTGACATTCGGCAGAGGGGTGCGAGAGAATAGAGCCTGTCGTCTTTTTGACGGCCTGCGCGAAGTGCGCGGGAGTAACTCAGCTGGTAGAGTGCAACCTTGCCAAGGTTGATGTCGCGGGTTCGAATCCCGTCTCCCGCTCCAAACTTTCCCCCCCCTTTTTTAGTCACCTGGTTGAAGTTCTGCGTTCGAGCGCTTGCGGTTGAGGCTAGGCGGGAGCACGCGTCGGCAGGCCGCTCCATGACTGTCGCGGCCCGGAAGGGCGCGCCATTTCCTCGTTTTTGGTTATTGCTGGGTTGAAGTTCTACGTTCGAGCGCTTGCGGTTGAGGCTAGGCGGGAGCACGCGTCGGCAGGCCGCTCCATGACTGTCGCGGCTCGGAAGGGCGCGCCATTTCCTCGTTTTTGGTTATTGCTGGGTTGAAGTTCTGCGTTCGAGCGCTTGCGGTTGAGGCTAGGCGGGAGCACGCGTCGGTAGGCCGCTCCATGACTGTCGCGGTTCGGAAAAGCGCACATCGGAGTCCCAGCAGCGGACAGTGCTGTGGGCGCTCGTTTTTCCTGGTGGTCTCCTAAAGCTTGATTTTTGAGTATGATGGGGACTGGCAATGGATTGGCACCCGGGGTGCGATTGAAGGATGGAACCTTATGGGCATGGATGTTAAGCGCGAGGGTGTGACCCGCCGGAAGCGGATCAAGCTGGCGATCTGGCTGGTGCTGGGGATCGCCGCAGCAGGCTCCGTGAGCTGGTACCTTTCCAAGCTAAAGCCGGCGGCGCCGAGCGTGGAGCGCGGCACGATTTGGCCGGGAACGGTGAAGCGGGGTCCTATCGTGCTGGACGTTCACGGGACGGGTACTCTGGTGCCGGAAGAGATCCTCTGGATACCGGCCGCGTCCGAGGGCCAGGTGACCAAGGTCTCGGCGATGTCGGGGCAGGAAGTGCGGACGGATACGGTCCTGGTGGTGCTGACGAATCCGGACATGGAGCTGGCATCGAACGATCTGGACTGGCAAGTGAAACAGGCGGAAGCCACTTATACCGAGACTCGGGTGACGTTGCAGAGCCAGAAGTTGAACCAGCAGTCGGTTGTCGCCGGGGTAGCGAGCGACCTGAAAACGGCGCAGCTTACCAAGGATCGGGATCAGCAGCTCTTAAAGTTGAAGCTAAAGAGCGAGATGGACGTCAATCTCTCCGTGGCGAAGTGGGAGGAGCTGACGCAGAAATACGATATCGAGAAGCAGCGGCTGGAGATCCAGAAGGAGTCGGAAAACGCGCAGCTGGATTCGCTGAAGGTGCAGATCGAGAAGCTGCAGGCGCAGTTGAAATTGAGCCGGCAGAAGCTCTCGGACCTGACGATCAAGGCCGGGACCGTCGGTGTGCTGCAGGAGCTGACGCTGCAAGTGGGGCAGAGGGTGCATCCGGGCGACGTGCTGGCGAAAGTGGCGCAGCAGAACCGCCTGAAGGCGGAGCTGAAGATCGCCGAGACGCAGGCCAAGGATATTCAGCTGGGGTTGAAGGCGCAGATCGATACACGGAACGGAATCATACCGGGTCACGTAATACGAATTGATCCGAACGTGGTGAATGGGACGCGCACGGTGGACTGCAAGTTGGATGGTCCGCTGCCGGCGGGCGCGGTACCGGACTTGAGCGTCGACGGGACGGTAGAGATCGCGCGGCTACCGGATGTGATTTACGTGGACCGGCCGGTGTACGGTCAGCCGAACAGCACGGTGAGCCTGTTCAAGATCGACGAGGACGGCAAGGGAGCGTCGCGGGTGACGGTGAAGTTCGGGCGGAGCTCGGTGACAAATATTGAAGTGTTGGAAGGGTTGAAGGTAGGGGATCAGGTGATCCTGTCGGATATGTCGGAGAAGGATCAGGCTTCTCGGATTCGATTTAACTGAGGGTTTTGATGGAGGAGATTAGCGCGCCATGCCAGAGTCTTTGATCCACCTGGATGCGGTGACCAAGGTGTTTGTCACCGATGAAGTGGAAACGCATGCCTTGTCCGGCATTCATCTGGATATCCAGAAGGGCGAATACATCTCGATCGCGGGGCCGTCGGGGTGCGGGAAATCGACGCTGCTGGCGATTCTGGGGCTGCTGGATTCGCCGTCGGAGGGAAGCTACACGCTGAACAGCCAGCCGGTGCAGGGGCTGAAGATGGCGGAGCGGGCGCGGATCCGGAATCGCGAGATCGGATTCATCTTCCAGGCGTTCAATTTGATCGGCGATTTGACGGTATACGAGAACGTAGAGCTGCCGCTGACGTATCGCGGAATGCCGTCGTCGGAGCGCAAGCGCCGGGTGCACGAGGCGCTGGAACGCGTGGGCATGAGCCACCGGGTGAAGCATTATCCTTCGCAATTGTCGGGCGGCCAGCAGCAGCGCGTGGCGGTGGCGAGGGCGCTGGGCGGGGATCCGTCCATCCTGCTGGCGGATGAGCCGACGGGGAACCTGGACTCGGCGAACGGCGAACAGGTGATGGACCTGATGCGGGAGCTGCACCGAGCGGGGTCGACGATCTGTATTGTGACGCACGATCCGCGGTATGCAAGATATGCAGACCGGTCCGTGCACCTTTTCGACGGCCGCGTGGTGGAAGAAACAGCGGAAGCGATCTAGATTCGGTACGTTTGGCGTTCGAGGTCCATGCAGAGGGCGGCCTTTTTGTCCGATAAGAGGCAAGAAGGAGTCCGCCCACGTGAGCGCAACTGCTGAGCCCATCGATGAATCCTTGAGTGCCCTTGCGGGACAACTGCGAGGCGCACCACCACCCCTGCCTGGGGCCTCTGCCAAAGACGCGCAACAACCTCCGGAACCTATCTACAATACGGAATCCGGCATTATGCCTCCGGTCCCGGACTCGATCGCGGACACCGGGATTTCGCTCGCTATCTTCGAGCAGCTGGTCCTGAAATATTTATATTTCCGCGGCGACTTGCTGGGGCGGGAGATCGCGAGCTCGCTGGGCGTGCAGTTCAGCTTGATCGACGAGATGCTGGAGACGCTGAAGCGGCAACATTACGTCGGTGTGAAGAAATCGCTGGGGATGGGGAATGCCTCGGGCGTGTTCGCGCTGACGGAGGCGGGCCGCAATCTTACTCGCGAGTATCTGGAAAATAATTTGTACTCGGGGCCGGCGCCGGTGCCGCTGTATCAATACAGCGAAGTGGTGCGGCGGCAGAGGCTGAAGGATAACTGGCTGAATCCGGATTCGTTGAAGCAGGCGTTCCGGCACCTGGTTGTGGAAGCGGATGTGCTGTCGCAGATCGGGCCGGCGGTGAACTCGAACAAGTCGTTCCTGATTTACGGGCAGCCGGGAAATGGAAAGACGGCGTTGGCGGAGGCGCTGTTCCGCGTGGACACGGCGCCAATTTACTTGCCGTACGCGATCGAGTGCCAGGGCAACATCATTCAGCTGTACGATCCGATTTATCACCAGAAGATCGACGACCAGGAGATGCAGTTCTCGGCGGCGATCTCGATGGAGCTGCCGTATGACGGGCGATGGTTCAAGTGCCGGCGTCCTTGCATTATCACGGGCGGCGAGCTGGCGCTGGACGCGCTGGATCTGAGCTACAACAAGGTCTCGAAGATTTACGACGCGCCGTTTCAGTTGAAGGCGAACAACGGCATTTACCTAATCGACGACTTTGGGCGGCAGAAGGCGTCTCCGGCGGAGATTTTGAACCGCTGGATCGTGCCGATGGAGCGGCACGTGGATTACTTGAGCTTCCAGGCGGGCGGCAAGATGACGGTGCCGTTCGAGGCGTTCCTGATTTTTTCGACCAACCTGAGGCCGGATAACTTAGGCGACGAAGCGTTCCTGCGACGGATTCAGTACAAGATGTTTTTGCGGAGTCCGCGGTCGCCGGAGTTCATCACGATTTTCGAACGGTTCGCGGAGGCGAAGCTGCTGGCTTGTCCTCGCGGGCTGGCGGAGGCGTTTGTCGATCGGCACTACGTGCAGGGCGCGAAGAAGATGCGGCGGTGCCATCCTCGGGACGTGATCAGCCATGCGATCGACATCATCAACTTCGAGGCTCTGCCGCGGGAGTTGAATGAAGATGTGCTGGATCGGGCGTTCTTCAGCTGCTTTGTGGAGAATGTCGACGTGACCGACTAATTCTCCATTCGCCAGGGGGAGACGTTCGACCAGGTTTTCAGAGTGTCGCCAGCCCAGGTGGCGGGTTTGTCGGTGTGGCATCCGGCGCAGGCATTGGGGACCTTCAACGAAGCCGTCGCGGCGGGCGTAATGATGTTGAACGTGTGTGCCCGAACGTTCACGTTGGCGATGGTCTGTTCGATCTTCGGCATGTGACAGGCGACGCATTCGTTGCCGGCGCTGCCCGCCTGATGATGCGTGTGAGATTCGATGGTGGCGCCGCGCGGACCGTTGGGCGAGTTAGGTCCGTGACACTCGAGGCACAGGACGTTGGCGGGCTTGATGAGATCCGCGTTGTTCTCCGTGCCATGGACGTCGTGGCAACTGAAGCAGGCGATGCCCCGCTTGTACATTACGCTCTGGGTGAAATCGTTGCCCTGCATCCGATTCTTGTGCGCGGTGCCGTCGGCGAAGTGCGTGAAGGATTGCTCGCCGAGCTTGTGCTCCTCCAGTTTCCAGAAATCGCGAAGATTTTTTCCGGCTTCGTAGCCGACCGGCCAGTCGTAATATTTTCCGGCGATGGGATTGTTGAGCGGCTGGCCTTGCGAGTGGCACTGAATGCAAATGTCGCTCGCGTGAAGCGAATCGAGGCGCGCGGGGTTCACGATGTTGGCTTTGGTGGGAGCGGCGGCGTGGGCGGAGCCGGGTCCGTGGCATTTTTCGCAGCCGACGTTCCACTCCGTGACGGTCTTGGTTTGGATGTTGTAGTTGACGGAGTGGCAGCCGTCGCAGAGCGGGCCGGTGGGGCGCTGCATGTTATCGGCGGGATAGAAGGCGGTCCACCAATCGGTGCCGGGGGCGGCGTTGTAGGCTCGCCAGACTTTATTGACTACGTCCCATTGAGCGGGGAAGACGTAGTAGTCATCGCCGATTTTGGTGAAGTAGCGCTGCTTCCACTTGCTGCCGTAGGTGAAGGCGATCTGGTCGCGGGTGAATTTCACCAGCGGGTCGGGCTTGGTGAGATCGGGAATGATGGCATTGGGGTGGACCTTGGGGTCCTGGACCACGTTGGCCATGCGGGTTTTTTTCCAGCGTTCATAGGTGGCAGTGTGGCAATCGCCGCAGCGTTCGGAACCGACGTATTGCGAGGTTTGGGCGGCTAACGGAAGAGCCAGGAAACACGCGATGATCATCCCCTTCATAATGTCTCCAGCATAGCTCGCTACACTGAAGGTTTTGTGAAGGGAAGTCTTGTGAAGAGAGATTTTGTGGAAGAGTCTTTTGTGAATAGAGTCTTGTGAACAAACTCACCAAGAACCAAGTTCGCGGCTTTTGGGCGGCGTGGGGCGGATGGGCGCTCGACGGCATGGATTCGTTCATTTACGCCCTGGTGCTGGTGCCGGCGCTGCGGGAGCTTCTGCCGAAGTCGGGCGTGGCGGCGAGCACGGGCTCGGTGGGGTATTACAACGGAATCCTGCTGGGGTTGTTTTTGTTCGGGTGGGGATGCTCCATGATGTGGGGTCCGGTGGGGGACCGGTTTGGGCGGGTGCGTACGTTGATGCTGACGATCCTGTGCTATTCGCTGTTCACGTTCGCGAGCGCGCTGGCGCAGAACGTGTGGCAACTGGCGGCGTGCCGGCTACTGTCGGGATTCGGGCTGGGGGGCGAGTGGACGTTGGGCGGAACATTCGTCGCGGAGGAATGGCCGGAGGAGCGTCGCAAAGTGGGCGCGGGGTGGATGCAGACCGGATACTACTTCGGGATCTTAGTGGCGGCGCTGCTGAACGCGACGGTGGGCGCGGCGTACGGATGGAGGGCGATGTTCGCGGTGGGCGGGGCGCCGGCGCTGCTGGTGGGGCTGATCCGGTATGGAGTGCGGGAGCCGGCGAAGTGGAAGGCTCCGGAATCGGCTACGCGGGCGATGGGGATGTTATTCTCGCCGGAGTATCGTCGGCGGACTCTGTTGAACGCTACGTACCTTTTCATTTCGATTTGCGGGTTGTGGGCGGGGTCGGTTTATGTGCCGTCGGCGGTGTCGTTCTTGTCGACGAAGCAGGGGTTGACGGCGCTGGAGGCCACGCGGATGTCGTCGTGGGCGACGATTTTACTTTCGGTGGCGACGATTGTGGGGTGCGTGTCGCTGCCTCCGATGGCGGAGCGGTGGGGACGGCGGTGGACGCTGGCGGTGTACTTCTTGCTGATGGCGGTGTCGATCGGGTTTGGGTTCGGGTACGCGTACTATCTGGAGCACGACGCGCTGGGGTGGTTTATGGCGGCGCTGGTGGTGCTCGGGTTCGGGGGCGCGAATTTCGCGATGTACTCGCTGTGGCTGCCGGAGCAGTATCGGACGGAGTGCCGGGCGAGCGCGTTTGGATTCGCTACGTCGGCGGGGCGGTTTCTGGCGGCGGGAATTACGTTTCTGGTGGGCTGGGGCGTGGGAAGAATGCAGACCATCGGGATTCCGGTGGCGCTGACGGCGTTGTTCTTTGTCGCAGGGGTGTTCTTGTTACCTTGGGGAGTGGAAACGAAGGGGCAGGAACTTCCGGAGTGAATCTTCGACAACTTTTCGATTTATCGCTGGTGAACCGGCGCGACCAGGTGGGGCTCGAGTGGGCGGGGGCGGAGTACACCTTCGGGGAGCTGGATGCGCGGAGCAATCGCGTGGCTCGGGCGCTTCGCGCTCGGGGGCTCGCGGAGGGCGACAGGCTCGGGGTGTACCTGGCGAACAGCATCGAGTTCCTCGATCTGTATCTGGCTTGCGTGAAGCTCGGCGTGATTTTCGTGCCGGTGAACATTTTGTATCGCGAGCGCGAGATTTCGCATATTTTGGGGGATGCGGAGCCGAAGCTTTTTCTGACGGAGGCGGAGTTGCCGGGGTTGATGGAGGAGGCCGCGCGGCAGGAGTCGACGTTGGAGGCGTTGCCGTTGGAGGGGGACACTCCGGCGGCGCTGGTCTACACTTCGGGCACTACGGGCACGAGCAAGGGCGCGATCATTACGCACAACAACCTGGCGTCGAACGGTCTGACGCTGACGGGGTGCTGGCAGATTTCGGATCGCGACCGGTTCCTGTTGGCGCTGCCGCTGTTTCACGTGCACGCGCTGGGGAATGGGGTGCATTGCTGGCTGATTTCGGGATGCCGGATGCGGCTGCTGGAGCGTTTCGAGCATCGGACGGCGTCGGCTACGTTTCTGGATTTCAAGCCGACGTTGTTTTTCGGGGTGCCTACGGTTTATGTGCGGTTGCTGGAGACGGCTCCGGAGGTTGCGAAGGAGATCGGCGGGCGGATGCGGCTGTTTGTATCGGGGTCGGCTCCGCTGCCGGCGCAGGTGCTGGAGGAGTTTCGCGAGAAGTTCGGGCATACGATTCTGGAACGCTACGGCATGACGGAAACGATGATGAACATCTCGAATCCGTATGCGGGGGAGCGGAGGCCGGGGAGTGTGGGAACTCCGCTGCCGGGGATCTCGGTGCGCATTGATGATACGGGCGAACTGCATTTGAAGGGTCCGAATGTGTTCGCGGGATATTGGCGGCGCGAGGAGGCGACTCGTGCGGCGTTCGTCGACGGGTGGTTTAAGACGGGGGATATCGCGACTCGGTCCGACGACGGATATTACACGCTGTGCGGGCGTCGGAGCGATTTGATCATCTCCGGAGGGTTCAACATTTATCCTCGGGAGATCGAGGAGTTTCTCGCGGAGCAGCCGGAGATCGCGGAGGCGGCGGTGGTGGGCGAGAAGGATCGCTTGCGCGGCGAGGTGCCGGTGGCTTACATCGTGGTGCAGACGGCGGAGTGCGATGCGGCCGCGCTGGAAGCACGGTGCCGGGACAAGCTCGCGTCGTTTAAAGTGCCTCGGCGGTTCGAAGTCGTGGAGAAGCTGCCGCGCAATGCGTTGGGGAAGGTGCAGAAGCATTTACTATGTCGCGGATCTTGATGGTCTCCTCCGAGGCTTCGCCGTTTGCGAAGACCGGGGGCCTGGCGGATGTGCTGGGATCGCTGCCGGCGGCGCTGGTGCGGTCGGGCGACGAGGTGGCGGTGGTGCTGCCGAAGTATCGCGGAGTGGAGGTCGCGCCGGGGGGTCGTATCTGGGAGGATTTGCGGGTGCGGGTGGGTCCGCACACGTATTTCGCGGGGATCGACGAGATCGTGCGGCACGGGGTGCGGTACTTGTTCGTGGATATTCCGGTGCTGTATGACAGGCCCGGGATTTATAACGAAGCGGGGGTGGATTATCCGGACAACCACCTGCGATTCGCGGCGTTGTCGCAGGCGGCGATCGGGATCGCGCGGAGCATTTTCCGACCGGATGTTTTTCATGCGCATGACTGGCAGGCGGGGCTGCTGCCGCTCTACGTGCGGGAGTACCTGACGGGCGATCCTACGTTCATGGGCACGCGGTGCGTGCTGACAATCCACAATTTGGGGTACCAGGGGAATTTTCCCGCTAGCGTGCTGACGGATGTCGGGCTGGACGCGGGGGTGTTCCACCCTGAGGGCGCGGAGTTCCACGGGATGGTCAGCTTCCTGAAGGCGGGGATCGTTTGGGCGGATGCGGTGACGACGGTGAGTCCGACGTATGCGCGCGAGATTCAGACGCCGGAGTATGGGTTCGGGATGGACGGGCTGCTGCGGTCGCGGTCCGCGAAGTTGAGCGGGATTATCAACGGCGTCGATTACGAGGAGTGGAATCCTGAGACGGACGGGCATCTGGCGGCGAACTATTCGGTGCGGGACCTGGCGGGGAAGCGGGAGTGTAAGCGAGCGGTGCTGGAGGAGATGGGGCTGCCTCGCGATCTGGAGGCTCCGCTGATCGGGATCGTGTCGCGGTTCGCGGATCAGAAGGGGATGGATCTAGTGGTGGCGGCGGCTCCGCTGGGAAGGGCGGCGCTGGTGGTGCTGGGGTCGGGCGACACGGCGCTGGAGACGAGCTTCCGGCAACTGGCGCAGTGGTATCCGGAGCAGTGCGCGGTGCGCGTGGGATACGACGACGGACTGGCGCATCGGATCGAGGCGGGGGCGGACATCTTCCTGATGCCGAGCCGCTATGAGCCGTGCGGGCTGAACCAGATTTACAGCTTGCGGTACGGGACGGTGCCGGTGGTGCGGTCGACCGGGGGGCTGGCGGATACGGTGGAATCGGACACGGGGTTCAAGTTTCGCGCGGCAACGTCGGCGGCGCTGTCGGCGGCGGTGGAGGGGGCCTGCGAGGCCTTTCGGGATCGGAAAGGTTGGGCGAAGAGGGTGAGGCTCGGGATGGAGCAGGATTTCTCGTGGGACGCGTCGGCGAAAGCATACCGGGAGTTGTACGCGCAGAGCGGCTAGTTGCATTACCCTGGTAATATTAGGGTATGGCACTGGCTCATTCGAAAGTTACGGCGCAGGGGCAGATCTCCGTTCCGCTCGATGTGCGGCGGAAGTTGGGCATTGGGCCAGGATCGATTCTTGAATGGGACGAAGAGGACGACAAGATTGTTGTGCGACGCTCCGGGAAGTTTTCCTCGCTGGACATCCACCGGGCGTTATTTCCGAAGGAGCCGCCGAAAGCCCACACCATCGAGGAGATGAAGGAAGGGATTCGCCGGAGGGCTCGCGAGCGGTATGCGCGCCGTTGACACGAACGTCCTTGTTCGCCTGATCATGCGTGACGATGTCCGGCAGGTAGCCTCGGCCGAAGACTTTGTCGCCAAAGGAGCTTGGGTTTCACTTCTGGCGCTCGCGGAAGCGGTGTGGGTCCTGACGTCTGTGTACGAATTGAAGCCGGCCGAAGCTGCGGTTGCAGTAGAGATGCTGCTTAACCACGAGCATCTGACCGTGCAGGACTCTGAGGTGGCTGCCCTGGCGCTGGACCTATTTCGTCAGCGGCCGGCCTTTGGCTTTTCGGACTGCTTGATGCTGCAAATCGCCCGTAAGGCAGGGCACCAGCCCCTGGGAACATTCGATCGGGCGCTGGCGCGGGCCGACGGGGCCCAGAAGCTCTAAGGTCGGGGGCTCGTCACAGGCTGACGCCTGTGCTCCCGAGGGCGCGGTTGCATCCTTGGGCGGGTTTCACGCATCATAGTTAGCGGAACTCATTATGGCTGGCGACAATACTTTAACCTTTACCGACTCCGCGTTCGACGCGGATGTCCTCAACTCCGAAGTCCCCGTTCTGGTGGATTTTTGGGCGCCTTGGTGCGGTCCTTGCCGGGCGATGTCGCCCACTGTGGATGCGGTAGCAGCCGAATACGCAGGCAAGATCAAGGTCGGCAAGCTGAATACAGACGATAACCCGGCGACCGCGATGCGCTACCAAGTGCGCGGTATCCCGACGCTGCTGCTGTTCAAGGGCGGCCAGGTGATCGACCAGAGGGTGGGGGCGATGCCCAAGCCCGAGCTGGTGAAGATGCTCGCGCCGCACGCGGGCAGCGTTGTGAGTTAAACATCATCCTTCGATTTGCCTTAGCGGCGCTTCTGCTGCTCTCCCCTGCGATGGTGCGGGCTCACCACTCCATCGCGGCGGAGTTCGATACCTCGAAACCCGTTACACTGCAGGGCAAGGTCACGCGAGTGGACTGGGTGAATCCGCACGTCCATTTTTGGATGGATTCGGCGGACGCCAAGGGCGTGGTGGCGAATTGGACGGTGGAGTGTACGGCTCCGAACTATCTTCTGCGGCTGGGGTGGACGAAGAATACGGTGAAGGTGGGCGATGTGCTGACGGTGCTGGCATATCCGTCTAAGGATCTGGCGCACTTTGCGAAGACGGATACGATTACGCTGCCGGATGGCCGGCGGATTACCACCGGGCATGTGGACGATTTTCGCCGGTAGGGTGTGGACTACCGCATGCTGGCGCATGGCGGCTCAGAAACGATGCGCGCGGGGCGGGAGATCGGGGTAGCGCGTTAGACGGGCAACGCGCTACCGGGAAATAGAGTTAATCGGTGACGGCGCCTTTGGCGGCGGAGCCGACCAGTTGCACGTACTTGTGGAAGACTCCGCGGGGGTACTTCGGCGCGGGCTTTTTCCACGACTTCTGGCGGGTGGCCATCTCTTCGGCGGAGATTTCGATCTCGATCTTGCGGTTGGCGATGTCGAGCAGGATGATATCGCCTTCCCGGACCATGGCGATGGGGCCTCCCACGGCGGCTTCGGGCGCGACGTGGCCGACCATGAAGCCCCGGGTGGCTCCGCTGAAGCGGCCGTCGGTGAGCAGAGCGACGCTGTCGGAGAGTCCGGCGCCGATGATGGCACCGGTGACGCCGAGCATTTCCCGCATGCCCGGTCCGCCTTTGGGACCTTCATAGCGGATCACCAGAACGTCGCCGGCCTTGATCTTGCCTCCGGTGACGGCGGCCATGGCGTCCTCTTCCCGCTCGAAGACGCGCGCGGGGCCACGCTGCTCCTTGCGGTCAATGCCGGTGACTTTGATGACGCAGCCTTCGGGAGCGAGGTTGCCCTTGAGGATGACGAGTCCGCCGGTGGCCTTGAGGGGCTTCGAGAGCGGATGGATCACTTCCTGGCCGGGAGTCTCTTTGGCGTCGGCGGCTTCCTCGGCGAACGTCCGGCCGGTGACGGTGAGGACGTCTTTGTGGACGAAGCCTCCGTCGACCAGGCGCTTGCCGACCACGGCCCAGCCTCCGGCTTTATCGACATCGGCGGCGACGAATTTGCCGGCGGGTTTCAGGTCGACGAAGAGGGGCGTGCGCGCGCTCACGGTTTGGAAGTCGTCAATGGAGAGCTCGACTCCGGCTTCGTGCGCGAGGGCGAGCAGGTGGAGCACGGCGTTGGTGGATCCGCCGGTAGCGGCGACGGCGGCGATGGCGTTCTCGAAGGCCTGGCGAGTGGCGATGTCGCGAGGACGGCGGTTGGCCTTGACGGCGTCCATGATGATCTTGCCGCAGCTGAAGGCGACGCTTTCCTTGCGCTTGTCGACCTGAGGCACGGCGGCGGTGTTCATGGGCGAGAGGCCCAGCATTTCCATGACGGTGGCCATGGTATTGGCGGTGTACTGTCCGCCGCAGGCTCCGGCGCCGGGGCAGGCGTGATTCTCGATTTCGAGGAGCTCGGCGTCGGTCATCTTGCCGGAGGCATTTGCGCCGACCGCTTCGAAGACGTCCTGGATGGTGATGTCCTTGTCCTTGTGGCGGCCGGGGAGGATGGAGCCTCCGTAGAGCACGACGCCGGGGACGTTCAGGCGCAGCAGAGCCATCGCGCCGCCGGGGATGGTTTTGTCGCAGGCGACCAGGGTGACGATACCGTCGAACATGTGGCCCCGGCCGACGAGCTCGATCGAATCGGCGATGAGGTCGCGGCTGACCAGCGAAGCTTTCATGCCTTCGGTGCCCATGGTGACGCCGTCGCTGATGGCGATGGTGTTGAACTCCATGGGGGTGCCGCCGGCGGCGCGGATGCCGGCCTTGACGTGCTCGGCCAGCGCGCGCAGGTTGTAGTTGCACGGCATGGTTTCGATCCACGTGTTGGCGACGCCGATGATCGGCTTCTTAAGGTCCTCGTCGGTGAAGCCGATGCCTTTGAGCATGGCGCGCGCCGGGGCGCGATCACGTCCCTGGGTGATGGTGTAGCTCTGAAGTTTCATGGGAAACTTCCATGGTAGCGCGAGGATGGTGGGGAGTTAGAAGACGCGATCGCGTGAGCATGTAGTGGCGTGGGACGGGGGAAGACTGTACTGCCGCATGCTTTCGCATGGCGGCTCTGAACGGAACGAGGCCTAACGCCAGGCCGGCGAGGATCAGGGTCCAGCTAGAGGGCTCGGGTGTGGTGACGGAGTATTCGGGCGATGCGAAGAAGAGCGAGCTCGCGGTAGGGGGAGGCTGCGGCTCGGTGGGATTGAGCAGAAACGCGTGTTCGACGCCGTTGAAGAGTCCGGCGCCGGCGATCTGGCCGGATGCGTTGATCGCGTAGGCTTGGGTGAGCGTCCAGCCGGGGCCTGCGGTCAGCAGACTGTTCAGATCCAGCATGACGCCGTCCTGATAGAGGAACGCGTGATCGCCGGAGGCTCCGACGACATCGCCCGCGGCGTCGATTCCGTAGGCGTAGCTATTGCCGCCGTCGAGCGTTCCGAGGTCCTGGATGGAGCTGCCGTTCCACAGGGCGGCGTGGAGATATCCGCTGGAGGTTTGCGCGTGGCCGGCAACTTCGCCGGAATCGTTGATCGCCATGGCATAGCTGTTAGCTCCGCCCAGCGTGCCGAGGGTCAGGTAGCCGGAGTCCGGCGACCACACGAACGCCCGCATGCCGCCCCAGGTTTGCGCGTAGCCGGCGGCTTGATCGGCGCCGTTGATCGAATAGGCGGAGCTCCAGAAGCAGCCATCGGGGGAGCCCAGCACTTGCACGATTCCGTTGATCATGACAAAGGCCTCGCCCTGGCCACGGGAGACCAGCATGCCGGCGGCGTCTCCGCTTTGATTGATGCCGGTGCCGTAGGAGTTGGCGCCCGCCAGCAGCTCCGGCGCGCCGTTGTTCCACACGGTGGCGTAGGCGACTCCGTTGATGTACTGGGTGCCGGAAATCTGGTTCGCATTATTGACGCCCCATGCCGAGCTTTCCGACGCGCCTGCGCTCAGGGAGAGGGCGCCGCCGAAGTTCATGGCATTCATATTTCCGAAGGGGTTGGTGGCGGTGCCGGCGGCCTGTCCCGCGTCGTTCAGCGCGTACGCCATCGAGGAGTTTCCGCCCAGCGTACCCAGGTCGGTGATGTTGTAGATCGACGAGGCCCACGCGTGAGCGGAGACGAGCCCCGTGAGGAGCAGGAACAGTTTCATCGCAGAGTCAGTATGAATTCGCATCGCGATTCACAGTAGGGCCGCTTGTCCCAAATTGCGCGAGTACGATCTGGCTATTCCGTGGAGTATGCTGTCACCAATGCTTAGCGCAGCTCCTCCTCGCGACGGAGCGCCCTCCGCGGCGACCGTCGAAAAATCGTACGAGTGGCGCCGGGTGGTGCGCGGGTTCGCCGTGATGGTGCTGGTGTATTGCGCCGTGGTGTTCCTGATTCCGAAGCCGGAAGCGGTGAAACCGGAGGGCTGGCGTATCGCGGGACTGTTCGCCGCGACCATCACCGGACTGATGCTGGAGCCGATTCCCGGAGCCGCCGTGGTGCTGGTGGGCATCGTGCTAGCTGCTCCGCTGGGGCACTTGACGATGGACCAGGCACTGGCCGGATACTCGGATCGTACGAGCTGGCTGGTGCTGGCTGCGTTCTTTCTTTCCATCGCGCTCATTAAAACGGGACTCGCGCGCCGCATTGCACTATTCTTCGTGCGCACATTCGGGAAAAACTCTCTGGGAGTCTCCTACGCCTTCACGATTTCCGATTGCATTTTGGGCGGCATGATTCCGTCGAACGGAGCGCGCGTGGGCGGCGTGATTCTGCCGATCGCGCGATCGCTGTCGGAGATTTTCGGATCGTCCCCCGGACCTACTGCCGGGGCTCTAGGGACATTCCTGATGGTGGGGCTGTATCAGAGCGCGTGCCTGAGCTCCGCGATGTTCTACACGGGCCAGGCGAGCAATCCTCTGGCGGCCGGGATGGCCGCGGGGTTCGGCTACAGGATCACGTGGACCAGCTGGCTGGCCGCGACCATCGTGCCGGGCGCGGTATCGGTGCTGGTGATGCCGTGGCTGATGATGAAGCTGACGCATCCCACGGTGAGGCGCACTCCGGAGGCTCCGTTGTTCGCGCAACGGGAGTTGGAGGTGATGGGTCCGATGAAGCGGAATGAGCGGATCCTGGCGCTGGTGTTCGCGGGCGTGTGCGGGATGTGGGTGGCGAGCTCCTGGATCACGTTCGACATCACGCTGGCGGCTCTGCTGGGCGGGGTCGCGCTGCTGCTTACGGGCGTGATCACGTGGGAGGACATGAAGAGCAATCGGCAGGCGTGGGATCTGTTCATCTGGTACGGAGGCCTGGTGCGGTTGGGCGGCATGCTGAACGAAACCGGCGTGCCGAAGGCGTTCGCGCACGGAGTGGCGGCGGAGTTCAAGAACGTCAGCGTGGTGGCGCTGTTCGCACTGACCATCCTTATTTATTTTTACGCGCACTATGCGTTCGCGAGCATCACGGCGCACGTGGTGTCGATGTATCCGGCATTTGTGCCGGTGCTGCTGGCCAAGGGAGCTCCGCTGGGGCTGACGGTGTTCGCGTTCGCGATCTTCGCGAATCTCGCCGCGGGGACGACGCACTATGGGACCACTCCGGGGCCGATGATCTTCGCGCACGGCTACGTTTCGATGAAGAAATGGTGGACCACGGGGTTCATCATGAGCGTGGCGAATCTGGCGATCTGGTCGACGGTGGGGCTGGCGTGGTGGAAGTTCCTCGGCATCTGGTAAACTTGTCCGTCAGTAAACACGCCGCAAGGCGAAATCATCAGGAGCTCCCTATGCGGAACCATTTCCTTTCAGCAGCTGCTTTCTTGACCGTCGCGTCGCTCGTGAGTGCGCAGGGGCCGCCTCCGGCCGCGCCCCAGAACATCGTGGTGGCGAACCCCACGTACGTTTCCCTCCCTATGGAGATCACGGTGAACAAGCCCGCCGCGGAAGTGTGGGCGCGTGTGGGCAAGTATTGCGACATTGGCGAGTGGCTGCGCGTGCAATGCACCATCGTCTCCGGCAAGGATGGCGAGGTCGGAACGGTGCGCTCGATCGGCAGCGAGATTCTGGTCGGCAAGACGGAGCTCTCTTACACCTACACGCAGCCGGTGCGCGAAGGCCGCGCGTACATTATGTACCACGGGACGCTGGAGGCTCGGCCGCTGACGGCGACCACCTCGAAGCTGGTGTACACGCTGATGTGGGATAACTCGACCATGGCCGACGACGCCGCGAAGGAACGGGATCGCATGCAGCGCTCGACGCAGTTCACCACGGCGCTTCAGAATATGAAGATTTTGGCCGAGGGCGGCACGCTGCCTCCGGCTCCGCCGCGCGGGGGCGGGGCGAAGGGCGGGGCTCCGAAGCAGTAGGTTCGTTTCGCGAATCGCTTCGAAAGCGCGTCTAGCCGCCGCTTTGCGTTCGCGTCGATCCGGAGCGAGAAGGTCTCTGTCATGGCGTGTACTCGTCTGTGTACACGTTCGTACATCAGGGTTTTTGGCTCCCTTGCCCGTGGACGCCGCACTTGTCGCGGCTCCGCCGTTCTCTCGGACCGAGACTCAATTCGAATTCGCTTCCGAGCGCGCTGCCGCCTTTCGGGGCGAGTACGGTTGATGAGGTCCACAACTAGACGCGGAATTAAGCCTCGGCCAGCGACGCCAGCACCTTGTCGACGTGGCCGTCCACCTTCACCTTCGGAAAGATTTTCGCGACCTTGCCTTGGGGGTCGATGAGGAAGGTGGTTCGCTCGATTCCCATGTAGGTCTTGCCGTAGTTCTTCTTCTCTTTCCAGACGCCGAACGCCTCCGCGATGGCGTGATCCGGATCGGAGACAAAGGTATATGGCAGGTCGTACTTGGCCGCGAATTTTTCCTGCGCCTCCGGCTTGTCGGGCGAGATGCCCACGATCTCCGCGTTCAGCTTCGCGAAAGTTTTCGAGGAATCGCGGAAATCGCACGACTCGCGCGTGCATCCTGGCGTGTCCGCCTTGGGAAAGAAGAAGATGACTACGTGCTTGCCTTTCAGTTTCGAGAGCTTGAAATCGCCCACATGAATATCGGGCGCGCGATCGCCGGTTTGGAGACTCATACGTGGTGATTGTAAACTAGAAGGGTATGAAGAAGGGAGTCTACCTTGCGCTGCTGAGCCTGAGCGCGTTCGCCGCCACCAAACCGGGCAACGCGGTCAAAGGCAAAGATGCGTTCGACGGAACCTGCGCGGCGTGCCATAATGCAGAGAGCACTGAACCGAAGGTGGGTCCTGGCTTAAAGGGACTCTTCAAGAAAGCGGCGATGGCGAACAAGAAGAAAGCCACCGACGCGACTGTGCTGGAGATCATCAACAAAGGGACCGGCGGATCCATGCCCCCCCTGGCCGACCAACTCTCGGACCAGGAAAAAGCCGACGTTATTGCGTACTTGAAGACTTTGTAGTTTGTTTCACCACTGCGTCCCCATCGTCTAGTCGGCCTAGGACATCGCCCTTTCACGGCGGTAACGGGGGTTCGAATCCCCCTGGGGACGCCAAATCAAATCCGCAAAATTCCCTCCACGCCCGCCTGCCGCAACGGTTAACTCTCTGCGGGAATCGAATGGTGCTCGTGCATGATGCGCCACTTCCCCTCAATCTTCCTCAAGCCCATGGTGAGGCGGAAGTCAAGATTTACGGGTTTGGCGCTACTCAAGTCACAGCAAGTGCCCACGGCGGTCGCAAACGCGACGCCCGAACCAGCCGTCACGGCAACGTCGCGGAAATCGAACTGTACCGGCTTAGCCTGCCATTTGTAAAACATCTCCCAGGTGGCCCTATAGGCGTCCAAACCGCGCGAGAGGAACGGGGGCGGCACGTCGAACATCAGAAGATCTGGATCGTGATCGGCGCATATTGCAGCAAGATCCTGATCGCGCACGGCTTTCGACCAGCGGGCGATCAGCGCGAGGATTTCCGCTTCATCGAGGTTTTTGGTTGCCATCACTTCAAGATAGACAACTCCAGCCGCAGGACGCGAACGGATGAACCACAAGATTCACGATATCGGCGTTGCTCGCCAAGTCGGTAACTGTAGCGACGCGACCGAGGCGGCGCCCAACCTGCGCTGGCTGCACACCTCGGGCATGCCGGGCTACTGGGGGATAAAAGCCTTCCGCCGGGCATCTCCGGTCAGGCCGAACTGGCGGGGGAGCATATTCTGCGGATTCTGCGCGAGGCCGGTATGGGTGTGGAGGATATCGTGAAGGTCAACCAATACCTGACTCGCGCGGAGGATGTCCCCGGGTACGTGAAGGCGCGGTCGAAGGCGCTGGGAGATGCCCGGCCTGCGTTTCTGCTGCTGGTTGTGCCTCAGTTGATCTGGCCAGAAGTTCTCGTCGCGGTCGAGGTGATCGCGGCGAGAGCCTGGAGGGCCGTCCGCAACCTAAGCCCAGCGCTTATCGGCCCGGCCGATGGCGTCCATGATCAGTTGCTTCGTGGTCTCTACGTCTACCCATTGGCCGATGCGGGTCCATTTCCCTTCTTCCAGGTCTTTGTAATGGTTGAAGAAGTGGGCAATCTGGTCGCGCATGATCTCGGGCAGGTCCAGATAGGAGCCGACTCCGGTGTAGAACGGATGCAGCTCATCCACCGGAACCGCGATGATCTTCTCATCCCGGCCGGCTTGGTCTTCCATGAGCAGGGCTCCCACGGGGCGGCATCGGATTACGGCTCCGGAGACCACCGCCACTGGCGCGATCACGAGGACGTCGCAGGGGTCGCCATCCTTGGACAGGGTTTGGGGAATGAAGCCATAGTTCCCCGGATAATACATGGCGGTGTGCAGAAACCTGTCGACGAACATCGCGCCGGAGGATTTGTCGAGTTCGTATTTCACCGGTGTGCCGCCCACCGGGATTTCGATGACGGCGTTCAGATCCAGGGGCGGATCCTTTCCGGCGCTGATCTTTGTAATGTCCATTCCTAATCCTAACGCTCTTCCCACTTGCGGGAGATTTCCGCGATCGCGGCCTCCGGCTCCGTGGTATACAGCCAGAATACTTGCACGGCATGGGTGCCGCGGACCTGCATTTTGAGGCCTCCGGTGGCGTGGGAGAGCTTCAGGTGCTCCTGGCCGGCGCGGATCGGCGTGATGACGCCTAGCGCGATCTTAGTGACATGGGGGCAATCGCGAGCGGCCTCCACGGCGGGGACGGCGCTGGGGATGACGGTGGAGTGGCGGCCGTTGAATTTCGAGCCTTTGAGGAGACCCTTGAGATGGCTCACAAAACATTTCTATCACATTGTGTTACAGTGGGTTCCATGAAATTTGGGATTGTACGGGGCCTCACCATGCTCGGACTTCTGAGCCTGGCTTCCGCAAGTGCATTTGCGACGGTATCTGTTTCTGTAAGCGGAACTTACAGCTCGGCGGCGTTTACCGGAACGTATTCCGCCCCGAATGTTGCCTGGAGCCTCACCTTCAACGTCGATAATTTGCCGGCGACCTTCACGACCACGGGAACGGAGTTCCGGACGAACTACGCGAACCCGATCTTCAAGCTGAACGGGACCACCATTCCGGTGACCGGCACCACGGTGATCTTTTCGTCGCTGTATAGCTTCAACATTTTCCTGGACGCGAACACGCAGTTCATTGCGACCTCGGGCAGTCCGCAGTTGTTCAGCGGCACTACCACCAATCCCACGATGGTGATCGGGTCCTATGCGATCCCGCAGATCCAGGCGGCCTATAACAAGGTGGGCGGCGGATTCAACTTCGCGGCCAGCGATGCCAACAACAATCTGGTGATCGCCGCCGCCTTTGTACCGCTTACGCCGGCGCCATCCTCTGTCGGTTTGATGCTACTCGGGCTGGGAGCTGTGGTCCTGCTGGCCCTGTGGAAGAAATATTCTTCGCACACCGCTCAAGAACTCCGGTAGCGCGCCGATAAAAGGAAAACGCCGGGGACCCGAACGGCACGCGTACGCTCGACAACGCGGCGCACACGCGGGACTCCGGTTCGTTCCCCGGCAATCTACTTATCGTTCAGATCAAGCGCGAAGCTCACGGCATAAGTGCATGTAAAATGCTCGTATGATCGGGAGTAGTACAACGCAGCCAGGAGTTCCAGTTGGGTCAAGTGACCCAGCCGCTGGGTTTAGGGACGAGTGTTGAGGTAGGCCACCAGGTTACTGACGTCCTCGGGCGACAGGCGCGGCCAGGCGACGCCGCGCTGCTTCATCTGCGCCTGCATCTGCGGACCGTGAGCCCAAACCACAGTGACCATGGTGAGCGGCGTGAACACACGGCTGTCGCGCCGGAAGTGGGCGGCGGCGAGCCCCGGGTCATCGTGGCAGGAGGCGCAGCGCTTCTCCTCAAACGTCTTCTTTCCGCGCGAGGCGTTGCCGGCTGGACCCAGATACTGCTGCTCCCACAGGTAGGAAACGATCTTGCTCATGTCGTCCGGACGCACCATGGGCAGCGTCAGCATGTGCGGCACGTGGTTCCACATCCCGGCGGCCAGATCGGTCAGCGTCTTGCCGGCCGGAGTTCTGGCGAGTGAGAGAGATCCCTTGTGACACTGCGCACAATCCGCTTCAAATAAAGGCTTTCCGGAGGCGGGATCGGGGATGGAGAAGGAAGAAACGGTGGTCGATTTCGGCTGGAAATTCTGGAGATATACGGTCAGATCGCTCAGTTCGGGACCGGTCAGCGTCACTTCCAGCTGGCGCTTGGACATCTCTTTTCGCATGGCGGCGGAGTGGTTCCACATGCGCTCCACCAGCATGATGGGATCCGCGAGAGATTTCCAGGTGGAGACCGCGTTGCCGGGCCCCTTGGCCGGAGGCATCAGGGCGTGGCACTCGGCGCAATGTTTGTCGGCGAACAGCTGCTTGCCGCGACCGGCATCGCCGGGATGATCGAAGAAACGCGTGGAGTACAGGTACGCGAACAGGTCTTCGGAATCGGTCTGGCTGAGCCGGGGCATGGGGATCTTCTGGGCTTCGATTTCGGCCCACATGCTGGGCGCGTGGTTCCACACCAAGCTGGCCAGGGCGGCGGGCGTATAGTTCTGCGCGATCCGGCGCGACAAATCCGGGGCAGAGGTCCCGCCTTCTCCCCGTAAGCTGTGGCACAGCAGGCAGTTTTCCCGATGCAGAACCTCGGCTCCGCGCTCGGCATTGGCCGCGGCACCGAAGCCTCCGGGCGCTAGAACCAGGAAGGCAATCAGAAGATACACGTTCCGCATGCTAGTTCCTAAGAGCAATTCAAACACCGAAAATGGGTGGTTGACAACCCCCCGTAGGTCCCCCAAGATCGGTGGTATGAAGGTGCTGCTCTCGCTTGTCCTCATGGTACCCCTGGGCGCTGCCGCCGCGGACATCCCTCAAGGAACTCATGTGCTGTTACGCGTGATGAATTCTCTCACTACTCGCACGGCAAAGGAAGGGGACCAGGTTTATCTGCAAACCGCTAGTCCCATCGCGCTGGATGGCAAGATCCTGGTGCCGCCCGGGTCCTACGTGCAGGGCACGGTGGCGATGGCCAAGCGGAGCGGGAAAGTCAGCGGGCGGGCCGAGCTCGCGCTGCGCCTGGAGACCCTCACGCTGGTCAGCGGGAAAGCAATGAAGTTCGCGCCGCGGGTGAACTCGGTGGAATCGGGCGATTCCGGCCAGACGGTCTCGGGGAACGAGGGCGTGGTGAAGCAGGCGTCCACGGTGGGCAGAGACGTCGAGCGAATCGCAATTCTGGCGGGTAGCGGAGCGTCGATCGGCGGGATCGCGGACCGCAGCTGGCAGGGAGCGGGTATCGGCGGCGCGGCCGGTGGAGCGGTGGGCATCGCGACGGCGCTACTCAGCCGCGGTCGAGAAGTGGAACTCCACGCGGGCAGCACGCTGGATGTGGTGTTCGACCGTCCCATGACGGTGGAGTAACTACAGGCCTTCCCAGATACGAGCCAACTCCAGCACAAATCCCACGACCGGACCTTCGCCCGACAGCGCCTTCAGGCTTCGGCGAGTCTTCGGGTCGTGGCTCGGCCGACAAATGTACACCGTTCGAGCGTGTCCATCGACCAGCCAGGCAAGCTGGACTCCGTTGGCGATCCAGCGCTCCATCTTGGTTTTCGCCTCTTTGAGAACGTCGCTGGGCGAGAGAACGTCGATCACGAACTCCGGCGAAAGCGGGAGGAATTTCTTGCGTTGCTGCTTGGTGAGGCTTTCCAGGGACTCATTCGATACCCACGCCGCGTCGGGCGAGAGGCCGGAACCATCCGGAAGAAGAAATTGGACGCTGGAACCGAACGCTTTGCCGGCGCCATCTTTCTTGGCCCACTGGCCCAACTGGATCACCACTTCCGTGTTCCGAAAATCCGATTCGCCGCCGGCTGGTGGAGCAACCACGATTTCTCCCTCCGCGGTGCGCTCGACGTGCAGGTCCGGATTGACCTCGCAGAACGCCCAGTATTCTTCGTCGGAGAACTCGCGTCCGAACCGGCGGACCGCAAAGCTCGACACTGGCTCCGGGAACAGGAGGACCTGCGTCATGACCACATTATGCCGCAACTACTTCACCATCACCACGCAGTGGTTCTTCTTCCCCGCCCGCAGCAGCAGCGCATCGGGCCACTGGATGTCATCGTGACGGATGGACTTTGTCACTTCCGTGACGCGCGCGTTGTTCACGTAGACTCCGCCGCCTTCGATCAGCTTGCGCGCGGCGCCCTTGCTCTCAGCGAGCTTGGATTGCACCAGCAGATTCACCAGTGGCACCCCGGGATCTAAGTCGCCGCGGCCGATCTCCGCCACAGGGACCTCCCGCGTGAGCATCCGCAGCGTCTCTTCCGAGGGCACTTCGTTCGAGCCGAACAGAATGCGGCTGGCCGCCTCCACCGCCGCGACCGATTCCTTGGTGTGGATGATGCCGGTGCACTCCGCGGCGAGCACTCGCTGGGCGGCACGCTGCTCCGGTGCGGCCGTGGTTTGCGCCGCGAGCTCCTCAATCGCATGCTTGTTGAGGAACGTGAACAGCTTCAAGTACCGGACTACATCGGCGTCCGCCGTTTGGAGCCAGTATTGATACATCTGGTAGGGAGACGTACGCTCCGCATCCAGCCAGATGGCGCCTTCTTCGGTCTTGCCGAACTTCTTGCCGGAGGACGTGAGCAGAAGCGGAAATGTGATCCCTTCGCCGCGGCCTGCATCCACGCGGCGGATCAATTCCTTCCCCGAAAGAATGTTGCCCCACTGATCGCTGCCGCCCATCTGCACGGTGCAGTTGTGACTGCGGAACAGATGCAGAAAATCGTACGCCTGCAAGAGCATGTAGCTGAACTCGGTGTAGGAAATCCCGTGGTCGCGCTCTTCCAGACGCGTGCGCACGGAATCACGCTTGATCATTTCGTTCACCGAAAAATGTTTGCCGATGTCGCGCAGCACTTCCAGGAAGCCTAGTGGCAGCAGCCAGTCTGCGTTGTTGAGCAAGAGCCCGTGCTGGGGCGAGGATAAATCGAAAAACTTGCTCAACTGCCGCCCGATGGCGGCGGCGTTGTGATCGGAGAGTTCCTTGGTCAGCAGATTCCGTTCCGCGGTTTTGCCGCTAGGGTCGCCGATCAAGCCTGTGCCTCCGCCCACCAGCGCCAGCGGCCGGTGCCCGAACTTCTGCGCGTGCGCCAGACCCATGATGGGCACCAGGCTGCCTAAGTGCAGGCTATCGGAGGTTGGATCGAACCCCACGTAGCAAGTGCGCGAGGCCTCACCGAAATACGACTCCAGATCCTCACAGGTGGCGGCTTCCAAAAAGCCCCTCCACCGGAGCTCATTCACAAACGCGGCGTGCAGATTTATCGCCATGGCTTTTTCGTTCCGTCCACGCGAGTGTTCTCCGGCAAGTAGCGTCCGAACACCTGAATGGCGCGCTCCGTCTTGTTCTTCAACACCAGGCCCTCTAACTTCTTCAATACCCCGTCTACCTTCACGCCGGGGCAGGCGAAATCGAGATAGTAGACCAGATCCCAGATCCCCTTGTCGCCCTTTCCCTCATGGCGCTGGACCAGCTTTCGCCATGACGTTGTGGTTCCCACCAGAGGCCGGCTCTCAATGCGGATGATCCCGACGTCACTGTGCGCACCGAAGGGGGCAAGCACCCGATAGAGGGAGCCAGGTACATTCTCGATACAAAACGCCAGCGATACTTTCACTCGCTTGGCCTTGGTGAGCACCTGATCCGGACCGGGCTGGATGACCACGAAGCGAGTCGTGTTGTCCTCATGCTGGTCCTGAATGTTGCGGCGCAGAATGGTCCAGCCGTGATCCTTCGCGGCTTGCACGCTGGCGACCGCCGCCACATGCTTGAGCGATCGCTGCATCATCTCATCCACGGCGCCCGCCGTGTCATACCGCGGATTGGCCTCAAACTTATTCTTGCGGATGAAGCCGATGCACTGCTCCAGCGCCTGCGGATGGGACCGGACCTCCGTAATATCGCCGAACTTCGCGTCGGGATGTCCGATCAGATTGTGCCGGATGATCAGCTTCAACTCTTTCGTAATGCGGAAATCGTGCCGTGTGGCGTGCTCCAGCAGCAGATCGTAATACGGATACACGCTGCCCGCGGTGGAGTTCTCCATGGGAATCACCATGCAGTCCGCACGCCCGCGCGCGATCGCGTCGAACAGATCTGGGTAGTCCTTACACGGAACAATGTAGGGATCCTCCACCAACGTTTTAGCAGCACATTCGCTGTACGAGCCAAGGGCTCCCTGAATGGCTACTCTCATGGAATGGCTACTCTCATTTACTCTCCAAGCGCGTATTCAGATCCGTGAGCGCGTTCAGCAGCCCGGCGCGGACTTCTCGGGCGCAGGGGTTGCCGTTCTGGATGGTCTCGAACAATTCCCAGGAATCCTTGGCCAGAAGTCCTGTGAACTGTACCAGCAAATCGAACGAGGGCGTCGACAACTCTGACGCCTTCAAGTCGATCTCCACCAGAGCCTTCGCGATAAAGTGCGACAGCGCCTGGACGTTGGCCATCTCGCGGTCATGCTGATCGGCCGGGACTTCGAGGATCGTGAGCTTCAAGGCGTCCCGAAAATGGGTGAGCAGAAACTGGTGCCGCGGCGAAAGCTTCTCCGGCGGGCACACCACCAGCTTGCACTGCACGTTCGGCAGCGAATAGCTCTGTGGCCCAAACAGCGGATGTGTCGCGATTAAATCCGCCTGTGGTAGATGCTGGCGGATCAGCCGGATCGGTTCCTGCTTCACGGAGCAAACGTCCATCAGGGTAGTCCCCGGCGCCAGATGCGGCTTCAGCGCCACCAGCACCGGCTCCAGCGCTTTTAATGGCACGGAGAGAACCACAAGGTCCTTGGCCGCAACGTCCGCGAGGCTACTCCAGGTAACGCCGATGGCTCTCGCGGCATCGCTGCGGTCGGCCTGATCGCAAACCGTGATTTGGAAGTGGGGCGCGAGACATCGCGCGAAGAATTGCCCAAACTCGCCGAAGCCGATAAAGCCGATGGTTTCGACAGGCCGGCGAGATTGTGGATCGGAAGGCATGGGAAACGGGGAGCCTTCCCAGTATAACGGCCGCCAGTATAGCCGCCGCTCGGGAATTATTCTGCTTTATCGGTCAATACGCGGACGTGGTCGTCACGGACTTCCACGTACCCGCCGGAAATTTTGAACGACTTGGTCTGTCCGGACAGCGTGAAGGACAGTTCGCCGTCCGCCATCAGCTCGCTGAGCAGTGCGGCGTGCCCGGGGAGGATGCCCATATAGCCATCTTTGCCGGGGATCTGCGCGGAGTCGGCCTGCTGGTTCACCACCAGCTTCTCCGGCGTCGCGATTTCGATCTGAAGCGTACTCGCCACGAGGTTAACCCTGCTTCTTCATCTGCTCGTAGGTTTCGAGCACATCGTCGATCGAGCCCTGCATGTAGAACGCCTGCTCCGGAATCTCGTCGTGCTTGCCTTCCACGACTTCCTTGAAGCTGCGCACCGTGTCCGCGACCTTGACGTACTTGCCCTTGCGTCCAGTGAACGCTTCGGCCACGTTGAAGGGCTGCGAGAGGAACTTTTGGATCTTGCGCGCGCGGGCCACGGTCGCCTTGTCTTCATCCGACAATTCGTCCACACCCAGAATCGCGATGATGTCTTGCAGATCTTTGTAGCGTTGAAGAATCTGCTTCACCGCCTGCGCCGTATTGTAATGCTCCGCGCCAATGATCAGCGGATCCAGAATGCGCGAGGTCGATGCCAGCGGATCCACGGCCGGGTAGATCCCCATTTCCGAGATCGAGCGCGAAAGGTTCGTGGTCGCGTCCAAGTGAGCGAACGCGGTCGCCGGAGCGGGATCGGTGTAATCGTCGGCGGGCACGTAAATCGCCTGCACCGACGTGATGGACCCGGACTTCGTCGACGTAATGCGTTCCTGCAGATCGCCCATCTCGCTAGCAAGGTTGGGCTGATATCCCACCGCGCTGGGCATGCGGCCCAGCAGCGCCGATACTTCCGAACCCGCCTGCGTAAACCGGAAAATGTTGTCGACGAACAGCAGCACGTCCTGATGCTCTTCGTCGCGGAAGAATTCGGCCACCGTCAGAGCGCTCAGCGCCACGCGAAGACGCGCGCCGGGAGGCTCCGTCATCTGCCCGTAAATCAGCGCGCACTTCGATTTCGTGAAGTCGTGCGGATCGATCACGCCGGCTTCCTGGAATTCCAGCCAGAGATCGTTTCCTTCGCGAGTACGCTCGCCCACGCCGGCGAACACGCTGACGCCGCCGTGCTTGGTGGCCAGGTTGGAAATCAACTCCTGAATGACGACTGTCTTGCCGACGCCCGCGCCGCCGAACAGCCCGATTTTTCCGCCGCGCAAGTAAGGCTCGAGAAGATCGATGACCTTGATGCCGGTTTCGAACATTTGCAGCTCAGTGGATTGCTCTTCGAACGCGGGAGCCTGCCGGTGAATCGGATTCCGCTTCGCCGCGTTCACCGGACCCATGTTGTCCACCGGCTCGCCGATCACGTTCAGCACGCGTCCCAGCGTCTCGCGGCCCACCGGCACGCTCACCGGCTCGCCCGTGTTGATCACGCGCATCCCGCGGACCAGACCCTCGGTCGGCTGCAACGCGATGGTACGCACGCGGCTCTCGCCGATGTGTTGCGCCACTTCGCAGACGATGTCGATGGGCGTCGGCACGTCGAAGCCTTCGCTGATAATACGGACGGCGGTCCGAATGACGGGAATGTGCCCTTCGGGAAACTCCACATCCACGGCCGGACCGGCCACCTGAATTACTTTACCTTCAACCAACTTGGTTTCTACCGGCATTCGCAAACTCCTCTATTCGGCTGCGGCCGCGCCGCTGACGACTTCGATAATTTCCTTGGTAATGCTAGCCTGGCGCACGCGGTTCATGTACAGCGTCAGCTTGTCGATCATGTCGCTGGCGTTCGAAGAAGCGGCATCCATGGCGGTCATGCGCGCGGCGTGCTCGGCTGCGGCCGATTCCAGCAGCGCGCGATAAACTTGCACCTTCACATACTGCGGCAGCAGGCTGCCCAGCATCTCTTCCGGCGGTTGCTCGTAGATGTAATCCACCGGCGTGCTGGATTTCGGCACTTCAATCGGCAGAATGCGCTTGCCGACGAGGTTGGGCGCCATTACGCTCTTGAACTCGTTGACGAACAGGTACACCGCGTCCACTTGAGCTTCAGAGAAGCTGTCGATAATGCTCTGCGCGATTCCCTCCGCGTCCGAATACTTCACGGTGCGGAACAGATCGGTGTATTCGCCCTTGATGTTGCTCGTGCGCCGACGGAAGTAGTCGCGACCCTTCTTGCCCAACAGCAGGAAGTGCAGCTCTTTCGATTTGTTCTCGTTGACGAAGGTCTGCGCGAGCTTGATCAGGTTGCCGTTGAAGCCGCCGGCCAGTCCGCGGTCCGCGGTGATCACCACCACCAGAACCTTCTGCTCCGGCCGAACCGCCAGCAGCGGATGCCCGCCCGAATCCGGATTCTGGCTCGCGCCCTCGGCGACGTTGGCCAGGATCTGTTGCAGCATCGCGGCGTAGGGCCGTGCCGCCAGCGCGCGCTCCTGGGCGCGGCGCAGCTTGGCGACGGAGATCATCTTCATCGCCTTCGTGATCTGCTGCGTGTTCTTGACCGAGCGGACTCGCCGCCGGATGTCAATCAAACTAGGCATGCTACTTCGTGCGGTCTTGCAGGAACCGGGCCTTAAATTCTTTCAGCACCGCGTTGATCTGGGCCTTCAACTCGTCGTCCAGATTTTTCTTCTCGCGAATCGAAGTCAGCACGCCCGGATGCGCGTTCTCCACGAACTTGTACAGCTCCGCTTCAAACGGACGGCATTGGTTCAGTGCCAGATCGTCCAGCACGCCGTTGGTGGCGGCGTAAATGATCAGCACCTGCTTCTCTACCGGAATCGGCGAGTACTGCCCCTGCTTCAGAATCTCCACCATGCGGCTTCCGCGCGTGATCTGCGCCATCGAAGCCTTGTCCAGTTCCGAGCCCATCTGCGCGAACGCCGCCAGGTTGCGATACTGCGCCATGTCCAAGCGGAGCGAACCGGCCACCTGCCGCATCGCCTTGATCTGCGCGCTGCCGCCGACGCGGCTGACCGAGATACCGACGTCAATCGCCGGACGCACGTCGGAATTGAACAAATCGGACTGTAAGTAAATCTGCCCGTCCGTAATCGAAATCACGTTCGTAGGAATGTACGCGGAAACGTCGCCGGCCTGCGTCTCGATGAAGGGGAGCGCCGTCAGAGATCCGCCGCCGTTTTCCTCAGAAAGCTTTGCCGCCCGCTCCAGCAACCGGCTGTGCAAGTAGAACACGTCGCCGGGGAACGCCTCGCGGCCGGGGGGACGGCGCAACAGCAGCGAGATCTCGCGATACGCCGCCGCGTGCTTGGAAAGATCGTCGTACACGCACAGTGCGTGACGCTTCGAATCGCGGAAATACTCGCCGATGGAGCACCCTGCGTAAGGAGCAATGTACTGCATCGGAGCCGGATCGGACGCCGTCGCCGCAACCACGATGGTGTACTCCATCGCGCCATAATTCTCCAGCGTCTTCACCACCTGCGCAACCGTGGAACGCTTCTGGCCGATCGCGACGTAGATACAGATCACGTCGCCGCCCTTCTGATTCAGAATCGTGTCGAGCGCAACCGTGGTCTTACCGGTCTGCCGGTCGCCGATGACCAGCTCGCGCTGTCCGCGGCCCACCGGGATCATGGCGTCGATGGCCTTGATGCCCGTTTGCAAAGGCTGCTTCACCGGCATGCGGTCGACAACGCCGGGCGCCAAGCGCTCGATCGGGTTGTACTGCTTCGCTTCGATGGGACCCTTGCCGTCGATCGGCATTCCCAGCGCGTTCACCACGCGGCCGATCATCGCCTCGCCCACCGGGACCGACATAATGCGTCCCGTGCGGCGGACCTCGTCGCCCTCTTTGATGCCGGAGTATTCGCCCAGCAGCACCGCGCCGACCTGATCTTCTTCCAAGTTCAGAGCGATGCCGGAAACGCCGCCCTTGAACTCGATCAGTTCGCCGGCCATGACCTTTTCGAGGCCGTAGACGCGAGCGATACCGTCGCCCACCGAAATCACGGAGCCGGTTTCGGATACGTTGACCGTGCCTTCGTAATTCTCAATTTCCTCGCGCAACACGCGCGAGATTTCATCCGCACGAATGGAAGCCATAAGAACCCTTTTCCCGCGCCACCCTTACTTGCAGGCGGCAGCCGAGCTAACCCTTCGCGAGCATCGCCCGCAATCCATCCAACTGTCCGCGCACACTGCCGTCGTAAACGGTTGAGCCGATGCGCGCCACCACTCCGGCCACCAGCGCCGGATCGGTCGAAAACTTGAGCTTAGCCTTCTTCTTCGCCACGCGGGAGATCTCGGCTTCGAGCGTCGCTTTCTGCGAATCGCCCAGCGGTTGCGCGCTGATCACGTCGGCGCGAACGAAGCCCAGGCGCTCATCGAGAAGCGCTTCCACCGCATCCACCACGGAAGAGAATTCGGCCACGCGGCGATGATCGATCACCACGTAAAGAAAATTTTGAACTTGTTTGGAGAGCCCCAGCGGAGCCATCAGCTTGGCCACAATCGCGCGCTTGCGCGTGGGCGGCACGGCTGGAGAGAGCAGCGCGACGCGCAGCTCATGCGACGCGGCCATCATCTGTTCCACGGTGCGCAATTGCGCCAGCGCCGCCGAGGGATCCACTCCCGAACTGGGCGCCGCTACCACATCCACTAAAGCTGTCGCGTATCGCGATGCTACAACCGAGAGCATCTAGTTCTTCGACTCCTGCCGCTTCAGATCGGCGACGAAATTATTCACCAAGGCGGATTCCGTATCGGCGTTCAAGCGCGTCCGGATGCGCTCCTCGGCCAGCTTCAGCGCCAGGTCCGAGGCGTACACCCGCAATTCGCGGCGGGCGGCCTTCCCGGCGGATTCGATCTCCACCGTGGCCTGTTGTTCCAGCTTGCGAATGTGCGCGGCGGTCTCCTCACGAAGCCGCTCGCCTTCTTTTTCCATCTCCAGGCGGGATTGCACGCGGAACGATTCGATCTCGGTTCCCAAGGCGCTCATGCGTTGATCCACCGCGGCGGCGCGCTTGTCGGCGTCCTTCTTCTGCTGCTGCGCTTCCGCGATGCCCTTCTGGATCGACTCGGTGCGCGACTTAAACGCGCCCGGTAGCGTCTTCGCCATCAGCCAGCCCAGAGCGAGTACCAGAATCCCAAAGTTAATCCACTTCCACATCAGCAACGGATCGCCCGCTTCGGCAGCCGGAGCGCCACCAGCTTCCTGAGCCATTGCCAGCGCCGCCGTCAAGAAAAAAACGGGCAGTCCGTGCTTCAGGGCCCGCTTCATTGTGCGCTCCTGGGCAGAATCGACGTCGCGATTTGATCTGCCAGCGTGGTGCTGGTCTCCAGCAGATTTTTCCGCGCCGTTTCCACTTCTGCGGCCAGCTCAGCCCGGGCTCCTGCGATCGATGCTTCCGCCGCAGCCTTTGACTGCGCCACTTGCGCGGCCTGATCCGTCATCCAGCGCTGCCGCATCAGTTCTTGTTCCTTATAAACCTCGGCGCGCGCCTCACGGAACTTGGTTTCGTATTCGGCGGTCTTGCGCTCCGCAGCGGCCAGCGCATCCTCGGCAGCCTTGCGAGTCCCCTCCGTCAGAGCCTCGCGCTGCTTCATGATCTTCTTGAGAGGTCCGAATAGGACCACCTTAAGAAACCAATGAAGAAGGATGACGAAAATGACGGTGGGTATCGCGTTAACGAAAAGCCCACCTAGAGCTTTGAAGGTCTGTTCCATTCGAAAGAGGATGTGCTGGGAACCAACGAACAAGGGGACCCTTGACAATCCCAACCCAGTCCCCTTGAAACGCCTAAAGTATCATAGCGCGGACCAGTGGGTCAACAGTAAGAGTAGAATTGTTAGCGCTAGACAAGAAGTACTGCCAGCGGTTTATGCAGTTAAACAATTGATATTGAGCTAGTTAGGCGGAAAAGCGACAATTGAGACCTCGGCGGCATTCGCCTTATCGACAAGCTCCTCCCGATCCAGCAAAAGGGTCCTTCCGGCGTCGACCGCGAGAGCTGTCGTCCCCGTCTCCCGCATCGTGTCGATGGTCTGCGGACCCACCACAGGAACGTCAAACAACAAATGCCTGCGCCGCCCGGAAGCTTTCACTAGACGCAGAGGTTTGCCCTCGGCGTTCTCCGTGCGGAGCAGCGAAGCCGCCCGACGCAGCATCGCGTCGGTGCCTTCCATCGCCTCTACCGCGACGCAGGCGCGCTCGGCAATCGCCACACTCTGCCCGATATCGTGCGCCGAGAGTGCGGCCGCGAGCTTTCGGCCGTAGTCCAGATCGCGCGATTCGTCGTTCGAAGGCTTGCGTTTGGTCAACACGCCTTTCTGCGCGATCAAATCCTTCAGCAGAAGCGTGGAATCCGCCAGCGTGATCCCCTCGTCGGCGAGCACCTTCTGCACCCCGCCAATCAGCGCATCGGTATTCTTCGTATCCAGGGCGGCCAGAAGCTTCACCAGCCGCCAATCTGGCACAATCTGCGAAAAGATCTTGGCGTGCTTCACCTGCCCGCACATCATGATCTGCGAAATCTCCTCTTTCTTGCAGATGTCGATCAGCTTGCTCAGCGCCCCCAGCGAAATCCAGTAGGTTTTGGCGGCGAGCGCCTCAATCTCCGCGGAGGCCTCTTCTTTAATGCCAATCGCGACGACGTCCATCCCGGCCTTACGTGCGGCTTCGAGCGCCAGCACCGGAAACCGCCCATTGCCCGCGATCAACCCGTACCTCATTTACTTGATGACGCCGCGCTCGGCCGTCGCGATAAATGCCAGCAGCTCCTCGACCTCGGCACTCGCTGGAACCTCTTCGCGAATCTTCGCCACCGCCTGCGCGGTGTTCAGCTTGGACCGGGTCAACAACCGGAACGCTTTGTGGAGCGCCTCGATGGTTTCCTTGGAAAAGCCGCGCCGCTCCAGCCCGGTGGAGTTCGCGCCAAAAACCTTGGCGTCCCGAGCCGTCACCGTATTCGAGAACGGCAACACGTCCTGCGTAATCACGCTATAACCGCCGATAATGCAGTGCCGCCCGATCCGGCAAAACTGGTGCACCCCGCTCGCGGCCCCGATCCAAGCCCAGTCCTCGACAACGACATGGCCGCCGAGCGTCGCCGCATGCGAGAGCACGACATGGCTGCCCAGCTTCACGTCATGCGCGACGTGCGTGTAGGCCATCAGCAGATTGTCGTCGCCGATGGAGGTGAGCATCCCGCCGCCCTCGGTCCCGCGATGCAGCGTCACGAACTCGCGAATCTTGTTGCGGCTCCCGATCCGCATCGCGGAGCGCTCGCCCTTATACTTCAAATCCTGCGGCGCCACCCCGACGGTGGAGTAAGGAAAGAAAACGTTGTCCTCGCCGATCTGGAGCGGGCCTTCCATGAATACGTGGCCCTTTACGACGGTTCGGGCCCCGATCTCGACCCCTTCGCCGATCACGCAGAACGGGCCGATTTCCGCCGATTCCGCGATGCGCGCGCCAGGATCCACGATCGCGGTGGCGTGGATGTGCGAAGTCGCCACCACTCTATTCCCGGTCGGCCAACTTGCACATCATGATCGCCTCGGAAACCACCACGCCGTCTACGCTTGCCGTGCCGGACATCTTGGCGATCGTCGCTTTGCGCTTGATCACTTTCATTTCGATGCGGAGCTGATCCCCCGGCCGGACGGGCCTGCGGAACTTGGCTTCTTCCACCGACGCCAGCAGCACCAGCTTAGTCTTGCGGTCCGGAATGCTGTTCAGCACCAGCACGCCCGCCACCTGAGCCATAGCTTCGACGATCAGCACTCCGGGCATGACCGGAAAATCGGGAAAATGGCCGTCGAAGAACGGCTCATTTGCGGTGACGTTTTTAATTCCAACGATCCGTTCTTCTTCCAACTCCTCGATACGATCCACCAGCAGCATCGGGTAGCGGTGCGGAAGAATCTCCCGGATCGCCTGGATATCCATTACAGGCATGAGTTAGCGGCCATTATAGCAGCGGCACCGCCTGGACCGGCCGAACTCGTAAGATGGGAACGTGCGCTCGCTTCACGTTCTGTTCTGCCTGCTCCCCTTCGCGGCGGTCGCGCAGACGACCTGTCCGGCCCGGACCGTGAATCTCAAACCGACCTCGACCACGCACATCGACCTGGTCCGCCAGCCCGACGCCTCCTACACCGCCTTCGAAGTCCCGGACTCGCCGCCCTACAGCGTGCTCAAGACCACCCCGCACTTCGTCGAGCTTCAGTTTGCCGCGTGTCTACCGCCGGCAACGTCGCCTCCGGCGCCTGCACCTCTGGCGAACCCCATGGGAGTTGCCTCACAGCTGCAAGTCGCCGCCCTGCTCGCGTCCGGCAACTATCTCATGGCCCGCATCAGCGACGACCAACTCACCGTTTTCACCGATGTCTTCGACGCGCAGCACACTCTCCTGTCCGAGCAACCCTTCACCGCCGGAGTCGAGCTGATCCCCGGAATGATCAGCAACGACAAGTTCGAATCGCTGGCCCTTTCCGATTTGAACCAGGACGGCAAAATCGATTTGCTGGCCGTCTTTGAGGTTCCGCTCTGCCTTTGCAGCTATCAATGGGGCGGGGTCTGGACGTTTCTCGGCAATGGCGATGGAACGTTTCAGCCCGGCGTCCAGCAGAACCTCACGAGCAGAGGTCAACTCGTGCCCACACTCTCTATCGCTCTCGGAGACTTGAGCGGCGACACGAAACTCGACCTCGCTTTGGCCGCCCCATACATCGCACCCGTCATCGTCGCCCCGGGGAACGGTGACGGCACCTTCAGCTCGCAAACGTCGAGGTTCCCGCTCATCACTGGCCAGTCGATCGCGTTTGCTGACCTGACCGGCCGCGGAAAACTCGATCTGGTATCGGCATCACCGGATGACGGGCTGGATATGGCCAGCGTCGACGTGGCTTTCGGCGACGGCAAAGGTGGACTTCAAACCCCGACGACTTACCCAACAAGGGTTGACTTTAATGCAGCCGCACTCGTCGCTGCTGCCGACCTCAACGGCGACGGCCTTCCCGACATCGTCACCGCCGGAGGCTCGGTGCTCCTCAACGACGGCAAAGGCGGCTTCGCGTCGCGCCACGGCTACTCCGTGCCGCTCGCCACCGGCTCCGTCATGCTCGCCGACCTCAATGGCGACGGCCACGTGGACATCCTGTTCGGCAACGGCAACCCGCTGTTCCTCTCGGGAACCACCGGCGCTCCCACGCTCACCGTGCTCTTCGGAAACGGCACCGGCACCTTCGCCGACGCGCCCCCCGGAGCCCTCACGGTAGTCTCCGGCGCCAGCTTCCTGGCCGGTTCATTCGCCCCGAACTCCATTGCCGCCGCGTTTGGGAACAACATCCTGGTGGGCCCACCCGCTTCCGCCGCGCCGCCCTTACCCACGCAGCTCTCCGGAATCAGCGTCAACGTGGAGGATTCCCTCGGGTTCAACCGCTCCGCCCCGCTCTATTTCGTCTCGGCGAACCAAGTCAACTTTCTGGTGCCAGTGGGCACTGCCGCGGGAACAGCGGTTGTCACTCTCGTGGGAGCCGCCCAGCCGCTCTCCGCAATCATCCAAATCGGATTCTGGCCCGAGCTCTTTACCGTCGGCCCCAACCTGGCAGCCGCTTACGCTGTCCGCGTCGCGCCGGACGGCACCCAAACTGTCCTGCCGCTCTACGATGGTCAGCGGCTCGGCGTCGCTCCCATCCCGCTCGACCTCTCGCAGCCCGGCCAAGTCTACCTCATCCTCTTCGGTACCGGTTTCGACACCGTCGCGCAAGGCACAACCACGGCCACCATCGCCGGTGTGGCCGCCCCCGTCACCTACGCCGGACCCCAGCCGTCTTACCCGGGCCTCGACCAAATCAACATCCTGCTACCGGCCACATTGGTTGGCGCAGGGCAAGCCAAAATCGCTGTCTCGATGGGGACAGAGGCCCTCAACACCGCCTTCTTGACGATCCGATAAGCCGCCGTCCCCGTTTCCGCTACCGTCCCTTACCCGGACCCGCCGCCACGTTCACGCCCACCGGCGTGCTTAGCCAAGGAGCCGAGGTCACTGTCCCGGTAACCGTGCCGCAGCCCGTCGCCCCCGGACCATCGGGGCATCCGAAGAAGTTCAGCGTCGCAACCACGGACGCCTTGTTCGTATTCGCTACACCGGTCTTGGTCAGGAAATTGTTCATGTGGATCTCCGCCGCGCCCGGATTGTTGATCACGACGCCGATATCCTCGTTCTCGATGGTGTTCTCCGCGATCACCGTGCCATAGCTCGGCGCGATCCCGAAGATATTGATCCCCGCCGTCCCTGTCGTGGCGGCATCCCCATCGTCGGCCGCATTTCCCGAAAGGAAGTTGCCCACGATCACGATATCGTTCAGGTTGCTCTGCGGAGCTCCCGGAGGCGCTGCGTGATTGTGCACCGTTACGCCCGGCAGTCCGTTGCCCACCGAGGTGTTCCCGATCACCTTGTTGCCGAAAGCCAAATTTCCCGGCCCCGGCGCGAAGATTCCGATGCCTGCGCCCGCTCCGATCAGTCCGTTATGCGTCGAATTGTTCCCCACGATGGTGTTGTTCACCACTCCGTAGGGGAGCTTCGACGTAGCCGACGGAGACGGACCGTGCGACGCCAGCGTGATCCCGCAATCGAGCGCATTGTCGTGCACCGAATTGCCCGTAATCACGTTATCGTGCGTGGTGCCCGTCTCATCGCTCAGCAGGATGCCGCCGGCGTTCAGTTCCACGTTGTTGTTTGCCACCGTGGAGTGATCCACGCCCACCAGGTGAATACCTTCGCCGCAATCGTCGCCTTCGTTCGTCTCGAACAACGGAATGCCCGCGCAGGTGCTTGCCGCGTAGTTCAGGCTCTGGTCATTGTCCACTACATGGTTTGCTGAAATCGTCATGTAGGAAACGTTCGTCAGTAAGATGCCTTCATAATTCGCGTTCTCCACGGTGAAGCCGGAGATCATGCCGCCGTAGAGGCCGCCGTTATCGAGGCCGTCGATATAAATCCCGTTGGGCTGACCCTTGGCGTTGATAATGGTGTTGCTCGCGCCCGAGCCCACCAGGGACAACACCTTCGTCACGATCACGCCTTCGTTGTACTGTCCGGGTGCGACGTTCACCCGGTCTCCCGCCTTCGCCGCCGCCACTGCCGCGCCGATGGTCTTGAAACATCCCCCGGCCCCGCCGGGATCCACACAAACCGTCGCCGCCGAAGCAGCCCCTCCCACCATTACCAGGCCCGCGAACAAGCCTGCTCCGTATTTCAGAAATTCCATAATTCCCCTCTCTTATCAATGTTTTTGTATTGCAACCGCAGCCCGCAGTATACGACAGAGAAGGAAAGGCAGTCTCCAGTACGGATAGAACCACAGTTCCAGGAGTCACGCGAGGCCTCGCGGGTCTGTCACCAGCGAACCTTTACAATGGGGGGGACGCGGGAGGCGCGGTTCATTTTGCCGGTTTTGTCCTTAGAGAAAGCTCAGGTCGAGAAACGATTCGCGGCATTGTCGTCTAACTCGGCACTGGTTCAGCAAGCCGTAACCAGCTTGGAAGAGTGGCTCTCCCATCCGGTTTACGCCGACTCGCGCGAGCCGATAGAGAGCCATCTGCAACACGATCAGTTCGCGCTTCTGCTCGATTCCTTTTATCAGATGGTCCCCTTTGGCACCGGCGGCAGGCGGGGTCGTGTGGGTTTCGGGCCCAATCGCATCAACCCCGTGACCGTCGCGATGTCGGTGCAGGGGCACTGCAACTACCTTCATGAGACGGGCGCCACTTCCGGCTGTATCGTGGTCGCCTTCGATACACGCATCTTCGCCGACATCGCCCGCACATACGCGTTCCTGGGAGATGCGAACCCATTGCGAGGCCTGACCTCGCGGGCGCTGGCTCGTCTGGCGTGCGAAATTTATGCCGCCAATGGGTTCGAAGTCCGGGTGGCCGGAGTTCATTCCGACCGGGAGTATCTGTCGACGCCGGAGCTTTCCTTCGCCATCCGGTACCTGGCAGCCTTGGGCGGGATGAACGTCAGCGCCTCTCACAACCATCCCGACGATAACGGCTTTAAGTTTTTCAACCATCAGGGCGCGCAGGATATTCCGCCCACCGATCAAACCATGGCGTCCTACATGGGCGACGTGAAGGAGATCCGCAAGACCGGGTGGGACACCGCGCTTACGCAAGGAAAGATCCGCGCGCTGCCGGAAAATCTGCATCCCGCCTACATCGCGGCGAACCTCGCCGTACGCAACAAATCCAGCCTTCCCGTCAACGTGGTCTACACGCCGCTGTGCGGCACCGGCAACGGCAGCGTCGGCGATGTTCTCCGCGCCGCGGGCTATCTCGTTCACGTCTATCAGCCGCACAACAACTTCGACGGCACCTTCGCCGAGGTTCCGTTCCGCATGCCGAATCCGGAGGTCCCCGAAGCCGCGAGTCCCGCTCTGGCCGCCGCGAAGGAGTTGGGGGCGGATATGGTGCTCTCCACCGATCCTGATGCCGACCGCGTGGGCGTGTTCGCCAAGGACGCGCATGGCCGCTGGCATTACTTCAACGGCAACCAGATCGCCGCGGTGCTGGCTTATTATCTGTGCCTGGACGCGGAGATCGGTCCGCGCCGCAAAGGCGTGCTAATCAAAACGCTGGTGACAACGCGCATGATTCAGCGCATCGCCGAACAGGCCGGCTGTGCCATTGTGTCCGATTTGCTGGTGGGCTTCAAGTACATCGCGCACGTGCTCGATTGCTTCGAGCGCGAGGGGCACTACAAGGAAATCGAAGCTGCTACCAAAGACCTGATCATGGCGGGGGAAGAGAGCCACGGAATCCTGCTCACGGCCGCTGTGCGCGACAAGGACGCTGCCGGAGGCGCCCTGATCCTGTGCGAGTTGCTCGCGCAGCTTCGCGCGCATGGACGGTACCTGCCGGAGTATCGCGACGCGATGACGAAGCAATGCGGCAGCTTCCAGAACGCCGCCCGCAGCATTGTGATGAAGGGAATCCGGGGCGTGGCGCTGCTCCAGCAGATGATGGATTCGTTGCGCGCTCAGCCTCCTAAGGAATTCGCAGGCATGCCGGTGCGGCGCGCCCTCGACCTCCTGCAACCCGAACACGGCCCTCTGCGCAGCGATACCGAACGGCTGTCCCGCAACTTCCTGGTGTACGAACTAGACCGCGCGCAAGTGGTGGTGCGCCCCTCGGGAACCGAGCCTAAAGCGAAAATTTACGTCGATCTCGAAGGCGCCACGCCCGCCGAAGCCCGCGCTCTCGCCGCGCAGATTTCCGTCGATTGCATCGGACGGCTGGGCGTTACGCTTTCCACCAGCGCCAGCCTGTTGCCGGATTACGTCGACCTGGATCTGCGTGTCGCTTTCGACACCAAGTTCCGGCTGGAACTGGAAGCCGCGCTCCCCGACTTTGCCAGTAACGAGCAACCCCAGCAGCTTCACTGGTTGCGCGAGCGCCTGGCGCCCTACGGATCCGGGTCCGATCCGTTGGCCGCCGCGTCGCAAGCCGTCAGCCACTTGCTGGGAGAGCTCGGCCATCCCGATCTGGCGCATTCCGTTGCCGCCGTGTCCACTCCGGTCGACTGGGTTATGTAACCCCTGGCCGGAGTGACCGCGTCCTACCAGGCATGAAACGCTCGAAACTGCCGCTTTGTCTCGCCGCCTTTGCGCTCACCGCGGGAGCCCAAACCCCGCGGGCCTTGTGCCTGTTCTTCGACCTGAACTCGATGACCGCGGCGGAGCAGGCCCGCGCGCAGCAGAGCGCCCTGAAGTTCGTCCAGGAGCAAATGACCTCAGCCGACGTGGTCTCGGTCATGACGTCCACGCCCAGCGTTCAAGTCCTCCAGGATTTTACAGGAGACCGTGAAGCTGTGGCCGCCGTGTTACGGACCATCGTCCCCGGCCCGGCCGCCAGTGCAAGCCCCGCGGATCGTTTACAAGCGATCCAGCAAGCTTCCGCGCTTCTCAGCCCGGTGACGGGGAAGAAGTCCCTCCTCTATTTTTCCGCCGGCGCTCTTCAGACAGGCACGGTTGACGCGGATCAGCTCAAGACCACCGTCAACGAAGCCCTGAGGGCGAACGTGGCAATCTACCCGATAGACGCGCGCGCCGTGGAAGTGGGCCCCTTCCCCGTGCAAGTCCGCTAATCTTCCGCCGACTGCTGCCAGAAGACCGGCGGGGTCGGCTAATCCCGCCGGTGCCCCCTATCGCGTGACCAAGGTACGTTCTTTGGCCTGCTTCAGCTTCGTGATCGCCATGACCACGTGTGCGCTGGCGGTGGCAAACGGGCTCTTGCCGCAGAGCGCGACCTCTTCACTCACCTTCTGTCCCGCATTTGCCCGCCGCACGACGTCCGCGGCGACTCGGTGGAAACTGGCGTGCTCCTTCTTCAGTTCCACGAAGGCCGCATCGAGTGCGTGGCTCTTTGCCTCTGCCTGAATCCACCGGCCGAGATCGCACTGATCGTCCTGCCCGAGTTTCGCCACGTCGATCGATTGGTCCGGTTTCCGAAGATAGTCCGCCAGCTTTTGTTTCCACGCGGAATGGGCGCGAATCGCTGCATTGAAGTCCATGAGTCAGTTATCCTTCCGACTATGCGTATCGGCCGGAACCGCACCCTTATGAATCTCCTTTAGAGCTTCCGGCGCGCCACCAGTTGGATTCGATCCCGCCGCAGGGCCGCCAGGTACTCTTGTTGCACGGGGGTCATGACCTCAGGCAGCCGTTCCCGGAGCCGTTCCAGCTCCGCGCCTCGGGCGATCTCCGCATCCAAGTCCTCGAGCGACATCCCGCCCGTGGCCATGAGTTTCTGGGGGATGGATCCCTGCCACAACGGAGAGTTATGGGAATGGATCATTTCCAGTTCGTCCCGCAGCAGCTTCGGCATCCTTTCCACACCATACCACTGGGGCGAAAAGTAGCGGGGAAGGACACTACCGGGCCGGCAGGGACCAGCGGTGGCCCGCCTCAAACTCAATGCCGATCAGGTAAATCGCGCCCCGCTTCACACAGTGCCGGACCGTGGCGGGAAAGTCTTCTGCCTGATAACGGAGGATGACAGGGACGCCCATGCGGAGCGGCCTCTGCGAGCGGAGAGAGGCTCCGGAGGCGGAAATATCGGCGACGTGCGCAACGCTCTCTTGCGCTTGGCCCGCCTGATCCCGCCATCGAAATTCCGCCGAGTCCGTCCGAGGAACTCTGGTCGCAAAACGCCTGTCACCCATATCCTATACGTTCTATCGGCCAGAGCAGCCGCAGGATTTAGCTTGCAGCGCCAGATCCCATCCTGCAAACACCTGAGGCTGTCTAGGTAAGTGTTGTAGCGAAACCAGCCAACAATCGCCTGGATGGGAGACTACAGCCTGCACCAGCCCCCAAATCAAGGAATTTGCTGACTCCTCCTGGGAATACATGACCACCTTATTGCCCATGTAAGCGTTTTTGGAAGCCCAGTTCGGCAACCTTGCTTATGTGGTACCTGCAGTACTCTGCTGATACTGTTACTGAGTACGAAAATACTGGATTTATTGACAGCTTAGTACTTTATGTCCGGAGCACCTTGGACACAGAAAAGGAGTCGCTTATGAAGACCATGACACGGCGGAGAGAAGGCGAGAGAGGCTTTGTAGGAATTACCTATGCGGTTATGATTATAGGACTTCTCGGCTTTGCGGGCCTCGCGGTGGACGTGGGGTATCTGCAGTGGCAGCGGCGCATGCTGCAGGCCGCCGCCGACTCCGCCGCCATGGGCGCACTCCGTCAATTGGAGCTGGGTACCGGCAGTACTGCGATCACGACGGCGGGTCAATACAGTGCCCAACTCAACGGTTTCACAGATGGGCAGAACAGCGCCACAGTATCGATCCTGAACCCTCCGACCGCCGGCAGCTATAGCGGCGATACTTCCGCCGTCCAGGCCACGGTTTCGAAGAACTACCCCACCTTCTTCATGATGATCTTCGGCCAGAATAACGTCTCGATCTCGGCCAAGGCGGTAGCGCGCACCACCACCTCGTCGGGAACCATCGGCGGGTGTATCTTCGCGCTCAATCCCACGGCCAGCGCCTCCCTCGAAATCAACGGCACCAGCCTGAGTTTGCATACGGCGTGCAGCATGATCGACGAATCGACCGATTACTCGGCGTTCAAAATGGATAGCGGCGCCATCCTCTATATGGGTGGCCACGCTCACGTTGGCGTGGTGGGTCCCGGGGGCACCGGAAGCACCATTGGCAATGGGGGTTGGTCCCTCAGCGGCCAGCAGCAGATCCTGGATATCACCTATTCGCCGAACGCCGCCGAGACCCCCGTCAATATCACCAATCCGGGAGATCCTCTGCAGAACGTCGTCGCTCCCACGCCCAGCAACGGGATGGTGACCGGGGGAATCCAGAGCTCGAGCTCCATGAACATTTCCAAGAACCACATGCCGACCAACAACCAGTTGAGCCCGGGCATCTATTGCGGAGGCTTCACCATTGGCGATACTGGCGGCAACACGCTCCAATTCCAGCCCGGCATCTACGTGATTGCGGGTGGAGGCGCGACCTTCAATTCCAGCGCCAATGTGGCAGGCTCCAGCGTGATGTTTTACAACACGTCGTCGACGGGATGGGGCTGTAGCGGCAGCAGCGGCGCCGCGCCGGTCAAGTTCAACGGGCAGGCTACGGCGGTCTTCTCCGCGCCCACCACCGGAAACGGCGTGGGCATCCTGTTCTTCCAGGATCGTTCGCTCGACGCCGGCAACAGCATCATCACCGGCGGCGCCGGCAGCACCTTTGACGGCGGGCTGTATTTCAAGAAGAGCAAGCTGTCGTTCACCGGCAGCAACGCCACAAGCGGGTACCTGGTCCTGGTGGCCGACACAATCGCCATCAACGGGACGGGGACCATTGGTAACAACTACACCTCGCTCTCCGATCCCAACCCGTACGCCCCGGTATCCACCGGTAGCGGGTTGGTGCAGTAAAGGACGCAGTAAGGACTTCGAAGCACTCGTATGAACTCAAAGAGACCGGTCCGAAGAAATCGAGCGAGGGAGAAGGGGAACACGTTGATCGAGTTCGCGCTCTTCTCCTCTGTGCTGTTGCTGATGGCCTGCGGCGTGGCGGACTTCTCGCGCGTCTTCACCTACTGCGACACAGTGGTGGCGGCGGCCGAGGCAGGAACCCAATATGGCGCCCTGAGCCCCGCGCACTGGGGAGACTACACCGGCATGCAAAACGCGGCTCTCGCGGACGCCAGTAATTTGAGCAACGTCACGGCCACTGCTTCCGAGGTGTGCGCGTGCAGCATCGGCGGTACCACCGTCCCTTGCCCGGCGGACTGCAGCGGCGGCGGCTCGGCGGAAACCTTCATCAAGGTGCAAGTCTCCGCGCCGTTCACACCGATTCTAAGCTATCCCTTGATCGCCAGCGTCTCCAACGTGTCATGGACCTCCACAGTGCAAGTTCAATAGGGAGATCACGGGTGAAGACTACGTTCCTTCGCACCGCTTCCGCTCGCCGCCGGCGACGGCAAAAAGGCAGCGCGCTTCTGGAGGGCGCGCTCTGCTTCCTCGGCTTCCTGATGCTTACGGTGGGACTGATGGAATTCTCCATGGCGATGTACGCCTACAATTTCTGCACGTACAGCGCCCGGGATGCCGCTCGATGGGCCGCCACGCAGGGCTCCGACAAGACGGTGCCCGCGACCTGCGCCAATAACGTGGGAACGATCCCGAGCTTCGTGACTTCCGAGGCGATCGCCCTGGAGTCCTCCCGGTTCACCGTGTCCTGTGCCTGGTCTCCCGACAACGCCCCGGGCGCACAACTGAGCGTGACCGTCACCTATTCGATCGCTCCGCTGGTGGGATTGGTGATCCGGGGGCCCATGACGGTTTCCAGCACTTCGAAAACGACCGTGGTCTACTAACCGCGGCGCTCAGCGAGCTTCGATTGTCGTCAAGACGTCCGCTCTGGTGCGAACGCGGTCTAGGGCCGCAGCCTGGAAAGCGGCGGCCAGCGCGTACGTCGCATCGGCCAGGAACCAAACATACCAGCCCAGCTCGGTCCACCAGGAAGTCACAGTGCAGTCCAGGCACCACGAACTGGCGGCACCCAGAGAGGTCAGTGCAATCGCGATCACATAGGAGCGCCAGCAGTTCGCGAGAAGGCCGCACCCCAGTTTCGCCATGGACCGCCAGATGAGCACCGCCACCGCCAGCAACATCAGGAGCAAAGGATCGCTGCTCCAGGAGACCAGGGTCGTCCAAGTGACGGGCTTTCCCGCGGCCAGGTATTGCGAAATCCCGTAAACGGTCCGGACGCCGAATCCGCTCACGACGGCGAGCAGAAGATAATCGGCGGAGACCAGTTTCCTTAAAATTCCGAGACGCCGGCACTGCCAAGCGACCTGAGCGAGCCCCACCAGCAACAACGCCATCTGCACCGGTCCGCCCAACACACTGCCGGCATCGCGCAGGTTGACGCCCAGGCTGACCCACACCTCTTCGGAGCCGGGCGAGGAAAGGGTCCGGCCGGCCAGGTGCGCCACGGCAGCCAGGCTCAGCCAGAACCAGCCGGCACGAAACGAGTCTCCGGGTTCGAATTGCCGCCACACCTCCCAGCACAGGCCGGCTTCGATCAGACAGATCAAAAGCGTCAGTAGGGAATTGGGATAACGGAAGAAGGCGAGGATCGCGCCGTTGTCTCCCGTGAGCCGCCAGTAGATCCAGCCCAGGATTCCCACAGCCGTGTTCCCCAGCATGAGCGCGAGAATCAGAAAAGGAGCATTTTCCCGAACCGCGAACCAGCGCAACGGAACCGCGCCCACGGCGCCCGTTCGCGGCAGAGGATGATGCGGCGTCATCGGCCCAGTCCTGGGGTGGTGGGAATGGCGGTTTGCATCGCGGCGGAAGCGCGCCGCGCTCGCGATCCCAGAAATTCCGCGGTCCAGTTCACCGGCAGGGCCGAGTCCTCTTCGCCGATCCAGCCGCTGGCGGCCGTCGAGCCGAGCAGCACCCGCAGCTCGGAGGCCATCAGCCGCCGTACCCGTTTCTCGCGTGCGCTCCAGGCGCGGGCGAACAATCCCAGATCGGCGACAGTCAGCTCGTCGGCGAGCTGTGCCCGCAGGTACGCAGGAGCGCCTGCCGGCTCAGGACCGGTGGGGCTCTGCTCCAGCCCGACTTGCGCAAATCCGAACAAGCACCATTCCAGGTGACAGGAAGGGCACCGTCGCAGATGGGCCCGCAACCGCTCGACGGAAATCGCCGGAAGCGTCCCGCGCCAATAAGCGGTAAAGTCGCCGCGGTTCGCGTGCCCCTGGAAGGCGGCGCGCCATCGTTGGCCCGCTGCCGTCAGGCCCGCGCCGAGAGTCATTCTCTCCACGGGGCGGAGGGGAAGCGCTTCCTTGCGGCTGTACAGGGAGGAAATCAGGGACAGCAGCAGCCAGACCCTCACGTTCGGAATCGGATCCGCCCCCAGCCGGGCGATTGCGTAGGCCAGAAAGCTTTGCATTAGCGCTTCCCTCGCCAGGGCGGGATCGGAAGTGACAGCGTTCGCGTATTGCCACAACGCGGGTGCTTCACGGTCGAAAATCCCCAGCAGGGACTGGACGGATTCCTCGGAAAACAACTCGCGGGTGGTGGCCTGTAGCTCCGCGGCCACCGCCGGACTCAAGAAACACTGATTCGCCCAAACCAGCCGGATGGCATGAAGCAGGGACTCTATGCCGTCCTCCTTGGCGACAAATCCCCGCACTCCGGCGCCGAGAGCCTTCAACACATAGGGCGCGCCGTACGACAAGCTTTGGATGACTACGGCAACAGCGGGAACCTGACCGGTGATTTTTGCGGCTGCCGCGATGCCGTCCATGTCTGGCATGTGCAAGTCGAGGACGATGACGTCCGGCTTTTGGTCCCGAGCCAGACGCAGTGCATCGCGCCCGGTGGCCGCTTCGCCCGCGATTTGGAAATCACCGGCCGCCCGTAACGCGGCGCGCAGACTTTCCCTCAGGGCAGGATGGTCATCGGCTATCGCAACCCGCGTTACAAATCCCACTTCTCTTAAAGCCCTCCGCAAAGAACGCTGTGCGAACCGCTTTCGATGGGCGCGGCCCCGATTGTTTTTAAGCAGCCTCTTTAGTGAAAAGTATACACTTACGATGGATGGGGAAGCTCAAAGAAGGGGTCATGGGTTCAGCATTTGTACGCTGGACCGTAGTACTCGCGATTCTGTCCGTCTGTGCTAACATTCTCGCAATAGCTGCGCCTGCGGCGAGCCGCGAGGCAACGCTTGCAGCGGCGGCCTTTTCGATTCTTGCTGTGCTGACGGCGGGCAAAGTTCTTTCGCAGTACCGCCGGCGCAACGAACACGGCGAAGACCAACCAGGGACCGCCAGCCTCCTCAAGCTCCAGGAGGACGAACGCAAGAAATTGTCCCGGGAGTTGCATGATGGCGTGGGGCAGATTATTACAGCGATGAAGATGGAACTCGCACATATTCGTGTGACCGGCGAGGGCGACGATCAGACTCGCCTGGAGCGGGCCCGATCGCATGCGGACGAGGCCTTGCGCACCATCCGGAACGTGTCTGTGTTGCTGCGCCCCGCCGTATTGGACGATCTGGGACTCAAGCCCGCGCTCGAATGGCTTACACGGGATTTCTCACGCCGCACCTCCATTGCCTGCCAGCTCAAATTCTCCTTTGAGAAGGACCGGTCCCTCCCGGAGACCGTGAGGATGTGCGCGTACCGGACGGTTCAGGAAGCGTTGACGAATTGCGAGAAACATTCCGGCGCCCGCAGCGTCGAAGTGGAAGTGAAGGCGGAAGCGGCAGGAATGCAGGTCTCCATTACCGACGATGGCCGCGGAATTTCCTCCTCCGATTCGCAGGAAAGAGGGCTGGGCATCCTGGGAATGCGCGAACGCGCGGCGATTCTCGGCGGCAGCCTGCAAGTCACTTCAGCGCACGGAACCGGCACCCGGGTAGTCCTGGCCGTCCCGTTCACAGCGCAGACGGAAAGATCGACGGTGAGAGCCTGACCATGGAATTCCGAATTCTTGTTGCCGACGACCATGCCTTGATCCGTCAAGGGATCCGTGCGCTCTTATCGGTAGACCCTGAACTGCGCATCATTGCCGAAGCGTCGGACGGGCGGGAGGCAGTCGCGCTCGCCGAAAAGCTCCGGCCCGACGTCGCCATCATCGATATCCGGATGAAGGAACTCAACGGGATCGACGTGATCTCGCAGCTGGTCCGCTACTCCCCGTCCACCGCGATCATCGCGCTCAGCATGTTCAGCGATGAGCGCTACGTGAACCGCGCGGTCCGCGCGGGGGCCAAGGCGTACGTGTTGAAGGATTCCTCCGACGACGATTTGTTACGCGCGGTCCGCGCGGTGCAGATGGGGCAAAGCTTCTTCAGCCCGGCGGTGGCTCGCGTGCTGCTCGACGCGTATGCGCGGAAGGATGAAGGTCCCGATATCGAAGACCGGCATGAGCTGCTGAGCGAGCGCGAGCGAGAAGTCTACCAGTTGCTGGCCGAAGGCCGCACCAACAAGATGATTGCGGACTCGCTGGGCGTCAGCGTTCACACTGTGGAAACGCACCGTATCCGCATCATGGCCAAGCTCGACGTGCACAATATGGCGGAGCTGGTGCTCAGCGCCGTGCGCCGCGGCATCGTGGCGTAGTCCGAGCTAGAACAAAAACTTCACCGCGAACTGCATTACCCTCGGATTCCCCACCGTGTGCGTGATGCTGCCGAACTGCCCCTGGGAGAGATCCGTATTCGGATTCGCAAAATGAGGATGATTCGCGACATTGAACGATTCCACGCGCAGTTGTAAGCTCCGCCGCTCCGCGAGCGCGAGAGTCCGGAACAGAGAGAGATCGAAGTTCGCCATGCCCGGTCCCCGCACCAGGTTCCTGCCTGCGTCCCCGGGCTGTGCCGCACCCAGCCCCGCGACGGAAAACGCTTGCGTATCGAAATAGCGCGCCAGCGTCTGCTGCGATGAATCCAGATTCGGATCGCGCAGCACGTTCGGACGCAATCCTTCATACCCCGTGTTGTTGCCGTTCCGCACCACGTTGGCCGGAAGGCCGGACCGCAGCGATGTGATGCCGTTGAACTGCCAGCCGCTGACCAACGCGTCGCAGGTGCGGGAGCAGCTGCCCAGGAATGTTGCGCCCTTTCCGAACGGCAGCTTCCACAGATAGCTGGCGGTGAACGTATGGCGCACATCGGTGGAAGCATCCGCGCGCTCCAGCGCCAGATGGAAAGGATCCTGCGGAGCCTGGTGATTCAAGCCCAGATCGAACGGCGCCGGCCCATTGTCGATGTTTTTCGCAAACGTGTAGGCCACCAGGAAGCCGTAGTTGCGGAACCGCCGCTCGGCTTTCAGTTGGAGCGAGTGGTACGCATCATTGCCTTCGGAGAACATCCCGCGAATCGTGCCGAGCTGCTTCGTAACTTGCTGGCCAAGATTCAGGTTCGCCACCGCATAGGGCAGCTTATGGGCGATGGCGCCCACGTAGGCGGCTTCCACCACCACATCCCGCGTGATCTCGCGTTGCAAAGTGAGGTTGAAAGATTGCGCGTACCCGGTCCGAAAGTTGGGATCCAGAGAGAACAGCGTCTGCCCCGCCGCCGCTGAGGCGGAAGCCACCGCGATCGAAGAGGTACCCGCGGCGATTGGGGCAGCCGTTAGCCGCGGAACTCCCGTGTCGAGCACGTAGGTAAACGGCGCGCCGGCGGAGTTGAGAAACGTCTGCTGCGAGAAGAACGGATAGTTCTGCGTCAGCATCTCACTGCGGGCGCTGTCTTCGGGTGTGAAGAAAATGCCGTAGCCGGCGCGGGCCACCAGCTTTGAGCCGAGCCTCCACGCCAAGCCCAGCCGGGGTGCGAAGTTGTTCTTGTCCGGCGTGACCAGCGCCGACGAATTCCCGCCCGCGCCGGCCAGCAGGATCCGCATGTGCGCCAGATCGAGGTTGGCCTGGCGATTACCGGCCTCCTGGAACGGAGCCTGATATTCGTAGCGCAAACCCAAATCCACTGTCAGCCGAGAGGTGACGCGCCAGGTGTCTTGCACGAACGCTTGATTCTCGAAAGAAGTGGTGTGGGGCGGCGCGAACTGAAGCCCTAGGGCCGTGTAACCCGGTAGCCCCAAGAGTAAGTCGGCAATCTCGCTGCCGCCGTTTCCGTAATACGCGCTGGGATTGTAGAAGCTGTACGTCGGATCGGACGTCAGGCTCGCGTAGGCGCCGTAATAATACTGGAACCCGGTCGGAAACAAGGAAAAGGATGGATTCACCGCGAGATGGCGGTACTCATATCCAAACTTGACGTTGTGGTGTCCCGTGTTCCAGGCGTAGTGATCCGCCAGACTGAAATTATTGTCCTCGAAGGAAAGCGGCTTGTACGTCGAACCTCCGGCGACCGCGCCGAACCCGAGGTAGATCTGCGGCAACCCCTGCGTCGCGGGAAATCCGCTGAGATTCACATTGCCGATGCCGAGCTGCTGCGACAGACTTCCTTGCAGCAGCGTATTCTGATCGAGCGGCGTGTGCACGAAGCCGAGCCGCAGTGTGTTGAGTTGGTGCGGGCTCACGGTACGGATGTAGGTCCCGCCCACGGCGTGGTTGGCGGAATGCGTGCGATCGGCGGAATCCGCGCCGCCGCCCCCGGCAATCGGAATCGCACCCGCGAAGGGATCGCCGGTCACGCTGTCGAAGCGCAGGACGTCGTACGTGAGGGTCGCCCGATTGCGGTCGCTGAAGACGTGATCCAGGTGCAGATTCCCTGTGTCGCTGTCATAGCGGTACCGTTGCGATACCTGGAAGTTGTTGAACCATCCGTTGGAAACTCCCGGCAGGTTGGGCTGCGGAAACAGCTTCGTCAGCACCTGAAGTCCCGCCGGACTCACGCGGGTCGCCGGGATCACGTTGCCAGGAAACTGTTGCGCGTAATAGTTGTCGTTATAAAACGAGGGATCGAAAATCGGAACTTGCGTTCCGGTAAAGGGATCGCGCAGCCCGGAGAGATCCACGCCTCCCGTAGGCAGCACTTTGATCATTCCCGCGGGCACGGTGGTATCGAAGTAGGAATAGAGATCGCGCTGGCGCTGCCCCTCATAGGAGGCGAAAAAGAACGTGCGATTCTTCCGCAGCGGACCTCCCAGAGTCGCGCCAAAATTGTTTTGCTTCAAGCCCGAAGGTTCGGCCGCGAAGAACGTCCGCGCCGTGGTCTTGTCGGTGCGCAGAAACTCAAACAGGCTTCCGTGGAATTGGTTGGAACCCGACCGCGTCTCAATGGCGATCACGCCTCCGCCGGATCTTCCGTATTCGGCGTCATAGGAGGAGGTCACTGCTTTGAACTCTTCCACGGCTTCCACGCTGGGCTGCACGTGAGTGTCGTTGTTGCGGTCGCCCGTGACCTCGACTCCATTCACCACGATGGAATTCGCAAACTCACGCTGGCCGGAAACGGAGTAATTCGCAATGTTTCCGCCCGCTCCGCTGGTCACTCCGGGAACCAGGAGCAGAAGGTCGAGAAAGTTTCGCCCCAGCAGCGGAAGGTCCAGGATCTGCTCGCCACCGATGGTTTGCCCGGTACTCGCGTCCTGCGTTTGCAGGGCGGCCACCGCCCCGGAGACGTTTACGACCTCGCTCACCTCTCCGATCGACAGGGTGAGATCCACGCGAAGGGCTTCATCGGCATGCAGCGTCAGCCCGTCTCGCTGCAAAGTCTTGAAGCCATCTTTCTTGACCTCGATCTGATAAATACCCGGGGGCAGAGCCGGGAGGACGAAATCGCCTCCACGGTCACTCGACGCCGGAAAGCGCACTCGCGTCGCGCTCGCCGTGGCGGTGACTTGAGCGCCCGCGATCCTGCTTCCGGACGCATCGGCAACCCTCCCCACAAAGGACCCCGAATCGGCCTGCGCCCACAACTGCGCCGCCAAACCGAAAGCCGCAGCCACCCCCACGGCGAGCCTGCATGCAGAAGCCATTGTCCAAGTTTACAGCGAGATCGTGGCGCTCCATACTGGATTCTCCGCTTAATTTCCGGGGCCTTACATCGTAGGAAATGAAGGTCCCCCGATTTCGCCTTAAAGCCGGTATAGTCTAGAAGAACTTACGCGCCGAGGAATTTGGTGGGCCCTGTTGGATTTGAACCAACGACCAACGGATTATGAGTCCGCTGCACTAACCGCTGTGCTAAGGGCCCTCTCGGAGGAAAGCGCGCTGCGTTCCTCCCCGAATGTATCATGAAGGACTCAGCTCCCGATGCCGCATTCCACCCTTTTCGACCTCTCCCAAGACTTCCATCGCCACTTGAAATCCGTCAAGGAGAAGACACCGCTCGATTCAAGGGTGATCTGGTATCCCTGGGCGTCGTTGGCCGCATTCAAGTTCCTCGATGAGTTCCTCGACCACGATCCCGAAGCCCTAAAGCGCCGCATCGGGTCCGACCCCGTGCTCGACCTCGGGTGCGGCGACGGCGATGTCGCCTTCTTCCTCGAATCGCTCGGAGCACGCGTCGATACCGTCGACAACGCCCCCACCAATTACAACGGACTCCTCGGGGTCCGCGCGCTCAAACAGGCGCTCGGGTCTCGCGTAGGCATCCACGTGGCCGACGTAGACACCCGCCCTAACCTGCCGGCCTCCTTCTACGGACTCACCATCATGCTCGGCGTCCTGTACCACTTGAAGAATCCCTTCCTGGTGCTGGAAACGCTCTCGCGCCACTCTCGCCACATCTTCTTAAGCACCCGCATCGCCGCCGTGACGCCGGACCGCAAACTCAACTTCGGCGCTTATCCACTGGCCTATCTGGTCGATGAACGCGAGCTGAACCAGGACGCCACTAATTACTGGATCTTTTCCGAAGAGAGCCTGAAGCGCCTGCTCCGCCGCACCGGCTGGAACATCACGCACTACGCCACCTCAGGAGGGTCCGGAGCCGCCACCGCAGATCCGGTCAGCCCTCAGGGCGACGTCCGCGCCTACGTGCTTGCTGAGAGCCGCATGACCTCGCCCTACACCGGCTTCCATCTTCAGCAAGGCTGGCACGCGCCGGAACACCATGGCATGGAGTACGGCATCTGGCGCTGGACCCAGCGCCGCTTTTCCGTCACGCTTGACCTCACCGCCGCGCTCGCGCCCGCCACGCTGCGCTTCCTGTTCCACCTGCCCGAGCCGGTCCTGGCCGAGCATCGCTCACTGACCCTGCGTGCCACCGTGAACGGAGCGCCGCTACCGCCCGCGACGTTCTCCACGGCGGGCGAGCACGAATACTCCGGCACGCTCCCGTCGCTTGCGAGCGGTGCCGTGCAAATCGACTTCGAGCTCGACCGCGCACTCGGCCCCTCGGAGAAAGATCAACGCGAGCTCGGCGTGCTGGTGGACTTCTCCGCTGCCTCACCGCTGATGCTGGCGTGAGCACCCCGCTATACTGGTAATCTCCCCCGGGATTGGAAGTCGCAAATGCCCGCGCCGTTCGTTCATCTCCATTGCCACACCGATTACTCGCTGCTTGACGGCGCTTGCGAGATCTCTCAGCTCATGGACCTCGCGGCTGAGCAAAAGATGCCCGCCGTCGCCATGACCGATCACGGCAACCTCTTCGGCGCCGTCGAGTTTTACACCAACGCCAAGGCCCGCAACATTCACCCCATCATCGGCTGCGAAGTCTACGTTGCGCAGCAGGGCCAGAGCGTGAAGAACGATTCCAACCGCTACAACCACCTGGTGCTCCTTTGCGAAAACCAGGAGGGCTACCGGAACCTGATCCAGCTAGTCTCCAGCGGCTATCTGGACGGTTTCTATTACAAGCCTCGCATCGATAAGGATCTGCTCTCGCGCCACTCCAAGGGACTGATCGCGCTCTCGGCGTGCCTGCGCGGAGACGTCAACGAAACGCTGCTCGCGGATCGCTTCGAAGATGCCCGCAAGCTCACTTACGAGTACCGCGATCTGTTCGGACCCAACAATTATTTCCTCGAACTCCAGAATCACCACCTGGAGCAGGACGCGCGAGTGCTTCCCCTGATAAACCGCCTGTCGACGGAGACCGGCATTCCGCTGGTTGCCACCAACGATTCGCATTACCTTCGCAAGGATGACGCCCGGGCGCACGAGATCATGCTGTGCATCCAGACCGGAAAAACCATTTCCGATCCCAACCGGATGCGCTTCGACAACCCGGCGTTCTATCTCAAATCGCGCGAAGAAATGATGGCGCTGTTCGGCGAGGTGGAACATTCGCTCGACCGCACGTGGGACATCGCGCAGCGCTGCCAGCTCAAGCTGGACCCCGTCGCCGAGCCTTTCCCCAAATTCCCCATCCCCGAGGGCCACACTACGGACTCGCACTTCGAATACGTGGCCCGGGAAGGATTTGAGAAGCGTCGCGTGCGCCTGGAAGCCATGGCGGCGCAGGGCAAGCTCAAACATCAGATCGCGGAGTACGCCGAGCGTCTGGATCGTGAAATTAAGATGATCCAGCAGATGAAATTCTCCGGCTACTTCTTAATTGTCTGGGATTTCATCCGTTTTTCGAAACAACGAGGAATTCCCGTGGGCCCCGGACGCGGATCGGCCACCGGAAGCCTGGTCGCCTGGGCAATGGAGATCACCGATATCGATCCGATCGAGTACGGGCTCATCTTTGAGCGCTTCCTGAACCCGGAACGCATCAGCATGCCTGACATCGATATTGATTTTTGCACCCGCGGCCGCGGCGAAGTGATTCAGTACGTCACGCAGAAGTACGGCCGCGAACAGGTCGCCCAGATCATCACGTTCGGCACTCTGGGCGCCCGCGCGGCGCTCAAAGACGTCGGCCGCGCTCTCGATATCAGCTATGCCGACGTGGACCGGCTCACTAAGCTGATCCCCACGCAGCCGCTCAACATCAAGCTGAAGGAAGCCCGCAAGATGGAGCCGCAGATCGACGATCTGGCCTCCAAGGAACCGCGCGTTCGCGAAATGCTGGACGTCGCCACGCGGCTGGAAGGCATGTCGCGCAACGCCAGCGTTCACGCCGCCGGAGTCGTGATCTCCCCCGTCGCACTGAAGGAACTGGTTCCTTTATATAAGACGAATAAAGACGAAATTGTGACCCAGTACGACATGGTGGGCTTGGAAAAGCTCGGCCTGTTGAAGATGGACTTCCTGGGTCTCACGACGCTCACCATCATCGAGGATGCGCTGAAGCTCATCGATCGCCATCGCGGCGTGAAGCTGCGCATGGAAGACATGCCTCTGGACGATCCGGAGACGTATGCGAGGATCTTCTGCAAAGCCTACACCAGCGGCATCTTCCAGTTCGAATCGCCGGGCATGCGCGACATTTTGCGCCGCTATCAGCCGGATCGCCTGGATGACTTGATCGCCCTCAACGCTCTGTATCGACCCGGACCGATGGACATGATCGATGACTTTATCGATCGCAAGCACGGCCGCAAGGAAGTCAAATTCGATTTCCCGGAGCTGAAGGACCTGCTGGAAGAATCCTTCGGCGTCATCATCTATCAGGAACAGGTGATGCAGATCTCGAATCGCCTGGGCGGATACTCGCTCGGTGAAGCCGACCTGTTGCGGCGCGCGATGGGAAAGAAAAAAGTGGAGGAGATGGCCAAGCAGCGCGCCAAATTCATGGCGGGCGCGCGGGCCAAGAACTTATCGGAGCGCAAGGTCGAAAAGATTTTCGATCAAATGGAGAAATTCGCGGGGTACGGATTCAATAAATCGCACTCCGCCGCCTACGCGTATCTCGCCTTCGTCACCGCCTACCTCAAAGCGCACTATCCGCTGGAGTTCATGTCCGCCCTGCTCACCTCGGAAGCGGGAAACACAGCGAAGGTCGTGAAGTACATCAGTGAATGCCGTGAGATGGGAATCAAAGTCCTGGCTCCGGATGTGAACACTTCGGAGTTCACGTTCACTCCCGTGACCACCGGCGACGCGCAGGGCATCCGCTTCGGCCTCGGAGCGATTAAGAACGTCGGACAGAACGCCGTCGAATCCATCGAGAAGACTCGCGATGCGGACGGGCCGTTCCAATCGCTTCACGATTTCTGCGAGCGCGTCGACCTCGGCGCCGTGAATCGCCGCATGATCGAAAGTTTCATCAAAGCCGGCGCTATGGATTCCCTCGGCGGCACTCGCGCGCAGTTCACCGCAATGATCGACGGCGCGATGGAGAACGGAGCTCGCGTGTGGCGCGATCGCGCCAGCGGACAATCCGGTTTATTCGCGGCCCTGCTGGCGGAAACGCCGCCCTCCGAGCATCCTCTGCCCAAGGTTCCCGATTGGACCGGAACCGAGAAACTTGTAGGCGAAAAGGAAATGCTCGGCTTCTACATCACCGGCCATCCGCTTGACCAATACATGGATAAGGTGGCCGAACTGGCCAACCAGAACACCTCAAGCTTGGAAGGTTTGGCGAAGGGCACTGAGGTGGCGCTCTGTGGCATCCTCACCGGCATCCAGCGGAAGCGGAATAAAAAGGGCGAACTGTGGGCCGCTCTCCAACTAGAAGATTTGGAGGGCGCCGTCGAGGCGATGGTGTTCTCCACACAGTATGAGCGCCTGCAGTCCGGACTTCAGGAAGACAAAGCCGTGCTGGTCCGCGGACTCGTTCTTCCCGAAGAGAACGCTCCGCCAAAGGTCTCCATACAGGATATTGTCCTTCTCGAAGTAGCTCGCGTGCGGATGCCGTCGCTCATCTCCATTCGCGTTCCGCTCAATGGCGCGCTCCCCGCCGATCTCGGTGAAGCCGGACGCGCTGCGGCCTTGCAGCAACTCATCGCGCGAAAGCCCGGCGAAACCGAGGTGCGTCTGCGGCTGGAAAAGAGCCGGGACTTCTCGGTTATCCTGGACTTGAGCGCCAAAGTTCGCCCGGACAAAGAATTCCGCGCCGAAGTGGCCCGCCTCTGCGGGAAAGAAGCGATGGAAGTTCTGGCCGGGTAGCGGCAGCTCCTCTACTCATGGCAGAATCCCAGCCGTCCCCGACACCGGTCCCGACCAATCCCAGTTGGGAGCGCGTGCAGTTGGCCCGGCATCCCAAGCGTCCGCATTCGCTCGATTACATCCAGCGGCTGATCACGAATTTCGAAGAGCTGCATGGAGATCGCAACGTCGCGGACGATCACGCCATCGTCGCCGGCATGGGCTGGTTCGAAGAGCGGCCCGTGATGATGGTGGCGCAGCAGAAGGGTCGCGACACCAAGCAGCGGCTCTATCGCAACTTCGGCATGCCGAAGCCCGAAGGCTACCGCAAAGCGATGCGGCTAATGGAACTCGCGGCAAAGTTTTCGCGCCCCGTGATCACGCTGCTCGACACGGCCGGCGCGTATCATGGCATCGACGCCGAGGAGCGCGGGCAAGGCGAGGCTATCGCACAAAACCTTCGCGAAATGTCGCGTCTAGGGGTCCCCGTGATCGTCGTCGTGATTGGCGAGGGCGGTAGCGGAGGCGCGCTGGCGATGGGCGTCGGCAACCGCATTTTCATGATGGAAAACGCCGTCTACAGCGTGATTTCGCCCGAGAGCTGCGCTTCGATCATTTACCGCGATTCCAGCCGCGCACCTCTGGCGGCGGCCGCTCTGAAGATGACGGCTCCGGATCTATTCGAGCTCGGACTGATCGACGGGATCGTGAAGGAACCCGGCGAGGGCGCTCAAGTGGATCCGGACGGCGCCGCGGAATCGCTGCGAGAGACGCTCCGCAACACGCTGGCGAGTCTGGACGGCATGAGCGCGCAGCAGATCATGGACGATCGCTACGAGAAATTCCGCCGGATGGGCGCGTTCTTCGCCGAATCCTCCGCGGCCTTGGGCGTGTAGTGAAGGAGATTCGATGAAGAAAGCTCCCGTACTCATCGGAATTGTTTTCGTACTGATCGTGCTCGCCGTGCTGATCAAGTCCAGCATGAACCTGGCGGAAAACGGCGTGCGCGTGGAAGTCTGCATCACGTACCACGGCCAGCAGGCGTGCCGGACCGCCTCTGGCAAAACGGAAGAGTTCGCGCGCCGCGCCGCGATTACGAACACCTGCTCGCAGATTGCGTCAGGCGTCACGGAGTCTCTGCAATGCGAAAACACGCCGCAGGACAGGTACACGGTACTGAAATAATCCCGAGGGCTTGCATTGGCGGACGTTTTGATATCCTAGAGCTAGATGTCTTCCCTGCCTCCGCGCCCGCGGAAGTCCGGTGCTTCGGAATACCCCTGCTCCTCCCCTGAATGAAGTCCAGCGTCCAAATCAGCCGAGGTATTGAATCCCTGTTCGGGACCCGTGACGAGAATATCCGTTTGATCGAGAACGGACTCGGCGTGCGGACGCGGCTGCTGAACGATTCGCTGGAGATCGAAGGCGGAGACGAAGCAGTCACCCGCGCGGCGGGGATTCTCAGTGATTACGCGGCGCTCGTCAAAGAAGGCCACATTTTCAACAATGGCGACCTCAACAGCTTCCTCCGCGTGGTGACGGCGGATAGAGATACCACTCTGCGCGGACTGGTGGAAAGCGGCAAGCAGCGCAGCTTCGGCAAGAAAGTGATCGCGCCGAAGACCATCAACCAGCGCCGCTATGTGGACGCCATCGAGCATTACGATCTGGTGTTCGGCGTGGGCCCGGCGGGCACCGGCAAAACGTATCTTGCGGTAGCGATGGCGGTGTCGGCGCTGTTGAGCAAGCGCGTGAGCCGCATCATTCTTACTCGACCCGCCGTCGAAGCGGGCGAGCGGCTGGGATTCCTGCCCGGCACCTTGCAGGAGAAGATCGATCCATACCTGCGCCCGCTGTACGATGCGCTGTACGACATGATGGAGCCCGAAAAGATCGAAAAGCTCCTGGAGCGTAATACGATTGAGATCGCGCCCATCGCGTTCATGCGCGGACGCACGCTCAGCGACAGCTTCATCATCATGGACGAAGCACAGAACTGCACACCGGAACAGATGAAGATGATCCTGACGCGCCAGGGCTTCAATTCGAAGATGGTGGTGACGGGAGATCCTACGCAGATCGACCTTCCCTCGGGTCAACATAGCGGCTTGATCCAAGTGGTGGATGTTCTGCGCGACGTGGAGGGCATCCGTTTCGTGCAGTTCGACGACAAGGACGTGGTGCGTCACAACCTGGTGCAGAAGATCGTGAAGGCTTACGAGCGTTACAACGAGCTGATCGGGGTGAACCGGCAGTTATCGCTGAAACTCGCTGAGCCGCCGGTTGAGGCGGCGGAAACTCCCACGGCAGCGACCCCCGCGGGAACGCCCCTCGCCTAGGGCTCCAGCCATGTCCACCGCCGCTTTACAGAAAGAGCCGAGTTCGATTCTATTTCGCCATCCCTCTTGCTCTCTTTGCCGGCGCCTTCGCCGAAGAGCGTTGAAAACCTTCTTGGACGAACTCGTGGAAAGCGCGGGCGGCGGACGCGCCGTAACGTGCTTGATCACAGATGATGCACAGTTGCGCGAGTTGAATCGAAAGTTTCGCCGCAAAGATTACGCGACTGACGTGCTCTCTTTTCCTCCCGCCCACGGCGAAGCCGGTGAGCTGGCGATCTCCCTCGACCGCGCCGCGGCGCAGGCGGCCGAGCGCGGACACTCGGTCGAAGAAGAATTGCGAATCCTGATGCTGCACGGAATGCTCCATTTGGCGGGCATGGACCATGAGACCGATTCCGGGCAAATGGAGCGAGCGGAGACTCGCTGGCGAAAGCGGCTCGCATTGCCGCCCGGATTGACGGAGCGGGCTCGCGCATGATCTTGCTGCTGACCATCATGGCGCTCGTCGTGGGGTTGATCGTTATCCTGGTGACGTGTGTGCAGGTCCTGTATCTGGAGGCCCTCCGCATCCGTGCTCGGGAACTGCCTTCGCTCGTATTCTTCAAGGAGACCCTGGAAGCCAAGATCGGATTGACCACCGAGCGCGGCGCGCTGACGTTCTCCCTGGTGAAGCACGTCGGATTGGCGGTGCTCGGATGCCTGAGCTTGGCGATCACTCTGGAGAGCGCTCCGCTGGGGGAGGCGCTCGCCGTAGCGTGTCTACTCGCGGGGATCGTGACGGTGGTGGGAACGTTCATCGTGCCTCAAATCGTCTACCGAAAGAGCAGTGGACACGGCTTGGTGGTGCTGGTTCCGCTTCTGCGAGTAATCTCGCTGGTGGCGCGTCCGCTCACCTGGGCTCTGGAATTCCTGCACTCTTTATTCGAGCTGGGCCCCGGAGAACAGGCAGCCGAGCCGACCAGCCCCGAGGAACACATCGAAGCCCTCATCACCGCGGGTGAAGAAGAGGGCATCATCGAAAAGGGCGACCGCGAGTTAATCCAATCCGTAGTGGCCTTTGGCGATACCACCGTTCGCGAAGTGATGACGCCGCGTCCGCAAATCGTCGCCATCCAACAGGACGCGACGCTGGAGCAATTGAGGCAGGTCGTGATTCATGAACAGTACTCGCGCATTCCCGCCTACGATACCGACATCGATTCCATCACCGGCTTCGTGCACGTCCGCGATATGTTCGAAGTCAGCGAGGCGGAGCGTGCCGTTCGCCGCGTGCGTGACGTGAAGCGTCCCATCCGCGCGGTGCCCGAAACGAAACCGGTCAACGATCTCCTCAAAGAAATGCAGGAAGAGGGCGCGCACATGGCGGTGGTGGTGGATGAGTACGGTTCCACCGCGGGCATCGTCACGCTGGAAGACATGGTGGAAGCCATCGTCGGCGAGATTCACGACGAGCACGAACCGGAGCGCGATTTCCGCGAGGAACCGGACGGCAGTTACGTGATGTCCGGCAGTTTCGACCTGAGCCGCCTGGGCGACCTGCTGGATTTCCATCCGCAGGGAAACCCGGAATCGACCACCGTGGGCGGTCTTGTAACAGAGTGGTTGGGGCACGTGCCCACCGTAGGCGAAGCGACCCAGCGGGACGGGATCGCGATCACGGTTCTCGCCGCGAATGACCGTCGTGTGGATCAGGTGCGAGTAGCGAAAGCAAACGGAGCTGAGTGAGCAAAAATAAATTACATCGTGCGGGATTCGTATCCATCCTGGGCCGGCCCAACGCCGGAAAATCGACACTGTTGAATGCGTTGCTGGGGCAGAAGCTGGCCATCGTCGCGCCACGCCCCCAGACCACGCGAACCTCCATCCAGGGCGTGCTGACTCTGCCGGACGCGCAGGCCGTCTTTATCGACACTCCGGGCATCCACAAGTCCGACACGCTGATGAACAAACGCATGATGGACACCGTGCGGTCGTCGGCGGACGCGGATGTGGTCGTATTCCTGGTGGACGCGCTCACACGCTTCTCCGACGAGGACGCGCAGGCCGTGGATTTGGTGAAGAAGATCGAAGCGCCTGCGCTGGCGGTGTTCAACAAGGCCGACAAGCTGGCCGAGAAGCCGAAGATCCTGGCGCTGATCGAAAAATATCAGGCGCTGCACAATTTCGCCGAGTACATTCCGATTTCCGCTCTCAAGGGCGACGGCCTCGACGTGCTGCGGAAGGAGATCCTGAAGCGGCTGCCCGAGGGCCCGGCGCTCTATCCCGAAGATCATGTGACGGACCAACCCGAGCGATTTCTCGCCGCCGAAGTCCTACGGGAGAAGATCCTGCGCCTCACGAATCAGGAAGTCCCGCACGCCGTGGCCGTGATGGTCGAAACCTGGGAGGACACGCCCGCCCTCCTTCGGATCGCGGCATCCATCTATGTCGAACGGCCGGGCCAGAAGAAAATCATCATCGGCACGGGCGGCGAAGGAATCAAACGAGTCGGCACGCAAGCCCGCCTGGAAATGGAGAAGATTTTCGGTAAGAAAGTCTTCCTGCAAACGTTCGTGAAAGTACGGCCCCGCTGGCGCGAAGATCCGGAATTCCTGGCGGCCATCGACTGGCGCGCGATCGCAGGCGCCTAATGGCGCCGAAACCCGCCGCCATCGCAGCACGTCCAGACTTTCAATAGACTAGAAAGAGACCCTATGCGCACCCTGTCGCTGCTTTTGATTTTCTTCCTCCTCGTTCCGTTGCTGGTGGCGCAAGGCAACCCGAACGATGACCGGATTTATGATGAAGTCCGGCGCAGGCTCGCCAATGACGCCGATGTCCGTGGCGCGGGCTTCGATGTGGCCGTCAAGGAAGGCACCGTCACCATGCGAGGACGCGTCCGCGATGAGAAAGCCAAGGACAAGGCCGAAAAAATAGCCAAGAAAGTGAAAGGCGTCGTCAGCGTCAAGAATGAGCTGAAGCTAGTCGGCTCCGATTAATGGCGGAAGTGCCGCACTCCGGTAAACACCATCGCCAGGCCTAAGCGATCCGCCGCCGCGATCACTTCTTCGTCCCGCAGCGAGCCACCGGGCTGAATCGCCGCCGTCACGCCGTGCTTGGCCGCTTCCTCCAGCCCATCGGCAAAGGGGAAGAACGCGTCGGAGGCCACCACGGTCCCCTTCAGCGGCAGCACCGCCTTCATCGCGCCGATTTTCACGGAATCCACGCGGCTCATCTGCCCCGCGCCGACGCTGACACTCTGGCCGGCATTCGCGTACACAATTGCGTTCGACTTCACGTGCTTGCAGACCTTCCACGCGAATTCGAGCGCCGCCCATTCCTGCCCGGTCGGCGCGCGGCGCGTCTTCACTTGCACCTGGCTGCGATCCAGCTGATGGATGTCCGGCGTCTGTACCAGGTATCCGCCGCTGATCGATTTCACCACGGGCTCCGGCGGACCCGGCGCGACGCGCAACAACCGAAGGTTCTTCTTCCCACCCAAGTTTTGCAAAGCCTCCGCGGAATACGCCGGCGCGGCGATCGCTTCCACGAACTGCTTGGTCTCCACCATCGCCTCTACCGTGGCAAGATCCACCTCCCGATTAAACGCGAGCACTCCTCCATAGGCGGAGATCGGATCGGCGTCCCACGCGCGTCGATACGCGTCCACCAACTTGGGCCCCTCGGCGCATCCGCACGGATTGGTGTGCTTGATGATCGCGCACGCGGGCTGCTCGAATTCATTAACCAACTGCCACGCCGCGTCGAGATCCACCAGGTTGTTGTAGGACAGTTCCTTGCCCTGCAACTGCTCCGCCGCCGCAATTCCGGAGTGCCCCGGCGAGTACAGGGCCGCGCTCTGGTGCGGATTCTCGCCGTAGCGTAGCGACAACGTCCGTGGAGCCCGGATGTCGAGCATCGCGGGCAGTACCTCGCCCCTCAGCACCTCGCCCGGCCGCACTTCGTCCACGCGAAGAATCTCCGCCAGCCTCGCCGACACCGCGCGATCGTACGCCGCCGTGAGCGCGAAAGCCTGCTTCGCCAGCTGCCAGTGCGTGTCGCGGGAAAGCGCGCCGCCGTTCGATCGCAGTTCCTCGAGAATCGCCGGATAATCCGCCGGTGAAGTCACCACCGCGACGTCCTGCCAGTTCTTGGCTGCGGCGCGAATCATCGTGGGACCGCCGATGTCGATGTTCTCGATCAGTTCTTCCAGCGTCGCATCGGCCTTCGCCGCCACCTTCGCGAAATCGTAGAGATTCACCGCCACTAAATCAATGGTCGCGATGCCGTGTTCCGCGATCGAGCGCATGTGCTCGGGATTGCCGCGAACCGCGAGAATCCCGCCCGCTACAGCGGGATGCAGCGTCTTCACGCGGCCGTCCAGCATCTCCGGGAACTGCGTCACTTCCGCCACTTCGCGCAGCGGAGCGAGGCCCGCTTCCTGCAACACGCGGAACGTTCCGCCCGTGGAAATCAGCTCGATTCCCAAAGCCGAAAGCCCGCGCGCAAACTCGACAATTCCGAATTTATCGGTGGCGCTCAGCAAAGCGCGTTGAAGACGAGGCATGAACCACCTATTGTCCCATGTGCCGGAAAGAGCGAGAATCAATCATGAGCCTACGCGGGGATTTCGGCCGGAGATGGCTGGCGGGCGCGAGCCTCTTGGGCACACTGTGGATTTGCCTCGCCGCCCCGGCGTTCGCGGGCGACGAGCTCGCCGAAGGAAAGCTCCTGGTGGCCGACCAGCGGCTGCATGATCCGAACTTCGCCCAAACGGTGGTGCTGATCGTGACCACGGATGAAGACGGCACCGTGGGTCTGGTTCTGAATCGCGAAGGCGATGTGCCTGTCTCCAAGCTCCTGCGCGGCGTGAAGGACGCCGGCAAGATCACCGATGTCGCGTTCGAAGGCGGCCCCGTGGAGCCCAAGAGTGTTTTGACCCTGTTCCGCTCCCGCACGCCGGAACCGCGCGCGCAGCATCTCGGCGGAGACGTTTACGCCGTGCTGGAGCAGGATTTGCTCGAAGAGCTTCTGGCGAGCGGCGCGGGGCGTGAGCGCATCCGCTTCTACCTCGGCTTCGCCAACTGGGGTCCGGGGCAGTTGGAAGCGGAACTCGACGCGGGCGCGTGGCGCGTGATTCCGGGGACAGCGAATGCCGTCTTCGATTCCGATCCCGACTCCCTGTGGAGCCGGCTGATCCAGACTCTGGATCAGAACGTGGTGAAGAACAAAAAGCCCGCCCCGCCTCGGACATCCGTTCGCACGGTCTCAGTCGCGGTGCGGACTCGCCGTTAAACGGCTTTGCGCCGCAGGCCTTCCAGTAACATCCCCGCGATCTGCTTCCCGTGATCGTAGGCCTCTTCGTAAACGGCCTTACGCTCCGTGCGCGTGAATCCGTAGCCCAGCCGGTACAAACGTTCGAGCGACAATCCCACCGCGAAGGTTCCCGCCCACGCGATGCCCGCCTTGGGAATGAGGCCTCCGCCAAACGGGACTTTCCCAATCAACTCGCGAGCGATGGCCCGCCATCCGAACGCCCCCGCGACGATCGACGCAATTTCGGACGCTTGCTCGCGATACCCCGCAGGACGGTCGCTCGCCGCCGCCAGCAGGAACGCCATGCGGACTTGGTTCATCGTAAGGAAAGCCGCGTCCGACGTGAATTCGCCGAGAGCCCACGGAATCGAGAGCCCCGGCACAACGTCGGGCAGCGCGGTGGCCAACGCAAACAGAGCGTTCTCTTTCGCCACAGCGCGGACAATATGGTTCGACGCCAGTTTGCGGAACGGATAAAAAGTTCGCGCCAAAGGCAGCATCAAATCTTCGCGCTTGCGGATGACTTGCCGCAAGCCGTCCTCCGGAGCATCCAGGTCCAGCATAAACGCGCCCCGCGGAACCAGCAGCGCGGAGTCGTAGATCTCGATGTCGCAAGCCGGCCCGCCGCCGCGGATCAGCATTCGCGCGGACTCGGCCCGGCGCTGCGCGGAGAGATGCGGAGGAACCAGGTACGTTTCCATCCGGCTCAGCGATTCGTGATCGGCGGCCACCAAGCCTACGCGGACAGGCTTCGCGCCCGCGTCGCGGACCTCGTGTGGATTCAGATGGGCGAAACCCTGTCTGATTTGGCGGAAAACGGAGAGCGGCATTGCGGTGCGGCGTCGCGAAACATTACTCGCAACTCCTGTCTCCATTGTAGCCCCACACCCAGGCGTTCGATTTCCACCTCCGGCGAGAAGTACCGCAGCAGGACCTCGTTGGTAGGGTGAAAATCGAGCGCCGGAGCCACCAGCAACAGGCGCGGCGGATCCGTGCGTAACTCAGTTCCCGGAAAATAACCGCGCCCCCGGAACTCGCCGCGCTCCAGGTGCCACTTCACACGCATCCAATAATCCAGCGCTTGCAGCGGCAAATGGACGTCCTGCGTCGCTTTCACTTCCACGATCGCCAGCCGCCCGTCGCGATCCACCGCCAGGATGTCCAGAATCCCGCGCTCTCCGGCAGCGAACTGCGGCACTTGCCCGTACAACGGACAAGGCAGCAGCGACGCATCCAGAGTTTCCATCCCGGTCCGCACCTGCGATTCGAGCCAAGCCTCCGGACGCCGCGTGTACAGCGGGCCGCCCTGCCCAACCCGCGATACGTTCCGCATCGTCGCGACACCGCGCGCCAGAGCCTCGATCTCGCGCACATGCGATTCGTCGAGAGCCTCGTGCTTCTGATCGATGCCGAACGTCAGCCGTCCGCCCGAGGCACGCGCGAACTCGAGGCCGCGCACTGCGAGAATCACCGAACCGTCCGGTTGATCCCGCCGCTCCACGTCTTCGACCTTCGCGATCCGCTCCACCCAATCGGCGAGTTCCGTCCGATACCCAGCCAACGCTGTCTTGCATGGCTCGATGCGAGTGTCGAAATTGCCGTGGTCCCTGGGGTCGATCGGCTCCTCAGTGCCGTTGGCGAAGTGCGCGAAAAGCGTGTACGCGGCGATGCTGGGATCCAGGTATCGCACGCGATGACAAGCGGTCCGCACGTGGCCTTCAGGAAGAAAGATCGCCAGCCCGCGCACCGCCAGCCTGGTCTCGCGATGCCGCAAATAGTCGAGCCAGATCAGCCCAAATGTCAGCGCCCCATCCGGATCGAGCGAGTCCTCCGCCGCGCCGATTGCCGCCATCGCCGTGTTGCCTTTCCGCAGCAGCGCCCGCGGAAAACTCGGCGACAACGTGTGATGCAAATCCGGCGCGGTGCTCAATTCGACGATCCGCCAATCCGGAAACTGCCGCGAGAGCGACCGCCGAAATCGTTCCCGGTACTTCAGCCGCGCGCCCTGCCGCGAAGCGTCGCGGCTCGAAGGATGCGCCAGATCCACCAGAGTCAGCCGCCCGATTCGCCCGCCGAAGTGCTCCACGTCCAGTTCCAACCGCCCCCGGCGCTCGCTGTGAACCGCGCGCACTCGCCGTACCAGATTGTGCGTCTCGCTCCAGACCTCGAACGTGACTCGCGCGCCGTTGCGTTCCAGACGAAAATTATCCGTGCCGACAGAGATGGCATCCTCCCCCGGCTCCATCACCGCGGGCTGGCCGGAGGTTCGTAAGAACTGCTCAATCGCCTGGAACGCGCCCATGCATATGGGTGGGGCGCGGCCCGTCAGAATATCAGTTCTTTCTTGTTCTTTGAGGTTTTTTCGAGCGTTTTTCGATCTGCGAAGTACGTTGCGAAGGTGTGCGACACGCTATACAAATCCCGAGCTTCATCATCGAAATGCGCCGACCCCGCCTGATCGCTTTCCCCCAGAGGCATCGCGATCACGCTTCGCGTCGGTTTCGCGAGTACCGCCACCTGCAACGCAGCCTGCCCTCCACGAGCCACCATTCGCCGGTCGCGCGCCTCATAATCGACCGCCCGAGGTGTCGCCATACCCACCCCTGTCACCGTTCCTCCGCCCAACGGCCACGACCGCTGCGCGCCATCCCGCCCGATGCGGAACAGTGTTCCGTACGTGGCATCGAAGTTGAACTCGGTCTCAAACCGGTCCTGCGCTTTCCGCAGCGCCGCCCGGATCCGCCCATCGCTCACCGTATCCGGAGGCTCCAACGTACGCGCATCGTCGTCCAACGCCATCTTGAACAGGTAGAACGCAAGAGCCTCTCTCGAAGTGGCCTCCGCCCGGCGGCTCCATCCCGTCAACATGCGGACGAAGTCCGACCCTGGCGCCACTTTCGCGATCCGCTTCTGCCATTCCTCGGCCTTGTAGACGTCGGTGGCGAACGCCAGCGACGCCGCTGATTCCAGCGAAAACGTGTACGCGTCCGTGAGCAACTGGCGTTGCATCGCCACAGCCTGCGGCACGCCGCCGCCGCTCAACAGCACGCCCTCCGGCGGATTCGTCACGCCGGTCGAGCTATCGAAAATATCTCCCTCCGCCGTCCCGATCAAAAACTTCTGTGCCGGAAGCTGCCCCATCGCCAGCGCCCGCTTCTCCTCCTCCAGATTCTTCGCCGCGATCATCGCCCACGCCTGATCGAGCGCGTTCGCGCCCCCCTCGCCCGCGCCTCTTCCGGAGACCGATACAAATGCGCTGTGCCCCAGCAACGGAAACGGCACACCCACCGGACCCACTCCGGAAAACTCCAGCCCGCTGTCCGCGGCGGACATGTGGATCGCGTATAGCCTCGCGGATCCATACCAACTCCCCAACGGACTCAGGATCGAGATCACTGCTTTGTCCGTCGAACGCGACGGCGCGATCAACACATCGCTCGACTCGCGAATCGATCCAAACGCCGAGCGGCTGAACGCCTCTACCATCGCCGGCTCCACCCGCTCACCGCGATGATTCTCCGCGAACCACGCGTTCGCGCCCGCGCAATATGCCTCCACCATCGAACGTACCGGAGCCGTCAACGACACCTCGCCCCCATGCGCCGATTTCAGATTTTGAAGAAGCTGCTCCGCCCGGTCCGACGCCTGCGCATAGCCCGACCCATACGCCGCGCCCGCCGCGGTTTGAGCAAAAATGTGGGGGATTCCGTACTCGTCGCGGACGATCTCAATCTTCTCCGCGGAGTACGCTTGTAATGAAAAACTTAAAACCAGCAGGAACCAGCGCAAGGCGGACCCGCCTCTGGGCTAGCGCCCGTCGTCGTCAATCGCGATCTTCAGTTGGCGCAGGAATTTTTGATCCTGGCTGGTGAGCTTGATCTTGCCGACCCGGCGGCGTCCCGTCTCCGGCGGAGCCTCCAGCTCAATGGTCTCGCCACCTTCTTCGTCCTCGGCCGTTTCCTCGCGCTTGTTGAAACCGATGGTTGCTTCCAGAACCAGAAAAACGTCGTACCCCGCCCGTTTGATCTCGCCGATGGCAGCGGCGATGCGATCGGAATCGGAAAGCGATTCGTTGATCGCGTTCCCCAACTCCTGCATGAGCTCCTTCAGTCGATCTTCCAAGGAATTGCCTCTTTCTCTTTGCCACGGACGCCGACCGAGCGCCCCAAAGCCACCTACAGCATATCACCAGATGCCGGAGGGAGCCATGCGCTTTCCGGCCTCTTCTTTCTACTATATCGTCCGTTTCGGCGTGCATCTGTAAAGCGTTTGTTAAGATGGCAGTAGCAGTAATGGTCAAGCTGACCAAACAGTTTTTCGGGCACGTCATTCCGGCCATCATCCGGCCGCTCCACATTCTGTGGAACCAGGTGATTGGCCTGTTTTTCCTGCTCTTCGCAGCCGCCGCCGTGCCCTCCGGGGTCCGCAGCGTTCATCAGCTCGATACTCCCGAAGGCAGCATCGGCCGCGTCCTCATGATCTTCGGATTCGCCGCGTTGATGGCGTACTTCGGCATCAGCTCCTTTTGGAAGGCCCGCAAGATCTCGCGCTCATGAGCGAGCAGCCCATGGACTCAAACCAGGAGCACCCAGGCGAGTACCCCTTCACCCGGGGCATTCACCCCGAGATGTACCGCAAGCGCCTCTGGACCATGCGCCAGTACGCCGGCTTCGGCACCGCCGAAGAAAGTAATCGCCGCTACCGTTTCCTCCTTTCGCAAGGCATCACCGGACTCTCCGTCGCCTTCGACCTCCCCACCCAGATGGGCATGGATTCGGACCACCCCCTCGCCGCCGGAGAAGTCGGCCGCGTCGGTGTCGCCATCTGCTCTCTGGCTGACATGGAGCGTCTTTTCGACGGCATCCGCCTGGACCAGGTCACCACGTCGATGACCATCAACTCGACCGCCGCGATCCTGCTCTCGCTCTACGTTCTCGTTGCGAAGGAACAAGGCGCGGATCTGTCGAAGCTCTCCGGCACCATCCAAAACGACATCCTCAAGGAATACATCGCCCGCGGCACCTACATTTACCCGCCGCGGCCGGCCATGCGGATCGTCACCGACATTTTCGCCTGGGCGGGGCGTGAAATGCCGGAGTGGAACACCATTTCGATCAGCGGGTACCACATCCGTGAAGCCGGATCGACCGCCGCGCAGGAATTGGCCTTCACGTTCGCTGACGCCATTGCTTACGTGGAAGCGCAGCATCTGCGATCGCGGGTCAGTGGCGCCGAAGCGGTCGCGCATCAGGCGCGCGTAGATGCGGCGAGCGGCACGGAATTTGGCGATCTCTTCCAGAAAATCGTTATGCGAGTTGAAGAAGAAGGAAAGCCGC
>DASYET010000045.1:0-77019 GCA_036498815.1 Bryobacteraceae bacterium | reverse complement strand
ATGTAGAGGAATGCGACCGGGATCAGTCCCATGGCGAGGGCGCGCGGAATGGCACGCGCGGGGTGAGTGACCTCGCCGCTCACCCCGAGAGCAATCTCAATGCCGGTCAGCGAGAACAGGGCGATGATGACGGCACGCCCGATGCCTGCCGAAGACAGACGGTCCGGCTGCACGAAATTCGCACGATGCAGGGCGGCGACGCCCGCGATCAGGAACACGGCAATCGGAATCAGTTTCACGAGAGTTGTTGCCTCCACCAGCCGCGTTCCGCGGGATTTTTTCGATCCGGATCCTGTACGCGGCACGGCAGAGCGACCACGCCGTAATGCTTCAACACATCGGCGTAGAGCGGATTTATCTTGGGATCGTAGATGTCGGGCGTCAGCACGCCCTCGCGCAGATTATCCAGCACCACCACGCGAGTCACTCCGCCCAGACGGCGAAATGCCGCCTCATGCAGTTCGGTCCAAGTCTGCGTGCTGGAGCGGAACACCAGCAGCCGGACAGCTTTCCGGCTGTGGCCCAGAGTCATCACAAACAGCCGCGTGCGCCGATACCTGCCCGTCGCTGCATCGCGCACCATGGGGCCGGTGCCGTAATCGACCAGCGCTTCTTGACCGGGCGCGGTTTCGATCACCACGCGGGCTTCGGGCGTGGAGATCCTACTGAGCTTCCGCACGAACCGCTTGACGCTGGCATAGCGTCCCGCGAAACCATGGCCGTCCACCAGGTCCTGCCAGATGGCCATGGCATTGCAACCCTTTGACAGCGCGGCCTCGATCACCTCCCGGTAGGGTTCACAGGCGCTCGCCGTGGGACTACGACCGGGTTCCCAGGCGGAATGCTATCAAGCATTCATCGAGCCGATCTTACACGAAGACGCTCGTGAGCTACTCGTGAGGCAACTAGAGCAATCGGCCGCGGGCGGAGACTTCGGAAAGTCCTGCCTGGGCCCGCTGACGATGATCACGGACCATAACGCCATGCTTGGCTGGCGTTTTGGAGCGCATCCCGCACATGCGGAAGTCATGACGGTGACTACCAAAGCAGTCTTGCCGCTCAAGACGCTCACAGGAGTGTCAGCCTGAAGAACATCAATGGAGAAGCATTCGAGATACGGCTGGAGGACGACAACTCCACCGTTTCCTTCAAACGCGCTTTACGCCTGTCCGGTATGGACGACTACGCCCCAATCCTCGAAATGCTTAAGAGAACTTTGATCGGTCAGTCGGTGCCGATCGTGTTAGACCTCAGATAGCTGGATTTTCTGACAGCTCCGGGATTACGATGTTCTCCCGCTTCGTCATTGAAGCTCGGGACCGTGCCAGTGTGACCCTTCGTTTCCTCGCCTCTGAATCCATCCCCTGGCAAGCCCGCTCCTTGACGAATCTTCAGCGGCTAATGCCATCCTTGGAGATTCGCTTGATCTAACATCTTGCCGAGGGGGGCAGGGCCTACTACGCGCCAAGCCTGTCGACTCCTCGAAGAACGCCGCCGGCGAGCGCGGCTACCGCATCGCCAAGGTAGCCTGCCCCGCCAGGTCGTCCGCCAGAGGAGAGCACGTCCTCAAGTCGACGTTTCATTAAAGGCAGGGGTACCGACCCCTGCTGCGCGAACGCAAGGACTGTCACGCGGCACTCATGGACATCCTCGACACGTTCGTACGCGTCGGCTGGCCACGAGCACACCAACTCACGTACCGATTCAGCGAAATCTATCGATAATGACGTTTCGTAGACGGCTTCCGAAGGATTCGCGGGGAGCATCCACAATTGAGTGCTCCAGTTGTGAATCGCTGAAACGTTTCCGTAGTAAACTGTTTGTGGGAGTCTAGCTAGGACGTTTCCCGGTCCTACCGCGCGGGGCGCTTATGTACGATTCGTGGCAGTTACCGAACCTCATTGCGCAATGGGACGAGGAGCATCGTCTGAAGCAACTTGTCGCGGACGAATTGCGCAAACGGGGGGTTCTGCCATCTGAGCCGAGAGCAGCTGACATTCCCGGATGCGTGAGGCCGCTCGTCTCCGGGTCGCTCCCAGACGTACCTTCAGCTCTTCAAAAGAAGGTCCAAGCGAGATTGCTACACGCGGCAGCCAATTGCTGGGAGTCGCCTCAGCTTTCAGCCAGTCCGGAGTGTATGCGGTACGCAGTTGACGCGATAGCCCAGGTATTGTTCGATGCTGGGATTCTTAGCGTCGACCTCCTCGGCAGCATTGCCCTGCTGGTCTGGGATTCGGCTAATTTCGGAGGGTGGTTCTATATTCCTGAAGAGACACGTCAGGAATTTGCCCAACAGAGGGGACATGACGATGTATGGAGCGATCAAGACGCGTTATTTCGTGCTCAAATAGCTCATTGGCAGGCCCGGTTGTTGGATGCCGCGCCACAGTCCGGCCGGTTAGAGGTAGGCCCGGTTGACGCACAGGATTGCCGAGGCTTGCGAGGAAGCGGCCCTGAGGCCAACCTGCGGGCCTTATTACCTAAAGCAGAGGGTAAAGTACCGAAGCGCCGTGGCGCCAAGGGCAAGTTTACTCCAGAGCAACTCGATGAAGCCCGTAAGATCAAGGCAGCGGGCAAGACCAACAACCAAGCCGCGAAACTCCTCTACGGGTCCAGTCCAACTTATGCGCAGCGCCGGAGTGTTTCGACGATCCTGAAGCACCACTTTGGATCGAAGGCAGTAGCGTCGAAGAAGAAATAGACCATTTCTTCGACACGAAGAACAATTCTTCGAGTCTAGGCAGCCCGACCATAATCGACTACGGTTGTTGTAGTGGATTTGAGGTCAAATCGTCTGGTCTTGGGAGTTTCGCAGAGTCGACTTGCGCGACTCGCTGGTGTGAGCCGATTTAAGATTTGCCTTTTCGAACTTGGCGACGGGTTGTTGACACCTGAAGAGCAGGATCGAATCCGTGAAGCTCTCCGCACTGAAACGGATCGCCTGCGAAGTATCTCGATTCAAGTCGATTTTGGCGCGCATGAACAGTCGGCCCCCAGAGGCAACTGTGACTGAGGCGAGGCAGGCCTTGGCCGCGACTCCCCAAGCGTTCGAGGAGCAGCACTTTCCAATCCGGCATTGGGCAGGGCGGTGGGGGTTCAGCGAAAAGACAGTCCGCGACTGGTTTCGAGATGAATGCGGTCCCGGAATCCTTCGGCAGCCGAATGTCGGCCGTCGGTCGAAGCGGGATTACACGACCGTCATGGTTTCGCCGACAGCTGCGGCCCGGGTCTACGCGATGCGGGTTGGAGGAGAATCAGGTCGGCGGGGGACCCGAGAGGTAATGTGAACACGTGAACAAAGACACCCAGCCTTACGCGTTCCGGCGGCACCTCAGAAGATGCAAGTACTTTGGGCGCGGCGGTCGAGACGTTCGATTGGACAAATGTCAGTGTCCGTTTCATGTCGAAGGCAAGCACCACGGCTTGAGGGTTCGCCAAGCGCTCAATACCCGCAGCCGCCGACTTGCCGAGCGGCGACTGACCGCGCTACTGCGAAAGCTGGACGAGCAGCGCCAGCTTGAAGAGCAGACGGATGAAGCCACGTCATTGAACCCGCGAGATCCAAGAACTCTGCCTTGGGCCGCTGAACGTTTTCTAAAAAGCCATGGCGCGATCAATCCGGATGGAGGGTACCACGGTGATATCGAACGCTCAAGCTTCCGAAAGTACCAAACCAAACTGAACCTGCTGAGTTCGTTTTGCGATCGTGAAGGCATTTCTGAACTTGTCGATGTGAACCTTGACGTGCTTGAGGATTACCGTGGCAGTCGCCACGTCGAACCCGTGACATGGAAAGTAGAATTACAAGCACTGCGGACTTTTTTCGGTTACTGTGTCAGCCACAAGTGGATCACGGTGAACCCCGCGAGGGAAATGAAATCGCCGCGGAACATCAAACCGAACGAGGTGGTTCCGTATACGCTCCACGAAGAAGGCGAGATCCTGGCGGCCTGTGACCGTATCGGCGGGACGAAATACAAGCGGTCCATGGCGGTCTACGAGCGGCTTCGGGCTCGTGGCATGGTTCTACTTCTCAGGCACACCGCGTTGCGGATCTCCGACGTGTGCACACTCCCCTCGGGGGACACCCAAAACCGGCCATCTGCGGACACCTGAAAACCGGCCAACGAGATAGCTGAATCGGGACATTGAAGTGGCGTGGGGATTACTCTCCGTCACGTGAGCAATGTCTTGAGCGAAGAAAAGAAACAGCAAGTGATTGCGCTGGGACGGCTGGGCTGGTCGTTGCGGCGCATAGAAAAAGCGGCGCGGATTCGCCGGGAAACGGCCGGCGCATATCTTCGGGCCGCAGGAATCGCGGTGCGTCCGCCGGGTGGGTGGGGACGGAAAGCGGCAAAACCGGCCATAGAGGTGTCCACCGACTCGGAGGCCGAAAAACCGCTTCGTCAACTCGGCGTAAGTCCCTCGGCGAGTGCTTGCGAGCCCTACCGGGAGATCATCGAGGCCGCACTGGCGAAGGGCCGGAACGCGATGGCCGTCTGGCAGGACCTGGTGGACGGGCACGGTTTCGCGGGACGCTATGCGAGCGTCAAGCGCTTCGTGCGAAAACTGTGCGGGTCCTCCGCGCCCGAAGCCCGCGTGGTGATTGAAACCGCGCCCGGTGAAGAAGCGCAGGTCGATTACGGCACCGGCCCCATGGTGCGCGATCCAGCGACGGGCAAGTACCGGCGCACGCGGCTATTCGTGATGACGCTGGGGCACAGCCGAAAAGCTGTCCGGTTGCTGGTGTTCCGCTCCAGCACGCAGACTTGGGCCGAGCTGCATGAGACGGCATTTCGCCGCCTGGGCGGGGTGACTCGCGTGGTGGTGCTGGATAATCTGCGCGAAGGCGTGGTGACGCCGGACATCTACGATCCCAAGATCAACCCGCTCTACGCTGACGTGTTGAAGCATTACGGCGTAGTCCCTCTGCCGTGCCGCGTGCAAGATCCTGATCGCAAAGGCAAGGTCGAATCCGGCGTCGGCCATGCGCAGAAGACGCCGCTGAAAGGTCAGCGCTTCGAGAGCCTGGAGGAGGCGCAAACGTACCTGGACCGCTGGGAAGAGCGCTGGGCCGACACGCGTATTCACGGCACCACCAAGCGACAAGTCGCCGCCATGTTCGCTGAAGAGAAACCGGCGCTGCTGCCATTGCCTATCGAGCCCTTTCGCTATTACCGGTTTGGCGAGCGCACCGTGCACCTGGACGGCTGCGTCGAAGTCGAGGCTGCCTATTACGGCGCGCCTCCGGGCTGGATCGGACGCCGGGTTCAGGTGCAGTGGAACGCTTCGCATGTGCGGCTGATCGATCCCCTAGCGGGGCAACTGCTGCGCGAGCACCTGCGCCAACAACGCGGCCGCCATCGCATCCAGGAGCAGGACCGTCCCACGCGAACTCCGCTCTCGACGCAGCAACTGCTCAACCGCGCTCAAAAAGCCGGAGCGCACATCGGCGCACTTTGCCAGGCCATGCATCGCAACCTGGGCCAGGAAGCGGTGCGCCGCATTCTGGGCGTGCTGAATCTGGTTAAGAAGTATGGCGTCGCTTCCACCGATGAAGCTTGCGCCATCGGCCTCGAAGCCGGCGCGAGCCACTACCACTTCGTGCGCCGCTATCTGGAACGCAACCCGCAACTGCCGCTGAGTCTGCGCCAGGTCGATCCGCTGATCCGCCAGCTCACGCTGTATCGCGACCTCATCGAAAGCCGAACCCAAAATCCAAAACAGGAGAATCCATCATGAACCTCATCGAACTCGACCGCGCGCTGCGCCAACTCCGTCTCGGCGGCATGGCCGCGGTGCTCGAAACTCGCTTGCGGCAGGCACAGGCCGAAGCAATGGCCCCCATCGACCTGATCGCGTGTCTGGTTTCCGACGAAATCACTCTGCGGACTGACCGTTTACTCCAACGCCGCCGGAAACAGGCCGCCTTTCGCGATGCCGACCGGACTCTCGATAACTTCGACTTCGCCTTCAACCCGAAAATGAATCGCAGCCTGGTGTTCGACCTGGCCACGAGTGCGTTCATCAACAAGCGTGAAGACGCGTTGTTTCTCGGCCCCGGTGGAACCGGCAAAAGCCACTTGGCGCAAGCCATCGGCCAGTGCGCCATCCAGCAAGGCTACAAAGTCCTGTATCGCGAAACGCACATCCTGCTCGATGAGCTGGCCGACGCTGTCACTGACGGCAGGCGCAAAGAGTACATGGAATCAGTCGCCACCGTGCCGCTGCTCATCATCGACGACTTCGGCATGCGCAAACTCCCGCACACCGCCGCCGAGGATCTGCTGGAAATCATCATGCGCCGCTACAAGCGGTTCAGCACGCTGCTTACTTCCAACCGCCCCGTCGAGGACTGGGGCAAACTGCTCGGCGACGCTGCCGCCGTCAGCGCCATGCTCGATCGGCTGCTGCATCACGGCCACGTGCTGAAGTGTGGGCCACGAAGCTGGCGGACGAAAACCGCCCCGACTCAATAAGGAAAATGGCTTTGTTCACTGCGAGGACTCTGCCCTCGCACTCCCGGGATTTAACGCTTCCCGCCAGAATGATGCGAAGAGGGCGGCGATGGTTCGAGTATGCTGAGGAAGTATGCGTAGACTGCTCCTGGCATTGTTGATTCCCATCTCCTGTGCTCTTGCGGGTACCGGCACAGTCAAAATCCACGTTATGAACGGGAAGAGCGGAAAGCCAGTGACCAATGCACACGTTCTAGTCTTCCAAGGCGAGTCCATCGAAGAGGTTAAACAGCTGAAGCACAGCTTTGATCTTCGGACTGACGCAGATGGTATAGCAATGTTGCCCGGTGATGCGATGCCTTGGCTGGGTGTTTTGGTTGATTGGCACCATTCCTGCCAATCAGAGCTAGACAGCGGGATCTACCGGCTTGCAACGATTCAGGAGGCAGGATTGGCTACCCCAAACACTTGCAGCTCAATCGTCAAAACAGCGACTCCGGGCGAACTCTACCTGTTCGTGCGTGCTGAAACGTTGCTCGAAAAGATGCGGCACTAAACGCAAGCACGCGTTTTCCTAAAAAGGGGCGACCTTAGTCGCCCCGCCATTCCGGCCGCTGAGTCGGCGCTCCGGTCGCATCCCTGCGTTGCCGTATCCTCCGCCCAGGTGACGCCAGTATAACCGGACTCGCCTGATTTAGAAAAAACATTTGCTCAGACGGGCGGCATCAAGGTATAACTACTCTTGTCCTGGTTCCGCTCCGTTGGCCGGTTTTGAAGTGTCCACGGATGGCCGGTTTTCAGGTGTCCACCGAGGCACACTCCGAAAAGACAGCATCTCATGGGATCGGGAGAGAGGGACATGGCGGGTCTTCCTCCACACCCAGAAGACCGGCGATCCGGTATTCTTGCCGATTCCGGAAAACCTCAAGCTGGTCTTGGACGCGCTCCCGGTCCCGCGGAACGCTGCGCAGGACTGCCCGTACTATTTCTGGAACGGCGTCACTTCGCGGCGGGCGGTGGTGGGAATCGCAGAGAGAACGTTGGCGACAGTTTTTAAGGAATCGGGGGTGAAGAACGCTCACGCCCACCGGTACCGCCACACCCTCGCCACGCGACTACTCGGGGATGGCGCCAGCTTTCAGGAGGTCGCCGACATCTTGGGGAACACCGAGGCAGTGGTTCGGAAGCACTACGGGAAGTGGTCTAAGGGCCGTCAGGACAACATCGACCGGCTCATGTTGGCCCATTTTCGGACTGGAGCCGCTACGGCTTAAGTCACACATGAGTCACACGAAAAAAAAGGAACCGTAAGCTAATGAAACTAAAACAGTTAAAATGGTGCGGAGAGGGGGACTTGTTCTCTTGCAGCCTATTGAAAATAGGCAAGTTATACACACGTCGAAGCTCTCAAAGTTCTCAAAGGGCCAGAAATACGCGACCGAGTCACACGGCGAGTCACACGGCCGGTTCTGGCGGGGCCGGGACGCGAAAACGCTGGGAGCGGCGTCCGTCTCATAGCCATTGGAGAAGGCGACGGCATACAGCCTGGGTCTCCCCTTCGCCCTTCAAAGCTCTCCCCCGATCGCTATCATACGCAGGACCTTCTTAACGCCGGGCGAGTTTGTTTTTGACGGCCGTGAGCAGAGGTTTGATGTCGTCTGATTTTGTTATGATGTCGCGAATATGGATCACTTCTTGGGAGAAGTTGTTGGTTTGCAGGCCAGTGTAGATCAGATACGGTATGTCCTTTGTATCTTCTCGAGCCGTTAAGCGGGACACACAGCGCAGCCCTGCCCGCATAAACCCCTCTTCAAGTACGTCCTTCGGTACCTTCCCCTCTTCGACTTCTCGTTCCAATTCCTCCGACGATGTCGCCCAGTAGAGCATCACATCGAAGACTAATAGATCCGGTTTATCCTTACCGAACTCCGGAAGCCTAACGACGAAGTCGCGTTCGCACCGGACCACTTCAACGGACACGCGCAAGCTTGTCCGCAAGGCCTCCGAGATCCAATTGGCGTCCTCATGGTCGTCCTCCACGACAATGATTCTGGGTTCCATAAGTCTCTTCCTCAACCGCGGGTGATAGGAAACATCATCCTTATTCGAGTCATTCGTTCTGGCGTCGTCGGGATGATGTCCAAGTGTCCACCGTGCGCTTTCATAATCTCATTCGCAATCCACAGCCCGATGCCGCTGCCCTCCCCAGCGGCCAATTGGGCAATAGCTCCTCGCTGCCCGCGTTCTTTTACGGTCTCCACCTGGCCAGCAGGGATCTTCAACCCCTTGTTCGTAATGCTAATCGCGAAGTAAGCCTTAGACAGCTGCACTTCTATCTTAACGTGTGTGTTAGGGTCGCTATACTTTCCAGCGTTGTCAAGCAAGTCGTTGAGGGCCTGATCCAAAAGGTCCTTGTCAAGTGTAACCTTCCCGCTGGCCTGCAGCTTCGAAAAGCTCTCTTCGTCGACTCCGAACGTAATGCCCCTTGACTCGTCGGAGATCGCCGTGTTGTCCATTGCTGCTTCGATCAGTAACAGGCGAATATCTTCGTACGTCCAGGATTCGAGACTGCATTCAATGGGCTGTCCGGACGCAAGCCTGGAGAAGAGCCGTGCGTTTCCTGCGACTCTGCCTGCTCTTCGAAGATTCCCCCGCAAGTGTAGCAACTGTCTGTTCAACGGCGGATTTGAAGCCGCCGCGCTCAGCTTCAGCAACCCTGGCATTCTCCTTCGGGCGTGCCTTAGAGGCGCGCGGATTTGATGTTCGAGGTCCATCATGGCCTGTGCCTGGGCTTTTGCAGCCCGCGTCTCCTGGTCGATCTTCACCTGAAGTTCGCCTTTGGCGTGTGTCAACTGAACGATGGTTGTGAAGAGATCGTGATAAATCCCCAACTGCTTACCCAAAAGCTCAGCGATGGCCTTCGCATGTTTTGGGAATTCCCCCGGGCCGCTATTCACGATCTCCAAGAACCACGACTCGTCGCGACTCTGTACGGGAGCTAAAAGCGCCCCGTTTGGCACATGCGGAAGCGAACTCGTATAGACTCTACTCCCTTCAGCCTCAAGGTCACTCCGATGTTTCAGAATGCCGTGGCCAAGGGATAGTTCTCGTTCCCACCCGGGTGGCAACCCCACTACATCCTTAGGCCGGGTTCCGCTAAACGAACTCTGCATGTTCCGCCTCTTGTACACTCCCGCGGCGCTGCGAACTGCTATCCCGATCCATTGTTCACCAGGAAGGGCCTGGGCGATCCCGCCCAAGCACTGCTCCAGGACCCGGTCCTCGTTAGGCTTGCTACGACTCAGTTCTGTGTATGCCAAATCGCTGATCGACGTTATGCTATCGATGATTACTTTGTAAGATTGGCTTTCGCGGTGGACCTCTCGGCGGCTGCGCTGGTCGCTCACGTAATGTCCAATTTGTCCTGCCAGAAGCATTAGTAGATCTGCATCCCGCTCGGCAAAGTAGGTAGGACCGTCAAGGGGCACGCAGCATCGCAATACGCCCAGCAGGCGTTCCCCTGCAAGAATTGGCGTCGCCATAAAGCTTAGAGGAGATTTTGGATCCAACGTGACTTCTCTTAGCACGTACTCAACGTACTTCAGGTTCGGCGGTTCCATCGCGATTCCGGGCGGATACGTCTTCGGTTGCTGGAGGTCAAGAATCCTGATCGGCCGTCCGTATGTGAGCACACACGCTGCTGGATTGGTATCACCCTTCTTGTATGAAGTTGTCGTGATGCCAGTGTCCGGCAGGGTGGACCCGTACAGGACGTATACTCCAGGTTTGTCCTCTTCTTCGAGATAAACCGACACGTCGAAACAGCGCAGGTTATCTTTAAGCACTGCGCAGAATTTCTGGGTGACATCAAGCAGAGAACGTTGCCTGGGATCGTCTGAGGTCCCGCTCTGCGCTGCTCGCTGAAGCAGATCGTTCACTGCCCGCGAGCACCTGTATGCCACTTCATCCCTGACAGTTTCGTAAAGAGATGGAATCAGACCAGCGATCTGCGCGATTCTCTCTTCTTCCGCTTTGCTAAATGGTGGTTGGGTATCCAGGCGGTAAAGATTAAGAGAACCGACTGCGCGATCGACAAATCGTAGCGGAACAATGCAAACCCGCAAGATCTTGTTGCCCTTTAGAAAATCCGCCTTGTAGCATTCTGGATGTTCGCTTACGTCTTCGATCGCGTAAGATGGCAGGCCATGGGTGATTGCATAGCCGGTCCCAGACTGTACTGGTATGTCATGCTGTCGCCAAATGCTACCGTTCTCAAACCATTGGGCCAGTGCAAAAAAAGAGCCCTCGCGACGCTGAGGTGTCAAAATCGACCCAGGCGACGCTTCCCATAGAACACAGCCGAAGGCGCTAAACTCCGAGGCGACACTTTTTAGGATGTCTTGAATGCCCGACATCTGGGTCGCGGCCAATCCGGTTTGAACTACTGCAACCATCGACTGTGCCCATTTAGTTTCGTTTTCGGCTGCCATAGTTTAAACTTCCACGTCGATAGTACCCCGAATTTCCTCAAGGTGCCCGAGTAAACGTTGCAGCCATAGTCGGTCGACGGTCTCGACCATGACTCCACGGGAGAAAGGGCACAAAGCACTTACCTGGCTTGTGACTATGGCGATTGCATGACGGCGAGCCACTTTAACGATTGATTCAACGAGTTCGTGAACTTCATCCTGGCCGCCATTTACAACAGGTATGACGATGTCAGAAAGCTCGATTTGCGCGCGTAAATCGTCGAACCAGCCGGCGCATGAAGTTCGACTGAGATCGAAACGGGTTACCTCATATTGGCCTGTCGACGCCAGTGCTGTCCACAAATCACTTAGCGCATACTCATCGGCTCGGCGGCTGGTTACGACAACATTCACTTTGCCACGCCGGCCTAGTCGCCCCCTCGCCAAAAGTCCGATGAAGGCCCCAACTTGAGCGTGGTTGTCTTCGGGATCATATTCAATAGAGGCAAGACCGCGGTCCTCCAACGCGCGGCGTTTCTCGGTTTCTGTCCAGCGTCCGTGCGGCAGCAGAATGTAGTGTCTTGCCGGCTGCGAGCGAAACCTCGCGGCGAGCGAATCTAGGATGTGCAGGATGTCGGGGTCGGAACCGCCGAACCCGACGAACAACACCGTATAGGTGCCGAAGATCGATTCTAAAAGAAAGCGGTAGCCTGGATTCCAGTGGACGAGATCCTGATAACTACGCGTACCCAATGCGATCGTGGATGCGTCACGGTAGTCGCCATGTACTTTGTACACGAAGAAATCGTTATTCCGGATCGGATTGCGTTGACAGCCAATGTAGTCTTTGTAAGTTAGGGCAAGCGGGCGGATGCCCGTCGCCTCCGAGTAACCATCCTCGATCAACGTATCGTAGTTGGTTGTCAAGATCGCCCGCAGTCGAATTTCCGGCAGGGTCAAATGAATATCGGAAGGACGAATGGCAGAATCCCCGAAGATCCTCGCGAGGTAACATTCTAAGCTCGGACCGGAGATCAGCTGCTGCAGTTCCTGCCCTACTTCCAGCAGCTGCCCCTTGTCGATTACTTGAACAAGGTCGTCCGGTATAAGGTGTCCGTCCTCGCGGGCCAACTCCGCAAGTTCGCGCAATAAGACTGGCCACGTCGGTAGGGGTCGACCACCGGTACGGACTACCCGGCTTGAGAGTCCAGCCCCCACAAAGAGAACGCACTGACCTCTCTTAACCTCCAAGAAGAGCTTATCCGGAACTTCGCCCGTAAACTTCTGGAAAGGATGAGACGCCGCGCTCCTCATTGAGCTACTCAGGACCTAAGGAAGGAAACGACGGTATTGATGATCTCTTCTGTTTTCTCCTCTTTCAGATGTCCGGCCCTGTAACGTATCAGGGTCTTCTCGAACGTGAAGATCTGGTTGGCGCGCACGTTGCTAGGGAGCCTTAGCGAGCCGTCAGAAAAGTCCCCAACATCCACGAAGATCGAGTAGGGATCTCTCGCCGCCTTACTTGTGATCTGGCAAAGTATGATGTCGAGCCCAGACAACGCCGCCAAGACGAAAGCCGGCCTCACCTTTTGGTCGGATAAGTTGTTGAACGGAAAAGGTACAACGACTACATCGCCTTTTACAAATGACTCCACGCCACGTCCTCCTCGGGCGTGAGCCAATCACGGGCGAGAACTCGCTCACTGGCGAGCGTCGCTGTAGGAATCCGGCTCCCGGTTTCTTCCATAGCGTTGCGCAAGTAATCTACGCAAACGCGCACATCAGATTCCGATGATGACCCGGCGAGTTCAGAAAGCTGAGCTCGAAGTGCTGATAAACCAGAATAGTCGCCGCGTCGCACGGCGCTCTTGAACTCCATGGTCATTCTCTGAATCTTCTCGGCGGTCCCCTGATCATGCCAGAGAAGACTTTCGGACAGGTGCGTCAGCACGTGTACAAGGACTTGGGGCCCGGAAGATACGACCCACATTGGGTACTTTCGCCGCACCCGCTCGATTTGCGGCGTAATTTTACTGGCGAAGGTGGCCGCTTCGTGGCCCATATATGCTAAGGCTACCTGGCCCTCGCATAGTTGCTCTTCGATTTCGATCTCGAAACCAAATTTGAGGAATAGCGCCACGGGGTACCAGAGCACGTATCGGAGCCCAGTTGGGTCCGCAGTCTGACCGAGCGGGAAACACAGGTTACCCTGAAAATGCACCTCTTGTGCAGGGGCCCCCTGGCGATGCAGGCGAAGTATCTCTTCGAACTCTTCCACGGGCGAGAGTTCCGAAGATTCCTGCGAGTTCGGTGCAATTTCCGTGTCTTGATCCGGCCCGCGGCCTGAGGCGGGACCGTCGGTTGGTGAACGATGGCGCATACCATATCCTCCGCATTCGAGAGTTTATCACAAAATGTGAAGGGGTGCGAAGGTTCAATATTCTTAGTTGTAATCTCTGAGCTCCCCTAGAGAAGACGCGCGAAGCTGCCCCCATTGTCAACGGTGTCGAGAAGTCGGTTCCGGCGTCTCGACATGACGACCGATAATTCCTATCAAAAGGACCACGAATGAACGATCTGATCGTGCTTAAGAAAGCTCGCCCACCCGATCGCGCTATCCTGGCAGTTCTCCACGGATGCGGGCTGCGGCGATCGGACCGCCGAGATTGGACATCGCGGACTACCAAGTCTATCAGATCGGCTTGCTTCGCGAATTCACACTCCAGTTCTCTCCATCCGTTCCGCTTCGTTCTGCCCAACCCGCGGTCCGAGACATAAACGACCTCGCCGCGTATCGAGGCAAAGTGTCCCCGATGAACGAAGACGCGCGAGCGCCCTGTCTGGCCTGTGCGCCAGGTTGATCCTTCTCAAGTAAGACGGCCCCCATTGATCAGGTCGCCCAGTAGCCACAGTCCTTGAATGCCACCGCCGAGGATCACAACGTCAACAGAAACAGGGAAATGGGGAGCATCAGTTAGATGAGCAAGAGGCAAGTGTTCAGATTGGCACAAGCGATGCGCCTCATTTCCTCTTGGCCGTTCCAGCAGTGTCGAGATGGTCACCGCAATGACCGACGATAAGGAGTCTCTTCTTCTTGTGAATATGAAAATGAATACGTAAATGTTTATTGCCGGTCTGTAGCTTGATATGAGGCGTGATATCAATTCGTTCGCCCTCGTACTCGTCCAGCCGCGCCTGCATTATTTTGGCGTTAGCCTTCGTGAGTTTGCCTTCACTTAGTCCCAATTCGATGCCTGATCGTCGGCGGAATTCATCTTCGAGATCTACCCCTTCCGAATCCGAGAAGGCCAACGGATGGAGAGTGTTAGCTACATGCCATAGCGCCGTCCAAACGGCGCTCACCTTGGGGAACTCCGCATCCCTGGATGAATTGAATCCACGTTCCGTGAACTTTATACGATCCGAGAAGGCTGTGGCGAAGAAACGACAACAGCTCACGATGTCGTCGGGAAGCTTCGAAAGATCGGCCAAACTCTTGGCCCGGACCTCAGCGGATATCCGCCTGTCGCGCTCTTCATTTGCGGCTTCCCGCAAGGCCCCTTCTTGATAACGGCTCCGTTTAAGATCGTCCAATCGTTCTTCGGCTTCAAGCTGTGCCCATTCAAGCTGGTCTGCGAGTCCCTTACGATCTGAGTCCAGCACTTGAACCTTCTGTTCGAGTTCCCCGTTGATCGATTCCAACAATTCGATCATTTCCGCCGGAGGTGCCGATGCTATCTGCCGCTTAAGGCGCTCGAAGTGCTCTTCCTGTCGCTTCAGTCGGACATCATCTGTGTTTAAAACTGGGGTTGTCGTTGAAAGCGCGACTCGGCGCGCAAGTGACTGAACCATGATCCTTTCAACTTCCGGGACGCCTTCGCTACGGATCTGTTCAGGGGTGAAGTAGCGATGCCGCTTGAAGTCATTGGAGCGATCAAACCGTGCACCCGGAAGATAGACTCGAACGCGGCCGTTCCAGCACCGGTATTCTGGCGGCAAGAGCCTCTCGGTAGCTTTATCCAACCATCCTGATTCGGCTACGTAGACTGCCGCGAGCCCCGCGACTGCCCACGCTAGGCGATTCGCGTCAATTGCGGGTTCGCCCGTATCGAACTCCCGCGAGATGTAGATCAACGGGCAACGTCGGGCCGAGTCGCAGATTCTCTCGACTAGCAGCGCGGCGTCGTCCGTGGTCACGTCATTCGGCTTTGCAGTCAAAGGTTGAGAGCCCGAGTAGGTGACCAACCCGGGAGCCTGGAAAATGCGCTTGACCAAAAGAGGTGACGTTGGATCGGGTACCGGAGGCTCAGAACCAAAGTGGCCCGGAAGCAAGTAGTGTGAGATCTGCATGGAGAAAATCACCGCACCGCCACTTGACGTGAGGGAGAGATCGGTGCGCCATTGCCGGAAGGTCACACCTGGTTCTTTGCCAGAATCTGGGTGCTCGTACCGTAAGGCCCAGAAGCGAGTCGCCGGGGATTCGCGCGCGGCGCTATCCACCTCGAGACGAATTCGCCGCTGAACAGGGGATATCCACTGCCCACTATCCCGGAACCACGCCCCGCTAAGACCACGCGAGTCACCCTTATTCTTCGACAACACCCAGCGTTGCGCCTCCTCGATAACCCGATCAATTGGCGCAACGGAGGACGCTTCCTGCGAGATTTCAAATTCGCAACGAAAGTGAAGGCGGAGGTCCTGTACGGACGACGGAATTGCCGAGTGACGTTCTGAGCTCGCAGCCATGTACGCCTTATCGGAGTCTCTCGATCATACACCCGACGTGAGTCGCGGTCAAAAGTCGCCGCGACCGTTTGTTTGAGGCCCCACAAATGAACGATTTGATCGTGCTTGAAAAGGTCGCCGACTGGGAGAAACTCAAGCTGTCCTCGATAGCGTCTTTTCGCGCCGGGTGTAAAATCATGGCACTAGATGAGTTCCTGGAATGGTTCCAGCGGGTGGCCCGCCTAACCTTTACCAAGGTAATGGGTTAGCGCATGGCGGTGTCGATGGTGGCCCGCTCGGCCTCGGATCGATCATTTACGAGAAATTGCAATCCGCAAGCCGGGCAGGCCCTCGGCGGACAACCGGCTGCTGGCTGCGGGTTGGCGTGCCGGGTCCCGCCCTCCGTTTCCAGCAGGCGATCTAAATCATAGCATCACAAAGCTACGTCCCCTCCAGGTTCTTCGCCATTTACTCTCCGCTCCCGCTGGGATCAAATCGACCCGGCACAGGAGCGCTGATGCCAATACCTCAAGTGTTTTGAAGCAACGACGCAACCTGCCGCCACGCCGGAGGTTCGTAGGCTGTTGCGATGGGCGCGTGAACTTCTGGAAGCGGAAGCTGGTTGAGAACCCTTAAGGTGCAGACAGAGATGTCTAAAGGGATTAGCGCCACCAGCTTGATCGCTTCTCGATGCGAATCGATGAGCTGCCGAACAACCCGATCATCATCCGTACCGCCAAACTGAATCAGGCTGAAATCGGCGCTGACTTTCAACATCCAAGAAACCGAGGCAGCGGACGGATGCATGAGGCGACAAAGTTCTTGGTACAACCGACGTACGGAATCGTCGTTTTGATCGATCATGCACTCGACGTACGCCGCCGCGTTTTCCGCTTTGTGCCCAGGAGGAACTTGGCCCTTACCGCTCGGCTTTCCTGCGTACAGAAAATGGATGAGCGAGTACTCTAGATCCTCGACGACGGGAAACCCCGTATCGAGCTGTCCGGAAATCGCCAAACGAATTAGATCTACTGAATTTGCAATCGTTAGAGGGACAACCCGCAGTGAGTAAAAAGTATCTGCTGCGCCTTCTAACAGTCCGCGCAGACAACATGCCAATCCAAGATAATTGGCCTCACTCTTATATTGCTGCAAACACGCCTCAATCCACCTACTGTGACGCGCAAGAGCGGTGACCGCGGCAAGGTGGGACCTGTACAAGATTTCCCGCCAGTAGACCTGTGCGGCGTGCGCCGGGTCTTGGGTTAGAACCTTTCGATAATGATCCTCTGCCATGAACTTGAAGACGGGTCTGGGGCACATGTCAACGATGGATTTGGTTAGCCGGCCCGCATCCTGTAGGATCTCTTCCATCACTGTTTCGGTCTCTCTGGATGGCATGCCTTTAGGCCTTCGCTCTTTTGTGGCGATCATATCACGCGACGCAGATCACCGGCCCTGTCGGCTCATTTCGCCGTTGCTTTTGTCAGTGCTCCAGGAGGAATGAAACGTGATAGGCGTCCGACGCCTGAGATGAGCAGTCGCTCTCGGGCGCGCGTGCAGGCAACATAGAGCAGGTGCCGGTCGTGTTCAACAAAATTCTCCCGATCTGCAGGATCTTTGAAGGATTCAATCACGGAATCGAGCGGAAGGACTCCTTCCTCACAGCCCACCACCGCTACCGCCTTAAACTCCAATCCCTTTGCACGGTGCATCGTGCCGAGGTTCACAAATTCACCAATGCCGCCGTCGTCGTCCTTGAGTTGACGATATTGGAGCCCCGCATGACCGATCGCCAACTCTGCTCGCTTCCTTAAGATCGCCTCAGTGCGGCCAAAGACGGCTACTTCCTGTGATTGGATGCCTGCGGCAAGGACCTCGCGGAGCCACTCGGCGAGAGCTTCTATTTCTTCTTTGACGCTCGGAACGACGAGAACTGTTGGTTTTTCGCCTTGAAGCAACGAAACAGATGTTCGATTCTCGGGCTCGCCCGTGCCTCCATCGAGCGCGACGCTCACGATGTAATCGGCAAACGTCCGGATCTGTTCTGTTGTCCTATAGTTGACCTTTAGAGTGGTGGATCGCCCCCGAATGTCGATGCCGAGAGAAAGCCAGGAACTAGCGGGTTTATAAATCCGCTGGCCGGAATCCCCGCAGAAGAGCAGGTCGTCCTCTCCGGGTTTGACGAGCGCCCGCATTAGCCGTAACTCTGATGGGCCGAAGTCTTGATATTCATCCGCGATCAAATGATCAAACAAAGGCATTGGGGAACAGGAGCGGGCAGCCTGGAGGCACAACCGTTCCCACGTTGTCACATTCCGAACATTCATCAGCTGAAGTGCTCTGTCAAACACTCGCCACACCGCAATCCTCTGTCGTGCTCCCAGTGGGGTTCCTCGGTTGCTTCTGGTTGCTGACCGATAGTCTTCCCATGTCTCTATCCCAGACGCTTCGATTACACCGTCCCACTCGGCTTTGAGAAATCCGGGATCGAACTGGTTCCCGGCGGCGGTTTCTCCCTGGGCGTCAGCGAGCAGCTGTTGGACCGCGAGACCTTCGATGATAGACACAGGCTTCCCAGATTGCTTAACCACAATGTCACGTGCGACTTTGTGCAAGTGTTCGATTCGGATTCGTTCGGATTCTTGCGAACCCTCCCCGAGCAAGGTCGTAGCCTGAATTCCCAGACGCACCGCCAAGGTCCGCGAAAACGTCGTGAGAAGAATGCGCGCCGTGGGATGGCGCTTCGCCAGTTCCGCGGCCCGATGCAACGCCACGACCGTCTTGCCAGTGCCCGCCGCACCTGACACACGCCCCGGTCCCTTGAAGGTTCGCCCAACCACCTTACGCTGCGTCGGGTGAAGGAAGACCATCCATTGGTCCCAGGGCGCATCGAGCGCGCGCTTGAGCTCGTCTTCGCTTTCCACCACCTTGAACCTTCGCTGCGCATCCGGATGAGCGAAACCCTTGGCAATCGACTCGCCAGACTGGGGCACGGGCACTGGATTGCCACATGCCAAATCCAGCAGGCGTTCAGCCGCCTCCTGTGGAAGTCTCGGCAGCAAGTCGTCGAGTTCCGACTCCCGAACGCTCATAACCGAGTCCAGCCATTCCTCGGGAACCCCAAGGGCGTAAATATAGGTCCTTTCGAATCGGTCAAAGACCGGCGGCTCGACCACCTCCTCTCTGACGATTCTTCGTACGTGCTCCTCCGTCCGCTCCACCACCTCGACTATCTGGGCAGCACCGGTCACGGGATGAATTTCGATACGCCGTCGCTCCGCCCAACTATAGGCCTCATCATGGTGACCGACATAGCAGAGCGCGAAGGTGGCTTGTGTGCGATGGACGATGATACGGAGTGAGCGCGAAACTCGAAAAGACCAGAGGTTCTTATCCTTCGCTGCCTTGAGGTCTTCATAGGAGAAACCCGGGCTCTTTGGATTCATCTGAAAATCGAATGCGGATTGTTTGACGAGTGCCTGTTCCTCTGAGGTAAGGCGGCCGAGCGCTTTCTGGAAAGTATCCGCAATCACGAAGTTCATTCCAGGCGCTCCTTGACCGCGCTAACGATTGTGTCGAGCGGTGTCTCATCGTCGATCAGCAGAAAAGCTGGATCGTCGCCCAGAGGGTCTCCCTCAACGCGCTGCGCCACAAAAAAGGGGCCGCGCGCGCCGTCCCAAAAGAGAATTGCCCTGCGCCCGCTCACTCGGTCGCCCATCATGATGTCTCTGTCCACGTCGGTCGGGGCGGGGACGCCAGCTTGCTGAAGTGCAGAAACGAGTGGCCCCCAACCTGCCGGTACCAACGAAGCTAGTTCTCCCCATGAATCGACAGGCTGTGACGATGGACGGTCAAACCAGCTCATATCCTCCCGAATCCGCGTCGCGTCATCTCGTCCGAGGAGGAATCGTCCAATCCTGTAGAAGGCACTTCTCATCGCCTGCCTGTCAGACAAATGGCCATACGGAATCTCGACAACCTGGTATCCCTGTGACCGCAACTGCTCCCGAACATGGCGGTCGCGTTCGGCAGTTTCCGGATTCCCGTGAAGATGCTCGCTCATCCCGTCCAAGTAAATGGCGATGCCCGCCTCTTCGCCTTCGGGGTCAGCGAAAAAGAAATCTGGGATTGTGGTGCCTAAGGGTCGCCCAAGGTCAATCCGCTTCTGGCTTTCGTAGCCTGTTAGCCCGGCCCGTTCCAGCGTTTCACGCAGCGTCCGCTCGGCCTCGTTCACCGAAAGGTCTGCCGCAGTCGAGGATGGCAACTGCGCAGGTATTTCGTGGCTGAACACCAGAGTGGCTCCCCAAGCAAGCATCGCTTGGGCTGACGTGTAGCGGTTCAAGTGACGGTGATACCAGGAATTTCTAAATGTCATCAGGCAGTCGATACAAGCATCCGCGCACTGGGCTGGACAACCCTGAACGATGGCCAGCGCCGCAGCCATAACTTCGGGCCATCGAGAGACCATTTGCTCCAAGAGCCCGCTCCCGCCAGGCATCGGGTCGTAGAGCAGCCCATCACATACGTCCTGGCCCGTTTGCCCGACAACCAGCGGTTGGAGATCTTCCAGTTCCATTTCCAAGACCTGGGCTCCACCTTTGCGCAGTGCCTCCAGCACGCTGTGGGCCTCTGACCGATCACGAAATCCTTGAACAGACACGGCATCAGCGATTACATCCGCATAGAAGCCAACGTTCTGCACCGAGCGCCCGCATTGCCGTTGGTGATGGGTGGTAAACTCACGCAGGTCGCTTATGGACGCGAGCGGCGAACAACTCTGCCCACATATCGTACAAACCGGGTAACCCAATGAACCATTGCGAACCATCGATGAGGGTCCGGCGTTCACCAACCGGAGCCGGACAGCCTTCCGAAACTGCATTGAACGTGGCCCCCAGGAGTAGCCTCTGCCGGGTCCGTGCTGGCGTTGTTCATAGCCGTAGACCGCGACGGACATCTGAAAGCGATAGTCTTCTTCATCACTGATGTGGCTCTGGTGGGGGAGATCCGTGTCACAAACCGGAACAGCCGGTAAGCTCGTCGCGCCAAGTGCTGCGGCTCCCGTCCCGAGTTCTTCAACCGATTCGCTGGCGACATCGACGCGAAATTCCAACGGTCGAACAGGTTCCAATCGAAAGTAACGTGGGATGAAGCGGTGTCCATTCGCATAGATCAGATTGCCAGGAACGTACTCACGCAAGGCCAGTGCCGTGCCTCGTCGTAGTTCCCAGTCACGGATATCCGTGGCGTATCGAGGCGCGTGGTAGGAGCCCACGACAAAACCGCTGTCGAGGCCGTATCCCGGCAAGAAGCCTTCCGCGGCCAATACGCCGTAGGTATTAGTTTCATCGAAGCCCTCGGCGTCTCTGCGGCTCCTGGTTTCAATTCCTTTAAGGCGCTTCACGAGCCGGTCGCAGCGTTCTCGCAGAGCGTCTTCCTCCGGATCGAGCGTTCCTTTCCTGAGCCGCTCCCGCTCAAGGCGCTGCAGTTGATCCAATGCCCACTGCAGGCGTCGACGCAGCCGTTGAGCAATGTCCTCCAGATGCGACACCGTTGCATCGACGTGCTCCACCAGAAGTTCCAGCGCCACTGTATCGGCATCTTCTGCTGGCCAACACTCTGCGAAAACCGCTCTGACTCTTTCCGTGAGCGAATCTCGGTGGCGAACGATTACATCCTGAAGGGTCTGAAAATCAAAGGATTGCCGCCTGACCTCTCCGGTATCCAGGAACAGGTATTCCTTTACCTGCTGCGGGAAGCAAAGCTCCAGGGCGCGGCGGATCTCTGCGCGCGCAGTATCAGAGAAAGAAGAATCTCTAACGGCGGAATAAAGCACTGTCAGAATGGTGGCGTGGACGTGCTTGCGAATCATCACTTCGTTCCGAAGATTGAAGCTGGGCGGTTCGATCGGCCCCCCGAGCAACTTCATCGGGCTGGCAAAGTAAGCCCGATCATGACTTGCGGTCCGGGCATAGGTGAGATTGACGGCCATCCGTTGGCGACGGCCAGCCCGTCCAGCTCGCTGCCAATAGTTTGAGGGCAGCGGCGGGACGTTGCGCATGAGTACGGAATCCAGGTCGCCAATGTCCACCCCGAGTTCGAGTGTAGGCGTGCAAACCAACGTGTTGATCCGATTTCCAGTGCCTTTGAACTCCCGTTCAATCCATTCCCGATCCTCCGCCGGAATCTGGGCCGAATGTTCCCTGGGTCGGACCATTTCAAATCGGTGATCCAGAACCATAAGGTCGTAGTCATCTGGATCTTCGCGCTCATAAACAATCGTCCCGTTGCACCGGTTCACCATGCAGACGTCATGCGGCGCAGGGCGGGAATGAGCGCGGCGGCACGTGGTACATCGATATATACCTACGTGCGGCTTTAGCAGCAGGCGATCCGCATTCACCTGTACCGCGCCGTCCGTGTCCGGAATCCGAGTCCCTCTGCTGTTGCGAAGCGTATCCGCCGTCAGCAATCGCAATTCCGTTGTCAATAGATGCCATAGCTCTTCGTAAAACTTCGGAATGTCCGGTGCAGTTAAGCCCCAGCGGCGGGCTGCATGCCAGGCGAGCGTTCGTCCGCTCGTAGAGAGCCACACCTTCACATAATTTGACGCCGCCCCATTGAGACGGAACCCCTGGGGCGGAGCATCAAAATACGGCACATAGCCGTTCTGAATTTCGCGATCACCCTCCCGCCAGAATCGGCTAAAGATTTTCGATTCGGCATCATAGAGCATCCGCGCCCGCCGGGATGAATCGAGCAGCGCCGCAACACCATCGCGAAGCCGCTCTGGGGTCGTTCCAATCCGGGCGGCCCACGACTCGAAGAACGGGAGAGATGGGACGAGCCCCTGATACTCCACTTGCAGGCGACCCCAAGGTTCAAGGCCAATTCTCTGGCGTGCGCCCGTGCCGACCTCCCGGATCACTTGGATTCGCAAGAACCGCTTTCGCTCAGCCGCGTGGCGCTGGCCCGCGGCCTGTTTGCGCTCCACGCGCCAAACCTCTGGAGCAAGGGCTCTGGAAAGATCATCGTCGACTTCGAGTTGATCGTCGAGCCAACCGGTCAAGTCGCCAACCGAAACGGGACCCTGGCTCAGGCGCTCATACATTAACGACCGCAGACGATAGCGGCGCGAGTGGTCTTGCATCCAGCCCGCTTGAAAGGCTGCGTCCTGGCGATTGTCGGTAAACGTCAGCAGCCGCCGGTGCTCGGCGTGGTGCAGCATGCTCTGCGCTAGAACATGGACATCAGAAACCGTGAGTGCGCGTACCGGACGCGCAGGCTCCCGATAGCCGCTGGCCAACTGGCGTCCTATCGCACCGCAGCCGACACAAGCCGTCAAACGTCCTCCGCGCCCCGGTTTCTGCCGTACGACATAAATCTGAACCAAAGGAGTCGCGCTGCCGCAGCCGTCGCAACGCTCAACCCGGAACGGATGAACCGTGCCGCAGTGCCGACAATAGAAGACCGGCGAGGAATTCCTTGGGACGCCAGGTACGGCGTTGTCGTCATCATCGTCGTAGCAGACCAAGCCATCCAACAGGACGGCCCTGTTTCCGCCGTTGGCCTCCGAGCGAGGCCGCCAGATTGATCGTCCATCCACGGCCTCGCCACCGCTGGGGCGTTTGTCCGTGAATGCAAAGTTATCGAGATAGTGCACGAAGTAGTGCTGTCCGCAGGTGGTACAAGTCGTCACGGGTAGCCTGAACAGACTGTCGTCGGTGTCCTCCGCTGACAAGTACAGTCGCGGCCCTGCCTGATCGGGTGGAAAGGTTACAACCGCACCCCCGACGCCACGGACAAACGCATGCACAACAGGTCTTAGCAGTGCGCGATCATTCCTTCTTGCCGCAGCTCCCAAAGCGAGCCATGTGAGAATTTCCGGTTCCGGCACCGCCCGCCCAACAGAAACTTGCAGAAGGGCAGGGAGTTCATTGAGATGGCGCGCAGAATGTAGAACCTGAGCAATTTGGTATACGACCTCGTTCGCGGACAGCACGTCGTACAGGCTCTCCCGCCAATCACCCGAGCTCAAGCGGCGACCCGTCAACATCGCCACGGTATGGCGCAAGCTGTCCGCATATGCCTCAGACTTCTGGGCGACCGGCAATTCCATGGCCCCCAGCGCGGACAGCACGCCATTCAATTGGACTTCCGGATCGCCAGCAAACGGTGGAGTCAACACGCGTTTGGCATCCCATTCGTCGGCATCGTACTCTTCCCTGACAATCGCCACCCGATCCTCCGGTACACCGAAGAACCTTGTCGCGAACCGTTTTCCTGGTCCATCGGAACCTGACTGGTCGGCGATCGTAGCCGACGTGGCGATGCAAACGGTTTCAACAGCGCTTTTGTTGCAATAGGCTCTTAACCTGCGGATCAGGCAAGCCGCCTCCGCCCCGCCAGCGCCGCTGAACGTGTGCGCTTCGTCAAATACAAGGAAGTCCAAACGCGCGCCCTGAAAGAGCTCGACATCGCGCTGGCGCGTCAGAAGCAGTTCAAGCTGCTTCACGTTGGTCAGCAAGATGCGAGGTTGGCTCCCTACGGTGCGCATCTCGTCGCGCGACGGGCGCTCTTCAAAGGGATGAACAGGCCGGTTGTCGCCGTCGTCTTCCAGCTTTCGCCGGCGAGCGAGATAATCGGCCCGAGAACCGCCTTGCCCCAACCGTACGCCGGCAACATCCGACGGCCGGTCTGGTGTTTTTCCAACGTACATCCCGAACGAGATTCCTGTTCCCGCCAAAAGGTATCGAAGCCGTTCAAGCTGATCTTCGGCCAACGCATTCATCGGGTATACCAGGACCGCCGCTATTCCCGGCTGTGCGCCACTGTCCCGCAGTTCGAGGCACCGGCTGATGATGGGGTAGAGAAATGCCTCGGTCTTGCCGGATCCAGTACCAGTAGCGACCACTGTCGTCTTCCCAGCAACAATTTCTCGAATGGCTCGCTCCTGATGCGCTCGGAGCTTGGGAAACTGGACCAAGTTCGCAAGGTACGGATGAACAATACCCTCCTTCGCAAGATCGGGCACGCTTGCGCCATCCTTAAACGGGCGGGACAAGCTGACGTAGGGACCGCGCAAAAGCGGTGTCGAACGGGTTTCTTCGAGATTCAGCAGCCGCCGCATCTGGCGATGGAGGCGCTGATCCGCGAACGGATAGGTGGTGAGCTGGTAACGCAGAAAATCGCGAACAATCTGTTCTGTGTAGAAAATTGGGTTCAGCATGATTCGCCCACCGTGTTAGTCCGTTAAGCGTAAACTCATTTGGTCATCCGCGTTTCCCGGCGCATCGTTATCTAGATTGGATGGAACGTATGTATCGAGAATGCCTTCGATAATTGCTGCCTGCCTTACACATTCATTCCAGGATTCGCTTGGGGAATTCTCCATAGGTAGATCGAGACGCGCGGCTTCTGCGAATGTGGTGCGGACCGGCTGGAACACAAGCGCTCTATCATCTCGGCCAAGGTCATAGTCGGCAAGGCGGAGCTTTTCTGGCAACTCCCAGCCGACGCCGTTATCCAGACCAAGAAACGTCTCCAGACCTTGCGACTCCAGATCGCTTAAAGCCACAAGTGACAGGTTCGTGTGCCTTAGCTCTGGTTTCAAATCTTTGTCTACTCGCCAAAAACCTGTGGGATTGAGCTCTCGCGCAAATGTTTTGTTGGACAGATTTGTCACTGTGTGATCGCATTCGTCCACGACGCGCCTGAAATCGCTGCTCGTAAGCCCGAAGACCATCGCAGCTTGCGCCTCAGCCATCACCTGGAGCCGCTTTCGCTCAGCCGGGTTCACGGCAAATAAACGCTGCCAGACTTGTTCGGAGAGGTCGAGTTCATCCTTCAACTTAAGCCAATAAGGGGCGTAGCGAGCATGCGGAAAGCATAGCCTAGCGACTGTAAGCGCAAGTGCCTTGGAATGCTCCCCCGAAAACGGAGGAAGGACGCTATCCGACAAATAGTATCCGCTGACATTGGCCCCAGAAATGCGGAATCGCAACGACCAGTCATGTGAGAGACTTGAAAAGACGCCTCCAAGGAAGCACAGAGACGCCACCCCAGGCCTCCCAGTTTGCAGTACCGTGACTGAATCTCCGGAAGGGTAATCTCCGATTACGGTCGCAATGACGGTGCGGGTATCCGTCGCTCGTGCCTGCCGTCGAAAAATGATCCGTGGACCCTTAAAACGCCCGCGCTCCGCGGCGTCTCTCAGGGCCATCAAATGCTGAGGCCATATTGGGTCTGCAGCTGTTGTCGCATCCGTCCAAGTCGCCCTGCTGCCGGCGCCCTTTGAATAAGACGCGGCAACTGAGCACAGCGGCCCAATCATTACTCCTTGGTAAAAAGGAATTGCAATCTGCCCCGTCTCTAGCTTCTGCCAATAGCTGTATGGGTCCGGCAAATACCCCTCCTGCTCGAATTCGAAACGACTCCGGAAGACTCCTGCATCGTCCCCCATGTGGAAGTCCCGAGACATCCGGATGTGCCAACCGTCGGTCCCGGAGTCGCCAATCGTCACGCCGTGTGAATACAGTCTTTCAAGGGCCGCCGCGTCCCGTGGATCACGAATCTCGAGTATTGAGCTACTGGTGGGGCTGAATCGCTCTACACGATCTCGGGGGTAGTCCAAGACGAACCTCTCTCCATCCTCCCAATCCGCGAGAGAGTGCCGCATAAAGGCTGTGCTGATCACTTTCGTAACACTGCCTTTTTCCACGATAACGGGAACGAACTTGAACGATCGGTGTATGTCGAAGATTCTGTCTCGGTTTTCAAACGCAAAGAGCCACTCCCAACGACTTTCGTCCAGGAGTAACTTGCGAAGATAACGAGATCCCTTGTCCGAGTAGATACCAGACGGTACGATGAAACCCAGCCGACCATTGTCTCGTAGAAGCCGATAGCCGGTCTCAACGAACATCTTATATGTATTTAGGTCCGCCGAGCCTTGATGGTTAAAAGGGTGTCTGCTGTCGGCATATCCAGCGCGACCAGCGCGCAGTTTCCTCCAGCGGGAATGCAGATCTACGGAGGCATCGTAACGTCCCATGGCGAAGATCCATTCCTCTTCGCCGTCCGGCTTTTGCCGCGTGTAGTCTCCGAATGGACGCCCGACGTTTTTGACCCAGTTGTTCAGGGCCTTGAGACGAGCACGCTCACTGAACCAGTCGATCTCAATCTGCGGCAACCTGGCGAACCATTTCTTTTGCTCGGCCTCGGCCTCGGTTTTGCCGTAACCTCGATAAAGGGGATCGAGGTTGGAAAAGAACTCTTTGGAGTTTGGCTTCTGGATCTCCCAAGGCGGATTGCCCACGACTGCGTCAAATCCCCGCTTGCCGCCACCGTAGACGTCGGGGAACTCCAGTTCCCAATGGAAGAACCGGTATGAGCCGTGCGACCTCTTCAGACTGTCGACCTGTTCTATTACTTCTGGAGAAGGATCGAGAAGGGCGGCGGGCAGGGGTGCAATGTTGAGCTTGTCGCCCGGCCAGAACCAGAGCGCACACCAGAGGTCGAAGGCGCGGATTAGCGCCTGAAACTCAGGCGCATTGCGGATTAACTCGTACTTGCTTCGCCGCTCTTCGACATCCTGCACTGGCAGCGCGTGCATTTCTTCGAGCAGTCGCCTTGTCATGCACTTGAGCCGGAGTCTCGGCTCCTCCATGGAACTGAAACACAGATTGTTTATTAAGGACGATATACCGCTGCAACGCGGGCTTAACGTGATCCTTGAGCCGGCCAGCGATCGCTTTGGTCCAATTCGCGCGCCCGGCGTTTACGGGCTTATAGTCCTTATCGCCGCCCTCGCGAAGCCATGCGGTAGCCGGATAGTCTTCAAACCGGTCGAACCAGCAGCCCACTAGGGCGTTGCCAGGCCGAATCTTGTGATCGAGAAAGCCGAAGGGCAGTTCGCGATCCATGGTTTCGATCCAAAGCGCCATGCGTCCGAGCTCGACGGCCATATCGTCGATGTCCACGCCGTAAATGCAACGCTCGACGACATAGCGCCTGAGCCGCGCCCTGAGGCGGTCTTCGGCGTCGTCGTGCTTGGCGGGGACCGGAACCGTGTCGTCCCGTACATGTTCCACCGCCAGGCCATCGGCGATCCGGCAAATCCATTCACCTGATTTCTTCTCAACTCGGTCGTATTGGTACAGGCTCTTGAGCAGGGCATCCGTAATGTAACGAACCGACGAAATCAAAAACGATCCCGAGCCCATGGAGGGATCGCAGACCTTGAGATTGAGTATCTCGTCGGGAGTGCGTGGGGTCGCTCCATCAGCCAAATAACAAAGCGGCTGAAGCGTCCGGCGCACCGTGGGAGCCGCCAACTGCGGCTTCGTGTAGAACGTGCCGGAGCCCTTTCTCGTGTTGCCGAAACGGACTAGGTACCATTCGCCTTTGCGAACAACCCGGAACAGGCTGCGGGCCTTTGACCGGGCTTCTTCCTCGAACGCCTTTAGCCTTTCCGGAGTGCGCTTTCCGCGACCGAGCTTGACGATGCCGGCAGCCTTCACAGCCTTGACTGCGAAATCAAAAACCTCCGCGTCCAGCGCATCGTTAGCCGTAAGCAGAGGAACTGCGTCCGTACCTTCCGCAAGCTCCACAATATCTTCGCCTGGGCCCGCCAGATCAGAATCGTCGTCAGACCCGCTATCGTCGTCATCGCCATCCTCTTCGGACACCTGAAGGGTCGATTTCTTTTTTAGATTCTCAAGCAAGGCTTCCAGGCGTGGCTGTTCCATATCCCGGAGGCTGCTCCAGGGGAGGGCCGGATAATCGCCAATCTGAAGGAAGATGATTGGCTCAGGAGCGCGCTTGAGGTTGAAATCCAGCAGGCCCTCGTAAAGGATTCCGATGTACTCGGTATCCAACGCGGAAAAATCGACCGGGATAGCAAATGGCCGAGCACCGCGGCGGTAGCGGAGCTTTGTGAAGGTCTTGCCCAACAGATCCAGGATTTGCTTGAGTTCCAGATTGTTGGGACCATCAGACTGTTCGAAAACGTCGATGGCCCGAAGCACCGGATCATTGGAAGCGGCATCGCCAGGCTCGAAGAGTCTGCCGCCATACTTGACCACCGGGAACTGGCCGTGGTCGGAACCTTCGAAGAGAAGCCGGAACAGCGCGATGAGGCGGGGCCAGCCAGAGTGAGAATCGCGCAGAATGTCTTCAGAAGTCTGGTCCAGTTGCTCGCGCAAGCCGCGAATACCATACGAGGAATGGTAGACGACCTCACTGACCGGCAACATCTCGCGAGCCTCGGCGAAAAGTGCGACGACGCAGCGCATCACTAGCCTAGTTGCCGCGATGTAGATTTCGTTGTAGGTTTCTCTTCCATCAGTACCAACGAATGCATCGAGTGCCCCCGTTGATGCCTGGATCAGGCGCTCCACGGCCTGACGCACACGCTCGCCAAGAGCGGCGGTTAAGTCCGCTTCGCCTCGGCGGGAGTCGAGAATGGCTGTTGCCAGTCTGGATTTCTCCGCTGGACTGGGTGGAGTCAGGGAATCGCGTCCGAGAAGGTGGCGCAGAGCATCCACCTGGGGGCCCGGCTCACCTGCGGCGAACCATAGGGCCGTGTCCCACTCGCACCATGCATCAAAAGTCTCGCCGGCGTGAATCAGCCGCCACTGGCGCCCAGTGGTCAGGAGAGCGATCTTCGAACGTTTGTCCTGACGGAGCCACTCGACAACGCGAGAAACCATTTGTCGCCCTCGCCCGATACCGATGCGGGGTGGCTTCTCCTGCCCTGCGGGACCGAGGACGGAACGCGTGTCGAAAACTGGTAGGATCGCCCCATTCGGTCCGGTCCAAACGCGACGCGGTCGAATCTTCTCCTTCGTGATGGCTGCTTGCGACCACTCAGCTCCAGGACCCTTGATCCACTCGTGTGCATCCAAGCCCAGCACGTCTTCGAGGACGGTGTCCAGAAAAGTGGAAAGGGAAGATTCTCCTTCACTTAGACGTACGATCGCTCGGCGTAGACCTTCGGCTACGGCGCTCGGCAGAGGAGAGATGGCCTCCAGATAGTGCTCTTCCAGTTGCGCAGGACCGATGAGCAGGCCCCCGTGATTAAGGTGTTCCCACCAGGTCGGGACCTTGCTCACTGGGTGGCCTCGGGCAGGCGGATCTCAATAGCAACAGGAAAGGCCTGGACTCCACCCGCGCGAAGTTCGTAGCGGAGAGGCAGCAGTCCTTCAATCACGCGCTTCTCTTCACGTTGGAGCCGGTCACGCAGTTCGGCGTAATGGCGTTTGCGGATCTCAAGTTCCTCTTCCAGGTCGGCTGCGCGCATTTCCTTGAACCGCCGGTCCTCGTCTTCGAACAGCAAGCCCTGGCTGAGTTCTGCCTGCAAGCGGTCGAGTTGCTTGCGCAGCTTCTCGATAGTGTTCTCCTTCATCTGCCGATCAACTTCGCGGATGCGGTCGCGGAAACGTGCCTTTTCCCCTTTGAGCGCTGAGTCACGCTCTGTCTTGAGCGCGGTTTCCACTGCTTTTTCGAGCCTGTCGCGATGGCCTTTGATCCATTCACGAAGCTCGATGGCGATATCGGGCCAAATGTCGCGAGCTAGCGACAGGGCGTTCGCAGACATCGTGGCGGTCTTTGCGCCGCTGAGTGCGGGCGCTACATGCTGTAATTGCGCCAGCAACTTGCCCTCGCGGAAAGGGATCTGCACTGGACGGACCCAGTGATGTAAGGATTCCCGCAACTCATTGACAGCAAGTTCTTCCACATAGATGGTGATCAGGGCTTCGGCGTCGTTTGGAATAGCACCCTGGGTGACGATCCACCTCGTCGCACCATCGGCACCGCTCCTGAATCTCCGTCGAGCGAACGCTGACAGTGCATGTCGGAAGACAGGGTGGCCGAGATGCATCAAGCGCGTGTCCTTTAGCGGACGAAAAACTACGCGGCCCGCTTTTTCGGACAAAAAGAAATCGGGATCAAAAACTATTCGTAGCCATTGGCCGTGCCTCTTCAGAGTCTCGTCGAGAGTCGGCTTCCATGACGTTGGTCCATCGGAAATACGCATCCGCCCACGCACGTCTGGTCCCTCCAGACAGACCTTGCCGGTCTCCATACGAAGGGCAACCGACAGCGTGTCCCTTAACGATGCGGGTGTAAGGTCTAGCTCGCTTCGCAGCTCTTTGAGCCTTCCAAGAGCGTTCACACCCTCCGTCAGGTCAATCTCGCGGTCCACCTCTGCGCGGCCACGCGCGGCCTCAACTGCGGAATCCATTTGTTGAATCACGGCATCCGCATCCGCCATGTCGATAAACCGCCGCTGGAACGCGACGTCAAAAACATCATTGACCGAACCCAGATCTTCGCGAATGTCGCTCACTTTGTTGGCGACGTAGGCGAGGAATCTCAAATCGGCGTCATCGTCACTCGTGAAGTGATGCACGAGCACGTCTCTTGCCTGTCCGTGGCGATCCAGGCGCCCGTTCCGCTGTTCCAGACGACTTGGGTTCCACGGAATCTCAAAGTGAAGTAGCAGCCGGGCTGTTTCCTGCAGGTTCAATCCCTCGCTGGCCACATCGGTGGCAATCAGAATTCGTACCGGGTCTTCGGGATCGTTGAAAGCAGCCTTGATTTCCTCGCGGTCATCCAAGCTCGTGTCGCCGCCAAACAGGACCCGGATTGCACCGTCGTCACCATACTTCTCTTTGAGCCTGCGCTCCAGGTAGTCGAGCGTGGTTTTGTATTCGGTGAAAACAATGAGTCGTTCGTCATCGCGCCAATGCTTGTCGCGCCGCAACCATTCGTCAATGAGGCCTCGCAAGCGGTCGAAGCGCTCATCGAACGCGGGGGTCGAAACAGTTCCGTTGCTCTCGCGAAGGCCAAGAGCATCGAGTGCTTCATCTACCTCGCTCACTTGCTCTTCGAGGTCAGCCAGTAACGGCTTTAGCCACGCCCCGACAGTGCGGGCGGCGTGGCGATTGCGGCTTTCGCGTTCACGGTCGTCAGTTGTTTGTTCCTCAACAGCGGTCTGAGCTGCCCTCACTTCTGACGCTTCGACCTCGTCCAGCTCAAGAGTTCCTTGTTTGAATCGGAACCACGAATCTGCGAAAGTATGCGGGCACGAGAGAAGCCGTTTCGACAAAATCTCCGCAGCGAAAGAGCCGGCGAGTTGTTCCTGCCGCTGACGGCTGGCGACGACGCGGCGCACCGCTTTTCGCAACTCCTCGACAGCCGCATTTAGGCGTAGCTCCGCCCTTCCAAAAAACAATGGGACAGGCTTGGCGAAGCGAGGGGAGAACCGGGCTGCTTTTCCAGAATCAAGATCGTACTGAATGATCTCGCGCTTCAGGCGGCGAACCACGACTTCGGGGATTCTGGCTTTCTGGTCGGGCTCGAAGTCAGTCGTTTGCGAAAACCTGACGGGATCGAGTTGTTCGAGCAGTCCCGAGAAACAGCGGGTGTGTCCATTGTGTGGCGTAGCCGTCAGAAACAATTTGTGCTCGAAATAGGGCGTGATCTGACGCAGCATCTGGGCCAAGTCGCTGTCGCGCCCGCTGAAGTTCGAGGGCATCAGGTTGTGGGCTTCATCGACGATGAGAAGATCCCACGGTAGCTGCGACTGAACCTGGCTTTCGCCAATTCGACACGTGGTCAGAAAATCGTCAAGAATATCTGGCTGCTTTAAATAGTGATACGAAGTGATGAGACGCGAGTTGACGCGCCAGGGATTTGCGTCGGGGCCAAGCCGCGAACGAAGCTTTTGTGTCTCGTCCCGATCCACGATGCCGAATCTGAGCGCGAACTTATCGAACAATTCCTGCTGCCACTGTAATTTCAAGGAAGCAGGAGTGATGATAAGAATTCGACGGATTCGTCTCCTTATGAGAAGCTCGTGCAAGACCAGTCCCGCTTCTATCGTTTTGCCCAATCCAACGTCGTCCGCCAGAAGGAGCGAAACGCGCGGCATAGCAAGGGATTTGAGAAGCGGTACGAGTTGAAAGTCGTCAATCTCTACCGCGCCGAAGACGGGTGCCGTGATGGCTGGAAAATCAGATTTCTTCAGCTCTGCGGAATCCAGAAACGGGGCAGTGGCACTCCATCGTGAGGCGCGAACTAGTGCCTCGAAGTCGGCTCCGAGCATTGGTTGAGACGACTCCACCTGAGGCAGTTCGGCTGGAGGCCAAACGCGGGCCCGCGGCTCAGCCTCCCAAAGCAGGGTGTCTTCCGGTGCTCCGAGTTGATCGAGGTACTCGATCCTGACCAGGTGGTGGGTTCCCGAATGCCCTGCGTGGGCGTCGACGTGAGCGATCCATCCGATGCGATTCCGCACCGTCGCCAGCATGCCCACCTGCGGCAGCAGAATGACTCCGCTTGGATTCATGTGCTTACATAATACTTTGTTGGCTTTGCATCAAGTGAATTTGAAGTCCCGTGCGCTCTTTGAGAGCGCAGTCGATATCAAGCTGTGACCCTCCTCTGGTCGCGATTTTCGCCTGGTTTAAGACCCTCGCCCGATTCTCAATCCCGTATTGCCCTGGCAGCGCTTCAGCTTCGGTCTGATCGTGCGCCACGTGCCACATTGCTGCGGAAAGAAGAGGACTCGCTCCAAGGGCACGAACGCCGGCGGCGAAACCACCACATCCGTTTGGCACGTGCTGACGTCGCTGGGCAGCTGCAACAGCCCAGGAACTACGCAAAGCGACGAGGCGGAATGGATGTCGTCAGTCGAGCTGCCGTCCATCCCCCGCGGGGAGTGGCGAATTCACGGCTGGCACCAGCCCAGCGGCGAGGGACTTAGACTCTAAGTCTGCCGGCCGCCATGTAGGTTGGAGGTGTGTCGAGTAGCAGCCAGATGGAGAATACAAACACCGGCACAAATGTTTCAAGGCGTTGATCCCACTCGCAGAGAGTTGGTGTGTCGATATCAATCATTGGGATTGCCCACGCGTGTTTCATCCCGACGTACCCCTTGATTAAGCGCAAACGGTGCCAAGCCGAATAAGTCAGATCGCGGGTGCGCTTTCGTTTTGCATATCTCAGACCCTCCACACCACCAACTCCCGCGACAGGACCAGTACCTGTCGATTCGCCTTGGCCCACTCGACCATCTGTGCCGTACACTGCTCGCTCTCGTAGGGACAACTGATCCGTAAGTCCACTGGGAGCTTCACCAGCCGCACGACATCGAGTAGGTGGTCGGTGTATTGCCGGTCCGGTGCCTTCCACTGCGTCGGCTGAATCAGGAGCGCGATCCTGGCACCTGGCTTCAGCTTTTTGGCGAAGCCGTTGATGATTCCGGCGAGCGTCTCAGTGAACTTCGCGAGCGGCATGTTGGCGAGGTCCTCTGGATCTTTGCTGTATTGGCCTTCGGCCTGTCGCCAATAAGGCGGATCGAGGTAGACCAAGCTCACATCCTGCCACCGGGGAAGCGACGGGAGGCCAATGGTGAGGTCGTGCTGGCGAATGTCGCTTGCGCGCTCGATGATCGGCTTGCGGTCGCTCACCCAGTAGCGCCGAAACCGCCTTTTGCAGAGGTCAAGCGTGGAGCCGCCACCGCCGAAGGGATCGACCACGATATCGAACGGCTGGGTATAGAGGTAGAGCAGGTTATCGACCCACCGGACTTCGGAGTTTCCGAAGTGGCTAGAGCCGGGGGTCTTTTTATGCTGCTTCCAGACGTTGTAGAGCGGCACTTCAAAATCGACGAGATGCGCGGCGGCGGGTTTGTCAGATTCCGGCAGGTCTGCCGATTTCTGACAAATCTCACTAACCGTCTCTTTCGTCACGCCCTCTTTCTCCGCGATCTCTTCCTGCGTCCAGCACGCCATCCACCGATCGAAGATGCGCTTGTTGCGCGCCTCCTTCGCGTCCTTGTCCACGCGGGAAAGCCAATCGCGGATGGTGCGCTCGCTCACGCCTAGAAGCACCGCGAGGTGTTTCTTCTTCTCTTCGCGCTCGCGTTCCGGGGTCCCCGCGTAGATCGCGCGCGTAAGGTGTCGCTTGTCCTCTTGAGATAACTGGAGACCGTACTTCGCGTTACACTCGATGGCAAGCTCCAGCAGGTGAGCGTCGCTGTTAGTCTGTACCACTATGACGCGGATCGTTGTAGCTCCACACTTCAAGTGAGCCATCCAGCGGTGCCGTCCGTCGATTAGTTCGTACTTCTGGTTCACCTTGATAGGCGGCAACACATCGAGGTCCGCCGCGTACTTCTGCACCGTGGCCGGGTCTATCGCGAGTCGGGGATATAGGTCCTGCCGGAAAATGATGGCAGAGATCGGCAGTTCCAAGATCTTCGCGCTTGACTGTGAGGTAAGCGCAGAGTCTAATAAAGTTGAGCTTGGGCCTTGGCCTGAGATCATATGTTTGTCCTTCTGCCCGGTGGTGGCTCGGGTCCCCTAGAAAAGTACGCGAGCTACCATCGGGCCGTTGTTTTTACAGACGTTATTGACGCGCGAATGGAGAGCCGTTCGCGATGGTGGCTGAAGCTTCCTTAGAAGTTGGCGGGCACGACCATCACGTTCAGTATGCGTTGCGCCTCGGCCTGGAGCATCAGATCGAGCAGAGCAAGCTCCCGGGAATCAAGCTGAACATATCTGTGCTCCCAGCCATGGAGCCGGTGCAGAGGAACGCGGGATAGGCGCGCGGATTCAGACTGTGAAAGCCGCAGTAGCTTACGACGATAGATGAAGTGCTCGGCGGTTATGGTTTCCATGACTTCCTCCGTTACATAAACAATTATAAAGGTGAGGTCCAGAACCAACGCTGAAAAGGCCCACTTTCACTTCCTTAGTTGCGTTAAAAGCGTTAGTTGCGCTAGTTGTAACCTTAGGTTCAGCGTAAATGCTTGAAACTAAACGATAACTATTTTTGCCAATAAAATGGCGACGCCAGAAGGAAGTAGCGGGTTCGAGCACGCGCCAAAGGTCGGTGCAATAGAATGTGGAGCTTAGAGTCGAGACTTTTGCGGCCCCTAACCCGTGGCTTCGATTGGTGCTGGACTCAGCTGCGGGGAATGTAGCTGGTGGCGCGTTCCCAATCTCGCCGTACGTGCGCTCATTGTTATGTCGCCTTGCGGTCGCTCGGCGGCAAAAGTCGGGGGCGCCCGGTTCTTTTCCGCGCTGTACGACATTTATGGATTGCAATTCTCCAAAAGCGTGATAGGATCGGATCGTTTAGTGTTTTGGTAGTTGTACTAATCTAAGCTCAGTCCCGGCTGAATGATTTGAGTTAGGCGTAATCCCAGCGGTTCCTTCCTGCGCGCTACTCATTCCGGGTACGTTCCTCACGGACGTTCACCATGCGGATACCGCCGTGCCATCTCGCGGCCCGTAGTGCGCTGGACCATCCCGCTGACTAGGCCGCGCGCTCAACGGCGCTGATTCCGAACCCGTCAACCCTACAGCCTGACGAACTCGCCCGAGTTCAAGATCGTTCCCGTCGAAACCGAAATACACCGCCCGCCCCTCGCCCGTAAGCAGGGACTTAGAGTCCCCAGTACCGGAGTCGCACCCATGAGCACATCTCAAACGTTTCCATTCGCCGGAGATTCTGGGGACTTTTCTACGATCATGGAGGCGGCCGTTCAGTACGCGAAGCGCGGGTTCCGCGTATTCCCCGTGCATGGCATTCGTGAATGCGGGGAGTTGATGGGGGAGTGCAATTGTCAACAATTTCGTGACTTGAAGAACATGGGTCCATGCCGGTCGCCCGGCAAACATCCACGCAATTCCAAGTGGCAGAAAATCGCCTTCTCCGGCTCTCTGGCGTTGACGGAGGAGCAGCAGCGTTTGTTCAAAAAACCAAACACAAATATCGGCATCGCGACCGGCCCGGAATCCGGCGTCGTTGTCGTTGACGTTGATCCCCGACATGGCGGAGACGACTCCCTGGCAACGCTAATCAAAAGGTACGGCCCCTTGCCGGCAACGCTGACAGTCGCCACCGGAGGCGGTGGATCGCATTCTTACTTCGCTTATCCAGAGGGAATAACGGTGCGTAACATGGCGTCCTTCCGTCCCGGACTGGATGTTCGAGGGAAGGGCGGCTATGTGATTGCGCCACCATCGGTGCACGAAAGCGGAAAGTCTTATACGTGGGACGGGATCGAAGGCGCTGCTACCCCTGTGGCTCCCGCACCCAACTGGCTTCTTGATTTGTTTCTGTCGAAGGACAAAAAGTCGTCGAATAAGAAAAGCGATGACGGGGGTACGATCCCGGAAGGCCAGCGAAATACGCGGCTGACTTCGCTCGCCGGCGCGGCGAGGCGCAAAGGATCAACAGAAGCCGAAATCGAGGCGTTGCTCCTCGCGGCAAATAAAGCGCGATGCAGGCCCCCATTGGACGAGGACGAAGTCCGTGCGATTGTCAAAAGCGTTTGTAATTACCCGCCCGGTGATGGGAATACCGATGCGGAGGAGGCTGTTCCTAGCTGGCGGGATCATCTCATCGTCAGCGCCAAGGGTTTCCCGCTCTCGAACTTGGCAAACGTGATCACGGCTCTGCGCTTGGCCCCCGAGTGGAAGGACGTGCTCGCGTTTAACGCATTCTCGCTCAAGGTCGGAGCGCAGAAGCCTCCGCCGTGGGAGGACGCGCAAGTGGGCGAATGGAGCGACCGTGAGGATGTGTTGGCTGCCGCCTGGATGCAGCACCATGACATCAACGCAGGGGTGAACACGGTTGGTCTGGCGGTCCAGACCGTCGCGCGGGACCGCAGCTTTCATCCGGTGCGAGATTATTTGAACAGCCTCGGATGGGATGGTACTTCACGAACATCATCCTGGCTGACCACCTACCTTGGTGCGACGGAGACTGCCTACACCAAGGCGATTGGTCCGCGATTCCTCATTGCAGCCGTATCGCGCATTTTTCAGCCGGGGGCAAAAGTCGACACCTGCCTGGTGCTCGAAGGGCCGCAGGGTTTACTGAAATCAACCGCAGTTAGGAAGCTTACTGAGCCGTGGTTTACCGATCAGCTGGATGACCTTAGCAATAAAGACGCCGCAATGCAATGCGCCGGCGTTTGGATGATCGAGATCGCCGAGCTTGACAGCCTCGCACGAGCGGACGCCGGCCGCATCAAGGCATTTATGAGCCGAGCGGTGGATCGTTTCCGGCCACCCTATGCGAAGCATGTCATCGCTGCGCCGCGACAATGTGTGTTCGTGGGAACTTGCAGTCATGCCGACTATTTAAAGGATGAAACCGGCGGGCGCAGGTTTTGGCCCGTGGTTTGTGGAGCGCAAATCAAGCTCGACGAACTCGCACGGGATCGCGATCAACTATGGGCCGAGGCGGTCCACCTGTACAAGGCGGGAACAAAGTGGTGGATCGATGGGACGGAAAGTGAATTGAACACACTGGCGAGCGGAGAGCAAGCCAGTCGCTACGAGGGAGATCCGTGGGATCAGCTCATAGGGCGATTCATTTCGGAGATGGACAGTGTCACCGTCGAGGACATCCTCGTGTACTGCATCCTGAAAGACCGAGCGCATTGGACTCAACAAGACAAAACCCGGATCGCGCGGTCGCTCCGGTTTCACGGCTGGTCCCGGACTCGAGACGCACAGCCGGACGAGGGCGGCAAGCGTGGATATCACTATTGGCCGCCTAAGCCTAAAACGCCCGGGGCTGGAGATGTACCGGCGTAACGTCCCACACTCGTCCCAGTCGTCCCACTCTCGTCCCAGTATCCGTCCCAGTATCCGTCCCAGTCTTAAGTTCTTTAGTTTCATGGTCGTCCCAGTTGTCCCAGTCGTTTTTCTCAAAAACTTTTGCAAGCAGAAGAAAAGGCAGACCGCGGAGTAGCCACGGTCGGGGGTGCGCGAGGAATTCGCCCACTATAGATTTTTGAGCGAAAAGACTGGGACGGCTGGGACGGATTCAAGTAACCGCCTTTCTTCCAATGACTTATGCGGAGTTCGGCGACTGGGACGAGACTGGGACGGCACCGGGACGGCTGAGACGGGCTGGGACGGAGCTTGGACGGAGCTTGGACGGACGTTGACACCGGCAGCGGTAGGGGGGGAGGGGGGTAAGGGGGTCATTTCCTCAGTGGTCCTCCCCTCGGCGTCCGCAAGCGGCCTAAATCTCGCCGGGAGCGAAAGTCGGATAGGGGTAATTGAAAAAACGAGAGCGCGTACCCGAAGATCCGGGTGCGGTCCCGCAGCAGCGCGGTGCAGGTTAAATCGAAGGAATTGTAGGTTTTAGATTTCAAAGGAGATTTATATAAAATGATGGGACGACCTCCAACTCCGTCCGCTCTAAAGATCCTCGCCGGCAATCCCGGCAGGCGTCCGATCAACGATCGCGAGCCGAAACTCGAAATCAAAGCGCCCGCATGTCCCGAACATTTGGACGACGTTGCTCGCCGCGAGTGGGATCGCGTCGTTCCGATCCTCTTGCGGATGCGCGTGCTTACCGAAGCAGATGAGATTGCGCTCGGCAATATGTGCATGGTCTACGCCACTCTGATCGATGCTCAGAATAAATTAAAATCCTCCGGCCTGCTGTACAAGACTCAAAGCGGCTATGTTCAGGCGAACCCGTTGCTTGCCGTCGTGAACAAGTGCATTTACATCATCAGCAAGATCCAGAGCGAGTTTGGCTTGACGCCGGCCGCTCGCGTGCGTTTGCACGCCGATGCAGCGGGGGACGAGTCGGCGAACAAGTGGTCCGACGTCGGATAGAATCCCGTGAAAGATTATTGTGCTATCGGAATCGAATACGCGGAGCACGTTGTCTCCGGCGAGATCGACGTTTGCAAACTGGTCAAGCAGGCCTGCCAGCGCCAGCTGGGCGATCTAGGGCGCGCCGCTGAAGGACCCTGGGTATTCGACGTGGAGCGCGGAAACAAGATCTGCCGCTTCATTGAAAAGCTGCCGCATATCAAAGGCCGGTGGAGGAGCCGGTACATCGAGCTGGAGCCGTGGCAGTGTTTCCTGCTGACGACTCTGTTCGGATGGGTGGACGCCGAAGGATTCCGGCGGTTCCGCAAAGCGTATGTCGAGGTGCCGCGAAAGAACTCCAAGTCCACCCTCGCCGCTGGCATCGCGCTCTATATGCTGTGCGCCGATGGTGAGCCGGGCTGCGAAGCGTACAGCGCCGCCGTGACGCGCGACCAAGCCAGGGTAGTTTGGGAAACCGCGCAACAGATGGTCAAGGTCGAACGGGAGATGCAATCCTATTTCGGAGTCGAGGCGCTCGCTCACAGCATCACCGTCGCCAACACCTCTTCCTATTTTCAGCCGCTTTCCCGCGACGCGGATTCCCTTGAAGGCAAAAACCCGCACATCGCGATCGTGGATGAACTGCATGCGCATAAGACGCGCGAGGTATTCGACGTTCTGAACCTGGCCATGGGGAGTCGTCGCCAATCGTTGCTCTTTGCCATCACGACGGCCGGCTCGGACAAAATGGGTGTCTGTTACGAGCAGCACGAGTACGTCGAGCAAGTCCTAAACGGACGCCACATAGACGATCGATACTTCGGGCTGATCTATACTCTCGATCCCTCGGATAACTGGACTTCAGAAGCCTCGGCCCGGAAGGCCAACCCGAACTATGGCGTTAGCGTGATGCCGGACGACATGACCACCCTCTGCCAGCAGGCACAACGGTCGGCGGAGTCTCAGAACGCCTTCATGAATAAGCGCCTGAACCTGTGGACCTCCGTGGGCACGGCGTACTTCAACATGCTCGCCTGGCAGAATCTATGCCGAAATGAAGAACTGAAGCTCGAAGATTTCTCAGGGAAGCGATGCATCGTGGCGCTCGATCTTGCGAGCAAGGACGACATCGCCGTCAGCCTGAAGCTGTTCCATGAAAACAACAAGCGATACGTCTTCACAAAGTACTACCTGCCCAGTTCGGCGATCGAGCGTGGCAACAACCCGAACTACGGATGTGTACGGCGGCTGGGCGCGGAAGTTTCCGCACAGGTTTGTTCTGACCGAAGGAAACGTAATTGATTTCGAGTTCATCGAACGGGATCTGATCGCGGACAGCAAGCAATTCAATGTTCGCGAGGTCGTCTTCGACCCGTTTAATGCGACGGAGCTATCGACTCGAATGCTGACGGAGGGTCTCCCGATGGTTGAGGTCGGTGCTACTGTCCGGAACTTCTCCGAGCCGATGAAGCAACTGGCCGCGTTGATTATTTCCTCGGGGATCCAGCACGATGGCGATCCGGTGCTGGAGTGGATGCTCGGGAACGTCTTTGCCAAACGGGATGCCAAAGACAACGTCTATCCGCGCAAGTCGCGAAACGAAAATAAGATCGACGCTGCCGTGGCGCTGATTATGGCGCTCAGTCGGGACATGGTGATCGGAGTCTTGCAGCAGAGCGTGTATGAGGGTCGAGGACTCCGGTTCGTGTGACGGTCCCTGAAGTAATGTGGCGCAACGTCAGATGTTTTGACGCTTTGTGCGTACTTTTCGAGGCGGATGAAGCTTTTTCAGGGCGTGTGGAGCAGGAAGCGGGAATGACAGGGATCGTGGCTTCGTGTCCGCCACTTCAGACGTACAGCAGCCCGCGCGGACGCAGAGCCACTTCGCACCGAGATCGTAATCGCGTTGTATTGAATCTTTGAAAGGAGAAAAGAACATGTGGCCACTGGATCGTGAGCTTGTAAGGTTGCGCTTGCTGGCAATCAGTTTGACTCTGGGCCTGATAGAAGGGGGCGGTACCACTCCTCAAGAAAGCTGTGAGGGTATCGCCGAAGAGGAGCCTGAGCTTTGGGAAAAGTTCGGCAGTGAACGTGTTCTGCGCCTGTGCGAACAGGCACAGCGTTCAGAACTGCCGGAGGAATCCGCACGACTACAGGAGCTATTCCAAGAGTTCAACCAGCGATACTTCGCGCGGACCCTTCCCAACTACACCGTTCGCCTAGTCGTTGACGTTAGCTACTGGCGGGGCTGGGAAACAGGGCTGTCGAAGAGCTTCGTTGATTTTCAACACCAAGTGATCACGCTTGGGTATGTCAACGAATCTAAGAATCTGTCTGAGCTTCTTTGTCACATGGTCCGGATAGCTCATCCAGACTGTAACTATCTGGAACCAGCATTCTTGAAGGAGATCGAGCGCCTGCGCGCGATGGGTGCCCCCGTAGACCTGAAGGACATCAGGCTCGCAAAGGGGAAGTATTTGGTTCAGTGATCTGAGGAATGGTGTACTGGAAGAAGCAGGACCGCCGCCGGTTTATGGATACCCGGCGGCGGTTTCGTTGAGGCGGTCGTTACTACTTGGCGATCTGGTAGACGCGGTCGCCAGCTTCATTCTTCGCGGATGAAATCACGATGGCGTATTTCGTGCCGGCGGTGCTGATGAACCCGCGCACCGAATGCGCCTGCCAGTTGGTAGCTTTCATGATCTCGGAGAGGCTGGCTCCCTTGGCGCGCCGAATCATCGCCAGGATTCTCGCGCCTTTGCTCTCGGCTCGCGGCTCGGCAACCGTGCGGCCCGGCTTGGCGGCCGGCTTCTTGGTCCGGGCATTCTTCTTGGGTTTGGCCGTGTTGGCGGCTTTCTTCGCCTTGGGCGCGCCGTTCTTCCGGTTGGCCCGTTTGTCCGGAGACGCCTTCACGGGTGCGACGTGCGCCGCGTGTGCCCCAACGTGGGCGCTTGTGTCGTTGGTCTCTGCGTTGTTCATTTTCTGTAGTCCTTTTCTGCGCTTCCGTTGCGCATGACGATTCATCGCTCTTGTCCGCCCAAAAGGCAAGTCAAGAGTGACCGCTCGCGTTGGTGAGCAAGCCATGTCCGTAGACTCCTCAACGCTCCAGGTCTTCGAGGAACAGCATTTCCCGGTCCGGTATTGGGCAAGGCGGTGGGGATTCAGCGATAAGACTGTGCGCGATTGGTTCCGGGACGAACACGGTCCCGGCATCCTTCGGCAGCCGAACGTCGCGCGGCGGTCCAAACGGGACTACACGACCATCACGATTTCGCCGTCTGCGGCGGCTCGCGTCTATGCAAGACGTACTGATTGAGAATCTGGTCGGAGCACGACCCGAGAGGTAATGTGTAACACGTGAACAAAGATACCCAGCCTTACGCGTTCCGGCGGCATCTCAGAAGCTGCAAGTATTTCGGGCCTGGCGGCCGCGAGATTCGATCGGACAAGTGTCAGTGCCCGTTTCATGTCGATGGTAAACATCACGGCGTACGGGTGCGCCAGTCCCTCAACACCCGCAGCCGCCAACTCGCCGACCGGAGGCTGAGGGCGCTGCTGCGGAAGCTGGATGAGCAGCGCCAGCTTGAAGAGCCGACGGATGACGCCGCGCCAACAAACACGCAGATGCCCCGGACCGTGTCTTGGGCGACGGAACGGTTCCTCAAAAGCCATGGCGAGGTCGATCCGGAGCGCGGCTACCACGGTGACATCGAGTACTCAAGTTACCGAAAGTACCGCACCAAACTAAACCTGCTGCGTGGGTTCTGCGAGCGAGAGGACATTTCTGAACTCGCGGACGTGAACTTCGATGTCCTGGAGGATTACCGTGGCGGCCGCCACGTCAGCCCGGTCACCTGGAAAGTGGAACTGCAAGCTCTGCGCACGTTCTTCGGCTACTGCGTCAGCCACAAGTGGATCACCGTGAACCCGGCGAGGGAGATGAAATCGCCGCGCAACATCAAGCCGAACGAGGTGGTTCCGTACACGCTCCACGAAGAAGGCGAAATCCTGGCGGCCTGCGATCGAATCGGCGGGACGAGATACAAGCGGACCGCGGCGATCTATGAGCGGCTTCGGGCGCGTGGCATGGTCCTGTTGCTGCGGCACACGGCGTTGCGGATCTCCGACGTTTGCACGTTGCGGAAAGACAGCATCTCATGGGATGCGGGGCGCGTGACGTGGCGGGTCTTCCTCCACACCCAGAAGACCGGCGATCCCGTGTTCCTGCCGATTCCCGAGAACCTCAAACTGGTCTTGGACGCGCTCCCGCTGCCGAGGAACGCTGCCCAAGACTGTCCTTACTATTTCTGGAACGGCGTGACCTCCCGGCGAGCGGTGGTGGGAATCGCCGAGCGAACATTGGCGACGGTCTTCAAGGAATCGGGGGTGAAGAATGCCCACGCCCACCGGTACCGCCACACCCTCGCCACTCGCCTACTCGGGGAGGGTGCCAGTTTTCAGGAGGTGGCCGACATCTTGGGGAACACCGAGGCCGTGGTTCGGAAGCACTATGGTAAGTGGTCCAAAGGTCGCCAGGACAACATCGACCGGCTCATGTTGGCCCATTTTCGGACGGGAGCCGTTACGGCTCAAGTCACACATGAGTCACACGAAAAATCCTGGCCCGTAAACTAATGAAACTAAAACAGTTAAAATGGTGCGGAGAGGGGGACTTGAACCCCCACGGAGTTACCCGCTAGCACCTCAAGCTAGTGCGTCTGCCAATTCCGCCATCTCCGCGTTCGGGAAAAACTTACTTCTGTTGCGCTGGGGGCTGGCCTGCTTTGGGAGGCAGGGGCACCACCGGTACGTTGAGCTGCTGGGGCTTGCCCGCGTCGGGACCCTGCTGCGGGATCACCTGAATCGGAGCCGTCTGTCCGGGCTGCGGCACGGCGCCCGTCGGCACCGGAGCTGCTGGAACTGCCGCACCAGTCGACGCCGGCTTGGCCTTATCGAGCAGCGAAGGCGCCGCCGACTTGCCATTGCGCGTCGCGATAATGGAAAGGCTCAACGACGTCACCATGAACAGGACCGCCGCGATGGTGGTGGCTTTCGAAAGCACGGTGGCCGACCCGCGCGGACCGAACACAGTCTGCGATCCCATCCCGCCGAAGGCGCCCGCCAAGTCGGCGGCCTTGCCGCTTTGCAGCAGCACCACGACGATCAAGAACAAGCAGATCACGACGTGAAGCGTCGTCAGAAGATACGTCAAAATCATAAGGCTAGAGAACCTTTACACATGCTACCACGGGGAGTCCGCGCGTGCCTTATTTATACGCGGCGATTCCTGTGACCCGCTCGCCGATGACCAAGGCATGGATATGATCGGTTCCTTCGTACGTCTTGACGGTTTCCAGGTTGCACATGTGCCGCATCAAAGGATGCTCGTCCATGATGCCGTTGGCGCCCAGCAGATCGCGAGCCATGCGGGCGCAATCGAGCGCGATCCACGCGTTATTCCGCTTCAGCATGGAGATGTGTGCGGCGTCGGCCTTCGCTTGGTCCTTGAGCCGGCCGACGTGAAGGGCCAGCAGCTGGCCCTTGGTGATCTCCGTGATCATCTCCGCCAGTTTTTCCTGTACCAACTGATGCGAGGCAAGCGGGCGTCCGTCGAACTGCGTGCGGGTGACGCTGTACGCGCGGGCGGTCTCGTAGCAATCCATCGCTGCGCCGAGGACTCCCCAGCCGATACCGTAGCGCGCCTGTGACAAACATCCCAGAGCCGACTTCAATCCTGTGGCTCCAGGAAGCGCGGCCGATTCCGGGATGCGGCAATCATGAAACGCCAGGCTCGCGGTGACCGAAGCTCGCATGGAAAGTTTTCCGTGAATCTCCTGTGATAAGAGCCCCGGAGTGCCGCGTTCCACCAGGAATCCGCGAATGCCTTCTTCGGTGCGGGCCCAAACAACGGCGACGTCGGCAACAGACCCATTCGTGATCCAGGTCTTCTCCCCATCGAGAATCCATTCCGGTCCCTCACGACGCGCGCGCGTCAGCATTCCGGCAGGGTTTGACCCGAAGCCGGGCTCCGTGAGTCCGAAGCATCCGATGGCCGCGCCGCTCTGCAATCGCGGGAGCCAGTGTTGCTTCTGCTCCTCGCTACCATAGGTCAGGATCGGGTACATCACCAAGGCTCCCTGAACGCTGACGAAGCTGCGCAGCCCGGAATCGCCGCGCTCCAGTTCTTGCAGGATCAATCCATACTCGACGTTGCTCATTCCGGCGCAGCCGTAGCCTTCCAAGTTGGCGCCGAAGAAACCGAGTCGGCCCATTTCGGGGATGAGTTCGGCAGGGAAGCGGGCATCGCGGAAGCAATCGCGGATCAGCGGGAGGACTCTGTCGTCAACGAACTGGCGCGCGGTCTGCCGCACCAACAGTTCCTGCTCTGAGAATTGGGAATCAATGCGAAGGAAATCCACGCCGGGGAATGTGGGCATGACAGGGGTATTGTACCCCGGCGTGGAAGGGAGCCAATCTTACTTCTTGTGGATTACGATGCGGCCGTTGAAGGTGGTGAACTGCATCTCCGGACCGCCGCCGTTGATGATGCCGTTGGTAGTACTGTCCAGCCGTGCGCGGTAGCGTGTCCTGGTGTCCTTGCCGTTCTTTGTCCCTTTGGACTTCTGCTCCTCCACCGTGGTGGCGCCCTTTTGCGGATCCAGCGTCACGTCGAAGTCCGTGAAAATATCGCCGTTATCGGTCTTCATCTTCAGCCGAGCCTTCGTGTCGGCGGGCAGAGTGACATCGATGTCTCCATTCATGGTGGAGAAGCTCATGCTTTTATCGGGCATCACTTTGTTGAGTGTGACGGTGATCTTGCCGGCCATCGAATGCGCCACCACGGAGCCCGAGGCGTTGGTAATGGTCACCGGTCCCGCCATGTTACTGGCCTCGATCTCCCCGGAGACGTTCTCGATAGAGATGCCTCCCGCGCCCCCGGCCAACGAACTCACATTCACCGAAGTGTCCACCGGGACTTGAATGACGATGTCGGTCGGGAACATGAACGAGCCGTGTCCGACCCGGATCGTATTGTGATCTTCCGTGATCTCCATGTCCCGTCCGCCACCGATACGGTGCATCCCCGCGGGCGGCGGGTTATTGGCACTGGAGCGCGAGTTTCCCGCTCGTCCCGTGTACTCGACCACGGCTTCTTTGCCTTCGTACCCTCGTACGGTGATCGCGCCCACCAGGCCCTCGACCACCAGCTTGCGCTGGGCCGTCGCGTCGCTGAACGGCACCTTGATGCTCTGGCGCAACGGGTTCGCGTCCTGCGCCGTCAGCACCGACGCGGCCAGGGCGGCGAGTCCAAATCCTAGAACGGTCTTGTTCATTGAAGTTTCTCCAAAGCCCACTGGGCGTGTTGACGGACATCGGAATCGATCGAGGAATCCGACACCATCCGCTCCAGCTCTTTTAAGGCGTCTCTTTCTTTCAAATCCACTAACAAGTCGATCAGCGCCACTTGCACGATGGGCGCACTCTGCCGCGGCAAGGACTGCAGCACGGCGTCACGTGTGGTGGCGCTTCCGGCGAAGGGATGCAGCGCGTCGACGGCAGCCAGCCGCACATTGATATTCGGATCGTGATTCACGGCCGACACCAGCGCGGAGAGCACTTCGGTATCGGAAGACTCCACACGGTACGCCCAGCTCACGCCTCGCAGCCGCTCGCTCGCCGACTGCTGTTGTAACAACGACAAAGCGACCAGTTGCCGCATACTATTGACCTCCCCTCGAAGTTGTGCCAGCTCGGACGGTCCGCTCGATTGACCGCGAACCGCGTATCCCGCACCTCCGCCCGCCACGAGAAGCGCAACGCCGGCGGCGATTTGCCACACCAGCCGTAGAGGACGGTGGGCCGAGGTCTTCGCGGTCGCGGCACCGTCGCGATACGCCGCGAGCGTTTCGTAAAACCGCCCGCGCATGTCCGGACCGGGCTCCTCCGAGGGCAGGGAAGCCAGCCCGCTCCACAGCGGCGCCAGACGTTCAGCCTCGGCGCGGCAGGCTTCGCAGGAGCCAAGATGACGCTCCAGTTCAATTTCCTCCTGATCCGGCAGGGTGCCGCTCCAGTGTTCCGCAAAAAACAGCTTTGCTTGGTCGCAGTTCATGAGTCTTTCCTTAGCAGCCGGGCTTAAGAGGCCCGCTCTTTTTCCAACGTGAAATAGATCTGTTCCAGGGCGCGAACCGCGCGGTACACCCGCACCTTCACGGTTCCGAGTTCACAACCCAGCACGGAGGCGATCTCCTCATACTTCATTTCTTCAAAACGGCTCAGCAGCAGGATCTCGCGCTTGTCCGGCGGCAACTGATCGAACGCCTTCCGCAACAACGCCAGATTCTGTCCTCGCGACGCCCGCTCTTCCGGACCCGGGGCGGCGGACACGGGTTCGTTCCGGCGATCCGTAAATTCCTCGATTCCTACCACTTCACCTCGCCGCGCCGTTACGCGGTCCAAGCTCGCTCGGCGCGCGATCTGATACATCCACGCGGTGAACGGCTTCTCCGGGTCGTAACTGGTTCGGTAGCGCAGAATGCGGAAGAAGACATCCTGCACCAGATCCTCCGCCAGCGCGCGATCCCGGTTCATCGAAACAAAGTAGCGGAACAGGGCGCGATGATGGCGCTCGAACAAAACGGCGAGCTTGGCCAGTTCCCCCGCGCCCACCCGCTCCATCAGGCTGTTGTCTGTCGCAGTCACGTTCTAGACCACAATACTGCTGAAACCGGAAAAGGTTACGAGGGGCGGTCACGGGCCAAATCGCGGTTTGGGTCACAGCACAGGTTACGGTCCGCGCTACGGTCCGCGCTACGGTCCGCGCTACGATGGACAGGTGATCGCCCTCGGGATCCTGTGGCTGCTCGCGGCGGCCGCGGCCTCCATCTATACACGCCAGTACGGGATTCCGGCTCACCTGGCGATCGCCGTGTTTCCGGCGTTTCTCCTGGAGATCACGTTTTACTATGCCCTCGGCATGGAGCGCTGGCGGGCACGCCTGGAAAAGCTCTCGCCGGCCGTGGTGGGGTTGGTGCTGACTCTCGCGGGGGTCGCACCCTACTGCGTGGCGTCGCTGGCTTTGGGGAATTTCGAAGCGCGGAGCCTGGGCTGGATCTGCCTCGCCGCCGCGATCTCGTCGTTTTGGTACGTGGTGCTGCCGCATCGGGCGGCGACGGATCTGGCATTTGTCGCGTACCTGACCGCGATGTGGGTCACGAATCTGGTTCGCGGGGAATACATAAGTCCGCATCCGAGGCTGCACGTGGAGGTCTTGGGGCAGCTGATGTGGATCCGGACGGGCGCGCTTGCCATGCTGTGCATCCGGCGGGTGAAGGGCGTCGGATTCGGGTTCTGGCCGAAGCAGCAGGAGTGGAAGATCGGCCTCGGCTATTTTGTAGCGCTGGTGCCGGTGGCTGCCGCCGTGGCCTGGACCATCGGATTCACGCGGCCGCATCTGCCTCCGCTCGATTGGGACCGGGAGATCGGGCTGGCGGTCGGGACGTTCTTCGGCGTGCTCTGGGTGGTGGCCGTCGGGGAAGAGTTTTTCTTCCGGGGACTGCTGCAACAGTGGTTTGCAGCGTGGCTGAAGAACGAGTGGGTAGGACTGGTCCTCGCCTCCGCCGTGTTCGGTGCAGTGCACCTTTGGTTCCGTGCGTTCCCGAACTGGCGTTTCGCCGTCCTGGCGGGGATTGCCGGCGTTTTCTATGGTCTCGCGTTCCGGCAAGCGCGCAGCATCCGGGCGTCGATGGTGACGCACGCGCTGACGGTCACCACGTGGCGCTTGTTTTTTTGAACTCGAGATAGCGTTGCTTCAACTCCTCGTACAAGCAACTCTCGTCCCACATGGCATCCTTGTCCAAACCGGCTCGGCGCCAGAGTTCATTCCAGAGATGTACGGCTCGCGTCTCGGGACCGAAGGACCACCTCGCGGCGGGATTTAGTTGCTCCTGCCACTCCGGGTAATCGATGGGACAGAACACCTCCGGCGCTTGGACGTAGGGCTCCAGCGAATGCTGCTTCACCAACCGCGCCATCAGGGCCGGCCCGCACTGTCCCCAGGTCATCTCCTGGGGAGCCACTTCTTCGCAGACCCGCCAGGCCTCTTCGAGAGGCTGGCTTCCGGCAGGCGCCTTCAAGATGCCATTGTTTACCTGCTGGACGCGCTGCGGATCGTCCGGAGTAGGCCCCCTCTCACTGGAAAAGACAAATGGGCTGGAGAATTCGAACGGTTGAAGGCACACGGTATCCATGTCGACCCACCATCCCCCTCGGTCGAGCAACATTTTGTACCGGAAAAAATTCGCGAATCCCGCGTAGGTATCGTAGCCGGTGTACTTGAAGATGCGCGAGGCGGGGAGAATGCGATTGGCATCGCGGACTTCAGTTCCGGGCGGAATTCCGTCGGTATCTTCGTAAAGGTAGAGTTGAAACGGGTGTCCGTTTGCTAAAAAAGAGGAGATACACAAGCGTTCCATCGTGGACAGGCGGGGCCCGATCCACAGGCTTTGAATGAGGTCTCGCATTACTGAACGGGCTCACGAAATGCGTACCCCAAGAACCGAGGTGCCCTGCGATTCTACCGGGGTCACGCTAGAATTGACGCGAATTTGGGCCAGTAATTGTAATGTAGCACGCACCTGTGGGCGCGGGGAATAGGATATGCCGAATAGCGGGAAGCGGAGGCGGCAGGGCGCCGCCTCCGAAGGTATTACTGATGATTCTCGTTAGAACGTCAACCGGGCGGCGAGCTGCACCATGCGCGAATTGCTGCCATAGATCTGGTCCCAGCGTCCGAACAGAGCATTGCCGGGAGTCAGATAGCCGAGCGGCGTGGTGGTGCTGGTGCGATCCACGCGGCTGACGTTGTCGATTGCGCCGGGCGTGTATTGCGGGTGGTTGAAGGCATTAAACAGATCCGCGCGGATTTGCAATTTCATCCGTTCGTGGAACGTCAGGTTCTTCGACATCGTGATGTCCCAGTTGTTGATGCGTGGAGTTGCTAGCGTGTTGCGGCCGGCGTTCGCGAGCGCGCCCTGGCCTGCCACAATGTATTCTGCAGCCGGATTGTTGGCGAGATAAGCAACGGTCTGTCCCGCGGTGCTCTTAAGAGCCGTAACAGCGGACCCCGTTCCGGGGACCCCGCCGGGGTTCACTATAGTGCGATCCGCGGTGGCGTCGGCGTTGAGGTTGGAGTCCGTGACACTCTGCGGAGTCACGTATTCCGGCGACTCCGCGATGTAGCTGCCGGAGAGCTGGTAGCCGCCGAGCACGCTCCGTTTCATCCAGTTCTTGTCCTTGGAGAACCAGGGAGTCTGGTAGAGCCATGTGATCGCGACGCGATGGCGGCGATCCAGGGCGGAGGTCGCCCACTCGGACGCCAGGTTGCTGAAGTCCTGCGGGCGACGGGGAGAAAGCGCCGTTGTGTTGATCTCAGCGGTGCTGTCGTCCATTGCGTGGCTCCAGGTGTAGGCAGCCTGGAATAACACGTTGCGAGACATCCGCTTTTTCAGCTCCATCGCGAGTCCGTGGTAGAACGAATTGCCGTTCGGTTCATACGTGGTAATGGTGTTGGTGAATCCGTACGGCGCCAGGGGATTTATGGGGATCAGCTTCAGTTGCGCAAGCGTGGACGTCAGGCTGTCCAGTGTGGCTTGCGAGGGACGCTGCAAGTAGGTGGGCAGCGCGTTGGACGGCGTCACCGCCGCCAGCCGGTTCAATTCCGTCTGCGTGACCAGATGTACGCCACGCGTTCCCAGGTAGCGGACCTCCAAGGTGTAGTCCTTGGCGAACTGATGTTCGACGCCGAGATTCCAGGTTTCGGCGTAGCCCAACATCTGGTTGGGGAGCCAACCTGTGGTGGCCGCCCGAATTTGCGCGATGTTCGCGTTCAGCGGCAGGGCCGCGCCGCTGAGACCACCCTGCGCGAGGAAGTTGGTCAGATTCGTCGGGGTCTTGTTGACCGAGGTTGCCTGCGGGGGCCGTATGTTGAGGCCGATGTTATCGAACGGCGCGTCGTAGCCGATGCCGAATCCGCCGCGAATCGTCGTGCGGGCGCTGTGTCCGGGCGAATAGGCGAAACCGAAACGCGGCGCAAAGTTGGCTTTCTGGGCCTGGGGCGCGAAGAACGTGAGCACGCCGGGAGAGTCGGCGATGTTATTGAGCTCGAACTCCCGCATCGATTGGGAGATGCCGTTGAATTCGTAGCGCAGCCCGAGCGTCACGCTCAGATTGCGGGAGATTCGCCAGTTGTCGTTGACAAACGCGGCATAGGCGGTGGAGTTGCCCGAGTACGGTTTTGTCCCGGCGGCGCGCTGGGCCACAAAATCCGGCGCCTGATCGAACAAGAACGGTTGCAGCGTGTTGTATTCGTAGTCGCCGCGCTGGAACTGAACGAAAGTGCTGCCGGCGATCATATCGCGCGCGTCGAAACCGAACTTCAGGTCATGTTTGCCCTTGACCCAGCTCAGGTTGTCGGAAAGCTGGTAAATGTTCTGGATGTTGGCCTGCGGGCCGGTGGGGTCCGGGCCTAACTGCATCCCGTTGAGTTCGCCGATCACCAGGTTGGGGAAGGCGCTGAGGCCCGGATAGGCCGCGTTCGGAATGGTGGTGTTGGAATCGAAACGATTGTAGGCCAGGCGCAGTTCGTTCAGCAGGTTCGCGCTGAAGGTGTGAAACTCGGAAAGCGATGCGACGCGGCTGTCGGTCAGGCGCGGCGAGTAGAATACCGGCAGATTCGCGGCGGTGTCGATCTGGTTCAGATGATTGCTGATGTAGCGGCCGCGAAGCTGGTCCGTGGCCGAGATGTTGTAGTCCACCGACGCCAGCCAGTCCGCATAGTTGTAGTAACTGGGCGCGACGATCGGAGTCACGCCCAAGGGAATCGTCACCGCACCGACTTTGGTGGTCTGTGAGGTGGAGGCAGCGGCGGGCAGATATTGTTTCAGCACCCCGAGATTGGTCTGCGAAACACCGGGGATCGCAGCCAGGGCGTTGTAGCCCTCGGCGGTCGGCGCCAGAGTGCCGAGCGAAGGCGTGGCGGCGTAGCCCACCGGATTGTACTCCAGCAGCCCGTAATAGAATAGCTTGTTCTTGATCGCCGGCCCGCCCACTGCTCCGCCGAAGCGGTTGTAATCGTAGCGCGGATTGGACCGGAGCCCCTGATGGACCACGGAAGCATCCACGGCGTCCAGGTTGCGGTTCTGGAAATATTCGTAGAGCGAGCCGTGCAGTTCATTCGTGCCGTTCTTCACCACAGTGTTGAACTGGCCTCCCGCGGACCGCCCGAATTCGGCGCTGAACTGGTTTTGAAGAACAGTAAATTCGGCGACGCCGTCGATCGGGATGAACGCGACGGGTCCGGTGATGTCTTTCCGATTGTTGTCGGCGCCTTCAATGGTGAAGGTATTGTTGCGGGGACGCTGCCCACCGACCGAGGGTCCGATTCCGGCTCCGACTCCGCCCGAACTGGCGACGCCCGCGCTCAAGAGCGCCAAGTTCAGCACGCCGTACGTCGATGAGGCGGCCATGGTGAGTTCCGAGGCCAAAGTCTGGTTATAGGTGGTCGTAATCTGGCCTGTCGTGGTATCGAGCGCCACGGCCGCTTCCGTGACATCGACGCTGGTGGAGAGCGTGGGCAAGTGCAGGAAAACGTTCGCGGTGGCAGTCTTGTTCAGTTCCACGGCGAGGTCCTTCAGGCCTCCGGCGGTGGAATCGGACCCGTTCGCGGAGACGGTGTAGCTGCCAATCGGAACATTGTTAAACCGGTACGTGCCATCGGCGGCGCTCTTGACCGTGCTCTTGATTCCTGTGCTCTGGTTTAGTAGGTCCACGGTGGCGTTCGGGACGACCGCTCCGCTGGCGTCATAAATCGCTCCCACGACGTTGCCATCGATGGTTTGGCCCATCGCCGCCTGACTCCCGAGGATTCCCGTCATCAGCGCGACGGCAGCTAGCACTCTCATGATTGTTTCCTTTGTCTTCTCATCGCACACGAGACTGCTGCGTGCGACTGTTTTCCTACCTACCCGCGCGATTGAATTTCGCGTTGAGCTCTCAGGTGTTTCCTCAAGTCCATAGATCGGACGAAAGCGCACGATTCCGTACGAGAGGCGGAGGGAAAAAGTGAAAAGGCCAGTCTTTTGGCGGCTTTAGGGGTGGAGGAAAGTGGGACTAAGGGGTGACGGATGCCCCTAAAAGGGTGAGGTGGCCCCTAAGGTCGAGGGCAGGACTACCCAGGGGCGCGTACCATGCTTCACCCGCGCGAAGGGGTTGACCGCAGCATTCCCCCTGACCCTCGATCGCGATTAGAATTTGCGGGGGAGGATCCAGACGAAGGCAGTCCTCGACGCGGTAACGCTTGACAGTGAAGTGCGAGCACGACACCAGCACATCGCCGCAAGGCTCCGTGCGGGCAGTGTACGGTCCCCGATGGCTTACGTCGAGCGACCGGTCCAGGTGCAGTTCGCGTCCGCGATGGTAGTCGAAGAGCCGGTACGTCACGTCGGAGACCTGTTGAATCTCGCACAGCACCAGCCCCGCGCCGATCGCGTGAACCGTTCCCGCGGGAATGAAGAAAGTATCGCCCGGCGAGGCCTCGTGCCAGGCGAGCAAATCCATAATCTCGCCGGACTCGGACGCCGCGCGAAGATCCCCGGCGGAGATCGGTTCGCGGAATCCTGCCGCGATGCGCGCGCCCGGCTCCGCGGCAAGGATGTGCCACATTTCGGTCTTGCCCGGCGATTGATGATGGGCCGCAGCGTACTCATCGGCAGGATGCACCTGCACGGAGAGGTTCTCCGAAGTAAATAGAAACTTCACCAGCAGGGGCAGGGGAGTTTTGCCTTCCAGCCAAACCTCCCCGATCTTCTGGCCGGTGCTGGTGAACCACGGCTCCAGTGGCACGGCGCCCCAGACCTTTTCGAGGAACCGGGGCGTCAGGCGTTCCAGCTTCATTACTGGCGATTCTTGATGAAGCGCTCCAGGCGGTCCAGGCCGCGCTCCAGTTCCTTCATCGACGTGGCGTAGGAGATTCGGATGTGTTCCGTGGTTCCGAACGCTTCCCCCGGAACAAGCGCGACGTACTCCTCGGCCAGCAGCTTCTCGGCGAACTCGAACGAGTTCTTGATCGCGCCGCCGAAGGCCCCGCTGACGTTCGGATACGCGTAGAACGCGCCTTGCGGAGTCTGCGTCTTCACCCCCGGCATCTTGTGCAGGCGGCCCATGACGTACTCGCGGCGCCGGCGATACTCCGCCAGCATCGCGGCGACGGAATCCTGCGATCCGTTCAAGGCCTCAATGGAGGCCTTCTGGGTGATCGAATTGGGGTTGGACGTCGCGTGGCTTTGCAGCTTGTTAATCGCCGCGACAACTGGCGCCGGCGCCAGGACGAAGCCCATCCGCCAACCGGTCATCGCGTACGTCTTCGAGAGCGATCCGGCCACCACCACCGTGTCCTTCGCGCCCGGCAGGGAGGCCAGCGAGAACGGCTCACTGTCGTAGAGGAACCGCTCGTAGCACTCGTCGGCCAGAATCCAGAAGCCCTTGTCCTGCGCCATGCGGACGATCTTGTCTAGTTCCAAGCGATCGAACACCGCTCCGCTCGGATTGCAGGGCGAGTTCAGGATGATCATCTTCGTTTTCGGCGTGACGCAGCGCTCGACGGTGGAGGCCTTGAGCTTGAAGCCCTCGTCTTCCTTGGTCTCCGCGAACACGCACGTGCCGCCGGCGTAGTTCACCACGTCCTTGAACGTCACCCAGTATGGAACCGGGATAATCACTTCGTCGCCCGGATCCAGAAGCACCTGCGTCAGGTTGAAGATCGCGTGCTTGCCGCCCATGTTGCTGATGCACTCTTTGAGCGAGTATCCCGTGCCGTACAGGCGCTTGTGGTGATCGCAGATCGCCTGCTTCAGCTCGACGGTGCCGCTGACCGGCGTATATTTGGTGAAATTCTGGTCGAGCGCCTTTATCGCGGCGTTCTTTACATTGTCGGGCGTCGGAAAATCCGGCTCGCCGGCGCTGAAATCGACCACGTCGACGCCTTCGCGCCGGAGACGGTCGGCTTCCGCGGCCACCTTCATCGTGGACGACTCGCTGATCAGAGATACTCGTTGCGCTAGTTCTTGTACGGTTGGCATAAAACTCCAAAAAAAATCGACTTACGCGTCGTTCAGGGCAAAGCGGCCCTTCAGTCGCGCATTTACGACGGGCGGTACCAGGCCGGTCACGTCTCCGCCCAGCGAAACCACCCGCTTCACCAAGTGCGAGCTGATGAACGAATGCGCCTCACTGGCCATCAGAAACGCCGTCTCGATATCCGGCCGCAGCCGCCGGTTCATGAGCGCCATCTGCAACTCATGCTCATAATCCGAAATCGCCCGGATGCCGCGGAAAATCAGGTTCGCGCTCTTGGCTGCCGCGTAATCCACCAGCAGGCCGTCGAAGCTTCCCACTTCCACGTTCGGGTATGCCCCGGTTACTTCCCGAAGCATTTCCATCCGCTCCGCAATTGAAAAGAGCGGCTCCTTGTCTTCATTTCGCAACACGGCCACAATCAGCCGTCCCACCAACCGGCTGCCGCGCGCGATTAAATCGAGATGCCCATTGGTAATGGGGTCAAAAGAGCCGGGATAGATCGCGACCAGACCGGATGGCGCCAAGAAATCTCATCTTATCACGCGCGGCGGTGCGGTTACACGCGAAGCGGTTACACTAAGTACAGTCGAGCCATGCCGCCCTTCTCACTGCCGGATCTGTCTAAACTGAGGCTCGTCTCGGCGATTGACATCCTCGCGGTTGCGATCCTCATTTACAACTTCATTGTCATGATCCGGGGCCGGCGCGCGGCGCATGTGCTCAATGGAATCTGGATCTTGCTCGCCGCGTATCTGATCTCGGTGTACGCGCACCTGGACCTCTTGCGCTGGCTGTTGGCGGGCGTCGCGCCCTACACCGCCATCGCGCTCATTGTGATGTTTCAAGCCGAGATCCGCCGCGTGCTGGCGCGGATCGGGCGCATTCATTTCGGCCTGGGTGGCCAGCTGGCCCGCCGTGAAGTGGTCGACGACATCGTCCCCGCCGTGCAACAGATGGCCGAGGCGAAGACCGGCGTTCTCATTGTGGTCGAGCGTGAAATCGGACTGCGCACGTTTATCGAAAGCGGCGTATCGCTTGACGCCCGGGTCTCTCGCGACCTCCTTTGCAGCATTTTCGAGCGCGGCGGCGCGCTGCACGATGGCGCCGTGATTATCCAGGGCGATCGCGTGGCCGCTGCCGCTTGCTTCTTGCCGCTTTCGACGAATCCCGCCATCATGCGGCGCCTGGGAACGCGGCACCGCGCGGCCATCGGCGTCACCGAGGACACGGACGCCCTGGCGATCGTGGTCTCGGAAGAAACCGGGCAAATCTCGCTCGCCGTGAAGGGCACCCTGGAGCCCGGCGTCACCATCGAACGAGTCCGCGAGCGTCTGACGCGGCACGCCGGCGGCCGGCAAGCGCGCATGGAACGCACCGTGGAACCGGAGTGGCGGGCGCAATCGTGAGCTGGCTCTGGCGCAGACTGACCCGCAATTTCGTCTGGAAGCTGGCTTCGCTGGCGTTGGCCGTGTTGCTGTGGTCCGCCGTCGTGGGCGAACCGGAACTGGTCACCGTTCAGGCCGTACCGGTGCTTTACCGCAATCTTCCGCGCGATCTGCTGTTGCTCTCCGATACTCCGGGGGATGTGCAGGCAGAGCTACGCGGCCCCTCGGGAAGGCTCACGCGCGCGACGTTATCGGAAGTGTTCGCCGCGCTGGATCTGTCCAGCGTGAACGCGCCGGGCGAAAAAACGTTTACGCTGTCGGCATCCGATTTCAGTTTGCCGCAGGGCGTCACCTTCCTGCGAGCCGCGCCCTCCCAATTGCGCCTTCGCTTTGACCGGATGATGACGAAGGATGTGCCGGTGCAGTTACGCCTGAAGGGGACGCCGCCGCCGGGGTATCGCGTCACGGCGCAGACCGTCACGCCGCAGACCTTGGAAATCTCCGGACCCGAATCGCGGATCAACGCGGTAGCAAACGCAGAAACCGATCAGGTTGACATCGGAGGGATTACGCAGGGATTCGAGCGCACCGTGAATGCGTTCGTTGCCGACTCCCGGGCGCAGTTTCAGGCACGGCCGGTAGTTACCGTGAAGATCGCCATTGAAAAAACCGAGGGAGCTCCGTAGCCGATGCGGCAACTGTTTGGAACCGATGGAATTCGTGGAGTGGCGGGGGAACCTCCGCTTGATCGCTCTACTGCCTTTGCGGTGGGCTACGCGCTCGCCAAGTGGATTGGCGACAGCCATCTCGATCCGGAAGTGGTGCTCGGCATGGACACCCGCGAGAGCGGACCGTGGATCGCCGAGCATGTCGCCGGAGGTCTTGCCCATGCGGGCGTAAAGGCTCGCTTCGCCGGCTTGATCAGCACTCCGGGTCTCGCCTACGAAGCGAAAACCGGACCGTTCGCCGCTGGGGTGATGATCTCCGCATCGCATAATCCGTATCGGGATAACGGGATCAAAATTATCGACCATTCCGGCTTCAAACTGCCCGATGTTCAGGAGCACGCTCTCGAACAGCACATCTTCTCGTGGCTCGCGTCGGGTGAAGGACACGCCGGCAAGCCGCTCCCGGTGGATGAAGGATTGGATCGCGCTTACCTCGATCATCTCGCCGCGACATTGCCGGGGGGACTGGAGGGTGTCCACATCGTGGTGGATGCCGCCAATGGCTCCGCCACGCATCTCGGTCCGGATCTGTTGAAGCGTTTGGGCGCACAGGTCGAGTGCATCGCCTGCTCTCCCGACGGACGCAACATCAATCTCGACTGCGGATCTCAGCACCTCGAAGGCCTTCGCGCGAAAGTCCTCGAGACGGGCGCTCACCTGGGTGTTGCCTTCGATGGCGATGCCGATCGCGCCATGTTCGTCTCGCACTCCGGAAAAATCGTCGATGGAGACGCGGTCCTGTTGCTGACCGCTCTGCCGCTGCACGCGCGGGGCCGGCTGACGGACGTGGTCGCCACGGTCATGTCGAACCTTGGCCTGGAGCGTGCTCTCAAGCGCCACGGAATCGGCCTGGTGCGCACCGCGGTCGGGGATAAATATGTCCTGGAAGAAATGCTGCGCCGCAACACCCCGTTGGGTGGCGAGCAAAGCGGCCACATCATCTTCCGCGATTTCGCCACCACCGGGGATGGACTCCTCACCGCTCTGCGTGTCCTCGAAGCGATGCGCGACTCCGGCCAGGATCTCGACGCGCTCACCGCAGAGATCGAAACGTATCCTCAGAAGCTGGTCAACGTGCGCGTCAAGGAGCGGCGGCCGATTGAAGATCTGCCTGGAGTGAACCGCGAAATCCGCCGCACCGAAACGGAATTTGGAGACGCAGGCCGGGTGCTGGTGCGGTTCTCGGGCACGGAACCTCTCGCGCGGGTAATGGTGGAAGGTCCAGCGCTCGACCGCGTCGAATTCAACGCGCAAGCTATCGCCGCGGCCATCCGCAGCGAGTTGGGCGATTAGAGAAGTTTAAAGCGGCGCGGCGCCCGAGGCGGGTACCGGGGGCTGCACGATCTCGCAATTGTCCGGTGTGCAGAGCACGGTGCGAACCTCGCCGCGTCCGCCGAGCGGTCCGATGTTTTTCCCGTTTAAGCGGACTTCGATGCCGCCAGCATTGCCGACCTTCATCGTGGCCGCCTCACGACCTGTGACAGCCTTAGTTTGGCTGGGCATCAGCATTCCGGAGAAAATCTGCTTGCCCTCGCTGGTGATGGAGATCCAGGTCTTTTCCGTCGCGGAAAGATTCAAAATCACGTGGCTTGGATCGTCGTCGGCGGTGGTCACTTCGACGATCGGCGCCGATCCCGATCCCGCGGAGATCGTTTTGACCGGTGCAGCCGGCTGGCTCGCGGAGCTCGACGGCTTGGGTGGCTTGCTCCACCACGCGTAAACGCCCGAACACGCGAGTAGCACTCCGACCAGTGCGATCAGGGATACCCCCAGGCGAGGATCCGCGAAGTAATAGCGGTTGGATGCTTTGACCAGCGGATCGAGGTCCCGCACCGCACCTTCGCTTTCGCGCGGCGGCGCCTGGCCCGGTACTATAGCCGGTTCCGGCAGAGCGGTCAGCGCATCGACGCCCGGCTGAAGTAGTGCTTCTGGCAAACCCAGCATCGCCGCGTACTGCTTGACGAAGCTCTTGTAAAAGAACGTTCCAGGAAGACTTTTGAGGTCATCCTTTTCAATAGCGCGCAAGTACCGCTGGGTGACACAGAGACCCTCCGCGATCTCTGCTAGAGAACGGCCTTGACTCTCTCGCGCGCTCCGAAGAATAGTGCCGACGGAGATCATAGAAGAATAAGCCAGCCTAACAAATAAATTTGCTCCCCGGGCAGCGTGAGCAGCTTAAGACATGTATGACCTGCCGGATAGCCGTACTATCATACAACACAGCGAGCCTCCGCAAGTGCAGCCCTCAGATCCCGTCATCAGCGTTGTGGTGGTCAATTGGAATCGCCGCGAATTGCTCCGGGCGTGTCTGCAATCTCTAGAGCATCAAACACATGCAAATTATGAAGTAATCGTAATCGACAACGGTTCAGACGATGGGTCGGTCGATCTGGTGGAGAAGATGGCGCCCCCATTCCGGGTACCGTTACGGTTGATCCGTAACAGCGACAACCGGGGCTTCTGTGCGGCGAACAACCAAGGGTTTGAGGCCTCGCACTCCGAGTTTGTAGCGCTGCTCAACAACGACGCCGAAGCAGAACCGGGATGGTTGGAGGCTCTGGAGTCGGCGATTCGCAGAGCAGCCGACGTCGGCATGGCGGCGTCGAAGATTCTGGTATGGGAGGATCCGCGGCGCATCGACAAGTGCGGACACCTGATCTATCCCGATGGACAAAATCGAGGACGGGGCACCGGACAGCTCGATCAGGGGCAGTTCGATCGTGTCGAAGAAGTCTTGTGGCCAGACGGATGCGCCTGCTTGTACCGCCGTGCGATGCTAGAAGACGTTGGCGGCTTCGACGAAGATTTTTTTGCGTACGCCGACGATGCCGAGCTCGGCCTTCGTGGTAGGATGGCCGGCTGGCGTTGCTTTTATGCCCCGGCCGCAGTGGTCCGGCATCACCGGGGAGCGACGCTCGGGCTGGGGTCTTCCCGCCGGCTCACGCTGATTGAACGCAATCGCGTGCTGTTGGTGGTGAAGTTGTTTCCGTGGAATCTAATTTGGGCAAACGGCGCATATCAACTCGCAAGAATCGCCGCGGGGATCTGGGCGGCGGCGCGGAACCGGGGGGAGATCCGGCATTATCCGGGGCTCTCGGGGAAGTTCGCGGCAGCAACGGCGCTGGCGCGCGGGATGTGGTCGGCATTGCCGATGATTCCGCGGATGCTGCGCAAGCGCCGCCTTTTCCGGAAGACGCGCCAGCGGCTGACGCCGCGGCAGATTCGCCAGTTGCTGCTTCAGTACCGGATCCCGCTCCGGGAGCTTTCCGAACAGGCGGCGTAGATCGCCGCGCGGCATCCCCTGCGGACGCGGACGAGTGTCCCGCATGCGGCTCGACCGAGCGGCGCGTGCTGTTTTCGGCGACGGACCGCCTCTATCACACCACCCGGAAGATGTTCCAGATCGCGGAGTGCCGCAACTGCCGGCTGATCCGGCTGTCCCCGCAGCCCTCACCGCAGGAACTGGGTGATTACTATCCGAAGGATTACTGGTTCGTCGCCGAGCCCTCCGCCGCGGATCGTCTGGAGCAGTGGTATCGCCGGTTCGTGCTGCGCGACCACCTTCACTTTGTGGAGCGGGCATTGCGGGAATCCGAAGAAGAGGGCGTGATTCTGGACGTCGGCTGCGGCGGCGGACTCTTCTTGCAAATGCTGGCCGAGCGCGGCGGACCGTCCGTGCGGAAGCGCATCGCGGGTTTGGATTTCTCTTTGGACGCGGCGAATGTGGCCTGGCGAACCGCCGGAGTTCCCGTCGTGTGCGGATCGCTTTCCCGCGCGCCGTTGGCGCCGTCCAGTTGTGCCGCCGTCACGATGTTCCACGTACTGGAGCATCTTTACGATCCGGCCAGTTATCTGGATGCGGCGCATCAGCTGCTTCGTCCCGATGGGCGCTTGATCGTGCAGGTTCCGAACGCGGCGTGCTGGCAGTTTCTGCTTTTTGGCGAACGCTGGAACGGAGTCGACGTGCCGCGGCACTTGATCGATTTCCGCCTGAAGGATTTGGATTCGCTTTTGGAAAACTGCGGCTTCGAGGTTCTGCGCCACAAGCATTTCTCACTGCGGGATAACCCCGCGGGCATGGCGACGAGCCTCGCGCCGGGGCTCGATCCCATGGCGCGCCGGGTGCGCGGAGTCGTCGAGACGCAGCGCGAGCGCCTTTTGAAGGATCTGCTGTACTGTGCCCTCTCCGTGGCCTCGATTCCGTTCACTCTGCTCGAAGCCACGTGCCGCGCCGGCGCCACCGTTATGGTGGAAGCTCGAAAAAAGTCGTGATCTACGACCGTACGCGCTCCCTCCTTCCCGGGCCTCTGCGGCGCTACGTACAGCACTTCGAAGCGGAGATCGAACGCGCAGTAACCGAATTCGCCGGATCCCTACGGCGCGGCGCCCGCGTGTTGGATGCCGGAGCCGGGGAAGGGAATTACAAATCGTACTTCGCGGCGCAACGCTACGTGGGACTCGATCTCGGAGTGGGAGACGCGGCGTGGGATTATTCCCGGCTGGACGTGGTGGGCGATCTTGCGCTGCTGCCGTTCCGCGACGGCGTGTTCGACGCGTCGCTCAACGTAACGACGCTGGAGCACGTGCGCGATCCTTTACGAGTGCTCTCGGAGATCGCGCGCTCGCTCGCGCCCGGGGGAAAACTCTTGTTGATCGTTCCGCATGAGTGGGAGGAGCACCAGCAACCTCACGATTACTTTCGGTACACCCGTTATGGCCTCGACTATCTCCTCCGCGAAGCGGGATTCGGCACCTTCGAAATCCGTCCGGTGGGCGGATTCTTCCGGTTGCTCTCGCGGCGATTGTTCAACGCGCTGCAGTTCTTTCCGGGACCGCTGATGCTGCTTGCGGCGATCTTTTTTGTTCCGCCCGCGCTGGTACTGCCGTGGCTTGAACCGCTGGATCGCCGTCGAAACTTTACACTGGGGTACATATGCATCGCGTACAAAGCGTCCTGACCCAATTCCTGATGACGGTAGTGTTCGCGGCCGCGGCGTCGGCTGCTCCTGTATTTTCCGGAACGGCTGCCTTCGAATTCGCGAAACAGGCAGTGAACTTCGGCCCTCGACCCGCCGGATCGGATGCGAATCACAAGCTGCAAGCCTACATCCTGAAGCAGGCCGCGGTGCGCGGCGCGCAAGTGACGGAGGATCCGTTCACCGCGAGAACTCCGCGCGGCAATATCGCGATGAAGAATATTTTGGTGAAATTTCCGGGCACCAGTGGACGCGCCATCGCGATCACGGGGCACTTCGATACCAAGGATTTGCCGGGCGTAAGATTCGTGGGCGCCAACGATGGAGCGTCTTCGACCGCCGTGCTGTTGGAACTCGCGAAGGTTCTGGAAGGGCAGCCGCGCGTGGACGACGTGTACCTGGTGTTCTTCGATGGCGAGGAAGCGTTCGGCGACTGGAGCGATACGGATAGTATCTACGGCAGCAAGCATCTCGCGGAGCGTTGGCGCGCCGACGGCACGCTGAAAAGACTGAAGGCGCTGATCAATGTCGACATGATCGGCGATAAAGACCTGGACATCATGGAAGACGCCAACTCGGATATCGGATTGCGCCGCTTAGTGGGAAAGGTCGCCGCCGATCTCGGCTACAAACGGAATTTCTCCGCGCCCTTGGGTCCGATGGAGGACGACCACTTGCCTTTCGTACGAGCCGGGGTCCCATCGCTCGATGTGATCGACTTCGACTACGCGCCGTGGCACAAGGATTCCGACACGATCGACAAGATCGGCCCGCGGAGTCTGGAAATCGTCGGAAACGTGATGGTGGAAATGATTCGGAGGCTGGAACATCCCTAAATGTTCCGGCGATTGTCGCGAGAGCAGATCATCGCCCTGGCGTTCGTGGTGGTACGAACGGCCTGGTGTGCGCGGCGGGCGGCAACGCAATCGCTGGTGCACGATGAAGCGCTCACGTTCTTGAATTTTGTGAACGGCACGTGGAGCGACGCCTACTTTAAGTACACCTCCAACAATCACGTATTGTTTTCGCTACTGGCGAAGTTGTCGGTTTCGATCTTCGGGGTTTCCGAACTCACGTTTCGGTTGCCGACCGTGCTGGCGGGATTCTTCCTGATGTGGGGCGCCTGGCGCGTGTGGGAGCTTGCCCCGTCACCAACGGCTCGCTGGGTAGCGTTCGCAGTGCTGGGGCTGACTCCGCCCATGCTCGATTTTTCGGTAGCCGCGCGAGGGTACGGACTCAGCCTCGCGCTACTGGTGTGGGCTTTGCACGCAGCCATGAAGAATCGGACGCTGACGGCGGGACTGCTGCTGGGCCTGGCGGCGTCCGCGAATTTCACTACGGCGCTTCCGGCCGTGGGGATTATTTTGGCGGCGGCGCTGCTGGCGGGAGGATCCGCGGGAGACCGCGTCCGAGGCCTCGTGACCATGTCGGTCTCCGCCGCTGCAATCTTCGTCTTGGTGTGCGGCGGGGCTCTCCGCGTAGTGCAGCGCGGCGAGTTCTACGCGGGGGCTCCCTCGCTTCACGACTCGCTCTACAATTTGATCTTCACGTCGATTCATGCAACTCCACGACTCGGATTGGTAGGGCCCTGGTTCGCGGCGAATGTCGTGTTGTACGCCGCGTTGCCGGCCGTCGGACTGTTCCTCGGGATGCGCGGTTGGCTCGCGTGGCGCGCGGGGGACCGGATCACGCCGCTTGCGCCGCTCGCGCTGGCGCTGTCAATGGCGGTGATGTTCGCCGCCCACCGCTTTCTGGGCTTGCTCTATCCGGTGGACCGGACGGGCCTGCCCTGGATTCTGCTGTTCAGCATGGCATGGGGATTCACCGTGGGGACCACCCGCAACATCTGGTGGCGCGGCGTGAACGTGCTCGCGGGATGCCTGCTCGCCGCGCAGTTCGTGACGCAATTCCACGGCGATTATTTAACGGTCTGGTGGTATGACCGGTCGACTAAGGAGGTGGCACGGAGAATCGAAGCGGACACGCGCGGGAGACCGGCGGGGTCGGTCGCCATCAGCGCGACCTGGATCCACCAGCCGGCTCTGGAGTTTTATCGCGTCCACGATCGAGCGGATGCGTGGAAGCCGGTGGAACGGCTCGATAGCACTCCGCTCACGGGTTACGATTACTACGTGCTGAATCAGCCTGACACCGGCGCTCCCGGAGCGCATGCGCTGACCGTGCTGTTCTCCGATTCTTTCTCGGGAGTGATGCTCGGCCGATGAAGCGTGCGGTGTGGTTCTGGGTGGGCTTGGCGGCGTTCGTGCTGCTGTCACGCCTGTGCCACGTGAACGTGCTGTGGGCCGACGAGGATTATCATCTCGCGGGTGCGATCCAATTGCTGCACGGCAAGATGCCGTATCGAGATTTCTGGTATGACAAGCCTCCTCTGAATCTGGCGTTCTATCTCCTGTTCGGCGCACACACGGGAGTAGCGCTGCGGGTGGCGGATTCGGCGTTCGTGGTGCTCTGCTGCGCCCTCGCGTACCGGTTCGCGGCACGCTTGTGGTCGCAACGGGAGGGGTTGTTCGCGGCGGCAGCGCTGGGGTACTTTCTGATCTTCTACATCCCCTCCGCGAATCTGCCGATGGAGCCGGATACGTTGATGCTGGCACCTCATCTGGGTGCGGTGTATCTGGCGTGGTGCCGGAAGCCGTTCTGGGCGGGCGCGGTCGCGGGCCTGGCGTTCTTGCTGAACGTGAAGGCGCTGCTGGTGTTGGCCGCGTGCGCCTTATTCGGAGGATTGCCGCTGCTGGCGTGGGGATTCCTCGCGACCAACGCGGTGATGCTCGCGTGGCTGCTCTCGATCGGGGCGCTTCCGGATTATTGGGCGCAGGTGTGGCGCTGGAGCATCGGGTACATTTCGACATCTCCCTCGCTGGTGGACCCGGAGTGGGGCTTCAAGAGCCTGCTCGCGTGGATCGGATTCCACGCGGCGCTGGCGCTCGGGGCGCTGTGGTACTGGCTCCGTGGACGGTCGCCAGAGCGTTGGAGACTGGCGGGATGGTTAGCACTCTCACTGGCGGCCACGGCGGCGGGATGGCGGTTTGCGCCTCGGTACATGAACCAGTTGCTGCCGGCGATGGTGCTGGCCGCGGCGTACGGATTCGCGCACATGGGGCGAGTGTGGAGAATCGCGGTAGTGGTGGCTCTGCTGATTCCCGTGGTCCGGTTCGGCCCCCGGTACGTTGAACTTGCGCGCGATGATTTAGCCGGACGCGCCCACACGTGGCGCGATGTGGCGATGGATCAGGAGAGCCGCGCGGCGTCGAACATCGTCATGAGCACGGCCAAGCCCGGGGACACGATCTTCATCTGGGGATATCGTCCCAACGTGGTTGCGTATACGGGGCTGGCGGTGGCGGGGCGTCTGTGGGATTCGCAGCCGGTGACGGGCGTTCCGGCGGATCGTCACCTGGTGGATGCGGAGCCTGTGTCGCCGGAGTGGGCTCGCGAGAATCGGCAAGAGTTGCTGCGTTCACGGCCGACCTTCATCGTGGATGGACTGACGTTGTACAACGGAGGGCTGGATATTCACCGCTATCCGGAACTGGCGTCGTGGCTCCAGCAGTATTGCGTGGCCGGGCGCACGGGATTGATCACGGTGTACCGGCTCTGCGAGCGGTAAGGAACCTACTCTTCGTCGGGATCGTCTTCGTGCGCTTTGACGAAGGCCAGGATGTCGAAACGCTTGATCTCGCGGTCCGGGAAGAAGCTGTTCACGGCGTCCTGAATCTCGGTGTAGACTTCGAACACGGTGTGCAGTTTGGTCAGCAGCAACAGTTCCACGTTGCGCTTATTAGGATTCACCAGCTTCAGCGCTCCGCCCTGTTTCTTCAGCGACGTGAAACAGATCACCAGACTACCCAGACCCGTGGAATCGACGTAGTCCACGTGTTCCAGATCCAAGATGACCTTGACGTGACCGGCGGCGGCTACCTCGGTGATCTTGTCCCGGATGATGGCCGACTCGCTGACCGTCAGACGGCCCTTGAGCGACAGTATGACGACTCCCTCGCGTTCGCTTTCTCGGATGTCCAGACTCATGAGGATTTTTTTAGTGTAGCGGAGCGGCCGCCGTCTCCGCCGGGTTGGGATGCGGCGTTTCGACGTTGCGCGGAAGCAGAATGCGGAAGCGGGTTCCCTCTCCCACGGTGGACGCCACGTCGATGCGTCCCCCGTGCGCTTCCACGATCCAGGAAACGAAGCTGAGCCCCAGGCCCAATCCGTAGGTCGGGTTGGTTTGTGGGCTCCGCACGCGATAGAAGCGGTCGAAGATATGCGGCAGATTCTCGGCCGGGATGCCGACGCCGGTGTCCTGCACTTCCAGCGACACGAATGCCGGCGAATCCGACGGGCCCACGCGCACGCTGACGGAGCCTCCGTTGGGGGTGTACTTGATCGCGTTCGAAAGCAGGTTGGAGAGCAGTCGCTCAAACTGTGTGCGGTCCGCGGGAATGATGGAGCCGGGCACCGCAATCGCGGTCAACCTGATGCTCTTCTCTTGCGCGGGGATTTGGAACTGATCGACGAAATCCAGGACGGCTTCGCCTGCATCGAGCGGCACCTTTTGGAGAACAAGCTGCCCGGACTCAGCTTGCGAAAGCAGCAGTAGTGCGCGGACGATGCTCGAAAGTTGCTCCACGTCTTCGAGCGCGTTGACCATCGCGTCGCGATATTGATCCGGCGTTTCGGCGGTGAACAACGCCACTTCCAACTGGCCGCGGATGGCGGTGAGGGGCGTCCGCAACTCATGCGAGACGTCGGTTGAAAAGCGGCGGATCTGCTCGAAGGACTGGCCCAGGCGCGCGGTCATCCGGTTGAAGCTGTCGATCAGGTGATCCAGTTCGTCGCCCGCGCCACGCAGGGGGATTTGAAGAGAGAGATTGGATCCCGTGATGTCCTGTGCCGCCTGCGCTACGGAATTTAGCGGGCGCAGAGCGCGGCCCGCGACCACCCAACCGAAGATGCTGGACATCGGAATGAGGCCGAGTAAGGAGAAGAAGTACGTCCGCGTGAAATTGTCCACCGTGTTCTGGGTGCTGCGAAGAGGCCTGCCGATCGCGAGAAAGTACCACCTTTTGTGATCGTTCTTGTCGACCTCCGATACGCGGCCCGCTTTGACGAGATAGGATTCCTTGTTCTTGTCCATCCGGACGGTGGGAGCCTGCGGCTGAGACTCCGAGACGATCCGCTGAATCTCCGCGGCATCGAAGTTAATCGCATCCAGGGTGTCTTCGTTGTAACCGAGATAATTCCCGCTGCCGTCGGCGATGAGGTAGATCTGCTGCAACTCGGAGACGACCAAGGCGTCCTCTTGAACCTTGCTCCAGACCGGTTCTTCGTTCTCGATGTCGAAATACCCTCGAGCTTCGTCCCATTGCTCCACCAACGTGGTTTGTACTTCACTCAGAAGCTGACTTTTAAGCAGCCCCCGGAACAGCAACCCGATGCCCACCAGCAGCAGGGTGAAGAACAGGACGTAACTCAGCAGTAGACGGAAGCGCAGGCTGCGGACGAAGCGGACGCGCAACTCGGGTATCCCGAAAACGCGCGTGAACCGGGCCATGGCCGACTAGCTCATCCTCTCCACGGCGCGTTCGGGAGCTTCCAGCATGTAGCCGATCCCGCGCACGGTCTGGATCATTTTCTGCGGCCACTTATCGTCGATCTTACTGCGCAGATGGCGGATGTAGACGTCCACGATGTTGGTGAGTCCGTCGTAGTCCATGTCCCAGACGTGTTCCACAATCATGGTGCGGCTGAGCGGCCGGCCGCGATTCCTCATCAGGTATTCAAGGATGCTGAATTCCTTGGGCGCGAGCTCGATGTTCTCTCCGGAGCGCGTGACTTTCCGGCGGATGCAATCGAGGCTGAGGTCGCCTACCTGCAAGCGTTCCGGCGTGGGCTGGCCCCGGCGGAGCAGCACCCGCACGCGAGCTAATAATTCGACAAACGCGAACGGCTTTACCAGATAATCGTCCGCGCCGCCTTCCAGGCCCTTGACGCGATCGTCTACCGCGTCGCGCGCGCTCAGGATCAGCACCGGGGGCGTCACCTTGCGGTTGCGGATTTTTTGCAGCACCGTCAGCCCGTCCATGTCCGGCAATCCCAAATCGAGGATCACCAGATCATATTCCGTGGCGTGGACCATATCGATGCCGTGGGCTCCGTCGTGCGCCACGTCCACCGCGTATCCCGCGCTCTCCATTCCTCTCGACAGAAAATCGGCAATGCGTTTTTCGTCTTCCACTACCAGGATCCGCATATTCAGAGTGTACTAACTGGCACAGGCTTTAGCCGATGGTGTGCCTTAACCCGGCTCATTGCCCACCACCAGCACCGGCGCGTCCACTTCGTGCCGCACGCCGTTGATGGTGTTGCCGAGCAGCAGATCTTTCATACCGCGATGTCCGTGTGCGCCCATCACGATCAGGTCGGGACGCAGCTCGCGCGCGAGCTTGACAATCTCATCCTTGGGCCCGTGTCCGTGCACCACCTTTAACTCGGTTTCCAGACCCTGCTCGGCGAGCTTGGCGACGATGCCCCGGAAATATTCCTCGCCCGCATGCACCTCCGCATCGGAGGCGATGTTGCCGAACAGTCGGCTTGTGACGCCTTCCTCGACGTGCAGCAGGTGCAACGTGGCGCCGTGCAGGCGCGCGAGGTAGGCCGCATGCGCGATCGCGGCGCGGTCGCGGGAGCTGTGATCCAGCGGCACCAGAATCTTGCGATACACCGGCGCAGGTAAATCGCCGGCCACGGCCTCTGCGGCAGACGAGGCACGTTCCTCGCGGCGCGGTCGAGCGTGCAGGCTTCCGAATGTCACCCAGCCGAGCAGCGCAGCCACTCCTGCCAGTACAGGCGCGGCCAAAGCCCAACGCCATGCCGCTTCCTGCAACCAAGGCAAAGATTGTTGCGCCACCAGCCACAGGTTGAGTCCCAGAATCACCGCCGCGGTCAGCCACGCCAGCAGCTTCACCCACACAGGATTGGTGAACTCGCCCATATGCTCGCGATCGTTGGTGAAACGGATCAGCGGAATCACGGCAAAAGGAAGCTGCATGCTGATGATGGCCTGGCTCAGCAGCAACAGCCACAGCGTCGCCTGTTCGCCGGAGATTGAAATCACGATCACGGCCGGAATCACCGCGAGCATCCGCGTGATCAAACGCCTCATCCACGGCCGCAGCCGCAGATCCAGAAATCCTTCCATTACGATCTGTCCGGCGTAAGTCCCCGTGAGCGTCGAGGACTGCCCGCTGGCCAGCAGCGCGACGGCGAACAGTCCGCTGGCGATGGTCTTGCCCAGCAGCGGAGACAGCAGTTGGTACGCCTGTTCGATCTCCTCCACCACTCGCCCGTGATTGAAGAAAACTGCGGCGGCCAGCACCAGGATGGCAGCGTTCACCACCAGGGCGATGTTCAGCGCCACTACCGAATCCACCAAATTGAAGCGGCACGCCTCGCGCTTCTCCGCGGTGCTGCGTCCAACGCGGCGGGTCTGCACCAGAGCGGAATGCAGGTACAGATTGTGCGGCATCACGGTCGCGCCGATAATCGTGACCGCGACAAACAGAGTGGTCGCGTTCAGGTGCGGCACCAGCCCGAGGAACATCTGGTCCACGGCGGGATGCGCGAAGAACAGTTCGACCACGAAGCAGCCGAACATGATCGCGATCAGCGAAAGGATCGCGCCTTCGATCGCGCGAATGCCGAAACGAGAGAGCCACAGAACCAGCAGCGTGTCGAGCGCCGTCAGCATGACGCCCCAAATTAGCGGGATATGGAAGAGCAGCTTCAGCCCGATCGCCGCGCCCAGCACCTCCGCCAGATCGCACGCCGCGATCGCGATCTCGCACAACACCCAGAGGGCGTTGCATACGGCTCGCGGATACGCCTCCCGGCACGCTTGCGCGAGGTCGCGTCCCGCCACGATTCCCAACCGCGCCGACAACGTCTGCAACAGGATTGCCATCGCGTTCGACAGCACGATGACCCAGAGGAGTTCGTAACCGAAGCGCGAGCCTCCTACCAGGTCCGTGGCCCAATTCCCAGGATCCATGTAGCCGACACTTACGAGGTAGGCGGGCCCCGCAAACGCCAGCATCTTCCGGAAGACGGTGGGCCGCGCGGTGGAGACGCTCGAGTGGACCTCGGGCAGGGATGCGCTGCTCGCCGGCAGAGATTTCATCGTCTACCTTCACTATAGCTGGATGCGGTAGCCGCGAACCGGGGAACGATATAACTCGAAGAGAAACCGTCTTATGCTACGGCTGCTGGCGGCCTCCGTCCGTGTTGTAGCCACCCTGTTCCGCCTGGCGAGCTAGAGCCCGGTTGCAAAGCTTTTCCGGGTCTGCTATCTTAGGATTCGTTCCCTTGGGAGACCCGGAGCTGGCATAGCCTTGCCCGGGCCGTTTGGACCAAACAAATTATGAGTCGCACATCAGGCAAGAAGTACACCGCCGCGTCCAGTCAGGTTGAAAGCCGTCCTTATTCCGTCGAGGAGGCCGTACCGCTGGTTCAGAAAGTCAAATTCGCCAAGTTCGACGAGACCGTGGAGCTCCACTTCCGTCTCGGCGTCGACGGCAAGCACGCTGACCAAATGGTGCGCGGCACCATCGTGCTGCCTAACGGACTCGGCAAATCCAAGAAAGTTCTGGTCATCGCATCCGGCGACAAGCAGCGCGAGGCCACCGAGGCCGGCGCCGACATCGTTGGCGGCGAAGAGATCGTCGCCAAGATCCAGAGCGAGAACTGGACCGATTATGACGCCGTCATCGCCACTCCCGATATGATGCGTTCCGTCGGTAAGCTCGGTAAGGTGCTAGGTCCTCGCGGCCTGATGCCGAACCCGAAGACCGGCACGGTGACGCAGGACGTCGCCAGCGCGGTGAAAGAGGTCAAGGCCGGCAAGGTCGAGTTCCGTCTCGACAAAACGAACTGTATCCACTGCCCGGTGGGTAAGGTGAGCTTCCCCACGCAAAAGCTGGTGGAGAACGCCAACAGCCTGCTGAATGCTGTGGTCAAGGCCAAGCCGACGGCGGCTAAAGGGAAATACGTCAAGAGCGTGACCATCTGTTCCACTATGGGTCCCGGTGTGGCGCTGGACGTAACACCTTATAACCAGAAGGCAGTTTAGTCAGAAGGTTTGTAGCGATGAAAAAGCGATCTGAAAAACAACAAGACCTCGACTCTTTGCGTAAAGAGTTGATGGATGCCGCCAACGTCTTCCTGGCCGGCTTCGAAAAGATGACCGTGGCGCAGGACTTTGAGCTCCGCAAAACCATTCGCGGTGCGGGCGCAAGCTATAAGGTTGTCAAGAATACGGTGGCAGGTAAGGCGTCTGAGGGTACCAAATCACACGATCTGTTGAAGGCGCTCAAGGGGATGTCCTCTATCGCCTACACTTCGGGCGATCCGGTGGCTTTGGCGAAGGCGCTTACGAATTACGCCAAGGCGAATCCAGCCTTCACGTTTAAAGCGGGAATGGTGGAGGGGCATGTCGTCGACGTGTCCGGTATCCAGGCGCTGGCGAGTCTGCCGGCCAAGGAAGAAATCTACGCGAAGTTGCTCTACTTGATCAATGCGCCGGCGCAAGGGCTGGTTACGGCGATCAATGGCGTCGGCCGGAATCTGGCCGTCGTGGTGGATCAGGGCGTCAAGGAAGGCAAGTTTCAGGCTTAAGTACGGCCGCTTCGGCGGTCGCGAATCGGAATCATTTAAAGACTTAGGGGAGTTAGAGAGAACATGGCTGACATCAATGCGATTGCGGAACAGATTCAGGGCTTGACGCTGCTCGAGGCGTCTTCGCTCGTGAAGTTGCTTGAAGAGAAGCTGGGCGTATCGGCCGCGGCAGCCGCGGTGGCGGTAGCTCCGGCGGGCGGCGGAGGGGCCGCGGCGGCTCCGGCCGAAGAGAAGACCGAGTTCACGGTGGTGCTCACTGCGGCGGGCGCCAACAAGATCAATGTCATCAAAGCGGTTCGCGAAGTCACCAGCTTGGGCTTGAAGGAAGCCAAGGATCTGGTGGACGGCGCTCCCAAGACCATCAAAGAGGGCGTGAACAAGGAAGAAGCCGAGACCATCAAGAAAAAGTTCGTCGACGCCGGTGCTACAGTAGAAGTGAAGTAGGCGGCGGGTAAGTCCCGCGGTCTGAAGCGCACAGGGTGCCGCTACGGCGGTCTGCTGTGCGCGGAGGGAAGTTCACAGGCGCCGTTTGACGGGTAAAACGGCGTTTGCTACCATGAAATTACCCGGAAGAGGCGCCGGCCCTGGCTAACTTGACATTGGTACCCCGCGATCTGCTTGGCAGTTCGTGCGAATTCCCGCGTGGCTTTTGCCCTGCGCGCACACACCTTACCCGACGTGTATCTTCACGCTCGGGTTTTTTGCTTTGATTCCGGCGGGATCTTTTTGTACCCGCTGTCGCTGCACGCGAAGAAGGATTTTTGAAGATGCTGACTCCCAACGATAAAGAACGCGTTGATTTCTCGAAGATCCGTACGACCATTCCGATCCCGAATCTGATCGAGGTTCAGAAGAAGTCCTACGAGCGCTTTCTTCAGATGGACCTGCTGCCCAGTGAGCGGGACGACACTGGTCTCGAAAGCGTGTTCAAGAGCGTTTTTCCGATTTCGGACTTCCGCGGCCTGAGCCAGTTGGAATTCGTTGACTACGCCATCGGCAACTGGGAATGTAAGTGCGGCAACCTGAAGGGTTTGCATCACCTCCGCTCCACCTGCCGGAACCCGGCCTGCGGCGCGACCATTCAGACCGATCCGTTCCACTTGGGCGACGTCCTGTGCCACCGTTGCGGCACGTTCAATAAGAACATCGTCACCTTCTGCAACCGTTGCGGAGATCCCGTCGGCTTGCAACTGAAGTACGAAGTGGCTGAGTGCGAGGAGCGCGGGATGACCTACGCGGCTCCGCTCAAAGTCACCATCCGGCTCACCGTTTTCGACAAGGATCCCGAGACCGGCAACAAGACCATCCGCGATATCAAGGAGCAGGAAGTCTTCTTCGGCGAAATCCCGCTGATGACGGACAACGGCACCTTCATCATCAACGGCACCGAACGTGTCATCGTCAGCCAGTTGCACCGTTCGCCCGGCGTGTTCTTCGAACGCCAGCCAGCGCAGGGCTACTTCCTTGGGAAGATCATCCCCTATCGCGGAAGCTGGGTGGAGTTCGAATATGACAACAAGAACTTCCTCCACGTCCGCATTGACCGCAAGCGCAAGTTCTACGGAACGATGTTCCTCCGCGCGCTGGGTCTCAAGACCGACGCCGAGATTCTGCGCGCGTTCTACAAGTGCAATGACATCGTCATCAAAGACAAGAAGCTCTTCTGGAAGGTTTCCGAGGGCCTGGTCGGGCACAAGCTGTCTTACGCCGTGACCAAGGGCGGCGATACCGTCGTTCCTCAAGGTCGCAAGATCACCGGTAGCGTCTTCAAGGAACTGATCAAGTCCAAAGTCGAGCAAGTGGAAGTCGCCGCCAACGATCTCGAGGGCGCGTACGTCGCCGCCGACGTGATCGACATGGAAACCGGCGAGGTTCTGCTCGAGGCCAATCACGAGCTCACGCCGACCGTTGTCGGCAAGTTCATGGAAGCCGGCATCACGACCTTCGACGTCTTCTTCCCCGAGCTCGACGACGTCGGCAACGTCATCTCCATGACGCTGCGCAAGGACGCCATTAAGCAGCAGAACGACGCGCTGCTCGAGATCTACCGCAAGCTCCGTCCGGGCGATCCGCCGACGGTCGACACCGCCACGCAGCTGTTCCAGGGCATGTTCTTCGATGCGCGCAAGTACGACTTCTCGCGCGTCGGCCGCATGAAGTTCAACATCAAGTTGTACGACAAGGCGGATGTCACCTCGCTCGACAAGCGCACGCTGGATCACAAGGATTTCATCGATACCATCACCTACCTGCTGAAGCTGCGCCGCGGCATCGGCGGCGTGGATGATATCGATCACCTGGGCAACCGCCGCGTCCGCGCGGTGGGCGAACTGCTCGAAAACCAGTTCCGTATCGGTTTGGTCCGCATGGAACGCGCCATCAAAGAGAAGATGAGCGTGTACCAGGAAATGTCCACCGCCATGCCGCATGACTTGGTCAACGCCAAGCCGGTCATGGCCGCCATCCGCGAATTCTTCGGCTCTTCGCAGCTTTCGCAGTTCATGGATCAGACCAATCCTCTCAGTGAAATCACGCACAAGCGGCGTCTCTCGGCCCTTGGACCGGGCGGCCTCTCTCGTGAGCGCGCCGGATTCGAAGTCCGCGACGTTCACCCCACGCACTACGGCCGCATCTGTCCGATTGAGACTCCTGAAGGTCCGAACATCGGTCTGATCAGCTCGCTCTCCTGCTTCGCGCGCATCAACGAGTACGGCTTCATCGAAAGCCCGTACCGCCGCGTCAAAGAGGGCATCGTCATCGACGAAATCAAGATCCTCAACCCGGGCGACACCGACTTCAAGGTCGGCCAGGTCATGACCCGTGGCGAGATGGACAAGGCGAATAAGAACGTCGGCGTGAAGAAGCAAACCGCCGAGTTTGAGCCGCATTGCGATTACCTCTCGGCTTGGGAAGAAGACAAGTACATCGTCGCGCAGGCCAACGTGGACCTCGACGAAAAAGGCAAAATCACCGCCGAACTCGTCAACGCCCGCCAGGCCGGCAACTTCGTGCTGAAGCACGTCGCCGAAATCGAGTACATGGACGTCAGTCCGAAGCAACTCGTCTCGGTGGCCGCCAGCCTCATTCCGTTCCTCGAAAACGACGACGCCAACCGCGCTCTCATGGGATCGAACATGCAGCGCCAAGCCGTCCCGCTGCTCCGCGCCGAGGCTCCGTTCGTCGGAACCGGCATGGAGGGCGTCACCGCGCGCGATTCGGGCGCTGTCATCATCTGCAAACGCGCCGGCGTAGTCGACTCGGTCGATAGCGAGCGCATCATCGTACGTGTCACGGGCAACACCCAGGAAGGGCAGCTCTCCCGTGAAGTGGGCGCGGACATCTATCCGATGACCAAGTTCAAGCGCTCCAATCAGAACACCTGCATCAATCAGAAGCCCATCGTCTACCAGGGCAAGGAAGTCAAAAAGGGCGACGTGCTCGCCGACGGACCTTGCACCGAAAAGGGCGAGTTGGCTCTCGGCCGCAACGTTCTGGTCGCTTTCATGCCGTGGCGCGGCTACAACTTCGAAGACGCCATCGTGGTCAGCGAGAAGCTGGTCAAAGAGGACTACTACACCTCGATCCACATCGAGGAGTTTGAAGTCGACGCCCGCGATACCAAGCTGGGACCCGAGGAAATCACGCGCGACATCCCCAACATCGCGGAGACGTTCCTGCGCAACCTGGACGAGAGCGGCATCATCCGCATCGGCGCCACGGTGAAGCCGGGCGACATTCTGGTCGGCAAGGTAACTCCCAAGGGCGAAACGCAGCTCACTCCGGAAGAAAAACTGCTCCGCGCGATCTTCGGCGAAAAGGCCGGCGACGTTAAGGACGCATCGCTGTACTGCCCGCCGGGCATCGAAGGACCGGTTGTCGATTGCAAGGTGTTCTCGCGCAAGGGCGCGGAACTCGATGAGCGGTCCAAGCTGATTCTCGACGGCTCGGAAGAGCGCATGCGCCGCAATCTCGAGGACGAGAAGCGCATCCTCAATGACGAGCGCGCCAAGCGCCTCGCGAATCTGCTCGAAGGCAAGGAACTCCTGGCCGACTTGCACGATGAGAAGACCAACAAGAAGCTGCTCGCCAAGGGTACCGACATGAGCCGGGACCTGATCGAGAAGCTGCGCGCCCGCGACCTGAAGCGCATGAAGCTGAAGGACAAGGATCCGCGCATCAACGAACAGATCGACGAAATCGAGGAAATGACCTCGCGCCAGATCTCGGTGCTCGAAAAGATCACCGAAGAGCGCGTAGGCAAGCTCAAGAAGGGCGATGAACTGCCGCCCGGCGTCATCAAGCAAGTCAAGTGCTACATCGCGATGAAGCGCAAGCTTTCGGTCGGCGACAAGATGGCCGGCCGCCACGGTAACAAGGGCGTGATCGCGCGCATTGTTCCCGACGAAGACATGCCGTATCTGCCGGATGGAACTCCGGTTGAGATCGTGCTCAATCCGCTCGGCGTTCCCAGCCGTATGAACGTCGGACAGATCCTCGAAACGCACTTGGGTTGGGCGGCGCAGGCTCTCGGCGTTCGCTTCGCGACCCCGGTGTTTGACGGGGCGACTGAGAAAGACATCAAGTCGCAACTGAAATCGGCGAACCTGCCGACCTCCGGCAAGATCCAACTCCATGACGGCTTGAGCGGCGTGCCGTTCGAACAGCCGGTGACGGTCGGATACATCTACATGCTGAAGTTGTCGCACTTGGTGGACGACAAGATTCACGCTCGCTCCATCGGGCCATACTCGCTCATCACGCAGCAGCCCCTGGGTGGAAAAGCCCAGTTCGGCGGCCAGCGTTTCGGCGAAATGGAAG
>DASYET010000044.1:0-389128 GCA_036498815.1 Bryobacteraceae bacterium | reverse complement strand
TTAATCAGCCGAGGCTCATTCAACTTGCACTACGATTCGTATTCTGAGGCGGGCGTGCCGATTCTTAACTGTGCCGGATCACCAGCACATCGCCATCCTTGACGATGTACTCTTTGCCTTCGAGACGGAGTTGACCCTTGTCGCGGGCGCCGGCATAGCCCCCGAGATCGACCAGAGTCTTCCAGTTGGCCACCTCGGCGCGGATGAATTTCTTCTCGAAGTCCGAATGGATCGCTCCCGCGGCTTTAACCGCCGGGCTGTTCATGGGGATCGTCCAGGCGCGGCACTCGTCCTCGCCGGCGGTAAGAAAACTCATCAGACCCAGCAGAGCGTAGGTGGCCGAGATCAGCCGCTCCAAGCCAGATTCCTGGAGGCCGTAACTGGCCAGGTATTCGCGTTGTTCCTCCCTCGGCAATTCGGATAACTCGGCCTCTACTTTGCCGCAGATCGCCGCCACGGCCGTGTGAGCGCGGCCGGCCAAAGGCCCCTCCCGATATTCCTGCTCGCGCTGGTGCAGCTTCGATGCGTCCTCTTCGCCCAGGTTGAGAACGTACAGCATCGCCTTTTGCGAAAGAAACTGAAAACCGCGGAGCCGCTTTTCATCCTCGGCTTCCAGCTCTAACTGCCGCAACGGCTGGTTGTCTTCGAGCGCTGCCTTGCACTTGATCAGCAGGTCAAACTCGCGGTCGAGTTCGGGATTCTTAATCTTCTTGCGGTCCTTCTCAAGGCGTTCCAGGCGCTTTTCCACTACCACCAGGTCGCTGAGAATTAATTCCGTTTCGATATCTTCCAGATCGCGAACCGGGTCTACGGAACCCTTCTCGTGCGGCACGGTCTCGCTGGCGAAGAGACGCAACACGTGAGCAAATGCATCCACCACGCGCAGGCTAGCCAGCAGATTGGCGTCGCGCAAACTCTCCTTGGAAATTGCCGGCATATCCACATACTCCACCGTGGCATAAGTGACCTTCGGCGGCTCGAAGAGGCTGGCGAGAGCGTCGACACGAGTATCCGGCACCTTCGCAACGCCGGTGCGCACCGCGGTGGAACCGATGCGAGTCTCCTGTTGGACGCCGGTCAAGATGGTGAAGAGGGATGTCTTGCCTACCATGGGCAGGCCGATAATGGCTGTTTTCATGAGGTGAAACTACCAGTGTAACGGGTCGGCTACAGCGGAACGTCCACCAGCGTGAGGATTTCCGTCAACACGCGCTCGGCCGCCTCCGCCGGACGCTGCGCCAGCACCACTCGCGAGTTCACCGCGATCCGGTGCGCGAACACCGGCTGCACCAGCCGCTTCACATCGTCGGGCGTCGCGTAATCGCGGCCTTCCAAGGCGGCCAGAGCCTGCGTCGCGCGGAACAGCGCCTGCGCCCCGCGCGGACTCACGCCCATCGCCAGCGACTCATGCGTGCGCGTGCGTTGCACGATCGCCAGGATGTAGTCGCTCAAGGCCTCGTCCACCGTCACCTGCGCCGCCGCGTCTTGCAACGCCGCGAGTTCGATGCCCGTAATCACCGGGTCCACGGTTCCGGCCGATGACGTTACGCCTTGTCGCAGGATCTCCCGCTCGGCAGCGATATCCGGATACCCGATCCGGATGCGCATCAGAAAGCGGTCGAGTTGCGATTCCGGCAGAGGATAGGTCCCATGATGCTCCACCGGATTCTGCGTCGCAATCACCATGAACGGCTGCGCCAGCGGATACGAGTGCCCGTCCACCGTGACTTGCAACTCATTCATCGCTTCGAGCAGTGCCGACTGCGTCTTCGGAGTCGCGCGATTGATCTCATCCGCCAGCAGGAAATTCGTGAACACCGGACCCGGCTTAAATTCGAATTCCTGCGAATGCGCGTTGTAAATCGTGACGCCCACCACGTCGCTGGGCAGCATGTCGGACGTGAACTGGATCCGGTGAAATTCGGCCTGAACGCTGCGCGCCATGGCGTGCGCCAGCGTGGTCTTGCCGACGCCCGGAACGTCTTCAATCAACAGATGTCCGCGCGCGAGCAGGCACGCCAGCGAGAGACGCAGCACCTCCGCCTTGCCGCGAATTGCCGCGCCTAGCGCCGATTCGATTTCCGAAAGCCGGCCAAGCGAAACCGGGCTGTCCAGAGTAGTGCGGCGGAGCATCCACTCTCATAATATCCAAACCGCCCCATCCTAACGGACCATGATCATCCCGCGATCCATCCCCATCCCGCAAGTAAACCGAATCTCGCCCGACAGCGGAGCCGGAATTTCCACCAGCACACTCCCCCCCAGCGGAATCTCACGCCGTATGCCCAATGAGGGAAATACCACTTGACCTCCGCAATTCGGCTCTCCCGTGCGAGTGAACCACAGCTTCACCGGACCTCCGCCCGTTGTTTCGATCCGCGCCGGCTCATAGCCGCTCGCCGTAATGCGGATCGGAATCGCGCCCGGGGGCGGACCGCTCTTCACCGCCGCAACTTTCGCGCGAGCCTCCTGCACGTGCAGCACGAACGGCACCGCCTCCACCCGCCCCGCCACCTGGAACTGGGCCCACAACTTGTACATCCCTGCTTTGGGGAAGCTCACGACGGTCCGTAGCTCCGTCGGCGGAGCACCCGTCACGACAGCATGCGAATGCACCAGAGGCTCCGGCGCGCTCCCCGTCGGATGCGCATGGATAAAACTAGAAAATCCAGCACCCACCACCGCGAAGTGGGCCCACGCGCCGAGATAAGGCTCCATGGCCTCTACCCCCGAAAGCGAAAACCTCAGCTCCGCGTCCTCACCCGCGCGCAGTGTCAGCGGCGCCATCGTGACCCCGATACTCGGCCGCTTCGGCGGCCCCACGCGTGATGCGCCCGCCACGTTTACATCGAAAAACTCCACTCGTGCGCCGCTTCCGGGCACCGTGAACTCCAAGTACACTCGATGCCTTCCTGCACGAGCGAATGTGTGCCGCACCTCCCAATCGCCCGACGCCGTCAACGCTGGATGAATATGATCGAACCCCGTCAAATCCGACGAGACCACCATCATGTGGATCGGCTTCTCATGCACGTATTCCAGGAACCGGGCCGGCATCTCCAACCGCAGCGTAGCCGGACGCCCCGCGACCAGAGCGTCCGCGCGCAGGGTGACTCCCTTCTTCGATCCCACCGTTGCAAGCTCGCCGGTCGACGGTATCTGCACCGCGCCGAAGTACTCGCTTGCCAGTAGATAGGGGAACGCCAGTCGCCCTTCCGCGTCCGTCGTCATGAAATACGCGTACGTTCCCTGCGGACACTCCGGCGTCCGCGCAAACCGCCCGTTGTACCGGTCCAAGTCTCCGGCCCCGTCAACGAATTCGTAATCTTCGACGAACGTCCCCACAGGAAACTCCGCCGACACCGCCGGTCCATACTGCCCCGGCGTCAGCACCGTTCCATCCGGCCAACGCGTCCGTTCCGTGATGCTGCGCACCCGATAGCTCGACCGCATCCTCCGCAACGACCCGTCCTCCGCGAACCCCCACGGCCCATAAATCGGGTATCCATCCAGCGCATATCCGACAATCGGCGAATGCTTCCCGCCCCCTGAAATCAAGCCTTCCAGCAACCCCGGCGGACCCTCGCCCTTCAGCCGCATCGCCACCGCATCGAAGTGCCACAGGTTCTGCCCTTGGTACGATATCGCCTCGAACTGGTTGTACACGGGCACTCCGTTGACGAATACGCCCGCGACATCCGGAGGCACGTGCGTGTGAGCACTGTCCGCCGCGTGAGGCTCCCGTGGAATCCGAAACGTGTACCGCTGTACCGAATCCGCAGGCTGCGGAGAGGCTTGCAGCGGACCCAAGTACCCCAGCGATACCCCCGCTGACCGCACCGTCACTGCATCGTTCGACACCTGCACCGACTGTACTTCGGGAGCGCTCTCGCCGCCGAACTGTGCAGGCGTGCGAATCCACACCCGGTCCACCGGCAGCGTCGCCAGCAAGCTGAGCAACAGGAAGTGCATGATCAAAACGTCACGTTCACCGGATTCGAAGGCTTCCCACCCGCCGATGTCACAATCACGTCGACTTTCCCCTTGCCCGCGACCGCAGCCGGAATGAGTACGTTCACTTGATCCAGGCCCGGATACGTGCCCTGCGCGCCCGAATAGAGCACCTGCGCCGCGATCCCGCCGATTGTCGCCGTCGTCGCTGCCGACCCGATCCCCGTCCCGTACAACACCAGCGTGTCCTGCTCGGTCGCCGCGCCCAGCGACACCGCTGCCGTCGTCACGCTCTCATACACCACCTGTCCGGCGCGCAACCGGGCCACCTGCGCCGCCCCCAGATTCGAGGCGTCCTGCTTGAACAAACCCGGATACGTCGCGACGATATTAATGTTGCTCGTCACCGAGGCGCCTCCCGCAGCAATCGTCACCGTCGCGTTCCCGCTCGCCAGATTCGGGGGCACACGATAATTCACCTGCGTCGGTGACGCAAACGAGATCTGCGCCGCCTGCTGCACTCCTGCCGAATCCTTCACCGTTACCGTCGCCCCCGCGAGCGTAGTCGGCCAGTTCGCCGATGTCGCCTGATCCGTCGCCGTCGCCAGCCTCGCGTCGAACTCCGCGAACGCCGTCGCCAGCGATCCCGGAGCCATCGGCCCCGCCTCAAACGACGCCGCCGAGACATGGAACGCCGTCGCCCACACCAACCCTCCGCCGACGTCCGCAGCCGCGGCGTTGCTATAGCTCCCCCCGTCCAGCGGATTGAAAATCGCCACGCCGTTCACCCAAGTTCCCACTGCGCCCATCGGAGTCGCCGTATGCGTTCCCGCCGCCGCTTGAGGCGACCGTGCCAACTGCACCTGATAGTTCTGTGCCGTGGGCCAGTTCCCGAACACCCCGCCCGCCATCAGCGGACCGAACCAAGGACCGATCGCGTAGCTCGCCAGTCCGAACGCATTCACATACACCGCGCCGCTGTCCGACCGCACTCGCTGCACATCGGCGAGCACCGGCGAGGTCGTTCCCGGCCACGTCGTCTGCGGACCCGCCGACGGATCGAATCCATTCACCACCCGAGCATTCTGCTTCGAGTTCTGCGTTAGCCACGAAGTGAGCAGCGGATCGCTCGCGCCGCTCCCCGCGAAATAATCCTGCGCCGACGCCGGCACCGTGCGAGCCGCGCCTCCGCTCACCGTCCCGTAATACTGCGCCGAAAACACATAAGGAAACGCCGGCGATCCGTCGTCGTTGATCGTCACGTGATACGCGTACGTCCCGTTCGGATACTCCGGCGTCACTTCGAAGCGGCCGTTGTACTGATCCAGATCACCTAGCCCCGCCACGTAATCGTAGTCCTCCAAATACCGGCCCAGAGGGTACACAGTGTTGACCGGAGGCCCGGTTTGATTCGTATTCAATTGCTGCGGAATGCCCGCATGGTACGACAAGCTCCAATCCGGCAGTGTCGTCCGCGCCGTGATCGTCCGCAACTGGAAGCTTGACGTCAGGCGCTTGATCGCGCTGTTTTTGTCCTTCGGATCCGCATGCCCGTAAGGTCCGTACACCGGATATCCGTCGAAGGACCATCCTAAGATCGGCGAATGCGTCCACGCCGAGGCCTTCTCTCGATACGTGGCGCCTGTGCGGCCCGAGCCCACCACCTCCAGGTTGTCGTTCAACTGTGCGCGCAGGCACGGCGGCTGAACGTGGTTGTGATACATCCCCGTCGGCGGCTGATGCCCCAGACACGCATCGAAACTGTCGCGCTCTCCGAAGAATGCGTTGCGTAGCCAGATTCCATCCCCTTGTCCTCCGCCCGGACCGCCCGGAGGCTGCGCCTGAACCGCCAGCGCGCTTAGAACAACCAGCAACAGTCGAATCCTCATGGGTTCCAGCTTAGGCTTCCGGAAGTAAAGACTCCATGTGCGGCGCCCGCCGATTTGTAAAGCTTTGGTAAATCCCGCCGCCGCTCACGATTTCTTAACAAGCCTCCCGTAAGCTCTCGGGTGTGGCAACCTCGTTATGTACGCTGGATCCCGAGATGCCTTCCACCGCGACGCGCGTGCTGATGATCGATGACGATGTAAAGCTGTGCCATCTGGTGAAGGAATACCTGGAACCGTTCGGCTTCGAAGTCACCTTCGCTCACACGGGGCACGACGGCCTCGCGCGCGCCGCGAATTCCGCCTGCCACGTCGTGATCCTGGACGTCATGCTCCCCGGACTCGACGGTTTCGAAGTCCTCCGCCGCCTCCGCGCCGAATCGAACGTCCCCGTGCTCATGCTCACCGCGCGCGGCGACGAAACCGATCGCATCGTCGGCCTCGAAGTCGGAGCCGACGACTATCTCCCCAAAACGTTCTCCCCGCGCGAACTCCTCGCCCGCCTCCGAGCCGTCCTGCGCCGCTCCGCCGCGGCATCCAACGCCTCCGGCGAGCCCATCGAGCTCCCGGTCGAAGTCGGCGGCCTCTTCATCGATCCCGGCCCACGTACCGCAAAGATGGCAGGACTCCCGCTCATCCTCACGCCGGTCGAATTTGACTTGCTGATCTCGCTCGCCCGAGCCTGCGGCCGCGTGAAGACCCGCGAGCAGCTCCTCCGCGACGCCTCCCAACGCGAGTTCGAAGTATTCGATCGCTCCATCGACGTCCACATTAGCTCTCTGCGCCGCAAGCTCGGCGACAATTCGAAAAGCCCCCGCTGGATCCAAACCGTGCGCGCCGCGGGCTACATGATGCCGCGTCCCGGAGCCTCCGAAGAATGAAGCTGCGCACCAAGATCCTCCTCTGCGCGGCGCTGAACCTGGCGCTCCTCGCCATAGCACTGGCCGCTTTCGCCGGTCTGCAATTTCGAATCGGACTCAAATCGGTCCTGCTCGCCCCCGGCCAAACCCACCTCCGCGATCTGGGCGACGAGATCTCCGACAATCTCGCCATGACGCCGCGGAGCGATTGGAACGCGCTGCTTGCCTCACGGGCCCGCGACCGCGGCATCGACCTGGTTCTCTCTTTCAACGACGGCAACGTGCTCGCGCAGAGCACCGCGAACGCCACTCCGCTTCCCGAGGAAGTGCTGCGCCGCATGCACGGCCCGCCTCGCGACGACGGACCACGCGACCGAAGAGCCGACGGGCAAGACGGCCCGCCAGGCCCACCTCCACCTCCGCCTCCGCCGCCCGCCGACGGACGCCCGGGGAGCTTCCTCGTCGCCGAAGAAAATCCCCCGGCCTATTGGTTTGGCCTTCGTATCCCCGTGCAATTGCCCGACACGAACAATCCCCGCCCCGGCACTCTGCTGGTTCGGGCGTCATCCATCTTCTTTACACCGATCCTTTTCGATTGGCGGCCCTGGCTGCTCGGCGCGGCCGCGTTGACTCTCATCACCCTGGCCTGCTGGATTCCCTTCATCCGCGGCCTCACCAACTCTGTTCGCCAAATTACCGGTGCCGCCGAGCAAATCGCCGAGGGCCGCTTCGACGCCCAGACCGACGTGCACCGCCGCGACGAAATCGGCCACTTGAGCGACGCTCTGCATCGCATGGCCGCGCAACTCCACGGCCTCGTCTCCGGACAGAAGCGCTTTCTCGGAGACATCGCGCACGAACTCTGCGCCCCCATCTCGCGAGCCCAGATGGCCGTCGGCATCCTCGAAGCCCGAGCGGAGCCTTCGCAGAAGCGCCACGTCGATACTGTGCAGGAAGAAGTGGCACACATGTCCGTACTGGTCAATGAGCTGCTCCAATTCTCGAAAGCCGGATTTGAGAATCGCAGCGCCTCAGTGGAGCCGATGCAAGTCAAAGACCTTGTCGCCCGTGTCGTGGACCGCGAAGGCCCCGTCGAACTCATCGTTGGAGCCGACCTCAAAGTCCTCGCCGACCCCGAAGGCATCTTCCGAGCCCTCTCGAATTTAGTCCGCAACGCTCTCCGCTACGCCGGTGAGCACGGTCCCGTAAGAATCTCCGCCCACGCCGACGGCGACGACGTTCTGATCTCCGTCGCCGACGAAGGCCCCGGCCTCCCTGAGGAAGCTCTTGAACGCGTCTTCACGCCCTTCTTCCGCGTGGACCCCTCACGCTCCCGGGATTCCGGGGGCACCGGCCTCGGCCTCTCTATCGTGAAAACCTGCGTCGAAGCCAGCGGAGGATCGGTCCTCTGCCGCAACCGCAAACCCCAGGGCCTCGAAGTGATCCTTCGCCTCCGCGCCGTGCGATAAAGTATCGAATGCGATGACCATGTCCTTCAAGCCCTTCGTCCTTGGCCTCGCGCTCTCTTCCGCGCTGCTCGCACAGTGGCCCTCCTACCGCGCCACCGGCGCACTTCGGAATCCCGATGGACGCGTGAACCTCACCGCCCCCGCACCGAAAGCCGCCGACGGACATCCCGATCTCTCCGGAGTCTGGGATCGCGGCACCGTGCCCGGAGCACTCCCGCCGCCTCCGCCTGGTGCGGCTCCGGGCCTCGGTGGGCCGCCCCCGCCCGGACCGCGCCCGTTCCAAGATCTCCCGTCGCTCTTCCCCGGCGGTCTGCCCCTGCAGCCCTGGGCCGCCCAACTTCGCGCCGAACGCCTCGCGAACAACAGTAAAGACCATCCCGACGCCCACTGTCTCCCGCTTCATCCAGTTCAACTCCACTTCCATCCGCAACCGCGCAAGATCGTCCAGACGCCCGGCGAGATCCTCATCATGTATGAGGCCAACGGTGGCCTCCGCCAAATCTTCACCGATGGCCGCTCTCTTCCCGCCGCCGATGCGCAGCCGTGGTGGTATGGCTACTCCACCGCCAAGTGGGACGGCGACACTCTGGTGGTCGAATCCACCGGCTTCCGCGACCTCATGTGGATCGATGAAGAAGGCACTCCGTTCACCGATGCCGGCAAAATCACCGAGCGCTTCCGCCGCGTCAACTTCGGAACTCTTGAAATCGAAGTCACCGTCAACGATCCCAAAACGTTCACCAAGCCCTTCACCTTCAAGCTCAACCAGCGCCTGATGCCGGACACGGATCTGATCGAATTCGTTTGCTCCGAAAACAACACCAGCGTGGAGCATCTCGTCGGCAAATGAGACTCGACAAGTGGCTCTGGGCCGCCCGCTTCTTTAAGACCCGCACCCTCTCCGCGCGAGCCTGTGAGCTCGGCCGCATCCAGGCGAACGGCCAGCACTTGAAGCCCGCGCGCGAAGTCAAAACCGGAGACATCCTGCACATCCGCAATGACTCCGGCGACTTCGACGTCGAAGTCCTGGGCCTCAGCGAGGTGCGGGGCCCCGCGCCCGTCGCGCAGGCGCTCTACCGCGAGACCGAAGCCAGCCGCGAGCTGCGCCTCAAACTCGCCGAGGAACGCCGCTTCAGTCCGCATGTCGAATCCACTCGCGAAGGCAAACCTTCCAAGCGCGACCTCCGCGACCTCAACCGTCTCCGTCGCCGCTGACTGCTTTTCCTCCCGCCCTCATCGCGAGTACTGCCCGTCGGATTGGTAGTACCAATCCGCCTTCGGAGACCGCTTCCGATATTGATTCACTGCCACAGTCCTGCTATGCTCAAACACTCAATCTTTACGACATGGAGAGATCGGGCCCCTGCTCGCTCGTTTCTCGCAAGAAGGATTCATGCGAACTTGCGCCCTGTTTATTTGCGGGTTGCTGTCCACCTGCGCCTTGGTTTCCGCCCAGCAATCCGCTCAGGATCAGAAACGGCTCCTCAAAGTACCGGTAGCCTTCGAGCCGAATCGGGGACAAGCGGACCAGGCGGTTCAGTACGTGGCCCGCGCCGGAGACTCCACTCTTACGCTGCTCGATGACGGCGTCGGCGTCTCGCTCGGCTCCGCCCCCGCCCTTTCCCCCGTGAGGCTCCGCTTCGAAGGCCGGAACCCCAAGTCGCAATGGACCGCCGAGCAATCCTCCGGCGCCACCACCAACTACTTGATCGGGGCCGAGCCCTCCGCCTGGCGTGCCGGAGTCCCGCGCTTTGAGCGAGCCCGCATGAAGAACCTCTACCCCGGCATCGATCTCGTATTTCACGGCACCGTAGGAGCCGACTCCGGCGACCAGCTCGAATACGATTTTATCGTTCACCCCGGCGCGGACCCGCGCACCGTCCGCTATCGCGTCGAAGGAGCCGACGTCACCCTGAATGCCGCGGGCGATCTGGAACTCTCCCAAGGCTCGCTCCGCTTGCTCCATCGCAAGCCCGCCGTCTATCAGACCATCGCCGGCAAAACCAAGACCATTCCCGGCCGCTTCCAGACCACCGGCGCCGAAGTGCGATTCGCCGTCGATACCTACGATCGCTCCGCCGACCTCATCATCGACCCCGTGCTCTTCTCCACCTCGCTTCCCGGCAACTATTCGTTTTTGCAGGGTGTCATCACCGATGCCGCGGGGAACATTTACGCCACCGGTTCCGTCGACTCCGCTTACCGCCCCTCCGCGGGAGCTTTTCAATCCCGCTATGGCGGCGGCAACCAGGATGCCGTCGTGCTCAAATTCTCGAACGCCGGCACGCTTCTCTGGGCCACTTATCTCGGCGGATCGGGCGATGAGAATGGCGCAGCCGTCGCGCTCGACTCCGCCGGCAACGTCATTGTGATGGGCCAAACCGGCTCCGCGGATTTCCCCGCCGCCGGCGCGCCTCTCCAGGCCAGTCTCGGCGGAGGCGTGGACGCCTTCATCGCCAAGCTGAGCCCGGACGGTTCGAAACTGCTCTACCGCACTTTTTATGGCGGGAGCGGCGATGAAGCCGTGTGGGCCGGAAAGCTCGATTCCAAAGGCAACATCGTCATCGTCGGATCGACCTCCTCCACGAATTTAAAGCTCGCCGGCACACCGTACCAGTCCACCAACCACGGCACGCCGGACATGATGATCTTCAAGATGAGTCCGGACGCGGCCACTCTCCTCGCCGCCACCTATCTCGGCGGTAACAGTTACGATGAGGCGGTCGGTCTCGCGCTCGATGCCAGCGACAACGTCTATCTCGCGGGTTGGACCTTCTCCAGCGATCTGAAAACCACCGGGGGCGTCGCGCAGACTGCCAGTGGCGGCAATACCGACGGCGTCGTCGCCAAGTTGGACTCGAATCTCACCACTCTCGGCTTCCTCACCTATTTAGGAGGATCGGGCTCGGAGATCGCCAAAGGAATTGCGGTCTCGCCCGATGGCTCTACCATCTTCGTCACCGGCAACACGGAGTCCGTGAACTTCAAGACTACGGCTGGGGCGCTCCAGATCGCCAGCGGCGGCGGATTCGACGCCTTCCTCGTGAAGCTCGATAGCAAAGGCGCGCTCCTTGCCTCCACCTATGTCGGCGGCCCCGGCGATGACGAAGGCGACGCCATTGTTTTGGCCAGCGACGGCACGCCCATCTTCGTCGGTGTCATCACCACCCACGCCTACGATTCGTCAGACCCCGTCACTCTCAAAAGCGCCGCCTCCGGCCCCCAAACCGTGTGGATGAACTTCAACGCAGGCGTCACCACCGTGACCCAGATCGTTAACGGACAAACCACCATCTTTTATTACATCGGCGATCTCCGCTGCGGCGGGAGTGCCAGCTTCATCGCCTGCGCCGGTGCGGGATTCCCCGTGTCGCAAACCGGGAACACCGCTGGTGTGGTCGCCGGAGTCTCCATGGGCGGCGCCTCCCTGGTCGCCTCGCCCAATCCCCTCAACTTCAGCCAGTCCATCGGCGTGACCAGCCCTTCGCAGGCCGTCACGCTTACCAATAACGGCACTTCGAACATCAAAATCACGAACCTCAAATTGAACGGCAGTCAGACCGGATTCTCGGCCGACTTCACCTCCTGTCTCGGCAACAGCCTCTCGGCCGGCAATTCGTGCAAGATCTTCGTCACCTTTACGCCGAACACTACCGGCACCACCACCACGACCATCACCGTCACCACCGACGTGAGCTCGGCCAACCAGGACATCACGCTCAACGGAATCGGCGTGCCTCCCGGCGCGCCCTTGCTTTCCTATAACCCGGTCAAAGTCGCGTTCCCCGATTCCGTGGTCGGAACCCTCACCGCGCAAACCACCGTTCAAATCAGCAACGCCGGCACCGGCACGCTGACGATTTCCGCCATGGCCCTCGACGACAAGACCGATTTCGCGATCGATCCTTCCGGCTGCATCGGAAAATCGCTCAGCGGCACCGCCACTTGCAATCTCCTCGTTCAATTTCGCCCCACCAAGGCCGGAGCGCTCCAGGGCAACGTGTCCACCTCCAGCAACGCCGGCAACAGCGCCTCGACTCTTCTGCCCCTCAACGGCGTCGCCATCGGTCCGAAGCAATGCAAAGACAACGATAACGACGGCCTCTGCGATGACTGGGAAGTCAACGGAGTCCACTTCTTGGGGGCCGACGGTTCGGACAACTTCATCGACCTCCCCAAGATGGGCGCGAACAAAGACCATAAGGACATCTTCATCCACGCCGACTGGATGGTGGGCAAGGACCACGCCCACATTCCCAAACGCGGTGGAATGGCGCTGGCGCAAGCGGCGTTTCTCAATGCCCCCGTCAGCAACCCCGACGGAAAAAACGGCATCCTGGTCCACATCGACTGCGGCACGGATTGCGTGATGAACCCCGCCACCGGAGCCACCTGGGGACCGCTCTCGAAAGCCGTAGGACAGTCGGAGCGGGAGCCTCTCTCCGACACCGATTACAAAACCCAGCAGTTCGACTGGACCAACTTCGACACGTTCGCCACTCCCTTCTTGAACACCGGCCGCAAGATGGTGTTTCATCACGTCCTCTTTTCCCACAACCAGTCCACCAACTTCACCAGCAGCGGAATCTCCCGCAATGACGACAACAAATTCTCCGACGGCGCCAGCGATCTGGTCGTCAGCCTCGGGGGCTGGACCACCGACACCGATCTCATCGAAGGCGGCACGCTGATGCATGAGTTGGGGCACAACCTCGCCCTCCAGCACGGCGGCGGCGACGGCGTTAACTTCAAGGTCAATTACCTCAGCATCATGAACTACGCCTTCCAGGTCACCGGACTGATCATCAATGGATCTCCCGGCACGCTCGACTATTCGCGCTTCGATGCGACCGACCTGCCCGTAATCGATGAGAAGAATCTCAATGAGCTCTCCGGCTTGAACGGCTCCTCGAAAGTTTCCACCTATGGAACGGAGTGGTTCTGTCCCGGCGACAACACCACGGCGACACCCCAGATGACCACCTCGGTCAACGCGCCCATCAATTGGGATTGCGATAAGGACACTCGCGGCCAGCCTGTCTACTCGATCAAGACTTCCGCCAACATCGTCGCCCTTTACGACAAATCGGGGAACTCGATCCTCGGAACCATGGTCGGCCAGAATGACTGGGGTGTACTGAATCTCAAGGGCGGCGCCATCGGCGGCGAAACCGGTCCGCCGCCCACTCGCAGCAGCCGCAGCGGCGGTCCCACCTCGGACATCACGTTCGAAGAAGCGATCAATAAGCTGGGATTGAACCGCCTCAGAGTCACCGCTCCCGCGGGCGTCACTCTGCTGCCCGGCACTTCCTTGAACGTCCTGGTGGCGATTCAGAACTCGGGTACTTCTCCCGATACCTTCACACTCTCTGCCTCCGGAGCGGCGGGCTGGTTCACTTCGCCCAGCCTGCCACCTTCCGTGACAATCGCGGCGGGCGCGTCGGCCACGTTCCCCGTCACATTAACCGTTCCGTCCAGCGCCAAGACCGCGGACTCGCAGGTCATCGTCATCCTCGCCAAGAGTCAGGCGACCCCGCTCTCCGATAGCGCGCAAGTCCTGATCACTGCCGGAACGCCCGCCGGCGGCCTGGCGTTGTCCGCCTCCTCGCTCCTCCTCGGAGTGGTCCCCGTGGGATCGTCCAGTATGGCAGCCCCGGTGACTCTCACCAATCTCGGCGGCGCCCCGGTGACGCTCTCCGGATTCACCACGGCGGGCGACTTCTCCCAGACCAATACTTGCGGAACCTCTCTCGCCGCCGGCGCGAGTTGCGTCCTGCAAATCACCTTCAATCCCAAGACTGCCGGCAGCGCCACCGGATCCATCACCGTCAGCGATAGCGCTCCGGGTTCGCCGCACATCGTGAACCTCACCGGCGTCGGACAAGCGCCCGCCCCGCAGATCGGCGCCGTGGTGAATGCCGCGGTCAACGTCACCGGCGAAGCGTCGCCCGGTGAACTGGCCACCGTCTACGGCTTGAACCTGTCCTCGGGACAGAACTTCATCTCGGCTCTGCCGCTGCCCACGACGTTGGGCGGCACCAAGGTCGTCGTGAACAACTACCAGGTCACGCCTCTGCTCTACGCCGACGCAAACCAGGTGAACATCCAGATCCCCTACGAGACTCCTCTCGGCGCCACCACGCTCACCGTGAACGCGCCCGGCGGACAACTTGTCTCCGTGCCGCTCAAGATCGTGGCGGCGTCGCCCGGAATCTTCATGATCCCCGGCACGCAGCACTCCGCGTCGCAGAACTCCGATTACTCCGTGAATCTCGCGGCCTCGCCTGCGAAGCCGGGCGGCACCGTGCTGATGTACTTCACCGGACAAGGCGCGGTGGACCATCCGGTCGTCACCGGCGACGCGAGCCCCGGTGATCCGCTCGCCTACGTCTCCAGCACTGTGACAGCCACCGTGGCGGGCGCGCCTGCCGTGGTGTCGTTCGCAGGAATGACGCCGGGATTAGTGGGCCTCGCGCAAGCGAACGTCGTCGTGCCGCTCAACGGGCTTGACGGCAAGCCCCTTCCGCCGGGCGACTATCCTGTCATCTTGACCGTAGGCGGCGTGAAATCCAACGCGGCGAATATCTCGGTAGGGAACTAGCTTTCCGCGGGGCGATCGCGGACTGCGGTTCGTGGTCGCCTACACCTCAGTGATCGTGCCCGTGCTGTCGCCGAACTTGTCGCGCTCCACGCCCACCTTCTGGAGCAGCGTCAAGTGTAAATTCGCGATGGGCGTCCGCTCCGGCAGCACAATGTGCTGGCCGCCCAACTTCAGCTTCCCGGCGCCACCACCCACCACAATATTCGGCTCTGGATAGTTGTCGTGGCGGTCGCTGTTGCTCATGTTCGATCCGTACAGGAACATCGAGTGATCCAGCAGCGTTCCCGCGCCATCCTGCGTCGCCGCGAGCTTCTTGACGAACTCCACGAACTGCTCCATATGCCACGTTTGGATCTTCACCAGCTTGTCGATTCTTTGGAGATCGTTCGCGTGGTGCGACACCGGGTGGAACGAATCCGGCACGCCGATGTGGTTGTAGGTGCGGTTCGTGCCTTCCGCCACCATGATGTAGGACGCTACCCGCGTCAGGTCCGCCTGGTAGGCCAGCGCGATGAGGTCGAACATCAGCTTCACCTGCTCGGGAAACGAATCCAGCTCTCCCACCGGAGCCTCAGGAATCGCGAATCCCGAGAGATCCTTTGACGCCGCCTTCTGCGTCCGCCGCTCGATCTCGCGGACGCTCTCGAGATACCCGTCCAGCACCGCCTTATCGTTGTTTCCCAGGTCGCTCTTCAGGCTCTTCGTGCCGTCCAGAATTAGATCCAGCAGGCTGTTGGTCCGCCGACTGATCAGCGCGCGCTCCTGCGGCGTATCGCCCTCACCAAACAATTGCAGGAAAACCTTCCGCGGATTCGGCTCCATCGGCAGCGGAGACTCCGCATCTCGAAACGACAGCGTCGAATATGACCCGCCACTCCCTGCCGCGGACTGCACAATCGTCTCCGACGAAACTTCCAGCGACGGCAGCGGCGTATCCTGCCCGATCAGCTTCGCGATCACTTGATCGAGAGTCGTGGACATATGCGCCCGCGGGCTCCCCGTGTCCGGACGCGTCGCGCTCAGCCACGTCGCTGGCGTAAACGAGTGCACCGACCCCGCCGTCGCGGCGTTCTGCAGGTTTCCAAACGACGACACATATTTCTTATACGGCTCCAGCGACGCGAGAATCGTGTTGAGTTTGAAATCCGCCCCTGAGCCCGATGGCGTCCATTTGTCCAGCGACGGACCATGCGACGTGTTGCCCATGATCGCGCCGTGCGGCAGATAAAAGAAGCCCGTCCGCAGTTTCGGTACCGCGGCGGTCTGCGCCAGCGCCGTGCCCGCGGGAATCATCGCGTCCAGAAACGGCAGCCCCAGCGTCACGCCAGCGGCCTTCAACACCGCTCGGCGAGGAATGTGCTTCTTAGTAAGAAACATGTGATCTCCTGCCTACAATCATCACTTCGCCGCCCCCTGCTTGCGGAACGCATCGCTCTTGACGATTCCCAGCACCAGCGCCGACAACGTATAGTTGTCCTTCGCCGCGCCGCGCACAATCGCGCGAATCTGCGGCATATCGAAATACTCCAGCGGCCGGTTGACGCCGTACATCATCAATCTTTCCGTCACCGTTTGCGCGAACAACTCCGGCCTTCCGGCCAGTTGAGCGCGCAAATCCACGACGCCATTGATCGCGATCCCGTTCGGCAGCACCGTGCTCGCATCGATCGGAGCGTTCGCCTCTTTGTCCTTCGTCCGCCACTGCCCGATCGCGTCGAAATTCTCCAGCGCCAGACCCGTCGGATCGATCACGCCGTGGCACATCCGGCAACTCGCCTTATCGCGATGCTGCTCCAGCCTCGCGCGCACCGTCTTCGGCTGCTCGCCCGCCTTTTGCGAAAGATCGGTCGCCGTATCCGGCGGCGGCGGAGTCGGCGGAGTCCCCAGCAATTTATCCAGCACCCATGCCCCGCGCAGCACAGGCGACGTCCGGTCGCCATACGAAGTCCGCAACTGCACCGCGGCTTTGCCCAGCAGCCCGAACCGAGCTTTATCCTCCAGCGCCACTCTTCGGAACTGGCTGCCCGTCACGCCGGAGATCCCGTAGTGCTGCGCCAGCCGCTCATTCAGAAACGTGTAGTCCGCCGTGAGCAAGTCCACCACGCTCCGGTCTTCTGAAAAAATGCTGCCGAGGAACGCCTCCGCCTCCGTCGAAAAATCGTGCCGCAGTTGCTCGTTAAACGCGGGAAACAATTTCGGATCCGGAACCACCTGGTCAAGATTCGTCAGATTCAGCCACTTCATCGCGAAGCTGGACACCAGGCTGGACGCCTTCGGATCCGCCAGCATCCGCTTCACCTGTTTCTCGATCGCTCCCGGCCTGCTCAACCCATTCGCCGACGCCAGCGTCAGCAGTTCCTCATCCGGACCCGTGTTCCAAAGGAAGAACGAAAGCCGCGAAGCCAGCTCCAGATCGGTGAGCGTAACCTCCACCTCGGGCGCGGTGCCCTGCGGCCCTTTCAACGCCCGATACAGAAACTGCGGACTCACCAGTACCGCCGCCACCACCTGCTCCACTCCCTGATCAAATGTGCCGCCGTCCTTGCGCACCGCGTCGTAGAACGGCATCAGCCGCTTGTCATCCTCGGCCGTCACCGGACGCCGGAACGCGCGCCGCGCGAGGTCTTCCGTGATCTTTTTTGCGCAGGCAGCTTCTCCCATCGCCTTCGGATCGCACGTGAAAATCAGCGCCCGGCTCACCGTCGTCGAAACGCCGGTAGGATGAAACGGACCCGCGACATCCACCCCGTCCACCAGATGCGCCCGGCGATCCACCGGAGCCTGGCCGCCCGTCAACCCCCCGTACGGTTCCAGCTTCTCCAGATTCTCGCTGGACTCCACGTGTGACCGGTCGACGAACGCCACCACCACGTCGCGCACCCCGGCCTTCACCGGAATCGGAATTTTCGAAAACCGCTCCATGATCTTCGCTCGACCCGTGCCCGCCGTCCGATCCGCCAGCGCCAGATCCTCCGGCCCGCCGATCGGTTTGCGGAACACCACCTTGCCGTCGATCATGATCACCACGGAGCTCTGGTTCTCCAGGGCATTACTGTACGGACCGACGGCCAGATTGTTGAGTGTGATCCGGTACTCGCCGTCCGCCGGAAAATCATGCGTGAACCGGATGCCGCCGCGCGTGCCCAGGGGCAGGGGATTGTCCGGATTCTCGTTCGCAGACACCGAATATCTCACGCTCGAAACCCGAGGATTCGGATTGCCCACCGCCAGCTGAGCCACATGCCGCGCCGCCGTCACGTATTGATCCAGGAACGCCGGAGACACACTCAGCGCCGTCGCGATATTGTCGAAACCCTCGATCTGGATGTCCTGCGGCAGCACTTCCTTCGCATTGACGTCCACCCCTACCAGCGCCTTCACCGTCGCCGCATACTCGGAGCGATTCAGGCGTTGAATCGGAACGTACCCCGCCTTCGGACCCTTCGCCGCGTGGTCGAGCGTGTTCTCCATCCACGCCATGAATGAATCCACGTCCTGCTGCTTCGGTTGCGGACTCCCCGGCGGAGGCATCTGATGTCCGCGCAGCTTCCGCAACGCCTTCTCCCAGACCGCCGCGTCATTCTCCGCCGCGCCCAGATCCAGCCCCTCCAGCGCGAGTCCCCCGGTCTTCAGCCGTGCGCTGTGGCACGTGATGCAGTACGTCGTAACCAGCGCGCGATGCGCGTCCGCCGGAGCAACGGTCTGCCCCTGCGCGCCGTTTTGCAGCAGGGCAGGAACGCCGACCGCCACCGCGACGGCAGTTGCGGAAAGGAAACGCTTTAGGGAGGCCAATCTATTCTCGATCAATTGTTTACAAGCAAAACACTCCATTTTTACCACAGCGGATCGAGGGCGGGAAGGGGTCCCGCCGCGCCCCTGTAAAAATTAGCGCCGCCGCACGGAGCCCGACCCCGATACGCTCTCATGAACCTGCGGGTCGCCGATATACCGCACCGACCCCGACCCGCTCACAATCGCGTCCAGAATGTCGCTCGCCGCGACGCTCGCGCTCCCGCTTCCGGAGATGTCCACGCGTGCCCGCTTACTCCGGAGGTCTTCCCCGCGAAACCGCCCGGAGCCGGATACGGAGACAGATAGATCGTCAACCGTGCCGTCCACCGACGCATCGCCGGACCCGCTGATGACCACTCTCAAGCGGGAATTCTGAAATTCCCTCACTTCCGCGGCGCCGCTTCCGGAAACCGTAATCTCGTCGAGGTTCCGGACCGTCACTTTGAAAAGAAGCCCCGCCGATGGACTCAGCAGGAAGGTGCCGCCCTTCTGCCCCAGCACCAGCGTGGTCCCCTCCAAGTCCGTCCTCACGTAGCTTTGGATGTTATCGTCGGTTGTCACCGCGACGGAGTCCACAGTCCCCTCATCGATCACCACGCGCCCGCTGCCGCTGAGCCTCACTCGGGAGAAGCCACCGCCCACGTTTCTGTTTTCCGTGGTCGCCCGGCCGGACCCGATCACGCTCGGCCCCAGACACCCGCTCGCGATCACGCTCAGCGAAACCACAGTCAATGCGGCCAGGTGGTTCATTCTCATATCCAGTCCTACGCACGCGCCGCTGAAAAGGTTCGCCCTTCTGGGCTGAAGCAGCCGGACCTGCGGAGCGGCCTGTCCCACACCGGCACGCCCCTCGCGAAAAATCCAGCCGAGCCCCCGCATCCAGCAGGATCGTGGTCAGTCCAACCCCCCGATCCGCGGGCTGTTGCACGGCTCGTCGCCGACCCGTTCTGGGCGCGGCAATACCGAATAGATGGGGATTGGTAATACGGGGAAGGGGAAAAAGGAGGGCGGAAAAAACAAAGGCGTCCCGGGGCGGACTGCAAATCGCCCCGGGACGCCAGGTTGGACTTTAGAACTGGAACCGGGCGACCAGCAAACCGGTGCGCTGATTCGCCGTGCCGGCAGTCGGATTGATGGTGCCATAGCCACTGCTATACAAGCCGGTGTTCGGACCAGAAGTGAACTTCACGGCCGCGGAAGAGAAGTTGCCAAGCGTAATCAAGGGCAGCTGCGTGCGGTTGAAGACGTTGGTGAATTCCACGCGCACGTTCAGGCTGGCGCGTTCCTTAATCCGGAACGTCCGTCCGAAGTTGGCATTTTCGCTCGGCTGACGTTGGCCGCGGAAATAACGAAGCGAGGATTCATTCGCCGCGAACTGTCCGTTGGGGACGTTGGTAAACGCCGCGGGGTTCAGGACGACGGTCTTGGTCGGGTCAAAGCAATGGCAGTTGATGTTGAGAGGGTCGGTGTGGTGCGTGCCGCTGTAATCGGTCCAATCGACCGACCAGGGGCTCATACCGGGGACCAGCTGGGCGGGTCCCGGTCCGTAGCCGAGGAAATTGCTGATCGGCGTGGAACCAGAACTGGTGGGCAGGCCCACCAGACCGGCGCTCTGGTAGTTCAAGGCCCAACCCATACTCCAGTTGGACAGAGCCAGGGAGACGGCCTTGTTCTTCAGGACCGGCAGGTCGGAGTGAACGCGGGGCACCTCGTACTGAGCGGCCAGGCGGAACTGGTGTGGAAGGTCGAAGGGGCCGAGGTTCTTGCCGAGAGTCCGGTTATACGGGTCCGGCGTGGTGGTCAGAACCAGAGTCTTCGCATAGGTGTAATTTGCGTTGAGACTCAGCCCGCGGCTAAAGCGTTTCGTGAGCTTGGTCTGGAGTCCGTCGTACCAATTCTTTCCGAGAGGAGCCCCGGAAGGAGTCAACAGCCCGGTGTATTGCGGGTACTGCAACAGCGATTGGCGGACGGTCTGCGTGGCCGGGAAGTTGGCATACGGCAGGAAGGTGATGCCGCGCTGCGCCAGCGTCGCTTTCTGCGTCGCATTGAGAGACGAGATCGTCGTGGTGAGCAGAGCGGATTCGGTGGCGCTGGTGAAGTCGTTGAATCCGAGTCTTTGCAGTGTGGACGGATTCAGCGCATTCAGAGGGGCGAGAGTGGTACCGCCATCTTCCCAGACGCCGCGATTGGCGACATACGCCGCTTCGAAGACCAGGTTGCGGCCGAATTCACGCTGCAGGGTGGCGCTCCATTGCAGCAGGCGCATCGGGCGCCCCGCGTTCGGATCCTGAAGGGTCGGTGCGAGCACGACAGCTCCGATGGGCTGACCCGCGTTGGGTGAAAAATTCGGGAACGAAGCCACCACGTTGCTCGGGATGCCGTTCTGGAGCAGCCCAACGATCTGGCCGAAACCCGGAGTACTGGCGCTCGCGGCGGTCGAACCCGTGCCGCCCGTCGCGTTGGTGGTTTGGCCGTAAACTACTCCCACACCGCCGCGAATGACGGTCTTGGAATTGATCTGGTAGGCGGCCCCCAGCCGCGGTCCGATCGCGTAGGGGTAGTTGTGCGCGAACTTGCAGTTGCAGGTCGCCTCGAAAACCTGGGCGCCCAGCCGGCCGGAAGCCGCCGGATTCGGGGTCGTGGCGGAGAAGTCGGAGTAGCGGCCGAACTGCTCGGGCTGGTAGGTTCCGTAGTCCCAGCGCAAGCCGTAGTCCAACGTCAATTTACGAGTCACTTTCCAGGAGTCTTGCAGATAAATCGCGGACTCGTATCGGTACGTCATGGCCGTGAACGGCGCGTTGATGGTGGCCGCGCTCAAGCCTCCCAATTCGAACGAAGCTAAACCGAATCCGGCAAATCCGCTGGCCACCGTGGTTCCCTGAAGCGAGGTCTGTGTGGTCCAGTTGGAGTTGGTGGTGTAGGTGCCGGCCGAGCCGCTGAAATTGAAATTGGGGAATTTCTCCTGGCGGATTTCGAAACCGATCTTGTACGTATGCGAGCCGCGCACGTAGGAAGCGGACGTATTGAAGGAGGGACGCCGTTCCCAGAAATGCTGGTCAAACGATCCGCCAATGGTACTCATGCCGCCTTCCGCGGTGTTCGTGGAGACTGCAGTATTGAGAATGGGGAAGGTGCGGGACGCCGTTTGGCCCGGGATGCCGAGAGTCTTGAGAGCATCGAACGGGAAGTTCTGGCTCTGCAGCAGGAAGTCGGAGTCATTCCAACCGGCGGTGTAGTGAAGCAGGAGCCTCGGCGTGAGCGTGTGATCCACGTTCAGGCGCACCGTTCGGGCGGCGTTTCCGGAGATGGCGGAGCCGGTGATGTTATTCGGCAGATCGTCGGCGGCTGTGGCGGTTCGCGGCGTACTGGTGTTGGTCCGCTGCAGGTAAACCGAAAAGTGCAACTTGGATCCGACGTTTTGATCCAGCTTGAACGACGGGATGTTGGACACGCGGCCCTGGTCGAAGGGGGCAAGATAGTTAGCACCCGCCTGGGCTGCATTCGGACCAAGCGGATTCGGAACTAATGCCAGGACCTTGACCGCAACCGGGTCGAACCTGGTCACCGGAATCTGATTGTTGGGAAAAGGATTGCGCACGCCGCCGCCGGCGTCGCTGGCCGGATCGAAGATCGTGCCGCTCGGAATGGTGCGGCCGAGCGGATCTTTGTAATTGCCGGTTGCCGTGGTCACTAACCGGTTTTCCGCATTGATGAGGTTGGAGAAATCGCCCGTGCGATACGCCGGAATCGGTACCGTGTCCGGCAAACTGTTATTGATATTCTTCTGGCGGTATTGTTCGAAGCTCCAGAAGAAAAAGGTCTTGTTCGTGCCGTTGTAAACTTTCGGAAGGCGCACAGGGCCGCCGAAGGTGAAGCCGTAGTCATGCTGGCGGGCCTTATTGCGGACGTGTTCCGTCTTTTCGTCGCCGGGCAGGAAGGTGTAGGGCTGACCGGCATTAAAGATTTCATTGACGACGTAGTCATAACCGCTGCCGTGGTACTGGTTGGTGCCGCTCTTGCTCACCAAGTTCACGACCGCTCCACCAGATGTGCCGAATTCCGGCGCGAAGTTGCTGGTCTGGATCGCGACTTCCTGAATCGAGTCCACTGAGGGCTGCGTCTCCATGGTGGCCCCTTGAAGCCGGGCGCTGGTGGGGTTCATCGTCGCGCCATCGAGGCGAGTCTGAAGCGAATTGCTCGGAGTTCCGTTGACGACGGCGATGACGACCGCGCTGCAGGCGGCACCGCTGTTGCAATACTGGATTCCAGGGAGGGTTCGCGAGGCGGAGAACAGATCGCGGACGCCGTCGTTGGTCGCGGCGACCTGCATGACTGGCAGGTTGTCGAGCTGCGAGAGAGTCACGTTGTGCACCAGTTCGCTGGTTTCGGTCTGCAGCAGAGAGCTCTCCGCCGTGACCGTGACAGACTCGCTGGACTGGCCCACTTGCAGGGAGATGTCCTCGCGCATCGTCTGGCCGGCCGCCAAGTGGAACTTGGTGTGCGTGTACGTCTTGAATCCTGGCGACGTGACGTTAAGATTGTAATCTCCGATCGGCAGCTGCGTCACGGTGAAGTTCCCCGTGTCGGAGCTGGCGCCCGCGTAGACCTGTCCGTTTTCCACGTTCTTGAGCGATACAGGAGCGTTAGCGACAACGGCTCCCGTCGCGTCCGTAATTGTTCCCGTGACCGTCGCCAAGCTGGTTTGACCGAAACCCAGAGAGGCGGTGATCACCAACAGCCCCACGAATAGCGATAGTTTCTTCATCATGATCTTCCTTTTTGCAACATTAATTAAACTCCCCTTTGAAGCGGACTTTGAGCGAGAGACGACCCCTGTGTTGACGCTTCTCGCTTGAATTGCGGACTACCCTACCCCTTGCCGTTACGATCCCGTAACGAACAGCAGAATGGAGTATATAACGTGTGCAGCTCCGGTTACACTGAAATCACGAATATAGAGAATCAATTGAATTGATACAGGTTCGCGCGGCGCAGCTCACCGGCCCCCGCGAGCATCCCCCGAATTAGCATTGCCCCCCACGGCAGGCAAGGCGGGCCCTCGTCGCGTCGGTCCCGCTCCCGGCGTGGAAACTCGCCTGCTTCGCCGCGCGACAATGCTCTACTTAAACGCCTCGAAGTAGTAGTTCTGGCCTTCGTCCTCGTACTCGTTTTTTACCCGCAGCCCCGCCGCCCCAAGCCGCCTCCGGTATTCCCTGGCTCCCAGCGACCGCGATTCGAGCCCCGTCATCGCGTCCCTCCACACCAGCGGTTCCGCGCAGGACGTGCACGGTGCCGCCGGGGAACCAGGACCTCCGCCATCCTTTGGAGCAAGCGCCCCTGTTCCTCGGGGGAGAGCAGGAACATCAGCCCCATGCCAGGACGCCGTCGAAAGTCCGGTCGAAGAATCTCGAATCTTCCACCGCCTCGCAGACTTCGGGTGTACCAGGCAGGTTACGCCGGAAAGCCTCGACGAAAGAGGGTGCCGCGTCTACGCCATAAACGCACAGCCCCTCCGCGACGAGCACTTCGGTGAGCGGAAGCCCGGACCCGCAACCCAGGTCGAGCACAGCGGCGCCGCGCGCCAGCGTCCGGGCCCACTTCCGCACCGTCTTCACTTCCACGCCGGCCGAGCGTCCCCTGTCGCGGCGTGCCAGAAACTCCGGCGACTCCTTCGTACCCGTCTGACCGGTCCATGATACAGCCCCGTCTTCTTACGGAGCGCTTCGCGGAACGCTATTGCTTCTTGAACACCATCTCCTGGCCCCCGCCCTTGCCAGCGCCAGGACCCCCGGCCGTCTCCACGGTCAGCTTCAGATCGGAGCCCGCCATCGTACCCGAGAACTTGCGGGTAATCGGCGCGCCGTTCAGTTCGCGCACCACCGTAAACGCCACTTTGGACCCATCAATGGTCCCGTCGCTGATATTCACCTTGCCATCCACCGCGGTTCCCTGGTTATCCATGCTTCCGGTCAGCTTGCCGCCGTCCGCCTTCAGGGTCAGGGTCTGCGTCTGCTTTCCGTTTTGTCCCTGACTCTCCAGTACCCACTTGCCGTCGATATCGGCAGCCAGTAGGACCATGCTGAGCAGCGTAGCCGCGGCGCCGCTCGCGAAAATGAATTTCCTCATTACCGCCTCCTTATATAGATGGAGCTCCGCGCCGTACACTCGGTGCGGACGCAACAAGACATCATAACGTGGAATCCCCGTCCGCGGACGGCGCCCGAACAATCGGTTCCCTGCGCGTCACTTCGGCCTCTCGTTTGCATCCCTACACTCGAAAGCTCATGTGCAACGCATCCGTTCCGCTCCTGGCGGTCGCTCTTTTCTCCCTCCCGGCTTGGTCGCAAGCCCCGCTTTCTCTGAAAGATGCGGTCCGAATCGCCCTCGCGGGCAACAGGTCCATCGCGTCCGCGGCTGCGTCGAATGACGCAGCAGCCGCCGGAGTCGCTCTCGCCCACAGCGGCATGCTTCCCAAAGTGAACTACTCCGAATCCTTCGCACGCAGCGACAATCCCGTATTCGTTTTCTCCTCGCTCCTCACGCAACATCAATTTGCAACGGAAAATTTCCAAGTCGACCCGCTCAACCGTCCCGACTTTCTCAATAACTTCCAGTCCTCCCTCACCGTGGACCAACCCCTTTACGACGCGGGCAAGACGCGCCGCGCCGTCCATTCCGCCGAACTCGCTAAGGACATCAGCCTCCAGGATTCCCGCCGCACTCAAATGGACGTCATCGTTAGCGTCGTGCGCTCCTACTCCGACGCCCAACTCAGCGCGGACCAGCTCAGCTCCACGGTCCAATCCCTTCGTTCGGTCGAAGCCGATCTTGATCGAGCCCAATCCCGCCTCACGGCCGGAATGGCCACCGACGCCGATGTGCTCTCGATTCGCGTCCATCTCGCCGCCCTGCGCGAAGAGCAAATCCGCCGCTCCGCGGATCTCGATATCGCTCGCGCCACGTTGAACGATGCCCTCGGTCAACCCCTCGACACGGACTACACACTCATCACGGCGCTCTCGCCCCTGGTGCTCTTGCCCCTCACCGCGCCCCCGGCAACGCTCGCCGCCTACGAACAAAAGGGAGCCGCCGAGCGCCCCGAGGCCCTTCAGCTCAATGCGGCCAAGGATCTCGCTTCCACCAACCTCGCCGACGCCCGCGGCAATCTCCTCCCCCAAGTCGCCCTTCGTGGAGCCTTCGAAGCCGACCGCCAGCGCTTCTACGATCGCGGCGGAGCCAACTGGCTGGTCTCCATCGGCCTGCGCTGGAACCTCTTTAACGGCTTCAGCGATAAAGCGCGTATCGAAGAAAGCCAGGCCGCTCTCCGCCGCAGCGCCGCCGAACAAGAGCGCGGCAATTCCGCCATCCGCCTGCAAGTCCGCCGCGCCTGGGCCGAACTTCGCGCCGCCCAGCAGCGCATCGATACCGCGAAAGCCGCGGAAGCCGAAGCGCAGGAAAGTCTCCGTATCTCCCAGAACCGCTACGAAGCCGGACTCAGCACCGTAACCGACCTCCTCCGCGTCGAAACCGCTCTTCTCGAAACCCGCACGCGCTCGCTTGCCGCCGTCCGCGATCAGCGCCTCGCGGCCGCCGCGCTCGAACGGGCGGCAGGCACGCTCACTTTCGATTCGGAGGTCTTGAATTAAATGAAGAAACTTCTGATCGTCGCCCCGCTTTTGCTGTGGCTCGCCGGATGCGGCGACGTCCCGGCGCGGACCGAGCATGCCGCGGTCCAAGCTCCGGTCTCCGTCCATGCCGCGCCCGCCGCTCTCGACGACCTCCCCGCCATCTATGAAGCCACCGGCACCGTCCGCGCCCCAGCCGTCGCCTCCGTCTCCTCCAAGCTCGCAGGCTACGTCCAGGAAGTGAAGATTCAAATCGGTGACCGCGTCAAAGCGGGGCAACTCCTCATCGCGCTCGATCCTCGCGATCTCGACACCGCCGTCCGCCGTTCCGAAGCCGCCCGTGCCGAGCTCCGCAGCGCGATTCCGGAAGCCGAGAGCGCGGTGTCCGGCGCGAAGGCCGCTCTCGATCTCACCCAAGTCACCTTCGAGCGCATGCAGGCGCTGTACAACAAAAAGTCCATCTCCCACCAGGAGTTCGATGAAGCTTCCGCACACCTGAAATCCGCCCAGGCCGCCCACGACATGGCCCGAGCAAGGCGTGCCCAACTCGACGACCGGGCCGCGCAAGCCGACCAGGAAGTCCGCGCCGCGCAACTCAATTACGCCTATACGCAACTCACCGCGCCCTTCGACGGCATCGTCACCACGAAAACGGTCGAGCCCGGAAACCTCGCCATGCCCGGTGCGCCTCTGCTCACCATCGAACGCGAGGGAGCTTATCGCCTGGAGGCTCTCGTCGATGAGTCGCGTCTTTCCTCGATTCGCATCGGCCAGGCCGTAACGGTGCACCTCGACGGTCTCGACCAATCCCTCGCCGGACGAGTCTCCGAAATCGTTCCCCAAGTCGACGCTGCCGCGCGAGCGGGAACGGTCAAGATCGACCTGCCGCCGCTCGCGTCGATCAAATCCGGCGCCTTCGGTCGAGCCCTTTTCGCCTCCACGATGCAGCGGAAGTCCATGGCCATCGCCACCGCCGCCGTTCAGGAACACGGCCAGCTGCAATCTGTCTTTGTGGCGGAAAACGGCATCGCGCGCACGCGCTTGATCACACTGGGCGCGAAGTTCAACAGCCGCGCCGAAGTGCTCTCCGGCCTCACCGAAGGCGAACTCGTCATCGCCCCGATTCCCCCGAACTTGGTCGAAGGCTCTCCCGTGGAGCTTCTCCCATGACCGAAGCCCGTAAGCCCGAACCCCGTAAGCTCGGACCCGCCGGCCGCTTCGCGCACGCCTGGATCCGCTCCAAGCTGACCCCGCTCGTCATCGCGGCGTCGGTCCTGCTCGGACTCTTCTCCGTCCTCAAACTCCCCCGCGAAGAGGAGCCACAAATCGTCGTCCCCATGGTGGACGTCTTCGTCCAAATGCCCGGCGCCTCCGCCCGCGAAGTGGAGGAGCGCGTCACCAACCCCATGGAAAAACTCCTGTGGGAAATCCCCGGCGTCGAGTACATCTACTCCACCTCCAGCCCCGGCATGTCCACCGCCATCGTCCGCTTCCTGGTCGGCCAGGATGAGGAAAAGGCGATCGTCCGCCTCAATCAGAAACTGAACGCGAATCTCGACCTCATCCCGCCCGGAGCATCGCCGCCGCTCGTCAAGCCCCGCTCCATCGACGATGTTCCGATCCTCGCCCTCACCTTCTGGAGCAAGCGCTACGGGGACCTCGACCTCCGCCGCATCGCGGCCCAAGTGCACGACAGCATCGCTCAGACCCCCGACGTCTCCGCCGTCACGCTCATCGGCGGCCAGCGGCGCACGATCCAGATCACGCTGGACCCCTCGCGGCTAGCCGCCTACAACATCTCTCCCCTGCAAATCGTCGGAGCCCTCGGCCTCTCCAACCGCCGCCTCCCCTCCGGCGAGTTCGCCGCCGGAAACCAGCAGTTCCTTCTGGAAACCGGCCAATTCCTGCGAACCGCGGATGATGTGCGCGGCGTCGTCGCCGGCGTCGCGAATCAGAAACCTCTCTTCGTCCGCGACGTCGCCAGCGTCACCGACGGCGGTGAGGAGCCGGCGCAATACGTCCGCTTCTCCGATAAGCAAGGCTCCTACCCCGCCGTCACCATCGCCATCTCGAAACGCAAAGGCACCAACGCCGTGGACGTTTCCGAAAACGTTCTCACTCGCGTCGGCCGGCTCAAAGGCGCCGTGATCCCCTCCGGCGTCGAAATGACCGTCACGCGGAATTACGGCGACACCGCGAAGGAGAAATCCAACGAGCTTCTCTGGCACATGCTGATCGCGGTGGTCTCCGTCAGCATCCTGATCGCGATCACCCTGGGCTTTCGCGAATCGCTCATCGTCTTCATCGCGATTCCCGTCACCCTGGCGCTCACGCTCACCGTCTTCTATCTCTACGGCTACACCCTCAACCGGATCACGCTCTTCGCCCTCATCTTCTCCATCGGCATCCTGGTGGATGACGCGATCGTCGTCGTCGAAAACATCGTCCGCCACTGGCGCATGCCCGCTAATCAGGACCGCCCCGCTTTCGAAGTCGCGATCGAAGCCGTGGACGAAGTCGGCAATCCCACCATTCTCGCCACCCTCGCGGTGGTCGCCGCGATCCTGCCCATGGCCTTCGTCGGCGGACTCATGGGACCGTACATGCGCCCCATTCCCATCGGCGCCAGCGCCGCGATGCTCTTCTCTCTGCTCGTGGCCTTCGTCGTTACCCCTTGGGCCGCCGTGCGAATCCTAAAGCGCCAACCCTCCGGCCACGCGGAGCATCGCGAGGATTTTTTCACTCGTCTCTATCGCCGCCTCATGGGCGCGCTGCTGCACCGCCCCTTCTTCCGCGCCACGTTCCTGCTCGGAGTCGTAGTCCTGCTCCTTGGCTCGTGCTCCCTGTTCTACTTCGGATTCGTAAAAGTGAAAATGCTCCCCTTCGATAACAAGAGTGAGTTCCAGGTGATTGTCGACATGCCCAACGGAACCACTCTCGAAGAGACCGCCCGCGTGGTGCAAGCCCTTGCCGTCGAAGCCGCGAAGCAGCCCGAGGTCGTCAACCTCCAGACCTACGCCGGCACCGCCTCCCCGTACAACTTCAACGGCCTCGTCCGTCACTACTACCTTCGCCGCGGACCCAACGTCGCCGACATGCAGGTCAATCTCGCATCGAAGAACGACCGCGTTCTCCAGAGCCATGAGATTGCCAAGCAGGTCCGCACCCGGCTCCAGCCCCTCGCCGACCGCTTCGGAGCGCGCATCAAGGTAGCCGAAGTCCCTCCCGGCCCGCCTGTGCTCGAAACGCTAGTTGCCGAGGTCTACGGCCCGGCTCTCGACCGCCGCATCGCCCTCGCCAAGCAAATGCGCGACCTCTTTAAGAACACCGCCGGCGTCGTCGACGTCGATTGGTACGTCGAAGACGACCAAACCAAATATCAGCTCCTGGTGGATGAAGAAAAAGCCGCGTTGAACGGCGTCTCCAGTGACGAAATCGCCCGCACCCTGCAACTCGCCTCCGGAGGAGTTCAGGCCGGTCTGCTCCACGTCGAAACCGAGAAGGAGGATGTGCCCTTAACCGTCCGCTTCGACCGCGCCACCCGCTCCGATCTCGAACGTTTGTGCACCCTCCGGCTCGCCGCCACGGGCGGACGCACCGTCTCGCTCGCCGAACTCACGCACGTTCAACAAACCACCAACGGCCAGAGCATCTATCACAAGAACCTGATGCCCGTCACCTACGTCACCGCCGATGTCGCGGGCGCCATGGAAAGCCCCGTCTACGCGATCCTCAAGCTCGGCCCCGGCATCGATCGTATGCAAATCGCCGAAGGCTACCAGATCGAGCAGCACATGGCCGCCCTCCCCTCCGATGCCGGCCGTTACTCCATGAAGTGGGATGGCGAGTGGCACGTGACCTACGAAGTCTTCCGCGACTTGGGGCTAGCCTTCGCCGCCGTACTCATTCTGATCTACGGCCTGGTGGTCGGCTGGTTCCAATCCTTCCTGACGCCGCTCATCATCATGGCCGCGATTCCGTTCTCGCTGGTCGGAATCCTTCCCGCTCATGGACTCCTTCACGCCTTCTTCAGCGCCACGTCGATGATCGGCTTTATCGCCGGAGCCGGAATCGTCGTCCGCAATTCCATCATCCTCGTCGATTTCATCGAGCTCCGTCTGAAGGAAGGCATGCCTCTCGACCTCGCTGTGATCGACGCCGGAGCCGTCCGCTTCCGCCCCATGATGCTCACCGCGGCGGCCGTCGTCGTCGGCTCCTCCGTCATTCTCTTTGACCCGATTTTCCAGGGCCTGGCCATCGCGCTCATGGCGGGCGAGGTCGCCTCGCTGCTGCTTTCGCGCATGACCGTCCCCGTTTTGTTCTTCGTATTCAACCGGAGGAGGAAGCTTGTATGACCGTAGAACGCTACCTTCGCCTGATCGCCGGATTCTTCGTGATGCTCAGCGTCGCCCTCGGCTACTGGGTCAGCCCCTATTGGTTCCTCTTCACTGGATTCGTGGGCTTGAATCTCCTCCAATCCGCCTTCACCAACTGGTGCCCGATGATGAGTATTCTCCGAAAGCTCGGCGTTTAAAGAACCCGCTCCCGCACGAGCCGCCGGTACCCTCTGGGAAGAGGGGCTAATTATGGCATACCAGCTCAGCTTTCCCGGAAATACCGCCGTCGCGGGAGTGAACGCCTCCCACGTCTGATGTAGTGTAGAAAGCATGATTGCCGGATTGAAGTTACGCCGGTTCCTGGCCTTCGGACTCCTGGCCTGCGGGTCCGCGGCGGCGCAATCAACTGTCTGGGAAGTTTGGAACGCGGCAAGCGGCGTCGTCAGCAATCGCTTCTCCCAAAATCCCGGCCCCAGACCGCTTGCCGCCGGATCTTTGGTGCAAGCCGGCGTTTGGCAGGTCACCGCGCCGCCGCCTCCGTCCCTTGATCCCGCAGCCGTTACGTTACACCTGATTCCAGCCTTTCCCCAGCAATCTGCCCTCGACTTACCTGTGCTCGGAGCCGGTTCGCCTAGTTCGGTTCTCGCTCTGTTGCCTGCCGATGTCCCCTTGGGCCCCGCGTCCCTTCACCTCCTGGTGAACGGTGCCGAGCAGGCGGTGATCCCGGTGACCATCGTTTCCGCGAACTTTGGCTTGTTCACCAACGGCCCGGTCGCGATCGCGCAGAATACCTCGACCGGCGGCAGTATGGAAACCAACGCTCTCACCCGTCCTGCCCGGCCCAACCAGTCCATCACTTTGTGGGGTTCCGGTCTCGGAACCGCAGGCACCCCCGACGTCCGGGCCACCGTCGGAAGCAGGCCCGTTCCCGTGACCTACGCGGGACACTCCGCCATGCCCGGCCTGGACCAGATCAATCTGCAAATCCCCAACGATCCCGAAATTCCCGAAGGCTGTTACGTCGCGGTGGAAGTGAGCGTAAACCTGCCCGGACAAACGGGAGCAGGCACGACGGAAACCAGCAACCGCGCGTCGATTTCCTTTGCCCGAACCGCCGCCCAGCCATGCGCCCATCCCTTTAATCTGACCGCTGGCGAGATGCAGACCCTCGATCAGGGTGGCACCATTCCGCTCCTCACCTTCGGAATGTCTTCTTTTGACGCGCCGAACCCGTCCGCCACCGGCAGCCTCTCCCCGACGCGGTCGGATTACGCGGGCGCCAGCGCGTACCTGCTCGATGCGGCGGGCATCGCCGCGGCCAGCGTCACATCGCCGGTCAACGGAAGTACTTCGGGAGGGATGCTGGAAGCGTCCTCAGCCTCGTTTGGATGTCAATCAAACCCCAGCTTCCTGTATCCGGAACCGCCCTTTCACGGAGGACTCAGCGCGGGTCCGGCGTTATCGCTAACCGGTCCCGTCAGCCAGGCCTTGAGCCTGCCCGCCACCGGGACATTTTACTCCTATAACGGGAGCCAGCCCGTCCCGCCCCCGGTGAATTCGCCCGACGCGGTTCCCGATTCCTTCTTTGCCCCCAGCTCCTGGACTCTCAGCTCCCCCGGCGGCAAGGACATCCTGCCGTTCTCCGTGCCGCTGGTCGTCACGCCGGCCATCCGGATCGCAAACGCGGACGCGCTCACTCTCATCGACACAAGCCAGGATGTGGTCGTGAAATGGAACACCCAAGGCCTGACCGCGAATCAAGTCGTCACCGTGAGCCTGCTCTCCACCGTCCCCTGCACGGCCCCCGCCATGGCAGGTTCGCTCACGATTCCCGCGGCACTCCTCCTTCCCAACGTCACGCTGCCGGCGGCCGCCGGACCCTGGATCGAAGCAACGTTGTTTCCCCAGCCGGGACCGCAATCTGTGTTTCGCGTGCCACGCTCCGATGGAACGTCGATCCCCGCCGTTTTTGTGCAGAGGTCCGTGGAAGATATCGTAGCCCTCATTGAGCCGCCTCAGCCGGCCATCTTTGCGAATGGAATCCGGAATCAGGACGGCACCGCGAACGGTCCCTCCAACGGCGCGGCGTCCGGCTCCGTGATCGCGATCTGGGCGACGGGCTTGTCGGGAAACGTAGCCGTCAGCGGCAGTATCGGCGGCCAGGACATCCCGGTCCCCGCTTTCGCCGGGCCCGCCCCCGGTCTTGCCGGCGTTGAGCAGGTGAATCTCTTGGTCCCCACCGGGCTGGCGTCCGGGACCACGCAGGTTGTCGTGTGCAGAGCGCCCTCCGGCGGCGCGAAGGTCTGTAGCACTCCGGTGCCCTTCACTGTAAGGTGATGCAACCGTCGCCACACACTGCCCTCCCCAAACCCTGACCCTCTGCCCCCCTGCGGCCCGGACCTTCGCGCTTTCCCACAGCCAATCCCGCCGCCGACGCCCCTCGTGCTCTTTGACCCGGACAAATAACGTGTTAAGGACACGACCGGCTGACCGGCTGACTGCTTGACACCGGCGAAAACTCATCATATAGTTCAACAATCATCTTTGGGTGGTTCTGACAAACCACGTTGTTGAAGCTTCAGCCGAAAAAGGGGTTACGATGCGACACCATGCACTGTTGCTGTTGAGTCTATTGATTGCCGCGCCCGTGTCGATGTTTGGGCAAACTGCCGCGGGTACACTGACGGGGATTGTGACCGATCCTTCAGGCGCTGTCCTGGCGGGTCTTCCCGTCACCGCCACGAACGCGGAAAGCGGCACCAAGATTCTCGGCACCACCTCGCAGACGGGAAACTACACTCTTCCGCAGATGCCCGTCGGCAGGTATGTCATCACGGTGTCGCAAACCGGGTTCAAGACCTTCCGCCAGGAAAACGTGATCATCGCCGCGGCGCAAACCTTGCGTCTGGATATTCCCATGGAAGTCGGCGCAAACACCGAGTCGGTTACCGTTACCTCCGAGTCCACGCTGCTCCAGGCCGATAGCGCGGCGATCGTCCACAACGTCATTTCCGATCAGATTCAGAACCTGCCGGTGCTGCCCGCCACCATCTTCATTCGGGACCCGCTGCAAACGGTGATGACACTTCCCGGTTCGGTGTACAGCGGCCTCCCCGGCATTGTCGACCGCATGAACGGTCTGCCCACGAACACCTACGAATACAAAGTCGACGGCGAGCCGGTGACGAACACCCAGGCGCCCACCATTACCACCCGCGAGAACATTAGCCCCGACGCGCTCCAGGAGGTTGCGGTGCAGACCAGCAGCTTCAATGCGGAATACGGGGCTGTTTCCGGTACGCTCTTCAATATGGTGCTCAAGTCGGGAACCAACCAGTTTCACGGCTCGATGTACGATTATCTGGCCAATGATGACTTCAACGCCCGCGACGCCGTCACCCACCTCCGGAACCAAGTCCGGCGCAACGACTACGGGTTCACCATTGGCGGTCCGGTCTGGCTTCCCAAAATCTATAACGGAAAAAACAAGACCTTCTTCTTCTTCAACTGGGAACAGTACCGTGACTATTCCACGCAAACCAACTCCACCTTCGCGACAGTCCCCACCGCCGCCTATCGCGGGGGAGACTTCAGCAGTTTGATCGGTCTCGCAGGGAACACCGGAAACCTGCACATCGGTTCGGCGACGACCGGGCACGACTACAGAGACCCCCTCGGAAACACGATCGCGCTGGGCACGATCTTCGATCCCAACTCTACCCATACCGTAACGTGTAACGGCGCGGTGAGTCAGGACTGCACGGGAGGGCAGGTGTTTAACAACTACCGCACGCCGCTCCCCGGCAACAAGCTCCCGGCGACGTATATCGACCCCGTTGCGGCGAAGATTCTCAGCAAGTACGTTCCGCTTCCGAATGGGCCGAACGCCGCACTCCTGACCAACAATTATCTGAACCCGGTCCGGGCCACTCGGTTTACCGACTCTCCGGCCATCAAGATCGATGAGAATGTCGGAACGAAAGCACGCGTTGCCTTTTCGTACGCGCAGAACAAGACCACCTCTCCGATCCAGACCCTCGGCGGTCTCGCGGAAGGCTTCCCGGAGCCGATCACGGCGAACGCCGGAACATTTGAGACGGCACCCACCTACCGGGCCAACTTCGACTACACCATCGAGCCGACGTTGCTCTTCCACTTCGGCGCCGGCTGGATGGAGTACAACTTCTGCGCGTGCCCCCTCACCACGGATTACAACGCCGCATCGGACATTGGCTTGGTGGGCGCCACGGCTCCCAAGACGTCGTTCCCCCCCATGGCTTCCACGGTTGTCTCTTCGCCTATCCTAGGCGGCCTGAAGAACATCGGCAGCGCCGGACCCGGTCGCACTCTCGATCGTCATCCGTCGAGTTCGGCGAACCTGACCTGGGTGCACGGCAACCACACCGCCAAGTTTGGCGCCGAGTGGCGCATCGACACAACGGTGTTCCCCTCTCTTACCAACACGGGCGGGTTTTACCAGAGTTTTGGGGGTGCCTCTGCCAGCGCCACCTCCGGGAATGGGATTACGTCCCAGCCGGCGCTGTCCACCGCGAGTGGGTTTACGGGCAACACCGATGAAGGTTTTCCCTTTGCCAATTGGCTGATGGGTAGCGTCACGAGCTTTACCCTGTCCAACCCGGTCGAATACAGTAAGAGCAAACAGCAGTACGGTATATTTCTTCAAGACACCTGGAGAATTCGGCGCAATCTGACGCTCGATTACGGGGTTCGCTGGGACTATGGTACGTATGCGAAGGAACAATATGGACGCGTCGCGGATCTGAGTCTCACCACGCCCAATCCGGCCGCGGCCGGGCGTCCCGGAGCTTACATCTACGAAGCAAGCTGCAACTGCCACTTCGCTCAGAACTATCCGTTTGCGATTGGTCCCCGCGTCGGAATCGCCTACACGCTCGATAAGAAGACCGTCATTCGCGGAGGCGCCGCCATCGCTTACGATGCGACGCCGTTTACCGGGGGCGGCGTCATCAACAGCAGCCAATCGCCCACTGCGCAGAACGGGTTCGACTTGTTCAAGTTCTCGCAGGGTGTCCCGTCGTCTCTCTTCCCCGCGGGCGTGCAGACCTCCAATCCGGCCGCTGGTTTCACGGTCGGGGCGGCGAATGCGGCGCTGGCCGGGTTAGTTGATCCGAATGCCGGCCGGCCGGACCGGACGTATCAATGGAACATCAGCGTGCAGCGGGAACTCACGCGGAACACGGTGGTCGAGGTTGCCTATGTCGGCAACCGGAATATCTGGCAACCCACGGGCGGGTTCCAGGACTTCAACGCCATCTCCCCCGCGATGCTCCAGCGCCTCGGCTTCACCATCAACAACTCGCCGCAGGGGATCGCCGATGAACAGCTTCTGAACACCAGACTCAATTCGCTCAGCGCGGCTCAGTCCGCTACCCTGGCCGCACGCGGAATCGGTCTGCCGTACGCCGGTTTCGGGTCCACCGTTCCTCAGACCGTATTACAATCCCTGAAGAACTACCCGCAGTTTAGCGGCGGCATCGCACCGAGCGCGCCGCTGGGCAAGTCCTGGTACGATGCTCTCCAAGCCACGCTGACCAAGCGTTACTCGCACGGATTGTCCCTCACCGCCGCCTACACGTTCTCTAAGAACCTGCAATGGTATGGCAGTCCCGACATCTTCAATCACTCTCTGGGAAAAGATCTGGTGGGAGCCAATCCGCCGCAGACCTTGCACATCGCTTTCGAATACCGCGTGCCGCGTTACAAGGGCAACATGCCCGTAATGCGCAACAAAATTGTTTCTTATGCCCTGGCGGACTGGGCGCTCTCGAGCGCCCTGTATTACCAGTCGGGCGCATATCTCGGCCGGCCCTTGAATGGTGCCACCAACCCCATCAGCCTCTGGCTGGGACGTGGCCCTGGCGGCGCGCAATTGCTGAAGAACGCCGACGGCAGCTACATGAATCCCTGGTCGGTCAATTGGACCGATTTGAGCGGTAATCACCACACCGATCCTCTGAATATTAACTGCCACTGCTTCGATCCCGCAAAGACCGTGGTCTTGAACCCGGCGGTTTGGGGAGCCGTTCCGGACGCCAGCTTTGCGGCGGACACTTCCACGCTCCCGTTCTTCCGTGGCCCGCGCCATCCGATGGAGGCCATGAACTTCGCGCGGAACTTCGTGATCAAGGAGCGCTTCACCTTCCAGGTGCGCATGGAGTTGCAGAACGTGTTCAATCGCGTCCAGCTCCCGGGCCCCGCCACGGGCTTCAGCCCCACCAACGTAGCGGCTTCGTACCAGTCGGCGCCCAACGGAAACTACATCAACGGTTTCGGGACCTTCGGCAATTCGACGGTCGCCGGATACCTCGGCACGCCGCGTAGCGGCCAGCTGGTCGCTCGCTTCTCGTTCTAGATCGCGCCGGGCGCTCTCCTTTCAAAGCGCCCGGTCTACATCTCGATATCGTGCAAGACAGCCCGGAACTTCATACAGTTCCGGGCTGTCTTTGCTTGCGAAACCAGTGCTTACGGACAGCTAGCCGCTGTCGTCATCCGCAAACCCCTTCTTGCGGCTTAGTCCACCGGCACCCTCGACTCCTTCAGCCGGTCGAGCAGGTATACAAGATCCCGCCGTCGGAGCGGCTTGCGGAGAAAGCCGGAGCACCCGCATTGCGCCGCCGTCCGCCGCTGCGTCTCCAGGTCATCCGAGGATAGGATCACCATCGGCGTCCTCCCGTTGCCGGTTTCGGTTTCCCAATCCCGGATGCTGCGAATGGCGGAGTACCCGTCCATGCCGGGCATGTGGATATCCATGAACACCACGTCGAAGCGCTGCTTCTGGATGATCCGAAGAGCTTCCCACCCGTCCCGCGCTCGCCACACATGCTCCTCTTGAAGCAACAATTCGCTGAGGGCGAAACTGTCGTCGCAGTCCTCTGCCACCAGCACTTTTAAACGATCCGGCGCCGCCTCCCGTCCCGAACTCTGCAACTCCTCGCTTTCGAGGCCCGGCACTTGCGAAGGGAGATCCAGCACGACGAGGGAATGCCCGGCGGAATCGCGCACTACTTCTGCCGATCCGCCGAGCGCCTTGAGATACTTGCCCGCCACCATCACCGCGATGACAAACGGCACGTCGGCCGGATCCTGCAGCACGATCTGATCCGGATGAGCGTTCAACCAAATGTTCAGACAGACCGAGAGGTCCGTATCGCGCGTCGAGACTGTCAGCTGCGCGGCCCCTTCCTCCCGGCCAGGACGAACCTTGACGTACACTTCGTTGTTCTTGGCCAGTTTCAACGCGGTGCTCAGAACCCGAGTGAGAACTTGTTCCACGGCTTTTCGGGCTTGCTTCAGCACCAGAGGTTCGGCCGGCGCATCCAGGATCATGTGCTTCGCACGCCTCCCCGATGCCAGGCTCAACACTTCGACAATCTCCCCCGCGCATAAAGCCAGGTCGAATTCTTCGATCGCCGGCGCCTGTATCGGCGAGAGAAGACTGCGGAGGTCGTCAATCGAACGCAGAAGTTGATCGGCGCTAGCCGTGCCGAGGGCCAGAGACGCTTGCATCGTCGAATCCATCAGGGAGTCGCGAAGCAGGTCCATGACGCCAAAGGTGGCGTGCGCGGAATTCCGCGCTTCATTACACAAGTGGTCCAGAATCGCCAGGATCGTTTCGTTAGTCATGATTTGCTCTTTCTTGCTGATTTAGGCGCCGCGCGCGTCGCGGGCCGGGCTTACCGAGAAATAGTCCACGAATCGCCGCACGGGACTGGGTTTCTTTACGATGGATTTCATGGGCACCATTTCCCTGGCGATCGCGGCAATCTGTTTTCCGAACGGGCAATCGGGATCGAGGATCGTCCCCTTCTGGACCACCGCGGAAATGTCCTTCACCGCCACGGGAAGAAGATACTGCACCGGGAGTTCAATGATCCGCTGGATCTCCGATACCGAAAGCGTGCTGCGGCGCTCCACGCAATTCAGTACGACAGAGACTTTGTCCGTGATCCGAAGGTCCCGGAACCACTGCGCTTTCCTCCGGGCGACATGCAGCGCGCCGATGTCCGGCAAAGTAACCAGGAAGATCTGTTTTGACCGCATCAGCACGTCGCACTCGTGATCCTCCATCGAACCCGGCAGGTCCACCGTCACCAGGGAGTATTGCCGCACGGCGAAATCCAGCAGTTCCCGGAACTGTTCCACCAGGAAGGTATGCGAATAGTCCGCAGCGCCCGAACCCAGCAAATGCAGGTTGCCGATCTGCGAGACAAGGCTGGACCACATATCCCGATCCAGCCGCTCCACCTGATGTAAGGCATCCACGATCGACCGGGTTCCTTCGGCCTTCAAAAGAAACGTGGTGAGCCCTAGTTTCGTATCGAAATCCAACAGCAAGGTCGGCTCCTCAGCCAGGCGAGACGCCATGCCCGCGGCCTGTGTCGCTACGGTAGTTGCGCCGCAGCCGGGCTTGGCCGGAACGAACGCATAGAGGTCCGCCAGAATTTCCCCCGTCGATCCCGCCGCAGAGAGCGCGCGGTTCGCGGCCTGAAGCAGATCGCGTGAAGTGAAATGCGGAAGAACGTCCCGAATTCCCGCTTGCATCAGCGATAGCAATTCATCCCTGCTATCGCCGCTGTTCAGGGCGATCATCGTGATTTGGGACCTTCCATTGAGCGTTCGAGCCAACGGCAGCGCCTGGTTCTGATTTGCGAAATCGATAATGGCCAGGCAAGGTTGATCGCACTTCACGCCGTGCAGGCGCGCGACCTCCTCATATCTGAGGTCCCACGCTTCCTCGAACCGGAAGCGCCCATCCAAGGTTGCACGGACATCGCCGTGAAACCCCGGATTGCTCGAGACGGTGGCTAGCATCATAGAGTACTCCGACTCAGGTACCGCGCATCTAAGTACATCTTCCCCTCTTCGGCTCGGCGGCGATTTTCATGAGCTTCGTTCTAAAACATCCGTTGGACCCGCCGATGTGTGCCCCATGTGGCAACCTGAGCACACCAACCAAGCCTATCGCCGGACCGCCGCCGGCTTATTGAACTCCGTGCTCGTCGTTGACGATGATGAACACTTTCGGGAACTTGCCCGGGGAATTCTGGAGCCCGCCGGCTTTCAGGTCTGGGAGGTGGAGAGTGTCAAGCAATGCGTCTCTTGGCTGGCCGCCCATACGGTCGATGTCGTCCTTTTGGACATCCTGATGCCCGGCCGCGATGGCATCGAGGCCGTGCAGGAGATCAAAGTCATGGTGCCGGGGGCGAAGATCGTGACCGTCTCGGGAGCGCGAAACTCCGACCTGTATCTCGCGGTGTCCGCCCACCTCGGCGCCGACGCTTCTCTGGCCAAATCGAAGATCATGTCTTTGTGCGCCCTCCTGGACGTGCTCCTGGATCGCTGAGATGACACCGCGCCTCTTGTGTTGGCAGGACCTCGCCCTTCACGTAAAAGGTCTGATTGTGGTCGCGCTCCCGGCGGCGGCTACGATCATCATCGCGGGCGCGTCGTATATGATCGGCAACCGCGAGGCGGAGGCCGAGCAGTGGGTCCAGCACACCTTACAAGTCCGGGAAGAAATCCAGCACTTGACCGTGCGAGAACTGGAAGCGAGCGCTCATGTTCGCGGATACTTCATTACGGGCGAGGGCGAGTTCTCGGCTCGGGTTCAAGACTCGCTGGCGATGTTCGATGCGACGCGGGAAAACCTGACCGGCCTCAGCGCGGACAACCCAAGCCAACGCCGCCTGCTCGATCAGATCGCCACTCTCGAACGTTCCCGCTACGAGCGGATTGTCAGTACCGTGGTCAGATACCGGTGGGGCGTTTTGTCCACGGGGCAACTTCCCCTCATTCTGAAGGAGGCGGAGGGAGAGCGTGTTCAGATGGAGTCCTTTCTAACAGCGATGACCCGGGAGGAGAACCGCCTTCTGGAAATACGCATGAATCGGCTCGATACCCTGCGGGCGGAACTTCGCGCGATTTCAGCGATCTGTGTATTCCTCGGCGTGGCCGGTGGCGTGGTGATGTCGATCCTGTTTGCCAAAGGCATCACAACGCGGATTGAAGCGCTCCAGTACAGCGTGGCGCGGTTGCCGGAGGGCAGAGTTCTGGATTCGCTGCCGCATGGCCAGGATGAAATCGGGAGGTTGAGCAAAGGAGTTGTCGAGGCAGCGAGCGTGCTTCAACGCCGGACGGCGGCACTAGAGGCCGCCACCTACGGCATCGCGGAGCTCGACGCCGATGGCCGCTACCTGGATTTCAACCACGCCTACTGGGAATTGACGGGGCTGGACCAGGTGCAAGGGATGCTGGCCCTGACCGTGGGCATCCATCCGGACGACCGGCCCTTGGTGGAGGAAGCGATCGCCACCTGCAAGAACCAGCGGTCTGAGATCGAGGTGCGCGTCCAGCGCCAGGACAGCCGCAGCGCCTACGTCGCCATGACGGTAGTCTCCATGTTGGAGCACCAGGGAGCCGGCTACTTCGTGTTCTTGCGTGACATCAGTCGCCGGAAAGAAGCGGAAGCCGCTCTGGTCCAGGCCAGGGATGCCGCGGAAGCCTCCAGTCTTGCCAAGAGCCAGTTCCTGGCGAAGATCAGCCACGACATCCGCACACCGCTAAACGCGATCCTCGGCGCCGCGGACCTGCTGGCAAGAACCACTCTTGATTCCAGCCAGGCCGGCTATGTAAGGATGTTTCAGCGCAATTCGCGCCATCTGGTGTCCCTCATCAACGATTTTCTGGACTTCGCCAAAATCGAAGCGGGTGCCGTGCGCGTGGAGAATGTTCCTTTCCGGGTCCGGGAGATCGTCGAGGACGCGACGGCGACCTTCCGCGAGCCGGCCTACCGGAAACAGTTGACGCTGGAGGCCGAAGTCGACGCCGATGTTCCCGAGGCGGCGCTGGGTGATCCGTTGCGCGTGCATCAGATCCTGCTCAACTTGATCGGGAACGCGGTCAAGTTCACTCCCCTGTCGGGCCGTGTGGAGGTGAGAGTCCACCGAGTCCGCGGCGCGGACGCGGACCGGCTGCGCTTCACCGTATGTGACAACGGCCTCGGAATTCGTGCGGCCGATCATCATCGTGTTTTCGCGGCATTCGAACAGTCCGCGAATCAGGACGCCGGTTCCCGCGATGGTTGCGGTCTGGGACTGGCCATTTGCAAACATCTGGTGGAGATCATGGGCGGAGAGATCGGGGTCGAAAGCTGCGAAGGCGCTGGGAGCACCTTCCATTTCGAACTGCCGCTGGTGGAAGCGCAGGCACCCGAACCCTTCAGCGAGCCGCTTCTCCGGGATCGCGCTCTCCCTTATGAAGGCACAGGGGAAACGCCTCGCATTCTGGTCGCGGAGGACACAGAGGACAATCGCCTCTTGCTGACCTACTATCTGCAGGGCGAGCCGGTTGAGGTCCATTTCTTGCAGAACGGTCGCGAGGCGCTGGACGCCGTCTGCGGCGGGCAGGAATTCGACCTGGTCTTGATGGACCTCGATATGCCGGTGATGGGCGGCCTCGATGCAGTCCGCGCGATCCGCGCTTGGGAAAAAGACACGCGATCCCCCCCCATACCGATCGTGGGTCTCTCGGCCCATGCGATGCGTGAGGCCGTCCGGGCTTGCCTGGACGCGGGCTGTGCCGCCCACGTGGCGAAACCAGTGGATAAGGAGACGCTACTCAGTACGATTCGCCGTTACCGCCGGTCCCGCGGCGCTCCCTCGGGGATTTCCCAACAGGTGGCCGCCCTGGTTCCCAAGTATCTCGCTTCCAAGATCAAGCAGACCGCGGAAGCCCAGGGCCACCTGGCCGCGAAAGACTTCGAACCGATTCGCCGCTTCGGCCACAATCTCAAGGGCACCGGCGCAGGGTACGGATTTCCTCAACTCGAAGTAATCGGCGCCCAGATCGAGAAATCCGCGATCGGTCAGGACGAGCAGATCATATCCGAACAACTGGAAGCACTACGATTGTTCCTGTCCCAGAACCGTCTCGGGCAGAACGCTTGCGTCGAAGAGAAGCCGGCGTCTCAGATCTGACAGAAGTGAGCGCGAGAGCGCCCGCTCTCCTTCCGATCCCGCACGCTCCAGCATGAATTCGGCTATATCGACAAAGCCGCGCCTCCTCTGATCGCCAGTGCGCTCAACCTCGCCCAAAGCCGAACTTGACGGCGTCGTCACCTTCTATCACGAGTTCCGCCACGCCGCGAATGAGTTCCGGCGGATACAAGCGCAGTACGGACGCGACTACATCGGCGGCAACGGCGCCCGCTCCCGCGGCCCCACCACCCCCCAAGGCAAGAAAAATTCCACCCTTCTCTCTGACCTCATCGCCGAATACCAGCCCTCCACCCAAACCGAGCTCCTTCTCGTCGAAACCATGGCCGCCGCGCGCTGGCGCCAGCTCCGCATCTGGGGAGCCCAGAAAACCGCTCTCGACCGCGACATGGCCCTCCAGGACTCCTCCGTCGGATCCAAATCCGTCCAACTCCTCTTCGCCCTGGGCAGCTCCACCGCCCCCTGTCCGCCCGAACTCCTCCTCCGCTACGACATCGCCTTTGACCGCCAATTCACCCGAGCCCTCACCCACCTCAGAGCCCTCAAGCTCAAACCCACCCCTATCGAAGCCGCCCCCTACTTCCCCGAATCCCCCTCCGGCCAAACCTGGGAAGACCCCGCCGACCCCGAAAGCGCCACTACAGAACGACCCCAGCAAGTCCAACAAAGTGGGGCAGGCCCCCGGCCTGCGGCGGGCTCTCAGCCCGCCCCCGCCACCCCCTACACTAGAAGTGCGGAGCACTATGCCGCTCACCCCGTTCGACCCCCTAGTCCGCGACTGGTTCAACTCCCGCTTCCCCGCGGTGACCGAGCCTCAGCGCCAAGGCTGGCCCCACATCCGAGCCCTCCGCGACGTCCTGATCTCCGCCCCCACCGGCGCGGGCAAAACTCTGTCGGCCTTCCTCACCGCCATCGATTCCCTGGTCACCCAAGCCCGCTCCGGCCCGCTCCCCAATCAAACCCAGGTCCTCTACGTCTCCCCGCTGAAAGCCCTCAGCAACGACATTCACAAAAACCTCGACGTCCCTCTCGCCGGCATCTCCGCCTTGGCCAAGGCCCGCGGCATCCCTCTCGCCGAGATCCGCACCGCCGTCCGCACCGGAGACACGCCCGCCTCCGAACGCGCCAAGATGTCGCGCAAAGCCCCGCACATCCTGGTCACTACGCCGGAATCTCTTTACATCCTCCTCACCGCCGCCGGCCCGCGCAAGATGCTCTCGTCGGTCCGCACCCTCATCGTCGACGAGATCCACGCGATCGCCGACGACAAACGCGGCTCGCACCTGGCCCTCTCCATCGCGCGCCTCGAAGCTCTCACCGGAGCTCCTCTCCAGAAAATCGGACTCTCCGCCACCGTCAGCCCCATCGAAGAGGTCGCGAAATTCCTCAGCCCCCACGCGGAGATCGTGCAAGTCGGCCGCCGCCGCAATCTCGATCTCGCCGTCGAAGTCCCGCGCGACGAACTCGGAGCCGTAGCCAGCACCGAAATGTGGAGCGAGATCTACGACCGCATTGCAGCCCTAGCGCGCGAACATCGCACGACCCTAGTCTTCGTCAACACCCGCAAACTCTCCGAACGCGTGGCCCACAACCTGGCCGAGCGACTCTCGCCCTCAACCGACCAGCCCGTCTCCCCCCCGCAACCCCAACCGATCCACGACAACCACGGAGCACTAACCGAACCCCAAACGTTCCGCGACAGCCACGGAGCCGTACCGCAACCCCAACCGATCCGCGACAGCCACGGAGCCGTACCGCAACCCCAACCGATCCACGACAACCACGGAGCCGTACCGCAACCCCAACCGATCCGCGACAGCCACGGAGCCGTACCGCAACCCCAATCGTTCCGCGACAGCCACGGAGCCGTACCGCAACCCCAACCGATCCACGACAACCACGGAGCGATACCGCCCCCCAAACCGAGCCGCGACAGTCATGGAGCGGCCGCTCCCCCCAACGCTCCCCATCCGCACGACGACAACCACAGATCGGGCCCCGCACGCCACCAGCAACCCGTCGTCCTCCCACACCACGGCAGCCTCTCCCGCCGCCTGCGCCTGGAAGCCGAGGAGAAACTCAAGAACGGCGACCTCCGAGTCGTAGTCGCCACTGCCTCTCTCGAACTAGGCATCGACATCGGCACCGTGGACCTCGTGTGCCAGATCGGCTCCCCACGCTCCATCGCCGTAGGACTCCAGCGCGTCGGCCGAGCCGGCCACTGGGTCGGAGCTCTCCCCAAAGGCCGCTTCTTCGCCACCACCCGCGACGACCTCGTCGAATGCGCCGCCCTCATCCGAGCCATCCGCGCCACCGAGCTAGATCGCCTCGAAATCCCCGAAGCGCCTCTAGACATCCTGGCGCAACAACTGGTAGCCGCCTGCGCCTGCGAAGACTTCTCCGAAGACGATCTCTTCGCGCTAGTCCGCCGAGCCTACCCCTATCGCCATCTCGAGCGCCACCAGTTCGACGAAGTCTTAGCGATGCTCTCGGAAGGCATCGCCACCGGGCGAGGCCGCAGCGCCGCTCTGCTCCATCGCGACCAAGTGAACCACCGCGTCCGCGGCCGCCGAGCCGCCCGCTTAGTCGCCATCACCAACGGCGGAGCCATCCCGGACACCGCGCAATACCAGGTGATCGCCGAGCCCGAAGGCACCCAGATCGGCTCCGTCGACGAGGACTTCGCGGTCGAGAGCCTGGTCGGCGATGTCTTCTTATTGGGCACCACCTCCTGGCGCATCCGCCGCGTGGAGCCCGGCCGGGTCCGCGTCGAGGACGCCCACGGGGCCGCGCCCTCCATCCCCTTCTGGCGAGGCGAAGCCCCCGGCCGCACCCGCGAACTGTCCGACGAAGTCTCTCGCCTCCGCGAAGAAGTAGCCGCCGCCAAGGACCCCGTAGCGCTCCTCGAAGTCGAATGCGCGCTGGACCGCAGCGGCGCCGAACAAGCCACCACTTACATCCGCGCCGGCCGCAACGCCCTTGGCGTCGTGCCCACGCAGGCAACCGTAGTAGCCGAGCGCTTCTTCGACGAAGCCGGAGGCATGCAGTTTGTCCTCCACGCCCCCTTCGGCTCGCGCATCAACCGAGCCTGGGGACTCGCCCTGCGCAAGCGCTTCTGCCGCGCGTTCAACTTCGAACTGCAAGCCGCCGCCACCGACAACGGCCTCGTGCTCTCGCTCAGCGATCAGCACTCCTTCCCGCTGGACCTGGTCTTCAGCTTCCTCACGTCCGGCACGGTCGAACACGTCCTGACCCAAGCGCTCCTCGACTCCCCCATGTTCGGAGCCCGCTGGAAGTGGAACGCCTCCCGAGCCCTCGCCGTGCCCCGCTTCCAAGGCGGCCGCAAAGTCCCGCCGCCTATTCAGCGCATGCGCGCCGACGACCTCTTAGCCGCCGTCTTCCCCGACCAAGCCGCCTGCGCCGAGAACCTCACCGGAGAGATCCGCATCCCCGATCACCCTCTCGTCAACGAGACCATCTCCAACTGCCTCCACGAAGCCATGGACCTCGACGGCCTGAAGACCATCCTGGAGCGCATCGCCGACGGCTCCATCAGGACCGTCTCCATCGACACCCGCGAGCCCTCCCCGTTCTGTCACGAGATCCTGAACGCCAACCCTTACGCCTTCCTGGACGACGCACCGTTAGAAGAGCGCCGCACCCGAGCCGTCCAAATGCGCCGCAGCCTGTCGTCGGAAGACGCCGCCAATCTAGGAGCGCTAGACCCCGCCGCCATCGCGCAAGCATCCGAAGAGGCCTGGCCCGTAGTCCGCAACGCCGACGAACTCCACGACGCCTTACTAACTCTCATCATTCTCCCCGCAGTCGAAGAATGGCGCGAGTACTTCAACCAACTAGTCGCCACCGGCAGAGCATCCCAATTACCACAAGCCGTAGCACAGGCTTCAGCCTGTGGACTCTGGACCGCCACCGAGCGCCTCTCCCAAGTCAACGACCCCGTCGCGATCCTCCGAGGCTGGATGGACTCCATCGGTCCTGTCACCCCCGCCGAACTCTCCCAACGCCTCTCTCTCCCTCAAGACGCCGTGGACTCCGCCCTAGCCCAGCTCGAATCCGAAGGCCAAATCCTGCGAGGCAACTTCTCCGCCGAAGGCCAGTTCTGCCATCGCCGCATCCTCGCGCGCATCCACCGCATGACGCTAGGCCGCCTGCGCCGCGAGATCGAGCCCGTCTCCACCTCGCAGTTCATGACCTTCCTCTGCCGCTGGCAGCACGTCGCGCCCGGCTCCCAACAACACGGAGTCGACGGCTTGTTCCAAGTCCTCCGCCAACTGCAAGGCTGCGAACTCTCCGCCTCCGCCTGGGAATCCACCGTGCTCCCCAGCCGTATCTCGAATTACGATCCCGAATGGCTGGACCGTCTCTGCCTCTCCGGCGAGATCCAATGGGGACGTCTCTCCCCACACCCCGCGCTCGAAAGCGAAGGCTCCCGCCGAGTCCGCCCTACCAGAGTCGCCCCGGTAGCCCTCTTCCTCCGCGAAGACGCGCCCTCTCTCTTGCCCCCCGTCAACCAACTTCCGCTCTTGTCCCATGCCGCCCGCGACGTCTTAACCGCTCTCGAAGCCCGCGGAGCCCTCTTCTTCGAGGAAATCCTCCGCGCTTCAGGCCGCCTAGCAAGCGAGGTCGAAGACGGACTCTGGGAACTAGTCGCAGCAGGCCTAGTCACCGCGGACGGTTTCGAAAACCTACGCGCCCTGATCGACCCCAAGCGCCGCCGGGGCGAAGGCCGAGCCCGCTTCTCGCGCCCGCGCCACGCCGCCGGACGCTGGACGCTGCTTGGTAGGACAGGCGATCGTTTTTTGTCGCCTGTCTCCCCCAACCCCGAATTCTTCGCGAAGCAACTCCTCGACCGCTGGGGCGTAGTCTTCCGCGACATCCTCCAGCGCGAAACGTTGGCTCCCCCCTGGCGCGACCTGCTGCAAATCTATCGCCGCATGGAAGCCCGCGGCGAACTCCGAGGCGGCCGCTTCGTCTCCGGTTTCCTCGGCGAGCAATTCGGCCGCCCCGAAGCAGTGGACCTCTTGCGTCACCTTCGCCGCTCCGCCGCGACCGGAGAAGAGATCGAGATCGCGCCCACCGATCCGCTCAATCTCACCGGAGTCCTCTTGCCAGGCCCGCGCACCGCAACGTTCGCACAAGTCCCCTTGCGCCTGATCGATGGTGTGCCTATGGGAGTGCCTACTCCCGCTTCCTTCGTGCCACAAGCCAGCTGACCAGCAGTACCCCGATGACCCCCACCGCTTCTCCCACGTACACCAACGTGTGCGACGGGTTCAGGGTGCGCGCCACGAACGCGTCGGTCAACATCATCTCCGCGCCCACCTGCCCCAAAATCGCGACACCCACATATAGCGTGACCGGGAAGCGGTCCATCAACTTGGCCAGCAAGCTGCTCGACGCCACGACGAACGGAATACTGAAGCACAATCCGAAGACGATCAGCCCGATGCTGCCGTGCGACGCTCCCGCCACCGCCAGGATGTTGTCGACCGACATCGTGATGTCCGCGAACACGATGTACCCCATCGCTTGCAGAAAGTGCCCCGCCGACGCGACCTCTTCTTTCGGCCCTTCCGTATCGGAGACCACCTTTACCGCGATCCACAATACGAACGCGCCGCCCACCAGCTTGATGTATTCGACGGTAAGCAACTGCACCGCGACAAACGTAATCAGGACGCGGAGCGCCACCGCCGCCACCGCGCCCAAAATAATTCCCAGTCTTCGTTCCTTCGGAGGCAGCGACCGCACCGCGAGAGCAATCACCAGCGCGTTATCGCCGGCAAGCAGGAGATCGATCAGGATGATCTTCGCGCCGTCAACCAGGAGCTGCGAAGGCGAGGCCACGTCAAACTCTGCGGCCGGAAATGGCGTAGTCGAGTCCGCCGAAGAACGTCTCGCGCACCGCGACAGGAAGCTCGCTGAGCGAAGGCATCGTCTCCACCGCAGGCTCCAGCCGGTCGACCTCGATGTTGATGAACCCGGCCTCTTCCATATAGAACCGCATCAGCCGAGCCGGCACCGGACGCGTGTGCGTAGGGTCGATATAAAAATGCGTCGCAAAGATCGCCAGACATTCCGGGTTCGGAGTCTCGAAAACCGCCAAGCCACCCGTATGGAGCTTCGCGGCGATCAGCCGCACCAATACCGGCAGCCGTTCCGGAGGAAGATGCTCGATCACCTGCGAGCAGTAAACGCCACCCAAAGACCGATCGTCAAGCGAGGCCAGATGCTCGAACAAATCCGCACGTTGCGCCTCCAGTCCCTTCGCGCGGCAAAACGCAACGCACTCCTCGCTCAGCTCGATCCCGCGCGCCGCGAGCCCCGCATCGCGAGCCGCCTCCAGGAACTCCCCGCGTCCGCACCCCAGGTCCAGAATCGGCAGCGCCGTACCCGCGAACCGCGCCGCGTACAACTTCTGATGCTCGCGGATGCGTTCCTCGGACCCCCGGAACACCTCGCCGAACCGCATCCAATCGATAGGAACTTCCGCAGTCCTACCGGGAGCCGCAGCGACGGGCGCAGCCGGAGCCGCAGCCTCTACGCTTACCGGCCGTTGCCGCAGCAGCCGCAACTCGGTGAAGACCAGTTTCTCCATCTCTCCCTGCACGTGCTCCAGATCCTTCCGGAAACGCTCCTGCACGTCCAGCGTCCGCCGATCCTGCTCTCCGGTGAAGTCGGCATGTTGTAGTCGCGCGATCTCGCGGAAATTCTGATCGAGCAGCGTCACCCGATGCTGGAACGAAGCCTGCAACTCCGAGATCGTCCGCAGCAGGTGGATCTCGCCCTTGCTGCGGTTCTCCTCGAACCCCGTGCGCCATTCCGTCCAATGTTTCCGGATGTCGGAGAGCTGCTCCGCCGCGATCTGAAACTCCGTCTGGCACCCGGCGAGCGGAATGAGAAACTCCTCGCGCAGCCTCGCCTCGCGAGCCTCCACTTCCTGCCGCAGCGTCCGATGATGCGACGCCAGCGCCGACATCGAACGGCTCAAATCCACCAGCGCCTCGATCGTCGCCTGCACGCACGCCATGCTGCCGCGGTTGAACTCCACCTGCTCCCGCACATGCCAGTCGAGCGCCCGCGCGATCCAGCGCTTCATCGCCTGCGCGATCGAATTCTTCAAGCCCCCGGGCCGCGGATTCACCGTGCCAATCGCCGCGACCTTCGCCTCCGCCGCGTCCCGCGCATGCACCAGAGGCATCACATCCGGCGCGGACACGCCTTCCAATCCAAAGGAACCCTGGGGAGCTCGCGCACGTGCCCGCGCGCGCACTTCCTCGATCGCCGCCGTCAGTTCGTCACCGCGCACGGCGGCCTCGTGGCTTGTGTTGGACAAAGCTTCCCGTGATCTTGGTCGAGATTCCGCCACGCGCCGCGAAGTCTCCCACGAGACTCGCGGAAATCGGCTTGGCGGACTTCACGACATCCTTCAGCATCCGATTCACGACGTTCTCTTGAAAGATTCCCAGATTGCGATACGCCAGCGTGTACATCTTCAGCGACTTCAGCTCCAGGCACAAGCGATCCGGAACATACTTCAGCGTAAGCGTCCCGTGATCCGGCAACCCCGTCTTCGGACACACCGACGTAAACTCCGGCATCACGATTTCGATCTCATAGCCCGTCCGATACTGATTCGGCCACGTCTCGATCTCGGGCAACTCCGCGCGCACGCCCGCTTCCGCGTGCTCGTCCGTGTATCCGCGTTTCGCTTTCATCGAGCGACCCCCATATCGCGCCGCAAATTCGCGGCGAGTAATCCAAGGAACTGCCCGACATCCGCCACCACGCCCACCGCTTGCCCCGTGCCGCGATCGCTTACCTTCGTCACCACCGCCGGATTAATGTCCACACACACCACGCGCACCCAACTCGGCAGCATGTTGCCCGTCGCAATCGAATGCAGCATCGACCCGAGACACAGCACCAGACCCGCGCCCTTCAACTGCGCCGCATACGCGTCCTGCGCGGCGTTCATATCCGTAATCGTATCCGGCAGCGGACCATCATCGCGAAGGCTTCCTGCAAGCACGAAAGGCACGCCCGCCTTGACGCATTCGTACATCACTCCGCTCGGCAGCTTCCCCGACTCCACCGCCTTAGCGATCCCCCCCGCATGATAGATCGCGTTGATGGCTCGCATATGATTGCGATGGCCATGCTCTTCCTGCCGCCCGTCGCTCTGCCGAACACCCAGCGAAGTCCCCAACAGCGCCGACTCAATATCGTGCACACCCAGCGCGTTCCCCGCCAGCAGTGCATTGACCCAACCGCCGCGAATCATCTCCGCCAGCGCCGTCACGCCGCCCGTATGCACCACAACCGGTCCCGCCACGACGACGATCTTCTTGCCCTCCGCACGAACCTGCTCCACCAGCGCTGCCGTCTGCCTCACCGCCGTCTCCACCTGCCGTTCCGAGGAAACTCCGTTGCTCATGAACGCGAACGCCAGGCGGTCGCGCTCCTTGGACTCCGGCACCACGCGAATGCCTCGCATGCCCACCACCACTCGATCGCCCTTGCGCAGATCGCGCAACCGCCGGCACGCCGCCCGGCCCTCCGCGACGACAATCATCGCGTCCATCCGCTGATTTTCCACCTCCACCCAGTCCGCCTTGTGGCGCACCAACGTGCGATGGTTCGTGGTCGAATAGAAGTCTTCCGGAGCACAGCAGTCTCTCTCCACCGTGGCCAGCACAGCATCTCCGGTGTCGACGGGAGTGCAGCCCAATCCCAGCAATTGGCCGAGCAGCCGCTCCATATCCGCGACCTGCGCGGTCTCCACTTTCATCCGCAGGTACGAAGGTTCTGCGTTAGTGCGGCCCACGCGGAACTCTTCCACTTCGAAACGGCCGCTGTATTCCACCACCGTGTCGAAGATCTGCTCCATCATGTGCGAATCGATCAGGTGGCCTGAGGCTTCAACGACTTCTTGCTGCATGGGATAACTCTCAGGATAACGTGGGCGCGCCGCGGAGCGCAGCTTCTCGCGGCGCCACCTCGTAGCGACTCTACTTCGCCGGGGCCGCCGGCGGCGGAGGCGCCAACGCGGGCTTGGTGCTGATCAAGTGCTGCACATCGCGATTGTTCTCCGTGCAGGCGTATTCGATCAGCATCGGCAACCCGGGAGCCTGTTTCAGCGGCTTCAGGACGCGCTCCAGCTCCCAGGGCTTCGCATACATCACTGGATCGTCCACCGTGAAGTTCAACACGATCGCATCCGGAGCCGTCCGCCGCAGCCTTTCGATCACATGCAGCTTCTCGCTATGCTGATGCCCCGCCGTATCGAGCCACGTCTTCCCCTCGCCCATCATTCCCACCGTGTCGATCACGAACGTGTCGCCCTCCCACCAGCCCGTGGAATCGCCCATGAAGGTCGGCTGCAGATTCGCCGGATGCGGCCGATGATCCGTCGGAATCACGCGCCACAGCCGCATGTACTCGAACGCCATCACCACGTACTCCGGCGTTTGGATGATCTGCATCGGATACGGAGACCCCATAATGCGCGGCACGCCCGGATACAGACACAGCGAAGTCGGATCGTCCTTTGCATCGTGATTCAAATATGCCTCGCGGCCCGCCGCCGTGTACGGTACCGAAGCCTCATTGTTCATCGCCATGTTCGGCGTGTAAGGGAGGTTCCAGTAACCGGAGAGCTCCCGCGAGGAAGTGCCCCCCGTTTGCGCGGCTAACGATGCCGCCGCAAGAAGCGCAGAGAAAACAATGACGCGCATGGGTACAGTCTATACCTCGATTTGTACGCAGCGGAGCCGCGCGGCTTGGCCCCTACTACAGCTTCGGAGCCGGAGGCGGAAGATCCCTTGCCGCGCACTCCGACTGGAAGCCCTGCTTCCTGTGGGACCCGTCGCAGAACGGCTTGTTCTCCGAATGTCCGCAGCGGCACAGGCCGATAATGCTGCGCCCTCCCAGGCCGAACGTGTTTCCCTTTGCGTCCACAATGGTGAATTCGCCCTCAATCCGGATGGGGCCGTGATCGGCGATGTTGACTTTAGCTGGCATCCCCTCGATGCTACCAGATGCACGCTCCCCTATAATGATTTCCATGCGAACCGTGGAGAGGACCCTTGTGGCGGTGCTGGCCGTCCTTACTCAGGTGGCGCTTGCCCAAACAACGCCCGCTCAAGCGCCGGAAAGTCCGCTGCTCGATCGCATCCGCGCCCATATGATGGATACGCTCAAGCGCCAGCCGAACTACACCTGTCTTGAAACGGTGGAGCGGTCGGGGCACAACTCGGGCAAGCGCACCTTTGAGAAACGGGACACGCTTCGACTCGAAGTAGCGCTTGTCGATGGCAAGGAGATGTTTGCCTGGCCGGGATCCAAGAAGTTTGACGATCGCCCGATCACGGAGTTCGTTCCCGGCGGCATGTTCGGCAATGGCGATTTCGCCACCTACGCTTCCACGGTGTTTGGGAGCAAGAGCACGCAGTTCCAGGCAGCCACTCAAACGCCCACTCCTGGAAACGTGCGCTTCGACTACGAAGTCGCCGCCGGATTGCAGTTGCGCATGGGCAACGAGCAGGCGGTAGTGGGATATCACGGCTCCATCTATGCCGACCCTCAATCGCTCGACGTGCTTCGCCTGGAAGTGGTGGTCGACCAAATTCCTCCCCGGCTCCGGCTCCTGCGCGCCGCCGACACTCTGGAGTACATGCGCTTGCGAATCGGCGATGCGGATTTTCTGCTGCCCGCAGCCGGCGAAATCGTGATGACCCACGCCAACGGTGCGGAGGATCGAAACCGGATCAAGTTCTCCACCTGCCATGAGTTCAGCGGTGAATCCGTGCTCAGCTTCGACGAGCCCGCGCCGGACGCGCCCACCGCGGTCGACACGCCGCGCCAGGAAGCGCAACTGCCGCCCAATACCAATGTGACCTTTCGGCTCTTGGATGAACTCGATACCTCGACAGCCAGCATCGGCGACCCTCTGCGCGCGGAGTTGGCCTCGGACATCAGCGTCAAAGGTAAAATTTTGTTCCCCAAGGGTACGCCCGTGACCGGGCGGATTTCCCAGTTGCGTGCCCAAAGCGACTCCACCGTGTTGGGCATGGTGTTCCTCGAAATAGAATCCGCCGCCGCGCATGCCCGCTTGGAGCTGACCTTCCAAAGGGCGGAGATCGCGCGAGCGTTGCTGCTGAACCAAGGTCCGGCCGCGCGTGGATCGCATGAGCCGCATGAAGGGGTGATTGTGCTCCGGCCGGGCAAAGTGCGCCTACCGCGCGGTACCTTGGTGTATTGGAAGACGTGAAGTAGGTCCAACGGAGAAAAAGTGATCCATCTTTCGAGCGATGCGAGCGATCTTTTCGAACACGCATTTCAATTCGCGCAAAAGCAAGTAAAAAAGCTGGTAGAGAAGCGGCCGGGATTCTATCCCCTTTACACCCAAGACGGACGTTGGCAGCACGAAAGCCCCGCCTGGACCCATTGGTGCGACGGCTTTCTGCCCGGCATGATGTGGATGTTCTACAAGCACTGCGATCGTGACTCTCCCGACGGCAAGTTCTGGCTCGATCAGGCCACCAAATACACCAAGCCTCTCGAAGCGCGCAAATCCGATGGTGAAGAACACGATCTCGGATTCCTGTTTTTCTCCACCTACTATCGCTGGCACCGTCTGACGCTCGATCCGGCTCATCGCGACGTCATGATCGAAGCCGGCAAAACGCTCGCCGGCCGCTACATGGAAAAGGGTCAGTACCTGCGGAGCTTCGTGGCGGAGAATTCCCTGTTTATCGACGTGATGATGAACGTCGGCATCATCTTCTACGCGGCGCGTGAGACCGGCGATCGCCGTCTCCGCGACGTCGCGCTCCGCCATTCGTTCACCACCCGCCGTGTACTGGTTCGTGGCGACGGCTCCACTGCGCACGAAGGCTTGTTCGACACCGGCACCGGCGAATTTCTCAAACAAACCACCCACCAGGGTTATCGCGGAGACTCCTGCTGGTCGCGCGGCCTGGCCTGGGCCATGTACGGTTTCACTACCGCCTACGAATACAGTCACGAGCCGCGCTTTCTCGAAACCGCCCAATCCTGCGCCGATTTCTACATCACCCACTGCCCCCACGACGGCATTCCGCCGTGGGACTTCAACGCTCCCGCCGAAAACCGCACGCTGCACGACACCTCCGCCGCCGCGATCTGCGCTGCGGGCCTGCTGCGCCTGTGCCGCCTGGAACCCGATCCGCTCAAAGGCCACCTCTACTGGTCCACGTCCGTGCGCATTCTGCGCTCGCTGTGCGAAAAGCACCTCGCCAAGTCCGACCCCAAGTGGGAAGGGATCCTCAAAGGCGGCGTCTACCACGTGCATAAAGGCTTGGGCGTGGATGAGAGCGTGATGTGGGGCGAGTACTTCTTCGTCGAAGCGCTCGAACGCGTGTTGTGGGCGTAGCGCCTAGACCCTGAACGCCCCTAGAGCTTGAACGCGATCACCGCCAGCGGCGGTAGCGTGAGCTTCAAACTTACCGGATGATGATGGCACGGGATATCGTCCGTGGTCACCTGGCCGCCGTTGCCCACATTCGATCCGCCGAACATCTCCGCGTCGGTGTTCAGAATTTCGCGATACACGCCCGCATGCGGCACGCCGATACGGTAGTTCGGCCGCGGCACCGGCGTGAAGTTGCACACAACCAGGATGAAATTCGAGCGATCGTGCGCCAGCCGCAGGAAGGCAATGACGCTCGCCTCACTGTCGCGGAAATCGATCCACTCGAAGCCGTGATAATCGTTGTCCACTTCGAACAAAGCCGGCTCGCGGCGATACAGTGCGTTTAACTCGCGGACGAAAGTCTGCAAGCGATGATGCACGGGATAGTTCAGCAGATCCCAGGGCAGGCTCTGATCGTGATTCCATTCCCAGGTCTGCCCGATCTCGCACCCCATGAACATCAATTTCTTGCCGGGATGCATGAACATGTAGGCCAGAAACGCTCGGACGTTCGCGAAGCGCTGCCATTCGTCACCGGGCATCTTCGAAACCAGATGCCCTTTGCCGTGCACCACTTCGTCATGCGATACCGGCAGCAGAAAGTTCTCCGTGAACGCGTACAGCATGCTGAACGTGATGCTGTTCTGGTGATACTTGCGGAAGATGGAATCGTTTGAGAAGTAATCGAACATGTCGTGCATCCAGCCCATGTTCCACTTCATCGTGAAGCCCAGACCGTCAAGATACACCGGCCGCGAGACACCGCCCCACGAAGTCGATTCCTCCGCGATCGTGATCGCTCCCGGCACCTGATGCACCAGTTCGTTGAAGCGGCGCACGAAGTGGATCGCTTCAATGTTCTCTCGCCCGCCGTACTGGTTCGGAATCCACTCGCCCTCGCGGCGCGAATAATCCAGATACAGCATGGACGCCACCGCATCCACCCGCAGTCCGTCGATGTGGAACTCCTTCAGCCAGTACAGCGCGTTGGCCAGCAGGAAACCGCACACCTCATTGCGCCCGTAGTTGAAAATCGACGTGCCCCAATCCCGATGTTCACCCTGCCGCGGATCGGCGTGCTCATAGAGAGCAGTCCCGTCGAAGCGTGCAAGCGCATGGGGATCGCGCGGAAAATGCGCCGGCACCCAATCGAGAATGACACCGAGCCCCGCCTGATGGCAGCGGTCCACGAAATACCGGAAATCGTCCGGTGTGCCGAAGCGCGAAGTGGGCGCATAGTAGCCCGTGACCTGATATCCCCATGAGCCTGAGAAAGGATGCTCCATCACGGGCATCAGTTCCAGATGTGTGTAGCCGATGCGGCACGCGTACTCCACCAGCTTGTCCGCCAGCTCGCGATAGGACAGCAGCTTATTGAACGGACCGCGCAGCCACGATTCCAGATGAACCTCATACATCGAAACCGGCTCATTCAAAAAGTTGCGATGCGCCCGCGCGTTCATCCAATCCGCGTCGCCCCACGAATAGTTGTTCAGAGGCCAGACGATCGACGCCGTCTTCGGCGGAACCTCCGCGTAGAACCCGTACGGATCGCACTTGTCCTGCTCATGCCCGCCGGCCGAAAGAATCGAGTACTTGTACGCCACTCCCGTGCCCACGCCCGGCAGGAAGATCTCCCAAATGCCGCCCTCGCGCAGCCGCATCGGATGCCGCGTACGATCCCACTGGTTGAAGTCGCCCGTGAGGCTCACCACATCCGCGTTCGGAGCCCACACTGCGAACCGCGTCCCCTCCACGCCTTCGCATGTCACCGGGTGCGCGCCCAGTGTGCGATAGCTCTCGTAATTCGTCCCCTCGCCATGCAGATGCAGCTCGAACGAAGTGAGCAGGGGAGGGAAGCGGTAGGGATCGTCCAGTTCCTGCGACTCCCCCGAATACAACGTGATCCGCAAACGGTACTCGCGCGTAGGCTCGGCGAGCTCTGCGATGAAGAACCCCGTCGCATCCGGCTCCATGCGAACCAGTGCCTCACCCCGCACCACAAAGGCCTCGCGAGCCTGCGGAAGCCACGCCCGGATCACTCTATCGTGCGGTCCTAAGAAGGAAAACGGATCGCGATGACGCCCCTGCGAGACCGCTTCAATGTTGGCTTCACTCACGGAGCTATTATGGCAGGATGCCGTTCGCGGAATTGCATCTGCACCTGGAAGGAGCCATCGAACCCGAAACTTTGCGCGAGATCGATCCCTCTCTGACGCTCGAAGAAATCGCCGCGGAGACCACCTATAGCGATTTCATGGGCTTCCTCAATAGCTATGTTTGGGTGAATCGCAAGCTGCTCTCTCCCGGCCACTATGCCATCGCCGCCCGCCGCCTCTTCGAGCATTTGCAAACACAGGACGTCGACTACGCCGAAGTGACTCTCTCTGCCGGTGTGATCCTCTGGAAGAAACAGGACCTTGCCGCGGTGTTTGACGCGATCTCGCGCGAAGCCGCCCTCTCACCCATCGCCGTCCGCTGGATTCTGGATGCCACCCGCCAATGGGGAGCCGAAGCCGCCGCCCCGGTCTTCGATTTCGCCGCCGGCCGCCAACCCGAAGGCGTCGTGGCCATCGGCATCGGAGGCATCGAGGCCGAAGGTCCCGCACTCTGGTATCGCGATCTCTATGCGAAGGCCCGCGACCGCGGTCTGCGCCTGCTGGCCCACGCCGGAGAAACCACCGGGCCTGAAAGCGTGTGGCAAGCCCTGGAAATCGGGGCCGAGCGAATCGGCCACGGCATTCGCTCGATTGAAGACCCGCGCCTGGTGCAACACCTGCGTGACCACCAGATCCCCTTGGAAGTCTGCATCACCAGCAACGCGCGGACAGGCTCGGTCGCCTCGATTGCGGATCACCCCGTGCGAAAACTTTTCGATGCCGGTGTTCCCATCGTCTTGAACACCGACGACCCCGCGCTCTTCGAATGCACTCTGAAGAGCGAGTTCGATCTCGCCCGCCGCCAATTCGGCTTTACCGACGCCGAGCTTCAATCGATCGCCGAAAATGCCCGCAGGTTCGCTTTCGGGGATTCACCCGCAGACGTCAGCTGATCATCACCTTGCGCGGGAACTGCGAATTATCCTGTAGGAACGTCTTCTTCCTCTTCAGCTCTGCCGCCGTGGGCTGGACGTTCCCCTCGGCATCCGTGACCCGCGATACCAGCGTGTGCTCACCCGGAGTCGCTCCGGTCCACTTGTAAGTGAATAGCTTCCATGAATACTGCGTATTCGCCGGATCCATCGCCGCCTTCTGCCACGCTCCGCCGTCGATCTGCACCTCCACCGACTTCAGCGGAGTCCCGTCGTTCAGCACGAACCCGACGATCTCGTGCGCGCCGCCCTTGCTGCGTACCCGCCCGATCGCGGACTTCAAGTGAATCCGCGTGATCTCGTTCTCCACCCATTGCGTGTCCGGATCTGCGTCTTCGCCCGTGCCGCCCACGCCCACCACCGACCGATACCACCGAGCCTGATAATTCCCCAAATACCGATCCTCTTGCAGATGAACCTCGGAGAGCCACTTCACATTCGCGACTCCGTACCAACCCGGCATCATCAATCGCACCGGGAATCCCTGGTTCAGCGTCAACGGTTCGCCATTCATCGCGTACGCGATCAGAGGCTCCGGCTTCATCGCATTTTCCAGCGTGACGCTGCGTCCGAACTGCTGCTCCAGCTTGTACGTCTGCTGCCGGAACGCCACGTCCGCCGGCCCACGATCCGTGCCGAAGAACACCACCTCGCGAGCCTTCGCATGCACGCCCAACTGTTTCAAGACGTCGCTCAGCCGCACGCCCGTGAAGTGACCGCACGACGACAGCCCCTCAATCGACCGCGGACTGTTCCCCGAACACTCGAACCCCAGCGTCACCTCCACCGGCTTCATTTTCTTTAACTCGGCCAGCGAAAACTCCGCCGGCTTGTTGACCATGCCCGTGAACTTCAACCGGTACTTCTCCGGATCGATCGCCGGCTTATTGAGGTGCTGCGTCGTGAAGAACTTATCCCGCGGAGTCAGCATCTCAATCTTCCGGATGTCGAACTGCGTTCCCGCTTGATTGAAGTTCGCCGGAATATCGGTAAATGGCACGTCGACTTCGCCCTGCGCCAGCGCCGGCAGCTCGAACTCAGAAAGGAACGCGAGCACTCCCGCGGCCGTCAGCCCTTTTCTCAAAGCCTCTCTGCGACTCGCTTGTTCCGGCATGGTGAACTCCTTCGCAACATTCTATCTCTAAACCGGAGGCCGTAACCAATCGAAGCTGAGCGCGGATTTTGCCAAGGGCGCGCTGGGTCGGATCTATGTTTTTGAGGCAGTCCATATCCCATCCATCTGTCCACTGTAAGAGAGAAAAGCCATAGTGGAGATGTGCTACTATGGGCCATGGTTGTGAAGACAAATCCTCTATCCATTGAAACGCTCGGGGAAGACCTCGTCCATGCGGAGGGCGAACTGGCCAAGGCTGCGGGCAAGAGGCTGCATGCCCAGGAAGTTGAGCAGCAGTGGCAGATGGAGGTCACGAGCCTCAAGAACCTCATCGAAGTGCGCAAGAGAAGATTGCATCCGACAAAGCCGGAGACACGCTCGCTGAATAACATGGTGGTGCCGAGTGAACAGGGAGCGAGCCTTTCTAAGAAAGAAGAAATCAGTCATGTGGAATGGATCTTGCGGACCGTCGGGAGCAGCCAGTCGGGGATCTCGCCACCGGAGCTCTTGAGGGAAGCCACAAAGGCGGGAGTCAAGATGCATAAGAACTATCCCTACGTGGTCCTGGGAAAGTTGGTGGAGAAGGGCAAAGTCCGCAAGGCGGACGGTCGCTACTATGCTGCCGAAGATTGGTAGCCACGCGACTATTAGAAACGGCGAGGGACGAACATGAAGCTGCCGATCGACGTTTCAGGACAAGCCCTCGTGCGAGCCCTCCTTCGCAAAGGCTTCATCGTTACCCGCCAGAGGGGCAGCCATATCGTCCTACGCCGGGATCATCCCCACGCACGAGTCGTTGTCCCCAACCACAATCCCATCCGCCCAGGCACTCTGCGGCAGATCCTGAACGAAGCCGGGTTGACGGTACAAGAATTAATCGAACTACTCTAGCGAGCACCCGTCGTGACTTCGATGAACTCGCGTCCGGATTCCGTAGGCACGGGGTCGCCCGCCTCGATGCAATCCTCGATGTACAACTCCGCGGCCTCGCGAATGTTGGCCAGAGCCTCTTCGCGCGAATCGCCTTGAGAGACGCATCCGGGCAAAGCAGGCACGCTCACCACGTATCCGCCATCCGCTTCCTTCTCAAGCATCACGGTGAACTTCATCTGATTTCAGGTTACCTGCCTACACCAGCGGCGTCAACGCCTCCAGCAACCGCTTCACATCCGCCGGCGAGAGCGCCGAATTCTTCCGAATATCCTCGCGACCGCTCAGCTTCCGGCGAAACCGTCCAAAGTATTCGTCGATGTCGCCGCCGTACCCGAAGTAGTACATGATGTCCGCGAACGCATCCGTATGCGACAACCCCAGCGCATGCCCCGCCTCATGCAGGCACGTCAAGTACACGATCGTATCCCGCAGCAGTTTGTCCTTGATGCCATTCGTCGTATTCACGATGTAGATCACTGACCCGCGCTTGCCGTTGATGTTGATCCCCACGGTCTCGCCGTACAGCCCGCTCGAGGGAGCCTCCCAAACAAATCGCAGCAGCGAACTCGCCTCGTCCTTGCTCTCCACGAAGTGCAGTTTCCCTTGCGACGCCGCTTCCCACGATTGCAGCGCCCACCGCGCCAGGTCTGCATCCCCCGCCTGGCACCCCGAAGCCGGATTTGTGCACGGCGAGATATAAAAGGACGTGTCCGCCGCAACCGCCACGCTCGCCGCGAACCAAAGCAGGCTACCGCTTAACAGAATTCTTCTCATCGGATAACGCCCTCACCATCGCTTCCAGCTCCGCCACTCGCCGAGACAACTCGTCGATCGCCTGACCCTCCGGATCGGGCAAATTCCCATGCGCCAGCGGATCGGATTCCGCGCCGCCCACCACTCGCCCCGGCACCCCGATCACCGTCGAGTGATCCGGCACCGGATGCACCACCACCGACCCCGCACCCACCTTCGCATCATCGCCGATGCGAATGTTCCCCAACACCTTCGCTCCGGTCCCGATCACCACTCCGTTGCCGATCGTCGGATGCCGCTTGCCCGTGTCCTTGCCCGTACCGCCCAGCGTCACGCCCTGGTACAGCAGCACATCGTCGCCGATCTCCGACGTCTCGCCGATCACCACGCCCATCCCGTGATCGATGAAGAACCGCCGCCCGATCGTCGCCCCCGGATGTATCTCGATCCCCGTCAGCGTCCGCGAAAGCTGGCTGATCATGCGAGCCGGCGTATACCATCCGCGCTTGTAAATCCGATGCGCCACCCGATGCAGCAGCACCGCGTGAAACCCCGGATAGCACAGCACAATCTCCAGCACGCTGCGCGCCGCCGGATCGCGCTTGAACACCGTCTCGATCTGTTCCCGAATCGCCCCGAACATTCCTTTGGCTAAGAATCGCTGTGGCTATGCTCGCCCGCCGGGTCTTCCGCCCCATACCAGTCCATGAAGTTAAATTTCCCAAGAGCGACAAATCCGTTCTGCCGGCGCTCGGTAACCTGCATCCCCCACTCCTTCATTCTCCGCACCACGTCATCGTTCGCCTCGAGACCGTAGACGATCACCCCTTTGGATTCGTGGTGACGATGATCATAAACGCTCTCCGCGATTGCCTGAAGCGTACACATTCGGTCTTCTATGATCTCGCTCTTGTTCCGACTTATGCTGTAAAGGCCGGCCTCTCCTCCAACCTTCCAGGCGGCGTCGATTCGTGGCTCGTTCTGCGGCGAATCCACAATCCAGATCGCGTGTTCCCTCGCGAGTTCCAGCAGGTCAAGGCGAAAGTCCGGATCGACGACAATGACGTCCATCTGGTCCGCGCTAAACCACTTCCACGGCATGGCTTTCTGTCCCCTAGTGTACTGCGCCGTGTCGAGATTCGTCGTCCTCAGTTCCCCTCTTCCCCAATCTATAATTCCCACCCCCTCAATCACATCCCGTTTCGACCACCCCCGGCTCCCCCAACCCCGTGCGAACCTCGCCTCAGAAGGTGACATCATGCACGCAACGAAAGCCGACACCAGCCGAGCTCCCATCAATCAAGCCAACGCCCAACACTCCACCGGCCCCCGCACGCCCGAAGGCAAACGCCGCTCTTCCCTAAACGCCGTCCGCCACGGACTCACCGGCCTCACCGTAGTCCTCCCCACCGACGACCTCGCCGCCTACCGTGCCTTCGTAGGCGAATTCTACGCCGTGCTCCAGCCCGTCGGCCTCCTCGAACGCGCCGCCGCCCAAACCATCGCCGACACCCACTGGCGGCTCAACCGCATCCGCATCATGGAGAACAACCTTTTCGCCAACGCCTTCACTGAATTCTCCGCCGGCATCTCTCTGGAGGACCCCATCATCCACGCCGCCCTGGCCCAAGCGAAGGCCGTAGAAGTCCACGCCAACGTCTTAACCAAACTGAGCCTCTATGAGCAGCGCCTTACCCGCACTCTGGAACGCACCCAAGCCGAACTGGACCGCCTCCAGTCCAGCCGCAACTGGCGTGAATCCCGCGACATCCAGCAAACTCCCCCCCGCGTCCAAGACCCGAAAATTCGAACCCACCACCTCCCGATCCCGCCCCCGAAACCGCCCCGCAAGCCGCGTCTCTGGCCCCCGCCCTCCACGCCGCACCCCAGACAGAGCCGCGACCAAAGGGAGCGGTCAACGAACTCCCCCGAACCCCGTCCCAAACCCGAAACTCCATGACCGCCCGAGGGGAGCGCTAAGGCCAACGCACTCCGGCGGTTTTTATCGCAGCGGTTAGAATGGAAATACACCATGACAACTCAGAACTCCTTCGGCGCCGCTGGTGATTTGAACGTCGGCGGCCGGAAGTACAGCATCTATCGCCTCGCGGCTCTCGAAAAGGCGGGACTCGCCACCCTCTCCCGCATCCCCTATTCCATCAAGATCCTGCTCGAAAACCTGCTGCGCTTCGAAGATGGTTCCACGGTGAAACGGAGCGACATTGAATACGTCGCCAAGTGGGACCCGTCGGCCCCCGCGCAGGAGATCAACTTCCGCCCCGCCCGTGTGCTGCTTCAGGACTTCACCGGAGTCCCGTGCGTTGTCGATCTCGCCGCCATGCGCGACGCCCTCACCAAGATGGGCGCCGATCCCAAACGCGCCAACCCGCTCTGCCCCGTCGACCTCGTCATCGATCACTCCGTGCAAGTCGACGAGTTCGGCACCAAGGGAGCTTTCGAGGCCAACGCGCTCATCGAATACCAGCGCAACCGCGAGCGTTACGCCTTCCTCCGCTGGGGCCAGTCCGCGTTCCAAAATTTCCGCGCCGTCCCGCCCGATACCGGCATCGTTCACCAAGTCAATCTCGAATATCTCGCGCCTGTGATTTTCAGCACCAACGGCGCAGCCTATCCCGATACCGTCGTCGGCACCGATTCGCACACCACCATGATCAACGGCTTGGGCGTAGTCGGCTGGGGCGTCGGCGGCATCGAAGCTGAGGCGTGCATGCTCGGCCAGCCCGCCACCATGCTCCTGCCCGCCGTCGTCGGCTTCAAGCTCGACGGTCGCCTTCCCGAAGGCGCCACCGCCACCGATCTGGTCCTCACTGTCACCCAGATGCTCCGCAAGAAGGGCGTCGTAGGAAAGTTCGTCGAGTTCTACGGCGACGGCGTCGGAGCCCTCAGCCTCGCCGACCGCGCCACCATCTCCAACATGGCCCCCGAATACGGCGCCACCATCGGAGTCTTCCCCATCGATGACGCTTCGCTCGACTATCTCCGCATGACCAACCGTTCGCCGGAGCAAGTCGCGCTCGTCGAAGCCTACGCCAAAGAACAAGGCCTCTTCCGAGTCGACGGCGCGCCCGACCCCGTGTTCACCGACACGTTGACGCTGGATCTCGCCACCGTGGTCCCCTCGCTCGCCGGCCCCAAGCGCCCGCAGGACCGCATCAACCTGCCCGACGTAAAACAAAACTTTCTCTCTTCGTTGACCGCCGCGCAGAAGACCGCCACCATCGGCACCAATGGCTCCAGTGCCACCATCGGCGACGGCAGCGTCGTCATCGCTGCCATCACCAGCTGCACCAACACCTCGAATCCCAGCGTCCTCATCGCTGCCGGTTTGCTCGCGAAGAAAGCCGTCGCGCTCGGCCTCTCCTCCAAGCCCTGGGTGAAAACCAGCCTCGCCCCCGGCTCGAAAGTCGTCATGGATTATCTCGAAGACGCCGGACTCATCCCCGCTCTCGAAGCCCTCAAGTTCAATCTGGTCGGCTACGGCTGCACCACCTGCATCGGCAACAGTGGACCTCTCCCCGAACCCGTCGCCGCCGCCGTCACGGACAACAAGCTCACCGTCGCGGCCGTCCTCTCCGGCAACCGCAACTTCGAAGGCCGCGTGAATCCGCTGGTCCGCGCGAATTATCTAGCCTCGCCGCCTCTCGTAGTAGCCTACGCCCTCGCCGGCCGTGTCGATATCGACCTCGCCACCGAACCTCTCGGCCAAGGCTCCAACGGCAACGACGTCTTCCTCCGCGACATCTGGCCCACCAACGCCGAAATCCAGTCCGCCGTGAAGCAATCGGTCAAGCAGTCCATGTTCGCGAAGCAATACTCGGAAGTCTTCGCCGGCGACGCCCAGTGGAACGCCATCAAAGTTCCCAAGGGCGAGAGCTACACCTGGGACGACCACTCCACCTACATCAAGCGAGCCCCCTACTTCGACGATATGGTGGACCCCGCCACCTTCGTGAAGGACATGTCGGCGCTCCGCTGCCTGGCCGTGCTCGGCGACTCCATCACCACTGACCACATTTCGCCCGCCGGCAACATCGCGAAGGATTCGCCCGCCGGAAAATACCTCATGGAACTCGGCATCAAGCCCGCCGATTTCAACTCCTACGGCGCTCGCCGTGGCAACCACGAAGTCATGACCCGAGGCACTCTCGCCAACATCCGCCTCCGCAACCAGATGGCCCCCGGCACCGAAGGCGGCTGGACCACTCACGTCCCTTCGAACGAGAAGATGTTCATCTACGACGCTTCGGTGAAGTACAAAGCCGAAGGCACCGGCCTCATCATCATCGCGGGCAAAGAATACGGCAGCGGCTCCTCGCGAGACTGGGCTGCCAAAGGCGTCCTTCTCCTCGGAGTCCGAGCCGTTATCTCCGAAAGCTTCGAGCGCATCCACCGTTCGAACCTTGTCGGGATGGGCGTGCTTCCACTCCAGTTCGTCGATGGCCAGACCGGCGAGTCGCTAGGTCTCACTGGATTCGAATCCTTCTCGATCGAAGGCATCCCCGCGGCAGTAGAATCCTGCGGCAAGTCGAGAGTCAAGGTTACCGCCGACGGCAAATCGTTCGAAGCCCAAGCTCGCATCGATACTCCGGTCGAAGCCGACTATTACCGCAACGGCGGAATCCTGCCCTTCGTGCTCCGCCAACTCGCCGCGAAGTAGGGCAGATGGATTGCGGCGCGCAGCTACTTCCGCGGAAACGGAATCGCGTCGCCCAAATTCATGGACCCGCCGCCTTCGCTCACGTAATTCCGGTTCCAACTCGGAATCTCCACCGAGACGTCGCCCTTCACCACCGCCTGGCACCCCAGCCGCGAATGGAGTGTCAGTCCCGGAGCCTGATCGAGCCGGTCCAACTCATCGTCGTCCGCTTCCGAAAGATTCTCGTCGCCGCTCTTCACGATCACGTGGCAGGTGGTGCAGGCGCAGCTTCCCCCGCAGGCGTGTTCCAAATGGATGCCGAAGTTCAGCGCCACGTCCAGCAGCGACTCAGGTTTTCCATGCTCGTCGTAAGGAAGCTTTCCGGATTCGAACTCGACCGTCTTGTCGAGATTAGTGAACGTAACCTTGGGCACGTCTTCATTCTAACGTGGCCCTCAAGCGTGACCCGCCGTTTACTTCCCCTCGTGTGCCCAAAACACATCCTGGAATCGGACGCCGGCATGGAATTCGGCCCCGTGCATCGTGCAATACCGCACTTCCGCAAACGCAATCGCGGACTTCATGTGAATCTGCAGGACCGTTCCGGGAGGCAGAAGCTCCGGCACGGTAATCTTGAGTCCGCCGCGCGAGATATCCAGGACGCGAATCTGCGCGCTCGGCCCTATCGGTTGCAGCACCTTCATCCGGGCGGGTTCATCGGTGGCGAACCGCGCTTCCTGCCGGCGCTCGGAACCCGTCCGGCCCGCGCGTTTGTAGCACTCCGCCAGGCGCGACTTCACCGCCGTGATCTGTTGCGGAGACATCCGGCCCACAACGAAAGAACGCGGTGCTTCAAAGACGGTTGCCATTGTGGCCTCGCAGTAAGGTCGCTGTCAGAATACACCCCTGGACAAAGGGGATACAACAAACTGCTGAGGTTTTGTTCCGGAGGGCAGGTAAAGCCGGGCGAGACTTTAGGTTTTCCTCTTAGGGAATCCCTTCGCGACAGTACTTCTTCGCGCCGGGTTTCCCTATGATCGGATCATGACCGAATCTTCTGAACTCCCCGAGCATCCCTTGCAAGGAAAAGTGTGCCTGGTTACCGGCGGAACACGCGGAATAGGACGGGCGATCGCGGAAATGCTGATCGCCGAAGGAGCCTCCGTGGCAATCTCCGGACAGCGTCAGGAATCCGTCGATCGCGCGCTTCGCGAACTTGCCGAAGCATTCCCGGCGGAATCCGGCGCTGGTAAAGTCGCGGGTAAAGCTGCCGATGTTAAAAAGCATGATGAGGTTGGCGAACTTTTCCGGTTTATCGATTCCACCTTCGGGGGGCTCGATGTGCTGGTCAACAACGCCGGCGTTGGCGTATTTCGCTCCGCCCGTGATCTTTCCCTCGAGGAATGGAAGTCCGTCATCGATACGAATCTCAGCGGCGTGTTCTATTGCAGCCGTGAAGCTTTGTTCAGATTCGTTACGCGGGGTAGTGGGTACATCGTCAATATAAGTAGCCTGGCGGGCAGCAATGCTTTCGCGGGTGGTTCCGCTTACAACGCTTCGAAATTCGGCCTGAATGGGCTGAGTGAGGCAATGATGCAGGACGTAAGGAGCGACAACGTGAGGGTCAGTTACGTGATGCCGGGCAGTGTAGCCACTGGGTTTGGTGGACAAACCGCCAGTGGTGATCGCGACGATTCCGGTTCGAATTGGAAAGTCTGGCCCAAAGACGTTGCCGAAATAGTACGGATGCTCCTCTTGATGCCGGCGCGAACTTTAGTCAGCCGCGTGGAGGTCAGGCCCTCAAAGCCTGGAAAACCGGGCCGATAGAGAGATTTAGACCGCCGGAATCCCCGGCGGATCAGGAGCATCTAACAAATGGCACTCGGATTGCCAAGCAGTGTATGGAAGGGAGACCAAAGGCAGATGGTCTCCCCGAGAGTGAGAAAGGCGGTGGACAAAATGGAACGGCTCAACATCCCACTGGACCCCGGTAAAACCGGGAGGGACGCACAATCGTTAGAGACCGGCCTCCGGCGGATGATCGTAGGACAGGACGAGGCGATCCAACAGATTGTCAACATCTATCAGATGCACCTCACCGGGCTGAACCCCCCGGGCCGTCCTATCGGAAATTTCCTATTTCTGGGGCCGACCGGGTCGGGCAAGACCCGCATCGTTGAGGCTACCGCCGAGGCTCTTCTGAAAAATCCGCGCGCGGTGATCAAGATCGACTGCGCCGAGTTCCAGCACAGCCATGAGATCGCGAAGCTAATCGGCTCGCCTCCTGGATACCTGGGCCATCGCGAGACGCATCCTTTGCTCTCTCAGGAAGTGCTCAATCAATTTCACACCGAGACCATGAAGGTCAGCTTCGTGCTCTTCGACGAAATTGAGAAGGCCTCCGACGCTCTGTGGAACCTGCTACTGGGCATTCTGGACAAAGGTGTCCTGACCCTCGGCGACAACCGCAAGGTCGACTTTTCGCGCGCCATGATCTTCATGACCAGCAACCTGGGCGCGGGCGAGATGGGCAACCTGCTCGCTCCGAAGATGGGTTTTGGCGTCAATGAAGCCGCGGTCAAGGCGTCCACCGGCGTCTTCGATACGGAAACTTCGGACAAGATTGCGCGTACCGGCGTAGAGGCCGCCCGCCGCAAGTTCACGCCGGAGTTCATGAACCGTCTCGATAAGATCGTGACCTTCTCGCCGCTCGGTAGCGAGCAGCTCAAGAAGATTCTGGACATCGAACTCAACTTGGTTCAGCAGCGCATCTTCAACACCTCGGCCGACCGGGCCTTCGTGTTCACGCTGTCGGATGCCAGCAAGGATCATCTGCTGGCGGAAGGCACCGACCTCAAGTACGGCGCACGCCACTTGAAACGCGCCATCGAGCGGATTTTGGTCCAACCGATGTCCAACCTGATCGCGACCGATCAAGTGCGCGGCGGCGACTGGATCCGTGTGGACTACGACACCGACGCGAAGAACCTTCGCTTTGCTCGCGAAGCGGAAGGACTGCCGGTAGCGGACATGGCGCGGCTGGTGGATACGTCCATCACCATACCGGCCTTGACCTACTCGCAAGGTGCGGTGGCAGAGCCGGTCCGGACCCAAAAAGCCGGCGGCTCCAAGCGCAGCTAAACAGGCGCATCAAAGACAAAGAGGGCGGCGACCAACCGGTCACCGCCCTCTTTTTTTGGCACTTGCGGGAAAGATCTACGCCGCGCACTCGCCGCGGCCGAGCTTTAGCGAGTAAGCCTCATCATCGCCCCAATCCATGTACATTTCCGGGGCTAGATCGGCGGGCTTCACCAGATCCGCCGTCAATTGCTTGAAGAACCCGGCCTTGTTCTTCATGACGTAGGCACGGAAGGTCTCGCCTTCCTGATAGTTCGCGAGGTAATGATCCAGCACTCGCTGCACCGCCACGGGAGCGAGCCTGGCCGGCAGGCTCTGGATCGCGAGCCCGAACTCATGCTGCGTTCCACCCAGAAGCATCAGATAATAGGGCACTTCCTTGCCATCGATCTTGCGGGCGTTGCCATAGAACCCGATGTCGGAGATCCAATGCTGGCCGCAGGAGTTGGGGCAGCCGCTGACATTGATCTTGAGCTTCCGCAGACGGGGATCGTCCAGCCCCCGCACCGTGGCCGACAGGGCATCGCCCAAATTCATGGATTTGGTGAGGGCAAGGTTGCAACTATAGGCACCCGGGCAGGTCACGACGTCGCTAATTTCTTCCGCACGGGATCCATTCAAGCCCAACTCTCCGAGAATCCCGTACACCCGGGTTAAGGCACCTACCGGCACCCATCCCAGGATCACGTTCTGATTCATAGAGAACCGCAGCGAGCCGTCGCCCGCCTGCTCACTCAGGCTGGCCAAGCCGCGCATCTGATCGCCGGTCAGATTTCCTTGATTTACGCGCACAGTCACGATGGAATAGCCCACCTGCTTCTGCGGCATCACGTTCGTGGACTGCCATTCCTGGAAGGCCGGAGAGTCGTTATACATCGGAAGCATCTGGCCGGTGCCCTTGGCTGGTGGTTCTGGTTGGAATCCACCGAAGTTCTCGGGTACCGATTCGGGCATCGCGATGCCGCCATGGGCCAGAATGTCCTGATACTGTTCTTCGATGGCGTCCCGCAGCCAGTCAAACCCGCGCTTCCGCATGACGAACTTCAGCCGCGCCTGGTTCTTGTCCTTGCGATTGCCGTGCATGCTGAAGATCCGGATGACGGCTTCCACGCGGCGGACGACGTCTTCAGCGGGGATGAATTCGTGCAGCAGCTTAGCTTCGGTGGGCAGCGGTCCGAGCCCGCCGGCTACGGTCATGCTGAAACCCTTCACGCCGTCGCGAATCACGGCTCTGAGGCCGACGTCATTGATCGCCGATGCCATGCAATCTTCCGGGCAGCCGACAAAGCAAACCTTAAACTTGCGGGGCAGGGCGTCGGTCAGTTCCTTGTGCAGGAAGGCGAACGCCAAGCGCCGGGAATACGGCTGAACGTCAAAGGGCTCATGCGGGTGGATTCCGGCGAGAGGGCAGGCCGTGACATTCCGAACGGTGTTATAGCAAGCCTCACGAGTGGTGAGCCGGACATCCGCCAACATATGCAGCAAGTCCGCCACTTGAGGCAGCGGCACGAAGTGATACTGCATGTTCTGACGAGTGGTCAAGTGACCCTTGCCACCCCCGAATTCGTCCGCAACCCGGCCGAGCCGCCGCATCTGGTCCGCCGTGAGGAGTCCACCGGGAACCTTGGTACGGATCATCTGGACGCCGTCCTGACGCTGGCCGTAGACGCCGCGGCGGAGCCGGAAAGCGCGGAATTCATCGTCGGTTATCTGCTTTGCAATCCAGGAGTTGGCTTGGCTGCGGAATAGCTCAATGTCTTCCCGAACGGTCCTGTCATACTGCTGCTCAATGAGTTGTTGGTCGGTGAGATCATCCGCTGTTGCCATATTGGACCCTTTCCCTATCGAGAATATCATGTTCCGGGGCGCGCTTCAAGATCGCCGCCGGACGTCCTAATTGAGTTCCGCCTGTAGAGTAACGCTGACCTGGACTTGAAGCAAGCCTGGAACGATGGTGGTCGAGGTGACCGGGGAGCTGCCGGTGAGGACTCCGATCAGCGCGGGCGTCGCCGTCACCTCCTGTACCGAGAGGACCATGCCGACCGCGCGCCCGAGCGCCGTCGCCATCGCGCTGGCGTGCGCCATGGCCTGGACAGTCGCGGCCGCCAACGCTTGATTGTGCGCGGGGTCGGAGTTCTGGAGCGAAAACTGGACGTCGCCGACGGACGTGGCCCCGGCCCCGATGGCCGTGTCGATCACGGTCCCGGCGAGCGAAAGATTGGTCAACGTGACTTCGAGAGTAGAGCTCGCCGAGTAACTGGTGATGGTCGCGCCCGAATTGTTGTAGACCGGTCCCACGAAATAGTTTACGGTTTTGACGTTGGCGCCCGCGCCCAGGAGTTTGGTGAGCGCTCCGAGGACGGCGGTCACCTGCGTGGCGTCCTTCGTAGAGGCGGCGCTCGCCGTAGGTCCGGAGGCGGTGATGGTGATGTCGATTTTGGCCTGATCGGGCGGAACAAAGATGCTGGCTTGTCCACTGGCAGCAACGGTGGAGTGAATTTGCGCGTTGGCGCAGCAGGCGAAGAGGAGGGCGGCGAGGGCGGATTTGAGCATATGGTTGATCTTATCGCTTCTCAGACTTTAGGGTCTTAAACTCTCGGGTCTCAAACTGTAAAGCGTCCGGCGAGAAATGGTTTGGTTCCCGCACTACTGATAAGGTGGCCAAGCTCCCGCTCCTTCTCGCAATCCTTGCGGCACACTGCCTCGCGCAGTCCGCTGAGCTTTCCGTGAAGGACTTCGGAGCGAAGGGAGACGGCATCGCCGACGATACCGCCGCGTTGCAACGGGCGCTGGACGCGGTGTGCGCGAGGGACGCAGGCGCGCCGTGGCTTCACGTGCCAACGGGGACCTATAACATCGCCAAGCCGCTGGTCACTGGGTGCCCCACCTATATTAAGGGCGATGGGCCCACTCGCAGCATTGTGTTCCAGACGGTGCAGAGCCCGCTGAATCATGGCATCGTCGCCAATTACTCTCTCACGATCCAGGATCTGGCGATCCATACGAAACCGCTCGCCGAGGACCTGTCGATGATCGCGGTGTTCCGTTGCGGCTACTCGCCGTGCAGGGACGGACGCGCGATTCCTTCCGCCGGCCAGACGTTTTCGTTCGAGCGCTTCGAGAGCCACGGCTTCAACTTCGGTCTGGGAATCAACGGCACGACGAACGCGGACGTGGTCGCTTCCGTGATGGTCCGCGATTGCGACATCTCCACGGGGACTGGCCGCAACAAAGTGTCGAACCCGATCAATGCGGCCAACGCGACGCAGGTGACGGTGGAGAACTGCACGCTCACGAGCGACGGCCATTCCGACCACGCGTTCTACTTCATTGCTGTCCGTGGTGTGACGCTTCGCAACAACACGATTCACGATTTCCAGAACTCGCCGGTGAAAATCATGACGCAGGGCTACGGCGGCGCTTGCCCGGATACCAATGACGACTACACGGCCTGGACGGTGGAAAACAATCGCCTCAGCAACGCCGCGGCGATCGCCATCGCGATGTATACGTATTGCGATATCCGGCTTTCCAAGATTCTGATTGCTGGCAATACCATTTCCCACTTTCCGGACACGTACGCCGCAGACGGGGGCGCGATCTATCTCGAAGCGAGTTGCCAGTCGGTGATGGAGGACGTTGAGATGCGCGGGAACGTGATCGAAGACGTCGGGCTCGGCGGAGTGTTCCTGCTCTCCGCTTCGCAGCCTAAGGCTCCATGCGCGGACTTCACTGCCGCAGGCACGATCGTGAGCTTTGGCAGCGCGGGAGACAAGTTCGTCAACTGGTCCACGACGGCGAAGGGCCGCTACAACGCCTTCAGCGGGTCAGGTCCGCACCTGGGGCGAGCGTCCATTTCGAACCTGATCGCAGAGCCGCGAGGCAACGGCCGCGCGGTGTGGAATCCGGCCGCCTTTCCCTTCGATCGTGTGAGTGCACCCGCAGAATCGCGACCGGCCTCACCAGGGCCAGCGGTTCAACCGTAAATCCGCCGACACCGTCGCGTTCGCCTCGACACGCACGCTGGACCCAAAGGGCACGATGGCCGCGGGCAGATCGGCGGCGGGAAGTCCGCCGCTCTCGGCCCGGTCGAACGCCGCGAGGTAATACTCGCCCGGAGGCACTTGGGTGAAATCGTAGGCGCCGCCTGGTCCGCAAGGTATCTGCCGGTAGGTGAGGATGTCGCCCACGATGTTCGAGACCAGGAATACGCTCGCGCCGTCGCCCTTCTCCACGGTGCCGCGCACGTGGCCGAGACCGGACTTGTACAGGATCTGGAACGGTCCCGCTCCGGGAGCGACTTCCACCACCTGTCCGCTGACATCGCGTCCGTTGAGCATAATGGCGGCCGGATAAAAATCCGCGACGCCGAGGGCGGGCATCACGCGATACCGGCCCGGGAAGACGCTATTCACGCGAGCCATGTTGGTGGAAGGGTCCGCCACGATGACCGACGGCTGGCCCTCCACCGGCACGAGATTGACGCGAGGCGACGGTACTTCCCTCGTCGTGACGCGGCCATTCTGGATCAACATCGGCAGTGCGGGAGGTTGCGCGCCGCCCCAATCCTGCGTGATCTGGACCGGGAAAGGAGCGCTCAATCGGATCTGGATGCCTTCAAGATCCTTCTCGCTCACCGGCGCCGACGCGACGCCGCTGAGCGGATTTTCGAAATCGCCGGTCTCGGCGCTGAGTCTCCAATCGCCGGGCTCGACTGCGGCGAACTCGAAGGCGCCGTCCTCGCGCGTGGTCACTCGCGCGATCTCCGGCGCGGCGGACGGGCCGACGGTGGAATACAGCATCATCGGCAAAGAGCCCGGCGCACCGCTGGGGATCATGATGGCGCTGATTCCGAGTTCCCGGCGGGTGGTGCTCGCGGGTCCCATCAACTTCACGATCATCTGGGCCGCGGGTTTGCCCGCCTCATTCAGGACGACGCCGGTGACGCGATGCACGGGAACGCTCTTCAGCCGGATGTCGATGCCGGATACATTCTCGCCGACGCGGACCGTGAGACGCGCGGCGAGCGAGGAGTCGGTGGCCGAGGGATAGTAGATCGCGACGGTTCCGACGCGCAGGCCGTCCTGGATCCGCGTCTTCGGCTCCGGCTTGGCGGCCACCGTGTAGGAACCGGGAGCGAGATCGGCGAAGAGGAACTCGCCGTTCTGATCGGTGACGGTGTCGCCGTCGAGACTCCGGCGCGGATTGGGGTCGCGTTCCACCCGGACGGCGGCGGCCGGCCTGCCTTCCTCGTCGATGACGCGTCCGCGCAGGGAGCCCCACGGCTTCAGCTGCATGTCGACGCGCACCGGAAGTCCGCTCGAAACGTGAGAATACGAACCCTGCGAACTTCTGGAGAAGCTTTCCTTGGTGAACTCTGCTGTGTAGTCGCCGTCGTCAAGGTCCGTAAGGCGATAGGAACCGCTGGCGTCGGTGGTGGCGTAGTGCACATAGCTCTTCCGGTCCAGGAATCGCACCTTGACGCCGGGTACGGCCTCGCCGGTGACGCTGTTGGTGACGCGGCCCTCGATTACTCCGTTACTCTGCGCGTAGAGCGTGACGGTGGCGATTGCCAAGAAGCTGAGGTTGACGCGCACCGTTGCATTATTTCAAATTGGACCGGACAGGTGGGTCCCACTACACTGGTATCCATGCTCGGAATCGACCGGCGCGCGCTGAAGGTGGGGTGGACGCTGTTTTTGTTCGCGCTGGTGCTGGCGGCGCTGTACACCATCCGGCACACGCTGGTGATTTTCGCGCTGGCGCTGTTCTTTGCCCACCTGCTCTCGCCGGCGGTGGAATTACTGATGCGCTGGAGACGCAGCGTTTCGCGCACGGCGGCGCTCGCGCTGGTGTACGCGGCTTTGTTGGGCTTGCTGGTATCGCTGGCGATTCCTCTTGGGTCGCGCATCGGCGAACAAGCCGCGGGCCTGGCCAGCCGCCTCCCGGCTGCGATTCAGGAAGATCCGCTCTCGAAGCTGCCGCTGCCGGCGTGGCTGGAGGACGCGCGTCCGCGGTTCAATCAAGCCATTCGCGACCGCATGGAGGAGCTCGACAAAAACGTCCTGCCGATGCTGAGCAGCGCGGGTGGGCAGATTGTCTCGGGCATCGGAAATTTGCTCAGCGTGGTCCTGATTCCGATTTTGAGTTTCTTCTTTCTCAAAGACGGGCCGGCGATGCGGAAGTCGATTGTAGACAGCTTCAGCCTGCGGTCGCGCGTGCTGGTAGACGAAATCCTTACGGACTTGCACTCCTTGCTGACGCAATACATACGCGCGCTGGTGCTGCTGGCGACCTCGACATTTCTCTCGCACCTGGGATTTCTGTCGATCGTCGGAGTCCCGTACGCGATTCTGCTTGCGGGCATCGCGGCGACGCTCGAAGTGATTCCGGTGGTGGGCCCCGCGATTTCGGCGGTGGTGATCTTGTTAGTCGCCGCGTTCAGCGGTTATCCGCACGTGTTGTGGATCGTCTTTTTCCTGGTGCTGTATCGCGTGTTCCAGGATTACATCCTGAATCCGTATTTGATGAGCGAGGGCGTGGAAGTGCCGCCGCTGCTGGTGCTGTTCGGCGTGATCGCGGGGGAGCAGGTGGCAGGGATTCCGGGCATGTTCTTCTCCGTGCCTCTTATCGCGGCGTTGCGCGTGGTATTGACTCGGCTCCGAAAACGGCATGTGGCGTAGCTGGTTTCTGCTGATGCTCGCCGCCGTTGAGCTTCAGGCTCACGTGGTCAGCATGAGTACCGGCGAGCTCACCGTCGATGGACCCACGGCCACCTTCGAGCTCCGCATGCCGATGTTCGAGGTGGCCCACGCGGCGCATCCGGAGACGGAACTCCTCGCGCATGTTCACTTCGAAGGCGCGAAGCTCACTCATTCCCACTGCCAGGCGGAGGATTCCGCCTACGTCTGCCGAGGCGACTATGAATTCGCGCGGCTGCCGAAGGATTCGCTTGCCGTGGAGTGCACGCTGTATCAGGTGACGGTTCCGAATCACGTGCACCTGTTGACTGCGACGCGCGGCGCGAACACGGACCAACTGGTCTTCGATCAACGCTTCACCAGCGGCGAGGTCCGGTTTCATCCGCCTTCGCGCGCCGAGAGAATCGCGCGCGAATTCGCGGCGGGAGGGATGCGGGCTCTCCGAGGTGCGGCCGGAATGCTCTTCCTGATCGCGATGGCTCTCGCTTCACGTTCAAGGGCCGAAGCTTTGTCGATCGCGGCGGTGTTTCTTGTCGCGGAATGGGCCGCGCGGCCTCTGGGACCACTGCTTCCCGTCACGCTCTCCGTGCGATTTCTCGAAGCCGTGCTCGCTCTCACCGTCGCGTATCTTGCCGTGGAAGTGCTGCTGCTGCCCGAAGGCCGCTTTCGTTGGATGATCGTGGCCGTGCTCGGCCTGTGCCACGGACTCTCCTACGCAGGGTTTCCTGCGACGTATTTATCCGGAGCCGAGGCCGTTCAAGTCTTGCTATGGGGAATGCTGGCTGCGGCGGCGTTTAAGATGCCGCGGTCATGGCTGCGTCCGGCTGCGGCGTTGCTGCTGGCGTCGGCACTGGGCTGGTTTGCGCTGAGTCTTGTTTAACCGAGCTAGGTTTTACAGAGCCCGGCATGGCGGAGCTCGCTTGCTCCACGCCGTGGTTCCATTCCTTGGCACGGCGGAAGTGATCCACCAGGAAGTTCACGAAGGTTTCGATGCGCTCCCGGACTTCGCGGTGCGACGGCAGATCGTCAACCGGCGCGGGTAGCGGAAGTTCCAACACCGTGGCTTCCGTCTCCGGTAGGCGGCAACCTCCCAGATTCACGATGACATCGAAGTCCTGCAACGTCAGAGAGTGGAAATTCTTGGGCGATTGATCCGCAGCCAGCGAGACTCCTTTCTCCCGCATGACGGCGTGGGTTTGGTGGGGGATGGAGGGCGCGGGCGAGGCTCCGCCGCTGGCGGCCTCGATCACGTCCTCGCCCAGTACGCGGGCATATGCTTCCGCCATCTGGCTGCGGCTGGAGTTTTTCTCGGACACGAACAGCACGCGGCCCCGGCGCTGTTGCAGGATTTCAAAAAGACTGGTCGCCACGATTCCAGCATGGAGCCTGCCGGGGAAGCCAACAAGAAACCGCGGTTCCAAAATCGACCAGTACTTGTGCAGGGTTGGTCCTGGTACTGTCGCGCGCCGGCTCTACTTTGCCGGAGTCCGGGCCTCGGCCTGGGCGAGCACGCGGTCCAACTCGGTTTCCTGCACGGGCCGCGACAACAGGAATCCCTGGTTCTGCTCCAGATGACGGGCCAGTTCCGCGTCGTACCCATCGCCCACCAGCACGAAGAGGGGCACGAGCGAGCGCAGACTCTCGGACGCCTCGGTCCAGTTGCCGGAGCCGTGATGCAAGGACCAGAACACCGCGTCGAAGCGCAGCCGCTGCGCCAGATCCGGAGCTTCCTGCGACGACACCGGCACCACCCGGTGGCCTCGCGTGGAAAGCAAACCCAGCAGGTGCTTCTGCGCCGCCGCATCCGTGTCCACCACCATCACCGTAAGCGAGCGGGAGACCTTGCGCGGCTCCAGCGGAGCAGCCGTGTCGGCCGAGTCCTCCTGCGTTAGAGGCAATTCGACTTCAAATCGCGCGGAACCGGACCGGCTGCGGAACCGCACCTCTCCGCCGTGGGATCGCACGATGCCTTGGCACACGCTTAACCCCAGCGCTCCTCCGCCCAGCAAGCTGCCGGGCGTGAACGGATCGACCGTGGCCGCGGGATCTTCCACCGCCGCGCCGTAGGAAATCTCCACCAGGATTCTCCGTGCGATGACGCTGCTTTGCATTGACAGCGATTTCGCGGGAGATTGCGCGGCGTGCTGCTCCGCGTAGACCAGCAAGTTCAAGAACACTTGCTCGATCTGCCCGCGCGATCCCAGGATCGGAGCCTTCTCGGGGGAGAGGCGGTCCTGGGTCTTCAGGCCGAGCAAGCGCCATTCCGGCTCGCGGAAACGCATCAGCTCGGAGGCCAGAGTGTTGACGTCCAACACGTGCGGCGCGGGCTCTTCTTCGCGAGCGAAGGAAACCAGCCGGGACACGATTTCTGAGGCGCGCTGCGATTCTCCCACCAGCTTCAGCAAATCCCGCTGCGAAGGGGCGGTCCCCTGATGCGCCGCCAGAGTCGCCGCGAGTTGCACGATGCTCTCCAGAGGAGCGCTCAACTCGCTGGCCACGCCGGAGATCAGTTGTCCCGTTGCCGCGAGCTTTTCGCTGTGGAATAGTTGTTCGCGCATCGCGGTGCGCTCCTGCAGCTTTAACGCCGCCGCTGCCTGATTCGCCAAATGCTGAATGCCGGCTTGCTCTTCCTGAGAAAAGAATCCGGGCTTGCGGGAGTTGCCGATCTCCAGCACGCCCAGTGCTTCCTGTTGCGAAAGCAGGGGCACGAAGAAGGCGGACTTCGGCAGGCTGATCTTCGGTCCCACCTTCACAAGTGGGTTTCGCCGGACGTCCGGAACGTTCAACAGGGTGCGATTGCGGAAGCAGACTACGGCGGCGTTGGCCAACCCTTCGGGGGGCGCGTCCAGGGGAGCCGCCATCGGTTCCGGATCGGTGGTGGTGGGTACGCGCTCCAGCGATTTCGTGCGCCGCTGATACAGATAAAGGTTGACCGAAGTGGCCTGTGTGATGGTGGGCAGGACCACGGAGAGCTTCTCCGCGATCACGGACGGACTGGGCGCCGCAATAATGTCTTCGCTGAGGTTGTGCAGAATCCGTTGCGCTTCCTGCTGCGCGCGTTCGCGCCGTGTCCGCCGCCATCCGATGAAGGCGATCAAAGCCGCCCCCAGCAGGAGGACGATCGTGATTAGGAAGCCTGTTGTGTGGCCAGCCATCGCTCCAACTCCGGGTCGCGAAAATCACGTACGGCCACGTCCACGAATTCCAGTGCTTCCGAGTGCGTCTGTATTCCCGCCACGCGCATGCCGGCGGCGCGCGCCGCGGCGATGCCCACGGGGGAATCCTCAAAGACGATGCAGTTGCGCGGCTCGATGTTCAACTCTTTTGCGGCGTAAAGATAAATGTCCGGCGCGGGCTTGGCGTTTTTCACGTGCGTGCCGTTCGCCACCACCGGAAACCAGCGTCCGAGCCCGGTTCCCTGCAGGACGAAGTTCACGTTGGCGGGCTCGGCGTTGGTGGCCAGAGCCACGGGAGCCGGGGCGGGCGGGGAAGACGCGCGGGCCAGGAAATCGTCCACTCCGGGAACCAGCCGTTCCATCAAGTGAGGCGCCATCATTTCGCGGAATAGCCGCTCTTTCGCCGCGCCGTGCTCAAATACTACGTCGCCCGGAACGCAGGGACCCAGAAAATCGCGCACAATTTCGTCGTTACGACGTCCATGCATACGCGTGGACACATCCTCTCCGGGAATCCCCAATCGTTCGAGATAACGCTGCCAAGCCAGCGTGTGGGCCGGCATCGAATCGACCACAACGCCGTCCAGATCGAAAATGAGTGCCAGCCCGCGAGCTAAAGAAAGCTCTGCGGTTTTCATCTTTAGAGGAGCATAGCATGGTCTTTTGGCGCTGTACGACTCAACAGGTGAATCGACAGGGGTGCTCAAGCAATTCCGGATTAAAACTCGGTAAAATCACCAAGATGAGTGGACGAGGGCCCGTGAACGAACGTGAGTAAACAACGATGAGTGGACGATTCGCGCGCCGGTATTACGTCGCCGGCCAAGTGCAGGGTGTAGGATACCGGTATTTCGCGCAGCGGGTCGCGCGTGAATTCGGTGTGCGTGGCTGGGCTCGCAATCTGGACGACGGCCGGGTGGAAGTCTTCGCGTTTGGCACGCCGCATCAGCTGGAAGATTTCGAAGCCGAACTCCGCGTGGGCCCGCCGCGGGCGAGCGTCCGCCACGTCAACGTGGAGGAGGCGGTGGAAGATTCTCGCATGGCCGGCTTCTTGATTCGATAGACTGAACCAAGCACCATGCGAGCGCTGCTGCTTTCCGTGTTGGTCGTCCCCCTGGTCTTCGCCGCCGCGGCCAACTATTCCTACGACGCGGCCGGCCATTTGATTAAGGTCGATTACGGCACGGCCGGGTCCATTGTCTACACCTATGACAAAGCCGGAAACCTCACAGGGCGCACGGCGGTCGGGTCGGCCACGGCAGGCGGAGTCATCACTTCCGTGAACACTGCGGGATCTCCGGCTTCCGCCGGCATTGCGCAGAACACGTGGATCGAGATTCACGGATCGAATCTGGTTCCGGCGAACACTCCGGCGGCCGGGGTCATCTGGAGCACGGCACCCGATTTCGCGCAGGGGAAAATGCCGACTCAGCTCAACGGGATCAGCGTAACGGTAAACGGCAGCGCCGCCTTCGTTTATTTTTTCTGTAGCGCCGCGACGAACCCCAACTGCGCCACGGATCAGGTAAACGTTTTGACTCCTCTGGATGGCACGGTAGGCCCCGCGCAAGTTATCGTCTCCAACGGGTCGGCGTCCAGCGCACCTTTCCAAGTGCCCATGAATCCCGTGGTGCCGTCGCTGCTGCAGTTTGTTCCGCAAGGGTATGTTGCCGCCGCGCACGTGAACAACACGTTGATCGGACCGCCGACGCTCTACCCGGGCGCGTCGACCCCGGCGGCTCCCAACGAGACGGTGCAGGTTTATGCTGTGGGCTTCGGATTGCCGAGCACTTCCATTACGCTCGGGTCGTCTTCGCAGTCGGGATTGCTCTCGACTCTTCCGGTCTGCAAGATCGGAGGCAACAATGCGGCGGTGGGATTCGCGGGCCTGATCAGTCCCGGTCTGTACCAGCTCAACATCACGGTGCCGGCTAACGCGGCCACCGCGGATAATCCGATTTCCTGCTCCTACGCGGGCGCGAGTACGCCGGCGGGAGATTTACTCACGGTGCATCCGTAGGCTCTGCTAAGATTGTGGTTCTTCTCATGAACCACCTCAAAAGCCTGATTCGGGAGGTCCCGGATTTCCCGAAGCCCGGCATCAATTTTTACGACATCACTACTCTTCTCAAGGACGCCGACGGGCTTCGTGAAATCATCGACGCCCTCGCCAAGCATTACTCGGGGAAGGGAATCCAGACCGTTGCCGGGATCGAAGCCCGGGGCTTCATCTTTGCGCCCGCACTGGCTTATGCTCTGAAAGCAGGCTTCGTGCCGATCCGCAAGCGCAACAAGCTTCCGGCGGAAACGGAGAGTGTCGAGTACGCGCTGGAATACGGCACCGACATGGTGGAGATGCATCGCGACGCCGTGACTGCTGGGCAGAAGGTGTTGATCGTCGACGATGTGCTGGCCACCGGAGGCACTGCCGCCGCGGCCGCGAAGCTGGTCGAAAAGCTGCATGGCAAAGTGGTCGGCATGGCTTTCGTGATCGAGCTCGATTTCCTGGATGGACGCAAGAAGCTGCAAGGCTACGACGTCGATTCCTTCATCCACTATTAAGCAGTGGGCCGCTCCGTCAAACTCCGCTCCCTCGCGAAGATCAATCTCGATCTCCGCGTGCTGAACAAGAACGCCGACAATTTCCACGAGCTCCGGACGGTGTTCCAGACCGTCTCGCTCGCGGACACGATTGAGGTCGACTACACGCCGTCCCGCAAGACCGAGCTTTCGATCGACGACCCGCAAGCGATCCCCGATAATCTGATCCTTCGAGCCGCCCGGGCGACGCTCGACGCCCTTCGCGTGAAGGCGACGGTCCGCTTTCGCCTCACGAAGAAGATCCCGATGGGCGGAGGCCTCGGCGGCGGATCGAGCAACGCCGCAGCGGTGCTGCTGGCGCTTCCGGTGCTCGCGGGGCGCGCTCTTCCGCTCTCGCGGGCCATCGAAATCGGCTCGAGACTGGGCAGCGATGTCCCGTTTTTCCTTCTGGGCGGCACGGCGCTGGCTCTGGGCCGCGGCACGGAGCTCTATCCGCTGCCTGAAATCGCGGCCGAGCCGCTGCTGATTCTCTCCACCGGTCTTCACATCGCCACCGGTCCGGCCTACGGGGCGCTGGGCCGTAGTTTGACATTCATGGGAGCGTCAAGTAGCATTAATACTTTCCAGTCCTACGTTCGGGCGCTTGTTGAAACGCGTTCGGCGGGGGCGGCGAGTGCGCTTAGCGCGAACGACTTCGAGTCGGCTGTTTCCGGTCAGTTCCCCCAGCTCAAAAAGATACAGGCCAAGCTGTCGCGGCTTGGTGCGGCGGGAGTGAGAATGACGGGGAGCGGGTCGGCCGTGGTCGCCATGTTCACTTCGCGCGGGGAACGGGAGCGTGCTCGGACCATGTTGCTGAGGGATCGGATGTTCGAAGGATGCCGGATCATGCCGGCGGCCTTGGTCAGCCGGCGGAGTTACCGCGCACTGTGGCGGCGCCAGCTTAGCGGGCATGTCTTGAACGAGCATGGCGGAAACCCCGGCACCGAAGTATGGCCGCTCCCAAGCCGGTACGGACGATGAGGTTCAATCACTTCAAAGTGTTCACGGGCAACGCCAACTCCATGTTGGCGGGCGAGATCTGCTATGAGCTGGGATGCCAGCTGGCCTGCGCCAATGTGCGCCAGTTCTCGGACGGTGAAGTGCACCTGCAAATCCAGGAAAACGTTCGCGGTGCCGACGTTTTCGTGGTCCAACCTACGTGTACGCCGGTGGACCGGCACCTTATGGAACTGCTCCTCATGATGGACGCGCTGAAGCGCGCCTCGGCGGAGCGCATCACGGCAGTGCTACCCTATTATGGGTATGCGCGCCAGGATCGTAAAGACCGGCCGCGCATGCCGATTTCGGCCCGGCTGGTGGCGAGCGTGATTGAGCGCGCCGGGGCCGACCGGATTCTGGCGTTGGATTTGCACGCCGCTCAGATTCAGGGGTTCTTCGACGTCCCGGTGGATCATTTGTTTGCCGCCCCGGTGATGGTGGATTACTTCGACGATTTGAAGGGCGACAATCTGACGGTGGTTTCTCCGGACGCGGGCGGCGTGGAACGCGCGCGGAATTTCGGCAAGAGATTAGGTTCGCCGCTGGCGATTATCGACAAGCGGCGGTCGGATGTGAATGTGGCGGAAGTGATGCATATTATCGGCGACGTGGCCGGGCAGGATTGCCTGATCGTGGACGATTTGATCGACACGGCGGGAACTCTGGTCAAGGCCGGGGAAGCTCTGCTCAAGCACGGCGCCCGCAGCGTCCGCGCCTGCGCCACGCATGCTGTGTTGAGCGGTCCGGCGGTGGACCGCATTGAGAAGTCGGAAATTGAAGAAGTGATTGTGACCAACTCCATCCCGTTGAGTGAAGAGGCCGACAACTGCTCGCGTATCAAGCAGCTTTCGGTGGCTCCGCTGCTCGCCAAGGCGATTCAGTCGATTCACGAGGACGGCTCGGTCAGCACGTTATTCGTCTAAGGAAATTAACCCGGAAACAAACTCATGAGAAAAGAAATCACCATCATCGCCGAGCCGCGTTCCACGCGGGGCAAGAATGAAGCCCGCCGCACGCGCGCCGCCGGAGCGACGCCCGCCGTGCTGTACGGCGTGAACGAGACCAGCGTCGCCGTCGCGGTGAGCCCGAAGGAAATCGGCAAGATCCTGCATTCGAAGACGGGGCACAACACCATCTTCAACCTGTCCGTGACGGGCGGCGAGAACACTCCGGTCATGATCGTGGACTGGCTTTCCGACCCGATTAAGGACAACCTGCTGCACGTCGATTTCAAACGCATCGATCTGACCAAGCGCATCGTGGTGAAGGTTCCGGTCCACACCGTGGGTGAGCCGCAGGGCGTGAAGCTCCAGGGTGGTTTGCACGAGCTGATCACTCGCGAAGTGGAAGTGGAGTGCTTGCCAGACGACATCCCGGAGTTCATTTCGATCGATACCTCGCAGCTGATGATCGGCCAGAGCGTCCGCGCGAGCGATCTTCCGATGGCGGGTTCGATGGTACTGTTGAGCCAGCCGGAAGCGGTGATCTCGCACGTGGTGGCGATGCGCGCCGAGGAAACGACGGCGGCGGCGGAAGGCACGCCGGGAGCTCCGGCAGCCGCGGCCGAGCCCGAAGTCCTGAAGAAGGGCAAGAAGGAAGAGGAAGAAGCCAAGGACGACAAGAAGAAGAAGTAGTCGTCCGGCTGGCTTCCCCACTACACGATGCCCGATGCGGTCGAGTTTCTGGTGGTGGGGTTGGGGAATCCGGGCGAGGAGTACGAAGCCTCGCCGCATAATCTTGGGTTCCTGGTGATCGACCGTCTGGCCGAATCGAACGCGATTCGGGTCACGCGGAAAGAGAACGTGGCGTTTGTGGGATTAGGCACGATTCGCGGAAAGCGGGTCGCCCTGGCAAAGCCGCAAACGTATATGAATTTGAGCGGGCAGTCCGTCAAAGGATTGCTCGACCGGTACGAGTTAACCCCGGACCGGGTGATTGTGGTGCAAGATGAGTTGGACCTCCCGTGGGGTTCCCTTCGACTCCGGCCTTCGGGTTCGGCGGCGGGACACAACGGGATCAAGAGTGTGATTGCTCACCTGGGCACGCAGAATTTTGCGAGGGTCCGGGTGGGAGTGGATACGGGCCGTGGAGGCGAACGGGGGGCGGATTTTCTGCTCTCTCCGCTGAAGCGGTCGCAGAAGCAGGAAGTGGAAGAGATGGTCGCCCGCGCCGCGGAGGCTGTCGAATCCATACTCGCTGAGGGCGTCGAAAAGGCCATGGCGATTTTTAATCGTCGCGCCCAAGGCTTAAACGAAGAGGAAGAATGAATCGAAGTTACGAAGAGCTGTTTATCTTGAAACCGGACACTCCGGAAGAGGAGGCCGACGCGTACCTCGGCCAAATCAAGGATCTGATCACCAACGGCAAGGGGACCATCGAGAAGGCGGACAAGTGGGGCGTCCGCAAGCTTGCTTACCGGGTCCAGAAGTACGCCGAAGGGCTGTTCATCCTGATCGTGTTCACCGCGCCGGCGGATCTGGTCAAGGAAGTGGAGCGCCGCATGCGCAACACGGACCTGGTGATCAAGTTCATCACCGTGCGCGTGGATGAGCGCATGAAGAAGATCGACAAGCGCAAGAAGGCTCGCGAGAAGCGCGCCGCGCGCAAACCTCCACCGCCGCAGATGTCGGCGCCCTCGGCGCCTCTGGCTCCCGCGATGCCGGCTCCGGCAGCGCCCGCGGCTCACCCCGCACCGGCCGTCCCTGCTCCCGCTCCGGCGGAGCCTGTGGCCGTGGCGCCTGTTGAAGCAAAAACAGAAGCAAAAGAACCGGTGACGGAGTAAGCGAGGAAATCCTATGGCAGAACAACGAAGTGGCGGCGGACGGCCCATTAGCGGGTCGATGAGGCCCACCGGCGGCGACAAAGCGATCGGGAAGAAGCAATATTTCCGGCGCAAGAAGATGTGCCGGTTCTGCGTCGAGAAGATCGACGATATCAACTACAAAGACGTGCGGATGCTGATGAGCTTCATCAGCGAGCGCGGCAAGATCACGCCCCGGCGCATCTCCGGCGTGTGCGCGCCGCACCAGAGGCGGCTGGCGGAATCGATCAAGCAGGCGCGCAACATCGCCCTGGTTCCGTTCGCGACGTCTCTCTAAGAGGAGCATCATGGAAGTCATTCTCAGAGAAGATATCGATAAGCTGGGGAGCCGCGGCGAGGTAGTGAAGGTCGCTTCCGGCTACGCCCGCAATTTCCTGCTGCCGCGCAAGCTGGCGGTGGCGGCGAACGAATCCAACAAAAAGATCGTGGAGCAGGAGCGTCAAGCGCACCTGCGCCGCGATGTGAAGGTCCAGACCGAAGCGCAGGATCTGGCGAAGCTGATGTCGGCTGTTGAAGTGACCATCAAGCAAAAGGCCGGCGAGAACGATCATCTGTTCGGATCGGTGACCTCGGCGGACATCGCCGCGGCGCTCGAAAAGCAGGGCTACACCATCGACCGCAAGAAGGTTCATTTGGACGAGCCGATTAAGCAACTGGGCGACTTCAAGGTCGTCGTGCGGCTGCATCGGGAAGTCTCGGTGGAGATTCCGGTTCACGTTGTTAAAGAAGACTGAGCGAAGGAAGACGAGCTCGCGGAGCTTCTTTCATGAGCGCTAGCGGACCCCGGCCTATCGCCGGTTTTTCGCCGGACCGCTATCACGAAATCCCCGTGGTGGAGCTGCTGGACGCAGCTTCCCGCGGATGGGTTGGCGTCGACCGGCGGCTGATTCAATCCATCATCGATCGACCGGACTTCGTTTCGGATGTGCTCGTGTTTTCGCGCGAGCCCGATGTTGATCCAGAAGCCGATCCAGAAGCCGATGCAGACAGGCGCGATCAGAGGCTTGGCCTTGACCCGGTCCTGACGGATCTTTTCCGCTACTCGCCCACACTGGAGGCGCTCCCGTTTTTCCTCGACGCTATCCGCCGCGAGCCGGATGACGTCGATGACAACCTCGTGCAAGCCTTCCTGCCTTTCGGCAAGGAAGCCGTGGAGCCGTTACTCGCTTTGTACGAAGAGCTCGGGGAAGAGCAAGGCTCCGACGTCGCGTTTCTTCTCGCGGGGTTGCGCGTGCGCGATCCGCGCGTCCGCGACCTGCTGGTGGATCGCCTGGAGTTCGATGCCGCCGACGGAGCTTTCTGCCTCGGCTTGTACGGCGATCCTTCCACAAAGCCCGCACTCGAAAAGATGCTGGCGGAAGTTTCCGCGAACCCGGATGAAGAAGAGGTCGAGCTGCGGCGCGAGATCGCGCATGCCATCGAAGCTCTGGACGCGCCGGAACCCGAGTACAAAGCGGAGCCCTTCGATATTCTCGCCGACTATCCTAAACGCGAGCTCCCGGAATTCGAGATGCTCAGCGAAGGGGAGCGCATCGAGCTGCTCACGTCGCCTGATGTGGAGATTCGCGCGGAAGCGGCGTACAGCTTCTTCAACGCGGAGCTGCATCCGAAGGTGCGCGCGGCGCTGTGGGAGATGGCGCACAACGACGCCGATCCGAAGGCTCGCGGCCGGGCGTGGGAATCGCTGGCGGACGTCACCGGGGAAGCTCCGGTGCGCGATGCGATGCTCGCGGTGCTGAGCGACACTTCGAAGCCGGTGATCGAACGCGGCGGCGCGGCGGTGGGGCTCTACGGCGTCGCGGATCGCGCCGAGATTCGGAAAGCGGTGGAGGCTCTTTACGAAGAGGGCGGCGTCGCGAGAGTGAAGGCCATGGAGACTATGTGGCGGTCTCTGTGGAAGCCGTACGCTAAATACTTCGCGCCGCATTTGGACGATAAGGACGTCGCCATCCTGCATCAGGCGCTGCGCGGGGCGGGGTATTTTCGTTTGACGACGCATATTGACCAGATCGCGAGCTTCTTCGATCACGACGATCTTCGCGAGGATGCGCTCTTCGCGTACGCTTTGGCGATGCCGGGGGAAACGACTCGCGGGCGGGCGAAGGGCATGCTGCGCAAGATCGATTCGCTCACGCCGTTGTCCCACGAAGAAGCGCGACTCGTCGCTTTCGCGTTGGACGAGCGGTTGCGGTTGCACGGACTCGATCCGGTGTTCGAGAGCATGGGCGAGGAAGAGGAAGAAGAGGAAGCGCCTGCGCTTGCCGCCGCGCCGTCGGCGAACGGCAAGCCTGGCCGCAACGATCCTTGCCCCTGCGGAAGCGGCCAGAAATACAAAAAGTGTCACGGGAAATAATTTCGCATGAGCACGCTTCGGCCCGAGAGTCCCGAACGGCTGGCTGAAGCGCTTCACTCCGCGGCATCCGCCAAGCAATCCATCCTGCTCGGCGGCAACTTCTCGAAGGACCGGCTTGCGGGGGCTCCGCAGCATGCGGACGTTACGATCTCGACCTCTGGGCTGAATCGGCTGATTCAGTATGATCCGCGCGATCTTACGGTGAGTGTCGAGGCGGGCATGCGCTTCGCGGAACTTGAACGGATTCTGGGGGAGCACCGGCAAATGCTGCCGCTCGATCCGGGTTGGCGCGAGGAGTCAACGGTCGGCGGAGTGGTCGCGGCGAACCTCAGCGGGCCGCGGCGGCGCTTGCATGGGACGGCTCGCGACATGATCATCGGCATGAAGTTCGCCACGCTCGAAGGCAAACTGATTTCGAGCGGAGGCATGGTGGTGAAGAACGTGGCGGGTCTCGACATGGCGAAGCTCATGATCGGATCGTTTGGAACGCTCGCCGCGATTGCTTCGGTCAACTTCAAGGTCTTTCCCGAGCCGGTGGAATCGCGCAGCTTTGAGATGAAGTTCGCTACCGCGGCGGAGGCGTTCGCGGAGCGCGATCGGATCCTGAAGAGTGTTTTGCAGCCGGCGGCCCTCGACATTGTGAACTGGGCGCGACAAGCGGCTTCTCCATCGAAGACGGGTTGGCGGCTTCTCGTAGGAGTCGGCGGAAACTCGCAGGTGTTGGACCGCTATGCTCGTGAGCTTCCGGGTGCGGCGGTGGTGGATGAATCCGTGTGGGACGAAGTTCGCGAGTTCACGCCCCGCTTCCTCGCTGCGCATCCGCAAGGTTTCGTACTTCCCATTCCTCTGAAGTTCACGGAGATGGCGAAGAAAGTGGACGAACTCAAAGTGCCGGTGATCGCACGCGCGGGCTCCGGCGTCATCTATGCTCACCTCGCCCAGCGTCCGGATAAGATAGAGCCTCCGGCGGACTTTGCGATGATGACAAAGGTGAAGGATATGTTCGATCCTGAGCGTCTGCTGAACCGGGGGCGATTCTATGGTTGGCTCTGACGCGAGATCTTCCGATGCGCCGAAGCAAGAAGACCTGCTGAAGTGCGTCCACTGCGGGTTGTGTTTGAACGCGTGCCCGACGTATCGCGAGCTGCGCATCGAAATGGATTCGCCGCGGGGACGGATTTATCAGATGGTGCAGGTATCGAACGGCGCACCGATCACTGAGTCGTACCAGGAGCACATCGATTTATGTCTCGCGTGCCGTGGGTGCGAATCGGCGTGTCCTTCGGGAGTTCAGTATGGGCGGCTGGTGGAGGCGGCTCGGGCGGATATCGAAGCGCGGGTGAAGCGTCCTGTGGGCGCGCGGCTTCTGCGATGGCTGGTGTTTGAGAAGCTGCTGCCGAGCCGGACGATGTTGAAGATTGCCGGCTTCAAGATGTATATCTACCAGGCTTCGGGAATTCAGAAGCTGGTAAGAGCGTCCGGAATTCTGAAGTTAATGGGCCGGTTGGGGGAGGCGGAGGCGCTGGCCCCGGCGGTGGAGACTCCGTTCTTCTTTCGCAACATTGGGCGCGTGTATCCGCCTCAGGGCGCGCGCAAATATCGGGTGGCGTTATTGGCGGGATGCATCGCCAACATTTCGTTCGCGCGGTTGAACGAGGCTACGGTGCGCGTGCTGCAAGCCAACGGCTGCGAAGTTACCGTGCCCGCGGATCAGACTTGCTGTGGCGCTCTCCACGTTCATGCGGGGCTGCGGGATCCGGCTCGGAAGCTGGCTCGGAAGAATATCGACGCGGTTTTGGATGGCGGGTTCGACGCGATCTTGACGAACGCGGGCGGGTGCGGGTCGACGCTGAAGGAGTATGACGAGTTGCTGGAGCACGATCCGGCTTACGCGGAGAAGGCCAAGAAATTTGTCGCTTCGATGAAAGACATCAGTGAGTTTCTGGCGTCGATCGAACTGAATCCGCAGATGGGCGAGGTGCGGGCTACGGTGACGTACCAGGATTCGTGCCATCTGGCGCACGGGCAAAAAGTGCGGTCGGCTCCGCGGGCGCTGCTGGCACAGGTGCCGGGGTTGACTGTGAAAGAGATGAAATTGTCCGATTTGTGCTGCGGGAGCGCGGGGATCTATAACGTGCTGCACACGGATATGTCGATGGCGCTGCTCGAAAAGAAGATGGCTTCGATTAATGCTACGGGTGCGGATCGAGTGGCGACGACGAATCCGGGCTGCATGTTGCAAATTCGCGCGGGTGTGGCGATGCACGGCAAGGGGCAACGCGTCTCGCACGTGGTGGAGATTTTGGACGAAGCGTATCGGGCGGCGAAAAGTTCGTAGGCAAGCGTGCCGAGCCTACTTCTCTGACGTCTTGTACGTGCCCTTCGCTTTCGCGATGTCGATGAGCGTTGGGTAATATTGCACGAACGTTGTGTCGACGGCTCCATTTTGGGAGTGGCAGGAATAGCAACTCGCGGTCTTGGGCATGACGGCGCCCTCGGTCGAGTCCTTGCTGGTGAACATATAAAACGCCCACCCTCCTTTGGAAGCGTCCTTCACGTTCGCCTCGAAATTCACAACCGTTGCCTGCGATCGGCCCGCGGTAGTGATGGACGCGTGATTGTCGGAGACACGGTTTTCCTTGATGAGGATGGTTTTGTCGGGCCATGCTCCGGTCTTAAGAAACGACTGGTAGGAAGACGGGTTGACGAAGACGTTGTCGAACTCGGGATCGGCGGAATCCTTGGCTCCGGGGGCGTAGTTCATGCCGAGGCTGGAGGTGAGAAAGATCCAGCTGCGATACTCCTTCGGCAGGAGAAGTTTTCCGTCGCGATTGTATTGGATGGGCGAAGGCGTTTGGGCCAGCAGCATCGTCGTGAGTAATATGGCCGGCAGGAATCGCATTTGTTTTCTTCTTCCCTTTTGCTTCTACAGTAGTCTAGGAAAAGAGCCGAGTCAAGAAGTTTCTACGCGACGGCTCTGGCGACCAAACGCGTCGCGGTGTTGTCGTACCTTGTCCCGGCCAGGCTGCCGAAGATCTGCACATCCGTGAAGCCGGCTTGGCGGAGCATTTCCGTGAGTTCCTTGCCGGAGTAGAGATTCAATTCGAATTCGAAGCGCTGGGCGTGTTCGCCTCGAACCAGGAGCCAGTGGTTGCGGATGCGGGCCCAGCCAGGAAGGACTTCGGCGTGCGCGACGACGATGTCGCCGTTGGGGAGTTGTTCCCAGCGGTCAAAGGGCCGCGCGGCGAGGGGCTCACTGCCGACCACGTCGAGGACGAAGACTCCGCCGGGTTTGAGACTGGCTTTCACGTGGCGAAGCACCTGCATGTCTTCGCCCGGGGTTTCGAAGTAGCCGAAGGAGGTGAAGAGGCTGAGCGCCAGATCGAATGCCGCGGGGCGGACGAAGTGGCGCATGTCGGATTCGACGAACTCAATCTGGAGGCCGGCGGTGTGCTCGCGGGCTTTGCTCAGCAGGAACGGGGAGCGGTCTACCGCGGTTACGGAGAATCCACGCTTGGCCAGGAGGGCGCTGTGGCGGGCCGGGCCGCATCCTAGGTCAAGTGCCGCGCCGGACGCGATACCGCTGAGAGTGAGGACGCGATCAACATCGTCTACCGCATCGGCGAAGCGCCGTTCGCTGAACATGGTGGGATAGAAGGCTTGCCAGAAGGCCTCATTTTCGAACCACGCTTTTTCAGACTGAGGGGCGGGCATGGTTCTAGTTTAGTTTGAGGAGGCCCGCACTTGATGTTGTGGAGTGGACTTCGATACTATGCCTGCATCTCTTATGCGTGCTTCGATGAGGACTCCCGATATGATGACTCCCGAACGCCGGCGATTCTTGAAGTTCTTGGCGGCCAGTCCGCTGTTTGCCCAGGCGTGGGCGCAGACGCCCACCGCCGTGTTGACGAATTCGAAAGACGCGTTGGACCTTTTGGATTTCGAAGAGGCCGCGCGCAAGGCGCTGCCTCCGGCGCACTGGGGCTACATGGCGACGGGCGTGGACGACGACCTGACGCTGAAGGCGAATCGGGCGGGGTTTGGGCGGTATCAATTGAAGCCTCGAAGGCTGGTGGACGTGTCGAAGGTCGATCTGAAGGTGAATGTGTTTGGGTCCACTTGGGAATCGCCGATCTTCTTGTGTCCGGTGGGGTCGCAGCGTGCGTTTCATCCGCAGGGCGAGTTGGCCACGGCGCGCGCGTCGCAATCGCAGAAGGTGATGCAGATTCTATCGACCGTGACTTCGGTCGGCGTGGAGGATGTGGCGAAGGCGCGCGGGGCGGCTCCGTGGTATCAGCTCTACATGCCGAATTCGTGGAGCGACACCGAGAAACTGGTGAAGCGCGTGGAGGACGCGGGGTGTCCGGCGTTGGCGTGGACGGTGGACCTGTTGGGCGGCCGGAACACGGAGACCATGGAACGTTTTAAGCGCGCGGACACGCGGAACTGCGTGGACTGCCATCCGAACGGGATGAGCGCGGCGAACACGGGCGGCGGGGCGTCCTCATCGAATCGGCCGATGTTTAAGGGGATCGATCCGGCGATGAATCCTCCGTTCGCGACGTGGGCGCACGTGGACAAGCTGAAGAAGCTGACCAAGATGAAGCTACTGCTGAAGGGACTGGACTCGGGCGAGGACGCGAGGCTCGCGGTGGAGCACGGGGTGGACGGGATTATTGTGTCGAACCACGGAGGGAGGTCGACCGAGACGCTGCGGGGGACGATTGAGGCGCTGCCGGAGGTGATCGACGCGGTGGGCGGACGGATCCCGGTGTTCGTGGACGGAGGGTTCCGGCGCGGGACCGATGCGTTCAAGGCGCTGGCGATCGGCGCGAAGGCGGTGGGGATTGGGCGGCCCTACATTTGGGGATTGTCGGCGTTCGGCCAGGAGGGCGTGGAGAAGGTGATCGAGATTTTGCGCGCGGAGTTGACGATGACGATGCGGCAGTGCGGGACACCGGCGGTGGGGGATATTACGCGGGCGGCGGTGTTGAGGGATGGGGTGAAGTTGTAGGGTTGTTAAAGTCCGGGTAACGAACTGGTAACGTAGTATTCGGAATGAGATGGTCTTCCGTCACTCGAACGTTTGCGCTGTTCTTTGGTATTCCGTTAATTGCTGCAACCCCTGCGTGGATTACCCAATATGCTACCGGTTTTCTCACGGACACATCGGGGAATACTTACGTCGTGGGAGCCGTCACGAGCGACATAATTCCCGTGACGCCGGGTGCATTTCAGTCTAAATTCAACGGCGGTACCTGCGGGTCCACTCAGTTCAACAACGGTACTGCCGTCATGCCCATCCCGTGCCGCCATGGTTTTGCCGCGAAGATCTCCGCGGATGGCACCAAGTTACTGTATGCGACTTACCTGGAAGGAAGCCAAGAGGAGTTCGTCTTGCCCATTGGCGTCGATGCTTCGGGAGACTTGTATATCCAAGCAGACTTCGCTTCTGCCGATTTTCCAACTACCGCCTCTATCGCCGGACTTCCGCCCACCGCGGGCACGGGCGGTAACCCGTTCATCCTCGAGTTATCGCCGGACGGGAGCAAGCTGGTTTTCAGCGATACCTTTGCTTTTCCCGGAGTTCCAGCCGTTAGCAGTTTTACCGCTGTCTTACGCCCCAACGGAAGATTGATCTTCGCCGGGACCACAGATGGGACTGCTTTTCCGACCACTTCAGGAGCGTACCTTCACGCCCGGGGGACGGCCAGTCTAGATGGATTTGTTTTTGAATGGGACCCGCAGACCAATGCGATCGTTCACGCCACTCTGATCGGAGGATCGGATCAAGACAGGCTGACCGCTGTCACGGTGGATGATTCGGGAAACGTATACGTGTGTGGATACACGGTCTCCGCGGATTTTCCTGTGACTCAGGGGGCGTTCAATAGTCCTGGGACCGACCCGACGCACGTGAACGATTTCGTGGCGAAGCTCGATCCGACCCTTTCGACGGTGAAGTTCTCATCGCTTTTCGGCGGCAACTACCATCCCATACCCAATGCGATCGCCGTGGACTCCGGGGGCTATGTCTACATTGACGGATGGGGCTCTCAATTTATGCCGGTTTCACCCGGAGCTTACGAGACATCCTATAGCGGCGGATTTATGGTGAAGTTCGACGGCAAGACGGGCGCCCGAATCTATCTGACCTATCTTGGCGACGGCCATGACGGCGTTCCCGGACGCATCGTCCCATCCTCCGATGGCTCCGCTTGGGTCGGTGGCTCTAATTTTTATGGCGGAGTCGTTACCACGGCGGACGCGCTGGAGCCGGTCCTTCTCAACCCCTACACAAACCCTCACTATCTCAAACACATTTCCGCCGATGGAACCCAGCAGCTTTACGCGCTCGTAACGGACCCCACGAATCTCACCCGGTTCCACGACTTCAACGCCGCATCGTCGCAACTTCAGCCGCCCTTGATCACCGCAATCGTAAACGCCGCGAGCATGGGCCAGCCGGGCTTCCTTGCGCCCGGAGAAATCGTGTCTATCTTCGGTCTCTCGATCGGACCCGATCAGCCAGCGTCGTACGAAATCGATTCCGCGGGACACATCTCATCGGATCTCCATGGGCTTCAGGTGCTCATGGACGGCCTCCCCGCGCCCATTCTCTACGCGTCGAAGAATCAGATTAACGTGATCGCTCCTTTTGCCCTGCCGCCCCTGCCGTCTTCCGGGTCGGTGTTTGACCTCTACGCTTCTGTGCAGGTGAAAGGACCGGCCGGCGCGCCCACTCTGTCGGCTTCTCCTGAACAGGTAGCGTCCTTGCCCGCGGTCTTCGTTTCGCCGAATGGAGCCGGGCTGATCTTGAATCAAGATTCGACGACTAATGGTCCTAAGGATCCCGCGATGCAAGGTTCGATCATCTCGCTTTTCGCAACGGGGATCGGGGCGATGTCTCCAGTTCCGGCGGAAGGAGCGATTGCGATGGGCCCCAGTTCAAGGCCGACGATTCCCGTTCAAGTTTTCCTGGGAACGACAGCAACAGGTTCTTATGTGCAGTTGGACCAAACTGCGGTCCGTTACGCGGGAGACGCTCCTGGGGAAATTGAAGGGCTTCAACAGATCAACGTGCAACTTCCGCTCGGCGCTGTATACAGTAGGCTGTATATCCAGGTTGGGGCGGCTGTTTCGAACCTCGCAACGTTCTTCGAAGAGTAGTCCCCAGCTACTGCTTCTTGACGAATTTCTGGACGTTGCGATTTACCGAGTCCGCCACGTAGATGTCGCCCTTCGGGCTTACGGCGATGAAGTGGGCTTCGCCGAATTCGCCGACTCCGGTGCCGGGTTTGCCTACGGCGGCGAGGACTTTGCCATTGAGATCCAGCTTCAGGAGCTGGCCGGCGAAACCGTTCACCATATAGATGTTGTCCTTGGTGAATTCGAGGGCGCAGGGGAGTCCGGCGAACTTCACTTCGCGGATGTATTTGCCGTCCTGGTCGAAGATTTGGATGCGCTGGTTTTCGCGGTCGGTGACCCACAGCAGGCCCTTCGCGTCGATGGCGAGGCCGTGGGCTACGTCGAACTTACCGGGCTCGGTGCCTTTGCCGCCGAAGCTCTTGATGAACTTGCCGTCCTTATCGAACTTGAGGACGCGCGGGTCGCCTTTTCCGGCTCCGGGAGTGTGGCCTTGCGTGATGAACACGTCTCCGTTGGCGGCGAGGGCGATGTCGTTGGGCTCGTTGAACAGGCGCGTTCCGGCGGCTTCATCCCACGCGCCGGCTTTGCCTTTGGTGCCGAGCGTCAGGAGCACGTCGCCCTTCGGGCTGAGCTTCATGACGGTGTGGGCGCTGACGTCGGTGGTCCACAGGTTTCCGTCTTTATCGATGCGCAGGCCGTGGCTGCGGACGAACAGGCCTTGCCCGAACGCCCGGAGGAACTTGCCGTTCTCGTCGAATTCGGTGATCGCGTCGGCTCCACGGCTGAGGACGTAGAGGTGGCCGTGCGAATCGAACGCGACGGCTGCTGAGGCTCCGGTGTTCACGCCCTCCGGCACGGGCAGGGGATTCGCGACCGCCACGTAGTCGAGCAGAGGGGCTTCCTGCGGCACCAACAGCGCGGGATTCGACGGCTTCTGGGCATAGAGGGAAGCGGCGCTGAGCGCGGCGAGTACGAGAAGTCTATTTCGCATTTAGAGGACACCTGCTTTCTTCATAACGGCTTCGCACTTGGTGCGGATCTGCGTGGCCACCTGCTGCGGGTCGCCCCGCTGCAATTCGGCGACAAACAGCTCGACTGAGAGGGCGCCGTCGTAGCCTTTCTCCGCGAGTTTTTTCAAGATTCGATCGAGCGGCGCGATGCCGTCGCCCGGGATCACGCGGGTGTTTTGCGCGAAGAGTTCGCGCGGCATGTCGGGGGTGTCCTGGAAGTGGACGTGAGACAGCTCGCCGGGCTTCAGCATGTCGAGATCTTCGAATTTGCCCATGCCGGACCAGAAGTGATAGCAGTCCAGCATCGGATGCACGTTGGGATGCGCGGCGGCACGGATCAGGTTGAGCGCGGTTGAAAGCGTGGAGATCATCGAAGAGCTGCGTGCGAACTCGATCATGCTGATCAGGTTGAACTGCTTGGCGACGTCGCCGGCCTGGCGGATGGCGTCGGGCGCGGCTTTGTAATCGTCGGCCGTGACTTTTCGGCTCGTCGTGCTGGGGCAGTAAATGCGCGGGCTCCCGATGGAGGCGGCCTGTTCGGCGCGGCGCTTCCAGGTTTCGAGTTGCATGGCGAAGCCCGGGTTTTGATTCCAGAAGTCCTGCAATACCGACGCGAAGCTCACGATGGTCAGGCCGTTGTCGCTGAGGACGCGTTTGGCGGCGGCGATGTCGTTGGTCTTGAGGAAGTCGTCCAGGCCGCGGTCGGTGATCTCGACGTTCTTGATGCCCGCCTTGGCCCAGCCTTCGAGCGCGTTCTGATAGCCGGCATTCTGGGAGGTAGTCAGGTGGATGCTGAGATTCATTTTTCCGGGGGCGGCTTCGAGAGAGGGCACGAGGCCGGCTAACGGCGCGGCGAGAGGCGCAAGCAGGGCGGTTCGTCGAGAGAGCATGAGCTTTACTATATCTCCAATCGCTACGCGCTTCCAGGGCTATCGATGGGCGGGCAGGGGTTGCGGCTGCCCAGTCGTATTGTGGACCGTTCGGATCCTCCATTCGACCGCTCAGCCGCATATGCAAATCACTTGCTGTAAAAATATCGGTTGTCTCCAATGTTCCATGCTAATTCTTGTTGTGTTGCAAGTCAGTTGCGACTAGAAGCACGAGCCTTTGAGGTTAGGATAAGTACGCGAGTCGAGCAACCTCGACGGCCAAACGGCCGGCGGAGACAGCACGATCGCCTATCGTCAGGGCGGCGGGAACAGGTAAAATGGGGCTTCGGGGGGGAACGCTGGCTGCCTCTTCCAAGGAAAGGAGTTCGGTGGCCATCAACAATTTCTTCGCGGGACTCAAGAGAGCGACAAGGCGCGGGGTCTACGCTGTGCTCGTCACGCTCCTGCCTATGGCGCCCGCGTACGCGCAAATGAATTCCGGCGAGGTAGCCGGCAGCGTGCAGGACCAGTTGGGCAAGCCTCTGCCGGGCGCGGCCATCCTGGCACAGCAGGCCGCGACGGGCCAGAAATTCTCCACCACATCGAATGAGTCAGGAACGTATTTGTTTCCCCTGCTGCCGGTGGGTGTTTACTCGGTCACCGCGACGGCGGCGAATTTCAAGCAAGCCGTGCTGCCGAATTTCGAAGTCCACGTGGGCGAGAAACTCCGGTACGATTTCACGCTGGAAGTGGGCGGCTCCACGGAAGTGGTGACCGTTGACGCGGACGCGGGCGGGACGCAACTCGAGACGGCGCAGATCAGCGACATCGTCAAGCGGCAGGAGTTGAACGCGCTGCCGTTGAAGGGCCGCCAGTTTCTGGATCTGGCAATGTTGAGCAACGGCGTGGTGCGGCCTCCCGGAGGGACTCGTGGCGATGCGATGCAGCAGGCGGGCGCTCTGGTGAACGTCCTGGGCCAGCGCAGCGGGCATAATCTTTATCTCCTGGACGGGGTTAGTGTCACCGATGAGCACTTCAACAACATGGTGGTTTCGCCTTCGGTGGATGCCATCGATGAGGTGAATCTCCAGAAGACCTCGTATGCGCCGGAGTTCGGAGGCAAGTCGGGCGCGGTAATTAACGTGGTGTCGCGGGCGGGGTCCAATCAACTGCACGGGAGCTTGCGGGAGTTCGCGCGCAACAACATCTTCGACGCGAAGAATTTCTTCGATGCACCGGGCGCTCCCACGCCGCCGTTCCACCAGAATCAGTTTGGCGCAAGCGTGGGTGGCCCGGTGAGGAAGAACCGTACGTTCTTCTTTACGGACTACGAAGGACAACGGGTCCGGAAGTCGCTGACGCAGACCTTCTCCGTGCCGGCGGATGCGATGCGTACGGGAGATCTCACCGGGCTGGCCGCGATTTACGATCCATCGAGCACGACAGCCAGCGGCACTCGCACGGCATTTCCCGGAAATCGGATTCCGCTGCCGTTGCTCGATCCGGTAGCGATGGCACTGCTGGCCCAGGTTCCACTGCCGAATCTGGCGGGCACCGCACAAAACCTGCGTTCCACCGAAACCCAGAGTATCGATACCAATACGTATAGCGCGCGAGTCGATCACCGGATTACGGATAACGACAACACCTACTTCCGGGCGTCGCTCTTCGATGCTCGCCAGGCCGATCCGTTCGGCTCAGGCGTATTGCAGGAGAGCCTGCTGCCGGGCTTCGCGCGCACGCTGAGTACTCATTCGATCAACGGCGTCGCGGGGTGGACTCACGGGTTCACGGCCAATCTTCTGAATGAGGCGCGCTTTGGAGTTCTGACTGTGATCGGAGGGCAGCGGAGCCCGAATGCCGGCAACCCCTTCGCTTCGCAAACGGGGATTCAGGGTGTCACGGCAAATCCAGCGGATCTTGGCTACCCGCAATTCTCCTTCGGCGGGCAGTTCACCACCATGGGCGATCCGGCGTTGTTCACGTATCGCAACAACCGGGACTTTGAGTTCTCTGACAATGTCACGTTTCACCACGGCACGCATGAACTGAAGTTCGGCGCGTACTTCATGCATTACGAGTTGGAGACGCAGAATCCGAACGGGGCTCGGGGGATTTTTTCCTACACGCCGAGGTTCACTTCTTCGGCCGCGGGATTGGCGAACGGTAACGCGTTCGCGGATTTTCTCTTGGGTGATCCGAGCACGGCGCAGGTGGGGCTCGGTCGCGCTGCCATCGATGGATCGACGAATTGGGCGCAGTTCTACGCTCAGGATAGCTGGCAGGCGGCTCGGAATTTGAAGATCGAAATCGGGCTGCGCTACGAATACAACCAGAACATGACGGACTCGGAGAACCGGCTGGCGGCGATCGACACATCGGTCGCGGGAGGACGGTTCGTGGTCGCGAGCGATGGGTCGGGGAACGTATCGCCACTCGCCGCGCCGTTGTTGCCGCTCGCGCCGCTTCCGGTGGTGACGTCGGCACAGGCGGGTTGGAACAATAGCTTGCTGACGACGCGGCCGATACGGCTGGCGCCTCGGGCCGGCTTCGCGTGGAGCCCGGGAAACTCGAAGAACGTCATCCGCGGAGGAGTGGGGATCTATCCCAATCAAGCCGCCTACAGTATCATCACCAACTTTGCGCAGAACCTGCCGTTCTTCGTGACCAAGACGGTGAGCGGAGCCGCGGCTGCCTTGTCGCCGACGTTCACCACGGAGAACGCGCTGACCGCGTCGAGTCTGGGCACCTTCGGCGGCAACGATCTGAATCACGATTTCAAGATCGAGTACAACGAGGTCTGGAACTTGTCGGCGGAGCGGGAGCTGACGCCCGGCACCGTGCTGACCGCGGCGTATATCGGATCGCGGACGGTGCACGCGGATAGTTCCACGGTGCTGAACGTACCGGTGCCCGGCTCCGGCGCGATCGCGGCCCGGAGGCCGATCCCACAGCTGAGCCAGTTCAATACGATTCGCTGGGATGGCTGGGCGACGTACCACGCGTTCACGCTGAGCGTGAAGCGGCGCTTCGCGCGCGGGCTTACCTATGATGTGAATTGGACCTGGTCGCACTCGATTGACGACGCTTCCGATCCGGGCACGACTCTAAACGAGGCGAACCTGCCGCAGGACGTCCGCAATATGGCGGCGGAGAAGGCGAGTTCGAGCTTCGACCACCGCCATCGCGTGGTCGTGAGCTTCGTGTACCAGATTCCTGCACCGCGAGGGAGGGGGCTGTTGCGCGCGGCGTTCGGGCAGTGGCAGGCGGGCGGAAATTTCACCGCGCAGACGGGGGCTCCGTTCACGGTCAACCTGTCCAGCGATCAAGCGAACATCGGCGCGGGCCCGGCGCAGAGGCCGAACCTGGTAGGCGATCCGGCCGCGGGCGGGGGATCGCCCGATGCGTGGCTCAATCCCGCGGCATTTGCGTTACCGGCGCTCTACACGTTTGGCAATGCTCCGCGGAATGCGGTGATCGGGCCTCCGCTGAGCGAAGTGGATCTTTCCCTGCAGAAAGACGTGGCGGTGCGCGAGTCGGTGAAACTGCAGCTTCGCGCGGAGGCGTACAACTTCCTGAATCATCCGAATTTCAACATTCCGAATCGGATGGCGTTTACGCCAAACTTCGGGAAGATTTCAAGCGCCCAGGATTCCCGGCAGATGCAGTTCGCCGTGAAGTTGATATTCTAGCGGGGGTCGCGCCTGCCGCCTCGGCGGTTCCGATTCGTGCGCGGCACGGAGGCTTTATGTCGCAGACGTCGAAGGCGCTGATCGTGGCTATGGCTCTGTGGGCGTCCGCTGGTCTGCAGGCCCAGGGCGTTGTGACGCAGAAGAATCTGTCGCTGGGCTTGGCGAAGACCATCGCGGAGGCCGCGCTGGCGGAGTGCCGCGATAAGGGCTTCCATACGTCGGTCGCCGTAGTGGATCGCGCCGGCCAAGTGCTGGTCGAGCTGCGGGATGAGCAGGCGGCTCCGCACACGCTCGAAATGGCGCGGCGGAAAGCGTACACCGCGCAGGCGTTCAAAATGACGACGGCGGATTTCGAGAAGCGCACCCGGCCGGACCAACTGTATGCGGGGCAGCGCAATCTCACCGATATGCTGGCACTCTCGGGCGGCGTGCCCATTCTGGCCGGCACCGAGGCGATCGGCGGGGTGGCGAGCTCAGGCGCCGGCCTCGACCAGGACGATGCCTGCGCGAAGGCTGGCGTCGCAAAAGTGGCAGCGCTGCTGAAGTAGGGGAACTACTTCAGGTTCGGCCACTCTTCGATCTTGATCCGGCCCACCAGTGTCGCGCCGCCTTTGCCGTCCGGTCCGTAGATCAGGCATTCTCCGTCGGCGACGTCGGTCAATTGCGGAAACGCGCCTCGGATGTTGGGGAAGTGCGTCACCAGGACCGTATTTGTTTTCGACGGAAACTGCGTCACTGCTTTCTTGAGCCACGCGGCTTGCGCTTCGGTTCCGCCTTGCATGCTCTGTCCGTTGTCGCCGAGCTCGGCGACCGGCATCGGTGTGCCCAACTGCGCGTACTTCACCGTTTCGAGGGCGCGATAGGTCGGGCTGGTGAACACCTGGCCGATCGGGATCTTCAAACTGCGGACGGCTTTGCCCATCGCGGTCGCCGTGGTGCGGCCTTCTTCGTCGAGCTGGCGTTCCGGCTTCACGTTATCGGGATTGGCCGCCTTCTTATCGGGCACCTCGCGCGGGGAACTGGTGTGCCGCATGACGATCACATATCCGCCCTGGCGCAAGGCGTTGACCAGAGGTCCGCCTTGCAGGGTCTGTGCGTGCGCGGCTCCTGCAAAGAGCACAGCCGCGGCCATCAACCCTCGATTTATGATGCGATTCATGAGGCCTCCTTCAGTATTTCTGCTTCGCGAGGAAGGGCAGCAGCAGAGCGTTAAACTCCGCCGGCTTTTCCAGCATCAGGAAATGGCCCGTGTCGGGAATCTGCTGGTACTCCGAGTTGGGAAAATGTGTCTGGATGGTCTGGCGAGCGGCCAGCGGGCGGCTGGCGTAGAGGCCCAGCGTCGGCACGGCGATGGACCAGTCGGCGGGCGTGATCGCTTCGTCGGTCGCGTCCATCGCGCCCACCGCGGTGGCCTCCGAGGGAGCCAGCATCATGTCGAGAATCTTGGTTTGCAGAGCGGGCGTCGTCGAGACGGAGAAAAAGCTGCGGATCATCGACGTCCGGTTGGTACGTCCCGCCGCGCCGGCCATCGCTACGCTCCGCTTTGTGGGCGGAGTCTGGAGGGAAGGCATTAGTCCATCCACCAGCACCAGCGCCACTGTGTGCTGCGGATAAAGCTGCGCGTAACGGATCACGACCGGCGAGCCCATGCTGTGGCCCACCAGCACCACGCGGTCCGCCTTCACGTCGGCCCGCACCGCTTCGATCGCGCGCGCGAACAGGTCCATCGAGAACTTGCCATCCTTTGGCGAGTCGCTCTTGCCGTGCCCGGGAAGATCCAGCGTCACGACGCGGTACTGTTTCGCGAGCGCGGGCACCTGCTCGGTCCATGTGGTCTCATCGCAGGTCCAGCCGTGCACCAGAATCACGGTCTTCGTGCCTGTGCCGGTGGTCGTGGAGTGGATGTTGAGGCCGTCTACGGTCGCCGCGGACAAAGACAGAGAGAGAACCAGTCCGATGATGTATCGCACGGACATCAGTGTATCAACGGGAGCGGCCTGGAGGTAGGATGGAAGCATGAAAGCCAACAGGACCTTCTTAGCCGGTGTTGTTCTGGCCACTGCGGCCGTGAGTCTGGTTCCCGGCCGAGCCGCGGAGCCCGATTCGAAATCGGTGTACTACGCTTTGCCGGACAAGATCGAGTGGCGCAAGGGCGAAGCATCGGACACGGCTAACCTGGTGGGCGATTCCTCCAAGCCGGGGCTTTACATCCAGTTGATCCGCTGGCACCCGGGTCACATGAGCCGTCCGCATTTCCATTCGATGGAGCGCTACATCACGGTGCTGTCTGGCACATGGTGGGTCGGGACGACGACGAAGTACGATCCTCCCAGCACCTATCCGTTCCCGGCGGGAAGCTACGTGGTGGACAAGGCCAACGGGATTCACTATGACGGGGCGAAGGATGCCGATTGTGTGATCGAGATCGTCGGCATGGGGCCCGTATCGACGACCCAAGCCGAACAGAAGTAACAGCTAAGCGTTCAGTATCAGCTACTCGTCGGCGGCGCAGCGGAAGCCGAGATTGTAGTCCTCGTCGGTGGTCTCGAAACGGCGGCGGTAGGAGACGCGGATCAGTTCGGGATCGTCCCACCACCCGCCTCCTCGTAAGGATTTGTATTCGGCCGTCGACGGCCCCGCAGGATTGATGTTCTCCGTGTTCAACTGGACCCAATACCAAGTGTAGGTCCACTCCACCACGTTCCCCAGCATGTCATAGAGGCCAAAAGCGTTAGGTTTTTTGGTGGCCACCGGATGGGTGGTGAAGTTCGCGTTATCCAAATACCAGGCGATGTCGTCGAGCTTGTCGTAGCGAGCCCCGGTGGTGCCGGCCCGCGCCGCCCATTCCCACTCGGCCTCGGTCGGCAGCCGGCCGCCGATGGCTTTGCAGTACACGTCCGCTTCCACCCAACTCACGGAATCCACAGGCAAATTGTCGCCTTCGAGGACGCTCGGATTGTACCCCATGATCTTGCGGTACGCGGCCTGCGTGACCTCGGTTTGAGACAGCCAGAACCCATGAGTCAGGGTAGTTTTGCGGCTGGGATATTCGTCTTCGAAACACTCGTTATCGCCGGGGGAGCAACCTGCGTTGAACGTGCCGGGCGGAATCCAGAGGTACTTCAACCCGTCTATCGGATTGACGTTTGCGTCACCGACTTTGTGGGCGGAAGTATTGGTTTTGCTTTGTTGCGCAACGAGGCCAGACGGCGCCGTCACGGCAATGACAACCCCAACAAATCCAAGCCATCGTCCACGCCGGTTCCAGCCACCGAATAGAGACACACCTTCCTCCTTCAGGTTCTTGACGTTGCCAATCTACCACAGGTGAGGGGTTTGGTTCGACCCCTTCCAGGCTGTAGTTGCATCGCAACCTGAGCGTTACTATACTGGTTTGGGTTCCTCGTCCGCCTATTTGAGGTTCCATCCAGGAAGTGTTCATGAGGAGAGTTCTATGAAGATCAGCCGTTCCCGGGGAGTCGCTGCCCTGACGTGTGCCGGGGCTATTGGCATCGCCCTCGCTATCGTGCTGCCCATGACGGCGCAGCAGAACAACGCCAAGCAGGCGAAGAAGGCCGCCAATTCGAAGTACGTCAGCCCTCCGGGATATATTACAGGCACGGTTACCGGCGACAAAGGTCCGGAAGCCGGTGTGTGGGTCATTGCAGAGACCAGTGAGCTGGGCACGGGCATGATCAAGACGGTTGTCACCGACGACCAGGGCCGCTATATGCTGCCGGAACTGCCGGCGGTGAATTATAAGGTGTGGGTCCGGGGTTATGGAATCCAGGATTCGAAGCCGGTGATGGCGAAGCCGTCCGCGACGCAGCTGCCTTTGAAGGTAACGAACGCGCGGAGCGCCGCGGAAGCCGCCAAGGTTTATCCCGGCGATTACTGGCTCTCCTTGCTGGAGCCGCCCGCCAAGAATCTGTTCCCGGGCACGGGTGAGAAGTCCGACACCAACCCGAACGGCAACGGAATCAACACCGCGATGAAGACCCAGGACGAGTGGATCAACCGTCTGAAATCCGGTTGCAACTTCTGCCACCAGCTCGGCAACACGCTGGACATGGATGTGCAGCACGTGTTCGCGGCCAAGCCGGATCTGCCCAAGACCGATCTGGATGCCTGGGAGTGGCGTCTGGGCGTCGGCGTTCGCGGAACCAACATGTACTCGACCATGACCGGCATGGGCAAGACGGAAACCCTGAAGGCTCTGGCGGGCTGGACCGAGCGTGTGGAGAAGGGCGAATTGCCGCCCGTGCCGCCTCGTCCGAGCGGGATCGAGCGGAACATCGTCTCGACGCAATGGGACGTCGGCGACGATCACAGCTTCATGCACGATCAAATCTCGACCGACAAGAATCACCCGACCGTCAACGGCGGCGGTCCGAACTACGCGGTGAACGCGGGGCACGGGCAGCTGGTGATTATGGATCAGGCCGACAACAATCAGTATTCGGTCGACATTCCGACCCGCGAATCGAGGGATAAGGTTCCGTCGCGGTTCCCCGCGCCGAATCGCCCGTCGTTCTTCTGGGGCAATGAGCACCTGTGGTCGAATCCGCCGTACGATCCGGCCGATCCGCACAATCCGATGATGGATAGCAAGGGCCGCGTATGGCTGACGTCGAAGATTCGTGGCAACACGGAGCCCGGCTGGTGCAGCGATCCGAGCAACAAGTACGCCGAATGGTATCCGCTGCGCAACAGCGCCCGTCAGGCGTCCATCTACGATCCCAAGACCAAGCAGTTCCAGTTGATCGAGACCTGCTACTCGACGCACCACGTCGTGATCGACAACGATCCGGACGAGACGGTGTACTTCAACGAGCTGAGCGGTCCGGTTTTCGGTTGGATCGATTCCAAGGTTTACGATCAAACCTGGGCGGCGACTCACGACGAGAGCAAGTCCGAGCAGGCTGCTGTGGGCTGGTGCTTGCAGACCGTGGACACCAACGGTGACGGCAAAATCACTCGCCCGTGGAACGACATTCGCCGCATCGCGGACCTTCAGGCGCTGTACGGCACGGACACGGGTGCAGGAACTCCGGCTCCCCCGGTTCCGGCGGCCAGAGCCGGCGGTAAGGGCGGTGGCAAGGGCGGCGGCAAGCAAGAAGTGCAGGCGCCTTTCGATCCGAAGCTCGACACGATGGTTCACTTCAACCTGTACGCAACCATGCCGAGTCCGGTGGACGACTCGGTCTGGGGCGTGGCGGAAGATTACCCGGGATATCTGATCCGTCTGCAGCGCGGCGCGAATCCGCCGTCCAGCTGCAAGACCCAGGTGTTCAAGGTTCCGGTTCCGGGCTACGATCCGCGCGGCATCGACGTGGACAGCCAGGGCGTGGTCTGGACGGGTCTGGCGGCCACCAGTCACCTGGCTGCGTTCGACGTGCGCAAGTGTAAGGCGTTGACCGGCAAGATGAAGGTGGACGGCAGCGATTGTCCCGAAGGCTGGACCCTGTATCAAACCACCGGTCCCAAGCTGAAGGGCACCAACGTTCCGGCCGACTTCCACTACTTCAACTGGACCGATTCGCATAACATCATGCAGTTGGGGCAAGATACTCCGTTCTTAACGGGGTCCGACTCCGATTCGCTGATTGCGCTCGATCCCAAGACCAAGAAGTGGACCTACTTCACCATCCCGTATCCGCTCGGCTTCTACGCGCGCGGCATGGATGGACGCGTCGACGATGCGAATGCGGGTTGGAAGGGCCGCGCGCTCTACTCCAACTACGGCACGCACTTCGTATGGCAGATCGAAGGCGGCAAGGGGACCAAGGGCAAGGTCGTGAAGTTCCAGATCCGGCCCAATCCGATGGCTCGCTAGACCATTCGAGAGCAAAACAAATCGCCCGCTCCGGAGAGATCCGGGGCGGGCGATTTTGTTTTTCCGGGCGGACTCGCTAGCGAGGTGAAGACATCGCCTGGCGTGATTCCTCGGATTGATCGTGGACGATCCAGCGGTCGTCGACCCGCTGCCAGTAGTTGTAGCGATATTGGTTGGACCCCGGCATCGTACCCTCGCGGTAGATCGCGGCCTCCCCGGTTTCCGTGTCCACGCGGAAGACGCGGCCGGAGTCCGCGGTAAATATCTGGAACCGCAGAGCGGCCCCGGCGGCCGGCTGCTGGTTCTGCGCGTGGGAGACGACCGCCGCCAGTCCCAGCCAGCCCGCGGCGGCCCATCCGATGACTCCCGAAGCCGTGGCTCCCCAAGGTTTCAGACGAGCTTGCAGTGTTGTGTTCTCCATGTATACGAAGACGTACGGTAGAATCGAAACGTTGATCGACATTCATAGCCACGTGCTGTACGGGATGGACGACGGGGCGCGGACGCGGGAAGATTCGGTGGCGATGCTGCGGATGGCGGCGGAGCATGGCACGACGGTGCTGGTGGCGACTCCACATGCGAATCCCACCTACAAATTCGATCCGGATTTGATCGCGGCGGAACTGGACGAACTCCGCGAGGCCAGCGGCACGGGCCTAGAGCTCCTTTCCGGCTGCGATTTTCACCTGAGTTATGACAACATCCAGGACGCTATCGAAAATCCGAAGAAATACACCATCAATCACAAGAATTATTTGTTGGTGGAATTCTCCGACCTTTTGATCTTCCGCAATACTCTCGAGATCTTCGCCCGCCTGAGGGATGCCGGCATGACGCCCATCGTGACCCACCCCGAGCGGAACGGCTTGCTGCGGCAGAGGATCGAAGAAATCGCCAGTTGGGTGGAAGCCGGCGCGCTGGTTCAGGTGACCGCGCAGAGCCTGACCCGGGAGTTCGGCGCGAGGGCGCAGGACTTCTGCCGTCAGTTGCTCGACCGCCACCTGGTGCACTTCGCGGCTAGCGATGCGCACGACTGTCAGCGGAGACCTCCCCGGATGGATCAGGCTCGCGCATGGCTGGCCGGCGAGTACGGGGAAGAGCTCGCGGAGGTCCTGTGCGTGCGAAATCCGGGGTCTGTGGTGGCAGGCGAAGCTCTGGAGAAGCGAGCGTCCGAAGTATCCCCTAAGCATAAAAAGTGGTATCACCTCTGGTCCTAGCGACCTAGCAATTTTCCCTATTCCCACCGCACCCAATATCAATCGGGGCTGAGACGAATCCGGTGATTCGTCCACCAACTCTCAGAGCAGCGGCGAAAAAAATATGGATACGGGACTCACAATGCGTGAGCTATGCTGGCACGCCGTCACCGTGCGGCATCAGCATGAGCGTCTAGTAGCGACGGCGCTGGAATTGGGCGGCGTGCAGACGTTCGTCCCGGTGTACCGGGCCCGCCGGCGCTGGTCGGACCGGGTGAAGGAAATCGATGCACCGTTGTTTCCCGGCTACGTGCTGGGCCGGTTCGCGATGCCGGACCGGCTAAAAGTGATGCGGACTCCCGGAGTCGTCAGGATTGTCGGCTTTGGAGGTGTGCCCGCGCGCATCGGCGATGGGGAAATCGACAACGTCCGGCGGGCGGTTGAGTCCAAGCTCAAGCTGGGGCCGTGTCCTCATCTGCGTGCCGGGGACCGTGTGCGTGTGGCCGAGGGTCCCTTGCGCGGTGTGGAGGGGACATTGTTACGGGAAAAAGGCGCGATTCGGCTGGTTATTGGCATCGAATTGCTGCAACGCTCCCTCGCGGTGGAACTGGAGCGCGAAATGGTGATGTCGGCAGGCGTGGGAGGAAGGCTGTGATGAGAGTTCTCCTGATCTTCTGTGCGGCATTTTTGATGAACGCGCAGGAGGTTCTGCCTCCGGGGATCAACCTGCCCGCCCGTCCCTTGATGCCGAACGATCTGTTATCGGTCACGGTATACGGCGCGCCGGAACTCACCCGTACCGTGCGCGTTTCGAGCGAAGGCACCATCCGGATGCCGATGCTGATGCTGACGCGGACCGTAGAGGTCACGGGCCTGATGCCGTCCGAAGTGGAGACCCGGGTCGCCGCGGCGCTGACGGCGGAGGAAGTTCTGGTGGATCCCGCCGTAACCGTGACTGTGGCCGAGTATTACAGCCGTCCCATCAGCGTGGCCGGCGCCGTGCGGCTGCCGCTGACCTTTCGGGTCTATGAGAAGACCTCGCTTCTGGAAGCGCTGACCCGGGCACAGGGTCTCGGTCCCGATGCGGGTACGGAGGTTCTCGTGACCAGGCCGCCCAAACAGCCGGGCGATCCGCCGCTGTTGCAGCGAGTACCCGTGAAGGGTTTAATCGACGGGGCGGATCCGGACCTCAACCTGGTCCTGGAGGGTGGAGAAGAGGTGCGGGTTCCGGCGGTGGGCAGGATCTTCGTCATGGGCAATGTGAAGAAGCCGGGCGCGTTCGCGCTTGAGAACAACGCGGGCATGACGGTCTTAAAGGCATTGGCGCTGGCCGAGGGGCTGGCCCCGTTTCCCACGAAGCAAGCCTACATTTACCGGCACGCCGATTCCGCTCCCGGGGATGCGGCGAAGGAAGTTCCCGTGGAGCTGCAAAAGATTCTGGCCCGCAAGTCTCCGGACGTCGCGCTGGATGCCAACGACATCCTGTACGTCCCGGATAACCGGTCGGCGCGGCTGACGGCGGAGACGCTGGAGAAGGCCATCGGCTTCGGAGCCGCGACGGCATCCGGCGTCTTGATCTACGGCGTGACTCGTTAGGAAAAGGGAGTGAAGAATGCCCGCGCGCGAACCCCTGAATGAGAATCTGCCGGCGCCGATGTACGGGGTCCCGTCCTATGCGGCGCCTCCTTTACAGGCGTACGCCGAGGAGGAGGCCGACGAGGCCAAGATCCCGCTTTCTCAGTACCTGTGGATTCTGAAGCGTTACCGCTGGCGCATCGCGGGCTTCGTCGCGGCGGCGGTGCTGGCGACGTGGATCATCTCGGCGCGCTTGACTCCCATCTACGAGTCGGTCGCGACGGTGGACATCGACCGGCAATCGCCCTCCGGAGTGGTCGGCGCGGACGCGGCGCGAACGGTACTCAACGACGCGGACCAATTCCTGGCGACGCAGATCCGCCTGGTGGAGTCGGACTCCGTGCTGCGGCCCGTGGATCAGCGCTTCGAGCTCCGGAAGCAGGAAAAGCAATCGGCGGCGTTCGGCTCCGGACGCGGCCTGGAGGCTCCGGTGGTGCTGAAGCGCTTGCGCGTCACCCGGCCGCCCAACACGTATTTGATCCAGATCAGTTACCGCTCGGAAGATCCGCAGGTGGCGGCGGATGCGGCCAACGCCATCGCGGAATCCTACCGGGAGCTTACCTACAACTTGCGTATCCGCAGCTCGGCGAGCCTGGCCGGGTTCATGGAGGGCCAGATTGAGGAACTGAAGGCCAAGATGGAGCGGTCCGGCCAGGCGCTGGCAAAATTTGAGCGCGATTTGAGCGTGATCAGTCCGGAGGACAAGATCAATATTCTGGCGTCGCGGCTGTTGCAGTTAAACACAGACTATACGGCCGCGCAGGGCGAGCGGCTGAAGAAACAGGCGACCGAGGATTCGGTGCGGGGAGGCTCGATCGAAGCCGCCCTGGCGACTCCGCAGGGCGAGGATCTGCGCAAGGCGGCGGAGCATCGCAATGAGGCGCGGGAGCGGCTGGCGGAGGTGGAATCGTTTTACGGAGCCAAGCACCCGGAGTACAAGAAAGCCAAGGCCAAGCTGGACGAGGTGGAGACCTCGTTCGCGGCGACGCAGGTCCAGATCGGCAAGCGGGTCGAAGCCGAACTCGCCGAAGCGCGGCAGCGTGAGGAGATGGCTCACGACGCGGTGACGGAAGCTAAAGGGGAGTTCGACGCGGTCAACGCGCGGAGCTTCGATTATCAGGCCGCCAAGCGTGAGGCCGACGCTGACAAGACTCTGTACGAGGAACTGGTCCGCAAGATCAAGGAGGCCAGCATCAATGCGGGCTTCCAGAACTCGGCGATCCGAATCGCCGATCCGGCGCGGCCCGCGCTCAAGCCGGTGTTTCCGGACATCCCGCTGAACCTGCTGCTGGCCCTGCTGTTCTCGGCTCTGGTGGCGGTGGGCGCCGCCGTGGTGAGCGACATCCTCGACAAGACCGTACGCGATCCGGAACAGGTGGCCCGTACGCTACACACAGAGGTCATCGGAAGCCTGCCGCTCATGAAGAGCCGTCCTCAGTTGGGAGCGGGCGGCATGCGGGCGCCGGGCAAGGCGGGGGCGCGGGCGGCGTCCGACAACGATCTGTCGGGTTTCCACGAGTCCGTGAGGACCCTGAGAAACTCGATCCTGCTGGCCAGTTTCGACCGCCAGTACCGGTCGCTGCTGGTCACCAGTGCGGCTCCGGGCGACGGCAAGACTACCACGGCGGCGAACCTGGCGGCCGCCCATGCCGAGCAGGGCAAGCGCACGCTGCTGATCGACGGCGATCTGCGGCGGCCCAGCGTGCACCGCAACTTCAATCTCTCCAGCGTGGTCGGGTTGTCGAACGTCCTGATGGGCGAGATCGGGTGGAGGGACGCCCGCATCCGAGCCGCGGGGATGGACGATCTCGATATTCTTCCCGCCGGGCCGCCTTCGCGCCGGGCGGCGGATTTAGTAGGACGAGGCCTGGCGGAGTTGCTGGAAGAAGCCGCGGGGGAGTATGACCTGGTGATCCTCGACGGACCTCCGCTGCTGGGGTTCGCCGAGCCGCTGCAAATGGCGACCGCGGCGGACGGGGTCGTGGTGGTCGCCAAGGCGGGGCAGACCAGCCGCAAGGCGGTGGCCAGCGTGCTCGCGATCCTGACCCGGCTGCGCGCCAAAGTGGTCGGAGTGGTGCTGAACGAGGTCCACAAGGAATTGAGCGACAGCTATTACTACTACGGCTACTATCGCAGTTACTATCGGCCGGTGGAGGGCGACGGGCCGGTGGAAGAGTCGGCCAAAGGGGCAGCGCGGTGAAACGGGTCCTAGTGACCGGGGCCGCGGGATTCCTCGGCTACCATGTGTCGCGACGGCTCCTTGAAGGCGGATGTGCGGTGCTGGGCGTCGACAATTTGAACTCGTACTACGATCCGCGGCTGAAGCGCGCTCGCCTCGATCTGCTGGAGCCCGACCCACGGTTTCAGTTTCTACGGCTGGACTTGGCTTCCCGGCGGCGCACGGAAGCATTATTTGAGAGTGAAGCTTTCGACGCCGTTATCCACCTGGCGGCCCAAGCGGGGGTGCGGTATTCAATAGAGAATCCGCACGCCTATATCGAGGCGAACATCAAGGCGTTTCTGCATGTGCTCGAAGGGGTGCGGCGCGCGCGCACAGCGCATCTGATCTATGCGTCGTCGAGTTCGGTTTACGGGGGCAACCGCAAGACTCCCTTCGCGGTGGAGGATCGCTGCGATCAACCCGTTTCCCTTTACGCCGCCACCAAGCGCGCCGATGAGCTGATGGCGCACTGTTACGCGCACCAGTTCGGCATCGCGGCGACGGGGCTGCGCTTTTTCACCGTATACGGACCCTGGGGCCGCCCCGACATGGCGCCGTACCGCTTCGCGCAAGCGATCGAATGCGGTGGGCGCATCGATATTTTCAACTATGGCCGCATGCGGCGCGACTTCACCTATGTCGATGACGTGGCCGAGGGCGTGTTTCGCGTGCTGGAAGGGGGCGGACGCGGGCACCGGCTGTTCAACCTGGGTGGAAGCGCGCCGGTGGGGCTGATGGAGTTCGTCCACGAGTTGGAACGAACGTTGGGCAAGCGCGCGCGGCGAAGATTTTTGCCGATGCAGCCGGGCGACGTTCCGGCGACCCACGCCGACGCTCGCGATTTTGAGGCGGCCACGGGATTCTGTCCCGCCACGCCGCTGCGCGCGGGCATCGAGAGCTTTGCCCGATGGTTTCGCGAGTGGTCGCGGGCGGGGCAGAAGACGGAATCGGTAGGAGCCGCGTCATGAGCGCCGCGGCGGAAGCTCGTTGGGCTCCCAAGACCTCGCGGCTGGTGCGCGCCATGAGCGTCTCGGCGGCGGGTGCGCTGGCGAGTGGCGTGTTCAGTATCGCCGCGACTAAAATCCTGGCGCTCCAACTGGGCCCGCCGGGCATGGCGGTGCTGGGAACGCTCGAACAGATTCGCGACACCGGCGTGGTCGCCGCCACCTTAAACGGCCGCACCGCCGTGATCCAGGGAGCCAGTTCAAGGGAGGGAAGCGCGCGCCGCGAGTATCTCCGGACCGCGGCCCTGTTATTCGCGGCGGCGACGGGGATCACTTCGTCCGCGCTGGCCCTCGCGCCGCAATGGATCGGGCGGTGGGCGGGATTGCCCGCGGCGAACCTCCCCCTGGTGCGATGGCTGGCACTGACGGTCGCGCTGGGGAGCCTATTCGGTTTCTTGAGCGCGGTTCTCAACGCAGCGGGCGCCATCGGCAGGATCTCCTTGGTCCAGTTAGCCAGCCCCGGCGCGATGGCTCTTCTCTCTTGGTCGGCCTCACGCTTCGGGGGAACCTCCTGGCTTCCGGTCTTGTTGACTCTGGCGGCGGCGTCGAGCGCGGCGGCTGCCGGAGTGGCGGTGTGGTCGGAACGCGAGACGGTCCGCCACTGGTGGCGCGGAGCCGGGCCCTGGTTTCGCGCGCGGGCGAGCTCCCCTTTCTTCTCGATCGCCGCGGCGATGCTGGTGGCCGGACTCGCAGGAACCGGCGCCTTGGTGACGGTGCGCGCGGGTATCCTGCATGGCCAGGGCTTGACCGCCGCAGGACAGTTCGACGCGGCTTGGGGTTTGAGCATGAACCAGGTGACCTTGGTGCTCGCGTCGCTGCAAACCTACTGCCTTCCGGCGCTGGCGCGTTCGCGCGATCGCGAAGATCACGCCCGCCAGATGGCTCGCATGCTGACGCTGGCCGCTCCGGTCGCGGCTCTGGTCATTGCGGCGATCGCGCTCGCCAAACCGATCCTGCTGGACCTGTTCTATTCCCACGCCTTTGAGGAGGCCGCCCGCTATCTCCGCTGGACGCTGCTCGGGGACTACCTGAAAGTCACCAGTTGGATTCTCTCGATCTCGATGCTGGCCGCGGCGGACATGCGCATGTTCCTCGCCACCGATCTGGCGGTCGCCGCGGTCTTCGCCGGCGCCGCACGCTTGCTGGCGCGCTGGTGGACACCGGCGGAAGCGGCAGCCATCGCTTTCCTGCTGATGAACCTGGCGCATCTGGCGCTCTGCGGGGTGTACGCGCATCGTCGCCATGGATTCCGCTGGACCGGCTGGTGCGCCGCCGCCTGGGCGGGAGGCGCGGCGCTGGTCGCCACCGCGTCGGCCCTGAGCTGGAGGATCGCATGACTCCAACGGCCGGCCGCATCTCCGCCGTCATCGCCACCTACAACCGGGCCGCGATGGTGAAACAAACGGTGGAGGCGGCGCTCGCGCAAACGCGGCCCCCTACCGAGATCGTGGTGATGGACGACTGCTCCACCGACGCGACAACGGACGTCCTGGCCGAACTCTCCGCCGGCGCGGGAGTGCGGGCGCTGCGGCGAGCCCAGAACTCGGGCGGCAACGGCAGTTGGAATGAAGCCGCCGCCGCAGCTTCCGGAGACTATATCGCCTTCTGCGCCGATGACGACCGCTGGCTTCCCGATCACCTCGAGGCCTCGGTCCGGTACCTGGAACAACATCCGGAGGCCGGCTTCGTGCATTCCGGTTTCGTGGACGTGGTGGAGAAACCGGGCTACGAGTCGGTGGAGCCGCGGAAACTGCGGTCGCCCGAGCCGCTCGAAATCTCGCGGGACAACTTGATCCGCTACATGACCCGCTACTACGACTGGCCGTTCCATTTCTCTACCCTGGTGCTGCGCCGCGAGGTCTGGCAGCAGACCGGCGAGTTGAACCGGGCCTACCAATTGGCCGACACGGACTGGTTCGTCCGTGCGGTGGAACGGTATCGTGCGGTCCTGCTGCCCTGCCACGGTGTGTACAACCGGCGGCACCCCGGCAATTGGAGCAACCGTGTCGGCAGCGCGAAAATGCAGGCGGAAATCTTCGAAATCGTGGAGGCGGCCATCGGGCGCCTGCTCGGGGAGCGGCGTCTGCACCGCACGGCGTGGCGCGCGATCTGGCGGGCGAACGTTCGCGCGCGGCTCTCGCTCACGTTGTGGCATCGCCTCAAAAGCGGACACGGCGATGCGGCTTGCGCGGCCTGGCACGGCATTTTGCAGAACACGGGACGGAAGTCGCCGGTGTGGGCGGAGCGCGCCGGAGAGAAACTGTGGCGCTGGTGCTGTCGCGGCCGGGTCGCCGAAGTGCGGGATGCGCGGCGCAGTGTCAGTCCACTCTAGAGGCAACACGTCTCGATGTGCGGGATCGCGGGAATGGTAGGGAGTCCGCAAAACCTGGCGTCGGTGCGGCGCATGACCGGAGCGCTGGGGCATCGCGGACCCGACGGCGAAGGTTACTTCGACGGCGAGGGCGTCGCGCTGGGGCACCGGCGTCTGGCGATTCTCGATTTGAGCCCCGCCGGCGCGCAGCCCATGCACTCGCGCGACGGCCGCTGGACGATCGTGCTCAACGGCGAAATTTTCAATTACCGGGAACTGCGCGCGGAACTCGGCGGCGAGTTCCGCTCCGGTACGGACACGGAAGTGATGCTCGAAGCCTGCGTCGCCTGGGGGGTCGAGAAGGCGCTCGACCGCGCCATCGGGATGTTCGCGCTAGGCTTGTGGGACGCGCGTTCCCGTGAACTCACGCTCGCCCGGGACCGCGCCGGCGAAAAGCCTCTGGTGTATTACTGGGACGGGGTCACGTTCGCCTTCGCCAGCGAATTGAAGGCACTTGCGGGGTTGCATCCGGCACGCCTCGACGCCGCGGCGGTGGACGCGTTTCTGGCGCTCGGCTATGTTCCGGCTCCGCTGGCGATCTTCCGCGACTGCCGCAAGCTGCCTCCCGGTCACTTGCTCAAACTGCGGGATCGCGCGCTCGAAGTCCGCCGCTGGTGGTTTCCCGAGCGCGTCGCCCCCGCGCCGGAGCGCGAAAAAACGCAGCGCCGGGGAGAACTCCGCGCCCTCATGCAGGATGCCGTGCGGTTGCGCCTGCGCGCGGACGTACCGGTGGCTCTGTGCCTGAGCGGCGGCGTGGACTCCTCCGTGATCGCGGCCGAGTGCGTGCGTCAAGGCGTCCCGCTCGACGCATTCACGGTGGCGCTCGACGGCGATTCGACGGATCTGCCGCACGCCCGCGTGGTCGCGAGGCATCTCCACCTGAAGCATCACGTGATCGAGGCGCGAGCGGAATCGGCCGCGGCCCAGCTTGAAGCCGCCGCGGAGCATTACGATGAGCCCTTCGCCGACAGTTCGGCGCTGCCCTCCCTCGCGCTCGCGCGAGCCCTAGCCGGGCGGTACAAAGTGATCCTCAACGGAGATGGCGGCGATGAAGCCTTCGCCGGCTATCCGCATTACGAACGCATCGGAGCCAAGCAAATCCTCAAAGCCGCCGCCGCCGCGGCAGGGCTGCGCGATGGCGCGGGCAGCATGGGGGTCTACGTGCAATCGAAGACTCTCTTCCGCCGCCGCGAACGCATGCGGCTGCTGGACCGCCAGGCTCCCGGCGACACTTTGTCGGTACTGCTCGCCTCCGACGGTTACTTGCCATCCGCCTCCGGAGACGCTCTGCATCGAGCCCTGTGGAGCGACCGTCACCTGTATCTTCCCAACGACCTCACCTACAAGATGGACATCGCTCTGAGCTCCTGCGGAATGGAGGGCCGCAGCCCGTTTCTCGATCATCGCATCCTCGAATGGGCGCAGGGCCTGGAGTCGCCGGACCTGGTGCGCGGCCGGGAAAAGAAGGTCCTGCTGCGCGACGCTTACCGCGACGAGTTGCCCCCCTCCGTGCTGGAGCGCCCGAAACAAGGCTTCGGTGCACCGGTCGATGCCTGGCTCGCCGGACCGCTCGAAGAGATTCAGAAGGAGTCACTGCCCTGTCCGCTGCTTGACCGCGCCTCGCAGACGGGACTCGCCGGTCAGCGGCTCTGGACTGTGCTCGCCTTCGCGCGCTGGGCGAAGCGTTGGGGGGCCTCATGGTAACGGTGCTGATGGGCGTGTACAACGCAACGGCTCCGATGCTGGAGCAAGCTTTGAGATCGGTTCTCCAGCAGAGCTTTCGCGGATTCGAATTCCTGATCCTCGACGACGGCAGCACCCTGGCCGAAACCCGCTGTGCGCTGGAACTATCCGCGCAAGCGGACCCGCGCATCCGTCTGGTCCGCGAACCGCATCGCGGCCTGACCGGGACCCTTAATCGCGGACTGGATCTCGCGCAAGGCTCCTTGATCGCCCGTCAGGATGCCGACGATTGGAGCGAACCCTCGCGCTTCGAACGGCAGCTGGAATACTTCGAGCGCCATCCGGCGACGGTGCTGCTGGGCACTGGCGCGCTGCTGCACCAGCAGGACGGGACTCCTCTCTGGCGGGTCCGGCGGCCGGAGACGCACGTTCACATCACCGCGGCGTTCCGCAGCGGCAACCCGTTTTTTCATGGTTCGGTCATGTTCCGGAAAGAAGCCGCGCTGCGGACCGGAGGCTATCGCGTGCAGATGCCCTGCTCGCAGGATTACGATTTCTTCTGGCGTTTGTCCGAAGCAGGCGCTGCGGCCAATCTGCCGGACGCGCTGTACCACTATCGCCATGCCGCCGGATCCGTAAGTGCGTCACGCGCGGCGGAACAGGCCCGCGCGCACGCGGCGGCGCAAATCCTCGCCGAGGCCCGCGCGCAGGGCGTGCCGGAAGACGTCGAAGCCGCGCTGGCCCAGGCGGGCGACAATCCGGCCGGAGCCTTCCGCGCTGCGTTGCGGCAGGCGGATCATCTTCTTCTGGCCGGCGATTACTCGCGCGCCGCGAAGGCCTACTGGGACGCCGCGCGGTCGCGCCCGGCGAGCGCGGTCGCCTGGGCCAAGCTCCTCCGCGGGGCGATGTTTCGAGGAGTGCCGCCCTCGCGGCGCTTGTGTTTCTGGTGACCGCCATGCGGATCATGTTCGTCGTGCCGGGAGACCCGTCAGACCAGCCGGGGACCAATATGATCTTCGTGCGGCGGCAGGCCGAAAGCCTCCAAAAGGAAGGCCTCGAAGTGGACTCTTTCTACCTCCGCTCGCGCACCTCGGCACGGGTTCTGGCGCGGGAATTCCGGCGGTTCCGCACGGAGCTGGAGCGTTTCGATCCCGCTGTCGTACACGCGCACTACGGCACTATGACCGCCTTGTTCGCAGCGCTGGCCGCGGGCCGCCGGCCGCTGGTGATCACCTACCGGGGCAGCGATTTGAACGGCTCCCTGCGAGTCTCGCGATGCCGCTCCCTCTTGGGCCGGCTCCTGTCGCAAGCGGCGGCGTTGCGGGCGGCTCGGATCGTCTGCGTGAGCCGGGGCTTGCAGCAGTGCTTGTGGTGGCGGCGCGGCAAGGTCACGGTCCTGCCCAGCGGCGTGGACGCCGAGGTCTTTCATCCCGAGCCGCGCTCGGCGGCGCGGGCCCGCCTGGGCTGGCCGGAGGGCGACCGCGTGGTTCTGTTCAATGCCGGCCGCGATCCGCGCACCAAACGCCTGGATCTTGCGATCGAAGCGGTAGAAGTCGCGCGCCAGACCCTCCCCGGTTTACGCCTCGAAGTCATGAGCGGCCAGACTGGTCCGGACCAGGTGCCCACCTGGATGAACGCGAGCGATTGCCTGCTGGTCACCAGCGACACGGAGGGCTCGCCCACCGTGGTCCAGGAAGCGCTGGCGTGCGGACTCCCCGTGGTGAGCGTCGAAGTCGGAGACATTGTGGAGCGTCTGGACCGCATTACCAATACGCGCGTGGTCGCGCGCGACGCCCGTGTTATCGGCGCCGCGCTGGTCGAGCTGATTCGCGAGCCTCTGCGGACCAACGGTCCGGAGTCCGCCCGGGGTCTGAGCCTCGGCCGCATCGCCGGGCGGCTGCGCGATTTATACGCGGAGGTCTGCGGACTTTCCTGAACCCCGCACCATCTTTATGGAATTCTTCGCCCTATTGACGGCAGCCACCATCATGATCGCGATTCTCGCCTTGGTTGTCTGCCTTAAGCGGGGCGACGTGGGGGTGCTGGTGGGAAGCGCCGCCTTGTACTACTGGTCCCTGTTCGGGGCTTGGTTCATCGTGATGGACAAGAGCGGCCTGACCAACGGCCTGTTCTACTACCAATACCTGGAGCGTAAGTTGTTTCCGGTTCTGCTGGATGCGAACTATAAGCTCGCCCTGGAACTGTATACGGTGTTCCAGATCGCGGTGCTGCTGACGCTTCTGGCGGCGGTGAAGCCGCCTCGCCTGCGGCCGCTTCCCCGGCTGGTGCTCCGCCACGACGCCATCTTGTTCACCTCGATGCTCGCGGGGGTGGCGAGCTTCCTTCTCATCCGTGGCGCCTTGAGTACCGCGTGGGCTTTGCACACCTCGGCATACGCCTATACCCGCACACAGCCCAGTGCGTGGTTCAGCTTGCATCAGATCTTGAACCGCGTGGCGTTGATTCCGTCGGCCGTGGGGTTCGCGACACTGATCGCGGGCGAACGGTCGCGCTACTTCGTGAATGTGCACCGGCGTTACACGCTGGCCGGATACGCCGTGCTCTTCGCGGGCATGGGCACTTTTACTTTCGTGCTGGGCAACAAGAACGAGGTCCTAATGGCGCTGATCACGGGCTTGCTGGCGTACCTCGGCTCGGTGCGGCGTCCGCATCTTCTGAAAGTGGGGATGACGCTGCTGGCGGGGCTATGGTTCCTCTATACGATCGACACCTTCCGCGGAGTGTCCATTCCCGACATGGAGACGACTCTCGTCGAAAAATTGAACAGCACGACGGAAGTGAGCCGCTTTCTCACTGCGAGCAATGAATGGTATGAGGCGCACGTTTCCATGTACGGCGTGTTGGCCGGCAATATCGAACCCCGCTTCGGCTACAGTTTTTACTCACTGGCGTGCTCGGTGATCCCCCGCGTGATCTGGCCTAGCCGTCCGCCGGACATTTACGTTTACTACAGCGAACAGGTGGGCGCGATTCAAGACCAGGGATACACCGTGAATCACGCCACTGGCTGGTACTTGAATTTTGGCGTCGCGGGCGTCGTGTTAGGCGGAGTCGTGCTGGGACTGGTCTGGGCCTTCTGTCTGAATGCCGCGCGGCGAATCGATCTCAAGTCCGGGCTGCCGTTCCGCCTGTTCGCCGCGGCGGCGCCGTGGCTGTTCCCCGCCTGTCTTCCGGCGCTCATCCGAGCCGGGCCGGAGGCTTACAAGGGGTTTGTGATCGAGGGAGTTCTGATCCCGCTGGGAATCCTGTTACTGGCCTGCCGGCCCAAGCGGGCCAAGCGCCGGGTGCCCGCTACGGGGGGTCGGTGGGCCATGGAGCCCGTCCCCGTGCGAGGGAACCGATGAAACCCTTCGTCTCCGTGATCGTGCCGTGCCGCAACGAGGCGGAGTTTCTGCCCGGGTGCCTCGATTCGATTCTCGGCAGCGATTATCCCTCCGAATGTATGGAAGTCCTGATCGCCGACGGCTGGAGCGTCGACGGCACGCGCCAAATCGTCGCCCAATACGCCGCCCGCGACCCGCGTGTGCGTGTGGTCGACAATGCGCGAGGAATTACGCCCGCGGGATTGAACCTCGCGATCCGGCAGGCGCGAGGAGATGTCATCGTGCGCCTCGACGGGCACTCCACCGTCGCGCCGGACTATCTCACCCAAGCCGTCGACCAGCTCGAAGCCACCGGTGCGGCCAACGTCGGGGGAACCATGCTCACGCTCACGCGCGATCGCGGCCCCTTCGCCGAGCCGATCTGCGTAGCCCTCACCTCGCCCTTCGGAGTCGGGAACTCGCGCTTCCGCACCGGCGTCAAGGTTCTCTCGCCGGTCGATACCGTCTTCGGCGGATGCTGGCGGCGCGAAGTCTTCGCGCGGGTCGGGTACTTCAACGAGCGTCTGGAGCGCGGCCAGGACATCGAGTTCAACCTGCGCCTCCGCCGCGCCGGCGGGACCATCCTGCTGGCCCCGGGCATGCAGAGCCGCTACTATGCCCGCGCCGCCCTCAAGACTTTCTGCCGCAGCAACTGGAACAACGGTGTGTGGGCGCTGCTGCCTTTCGCCTACACGCGCGGGATGCCGGTGCGCTGGAGGCATCTCGTTCCTCTGGCATTCTTCGCCGCGCTCGCGGGCTCCGTGGCGGCCGCTCTCCTGCGTCCCGAACTCGGGACCTGGGCGCTGGCGCTCGTCGCGGGTCCGTACCTCGCGGTGAACGCCGCCGTCTCCCTGGCCGCCGCGTGGAGGAAACGCCGGTTCACGCTCGCGCTCCTGCTCCCGGTCACCTTTGCGTGCCTGCACCTGAGCTACGGCGCGGGAAGCCTGTGGGGAGTCCTCCGGCTCCTCTGCGAACTGCCTCTCGCCCGGCTGCGCCTTCGACACAACCCCGCATGAAACGCTTCTTTGACATTTCGGCGGCGCTCGCCGGGCTGATCGTGCTCTCGCCGTTGCTCGCGGCGATCGCCCTGGCGATCTGGCTCGCCGACCGTCACTCGCCCTTCTATCCCGGAGTCCGCCTCGCCCGCGGAGGCGCCGAATTCCGCATGCTCAAATTCCGCACCATGATCCCCGGTGCCTGGAAAAGCGGCGTCTACGCCACCGCGTCCAACGATCCACGCATCACTCGCCTCGGTAGGTGGCTGCGCGCTGCCAAGCTGGACGAGCTTCCGCAACTCTGGAACGTACTCGCGGGCGACATGAGCCTGGTCGGGCCGCGCCCGCAGGTTCCCTCCGAAGCCGAGTTCTTCACGGCCGAAGAGCGCCGCCTGTTTGAGATCCGGCCCGGAATCACGGATCTGGCCTCCCTGATCTTCTCGAATGAAAGCGCCCTGCTTCGCGGAGCTCCCGATCCCGACCTCCTTACCCAGCAAATTCTGCGTCCCTGGAAGAGCCGTCTGGCGCTCGCCTACCGCGATCACGGCGGCGATCTGCGCTCCGATCTCCGCCTCCTCGGCCTCACGTTGCTCGCCGCGTTCTCCCCGGAGCGGGCCCGCGCGGGCACGGCACGCCTTCTGACGCAATGGCAGGCCGACCCCTTGCTCTTCACCGTGCTCCACCGCCTCGGCTCCGGCCAGCCTCCGCCTGCCTGGCCGCCGCCGGGCGGGAGCGCCATCGCCGGCGTGGTGCAAGCCGCAGCCGCCTCCGCACCGGACTCTTTCGAAGGTTCCCGACGATGACTGCTTTCCTCCTCAAACACCGCCGCGCCGTGGCGGAACTGCTTCAGGCGGCGCTCGCCGCCGGAGCGCTCACCATCAGCTTTCTGCTGCGTTTCGACTTCCGCCTCGATCCTCCGTACCCGGATCTGCTTCTCACCGCGCTTCCTTTAGTGATCCTGGTGAAGCTGGCCGTCTTTCGCTACTTTGGACTGCGGGATCTCGCCTGGCGCTTCCTCGGCTTCCGCGATCTGTTGCGCATGGCCGCGGCTAACCTGGCGGCCTCCCTGGCCGCGGCCGTGTTGGTGCGCCTCGCGATCGGGGGTGCCTTTCCCCGTTCCCTCTACGTCATCGACCTGCTGGCGTCCCTGGCGCTCATCGCCGGCGCCCACGCCGCCGCGAAACTTTTTCTGGACCGCCGCGGAGGAGCCGCGAAAACCGCCCAGCGCGTCGCTATCTACGGCGCCGGGCGGAACGGCGTCACGCTGCTCAGCGAAATCCGCGCCAACCCGGAAATGGGCTTCGATGTCTGCGGCTTCTTCGACGACGATCCCGCCAAGCGCGATCTCCGGCTGCACGGCGTCCGCGTCCTGGGAGGCCTCGCCGAGCTCGCCCCCATGCTCGGCCGCGAGCGGATTGCAACCGTCCTTCTCGCCATGCCGTCGGCGAGCGGGAACCAGCTCACCGCGATTCTCGAGGCCTGCCACGCCGCTCAGGTCACTCCCCGGCGGGTGCCCGCCCTCGCCGACCGCCTCGGCCGGGGCGTGTGGGTCGATCAGATCCGCGAAGTCCGCATTGAAGATCTGCTGGGCCGCCAGCCGGTCCAGCTCGAGCGCGAAAATATCGACGCGCGTCTCAAGGGACGGGTCGTCCTGGTCACCGGAGCAGGCGGGTCCATCGGCAGCGAACTATGCCGCCAAATCGCGAGCTTTGCCCCCGGCGCCATCGTCGGCTTCGATCAGGCCGAGAGTGCTCTTTACGAAATCGACCGCGAGATGCGCGCGCGCTTTCCGGGCGTCGCGTTCTATCCGGAAGTGGGCAGCATCCAGAACCCTCGCCGCATCGAGGAGGTCCTGCGCGACCATGATCCCCAGTCCGTCTACCACGCCGCTGCGTACAAGCACGTCCCGCTTATGGAGAGCCATCTGTTCCAAGCGGTCGAGAATAACGTGTTCGGGACCTGCAACCTGGTTCGCGCCGCGGCGGGAGCCGGCGTCGAGGATTTCGTCCTTATTAGCTCGGACAAAGCCGTGCGGCCCGCCAACGTCATGGGAGCTACCAAGCGTCTTGCGGAACTGGTTTCGCAAACCGCCGCGCAGTCGAGCCACCGCCCTCTGCGCTCCCTGGCCGTGCGCTTCGGCAACGTACTCGGCTCCAGCGGCAGCGTCATCCCGCTTTTCAAGCAGCAGATCGCCGAGGGTGGTCCCGTCACGGTCACGCATCCGGAGATGCGCCGTTTCTTTATGACTATTCCGGAAGCCGCGCAACTGGTGTTGCAATCCGCCGCGATGGGCCGGGAGGGCGAAATCCTTGTCCTTGAAATGGGCGATCCCGTGCGCATTCTCGACCTCGCCCGCAAGATGATCCTGCTCAGCGGTCTGCGCCCTGGCGAAGACATCGGCATCGAGTTCTGCGGCATCCGTCCCGGCGAGAAACTTTACGAAGAGCTGAGCGCTTATGAAGAGGACACCGTGCCCACGCGCCACCCGCAGATCCGTGTCTTCGCCGGACGCCCCCCTTCCCCGGAAATCCTGGAGCGCGGTCTCGCCCAGCTGCGCGCCGCGGTCGAAGACGGCGACGCCGGAGCCACGGTGCTCTGTCTCAAGGAACTGGTGCCGGACTACAACCCCAGCAGCTATCTTCTGAAACGCGTCTTCGCAGAACGCGCCCGCGGCGTCTACGCCTAGCTGGGCGCTCTTCGCCCTGCACGAAGAGTTACTCCCGATGAAACGCATCCTCCTCTCGGTCCCGCACGCCGGACTCGCCGAGCAGGAGTTCGTGCGCCAGGCCTTCGAAGAGAACTGGCTCTCCACCGTCGGCCCCCACTTGCGCGCCTTTGAGCAGCAGTTCGAAGCACGCTTCTCGCGCTGTGCCGTCGCGCTCTCGAGCGGCACCGCCGCGATTCATCTCGGCCTGCGTGCCCTCGGCGTTCAGCCCGGAGACGACGTTTTCTGCCCCACGCTCACCTTCGTCGCCACCGCGAACCCCATCGCCTACCTCGGCGCGCGACCCGTGTTTCTCGATTCCGACCCCTCGAATTGGAACCTCGACGCGGATCTGCTCGCGCGCACTCTGCGCCGGCGCGCGAGGATCAATCGCCTTCCCAAAGCGGTGATCGTGGTCCATCTCTATGGCCAAGCCTGCGACATGGACCCCATCCTCGACTCCTGCGCCCGCTATGAGATTCCGGTCCTCGAAGACGCCGCGGAAGCGCTGGGCAGCACTTATAAGAATCGCCCCGCCGGAGCCCTGGGGGCCATGGGAGTTTTCTCCTTCAACGGCAACAAAATCATCACCACTGCGGGAGGGGGCATGCTGCTGACGGACCGTCCGGAAACTGCGGAACAAGCGCGGCAGTGGGCCACCCAGGCTCGCGATCCGGCGCCCTGGTATCAGCATTCGCAGATGGGGTTCAACTATCGCCTCAGTAACGTGCTCGCAGGCATCGGCCGCGGCCAGATGGACCTGCTCGACACCAGAATCAGGCAGCGCCGGGCCCTCGCCTTCCGCTACCGCGACGCTTTCGCGGACGTGCCCGGCATCGGCTTCATGCCCCAAGCCGCCTATGGACTCCACACCAACTGGCTGAGCTGTTTCCTGATCGATGCGCCGGAATTCGGCTGCACGCGCGACGATGTAATCCACGCGCTCGATCAGGCGGGCATCGAATCGCGGCCGGTGTGGAAACCGATGCACCTGCAACCGCTCTACGCTCACTCGGAACACCTCGGAGGCGCCGTGGCCGAAGGTCTCTTCCATCGCGGCATCTGCCTGCCGAGTTCCAGCAGTCTCACGCTCGAAGATCAGGCCTACGTGATCGCCCAGGTGCGCCGTGCCGCCGGTATGCCGGAGTTCGTCTCCGCGGGAGCCGCACGTGCCTAGCGAATCGAAAAATTGTGAACCGCGAAGCCGGTGGTCAGAGCCGCGCCGGACCAGTTAATACTGGTGAAAAACCGGGCCGCCCCCGGATGGATCTTCACCACCAGATACTCCACTCCTACGAGCGCCCCCGTCAACCCGAGCTTGAGCGCAGCGGACCGCGGCCCGAATCGCCCGTCCGCCCCGGCGAGGGCTGGATTCAACTCGCGCATCCCATAAGAACTGGTGACATCCAACGTCTGGCTCGCGACCAGCGGCGCCAGGCTCCACTTGAAACTCCTCGGCACCGGGCGCGAAACCGGCCGCTCCAGGGCCACCGGTTCCGGCGAGCGGAGTAACTCGTCCGCTTCCGCCGCGTGGAGCGCGGTCCCAAAACAGATCAAACCGGCGAGAGCGGAAAATATGTGTTTCATTCTGGTATGAGCATAAGGAATTCGCCTAAACCGTTCAACCCGATGTGGCTTAGTACCACATGGGCCTTTGCGGCTATAGCGACTCTCACTATCTCAAGCCCGGACCCCTTCTTTACCTGGGGATTCGAGGTCGCTCTCTTCACTTTGGCTGCCCTCGCCTGCCTGCGGACCTCTCTCCGCTGGCCGCCTGTCGTGGCCGCTGCTGGAGCCGGAATCAGCCTCTGGGGGTTCCTCCAACTCGCTTTGGGAACAACCGTTTACCGGTGGGCTACCCTGAATGCCACTTTGCAGTATGCCGCTCTCGGTGCCACCGCCCTCTGCGGCTACGCCACCTTCGAATCCCCCCGCGCCCGAGCCGTCTTTCGCCGAGCTTTCCTCTGGTTCGGATTCGGAGTGAGCCTGCTCGGCGTGTTGTGTTTCCTGACTTCTCCCGGGAAAATCTTATGGATATTCCCGAGCATGTACCCGGATAACTGGGGCTTTTTCCCCAGTCGCAACAACTTTGCGCAGTTTCTAGAGCTTTGTTTTCCGGTAGCGCTCTCGGAAATGTCCTCGACCCCGGCGAGCATGTTCGCACCGCTGGCCGCTGCCGCGATGCTCGCCGCCGGACTCGCCTCCGCCTCTCGCGCCGGCGCGCTCCTCCTCGTCGCCGAAGCGATCCTGGCTTCGTTTTGTCTCCGCCGGAAACTCCGGCCTGTCCAACTTGCCCGCTTTGCCGCGGCCGCCCTCGCGTTCACTCTCCTCGCGGGGGCCGGTACCCTCTGGAATCGCTTTGCCCAGCCGGATCCTTTTAAGTACCGCCGCGAAATCTTCCACTCCGCCGAGGCCATGATCGGCGTCCACCCTCTCTCCGGCTATGGGCTCGGCACCTTCGCGACGGTCTATCCCGAATTTGCGGAGTTCGACTCCGGAGCCCGCGTTGACCATGCCCACAATGACTGGCTCGAATGGGCCGCCGAGGGAGGCATCCCCTTTGCGCTCTTGTGGGCGGTGCTGGCCCTTGCGATGCTCCGTCCCGCCGTGCGGACGGTGTGGGGCCTCGGGGTTCTGGCGCTCTTTCTGCATGCGCTGGTCGACTATCCCTTTGCCCGTTTCGGGATATCGGCATGGGCTGTATTGTTGTGCGCCGCAATGTTCCGTCACTGCGAGAAAACTTCCGGGCCGAATCTACTTAGGAGTATGAGAACCACCGTGAAAAGAGAAACTGTACGACCCGTGTTTGCCTGGGGTGTCGTGATCCTCCTGGCGTTGGCCTTCGCGACGCTTCCGGCCATGGCGGCCGCGTCTCCCATTGGCACCATCGTTGCGAAAGGCAGCTTCCGCGTCGACGACGCTACCGTTGCCGGTAATGCCACCTTATTTGAAGGAGCCACCATCGAAACGCGGCAGGCCGCCACGGTACTCGACCTTTCCGCCGGTCCTCATTTGGCACTCAATGCCGATTCGAAGGGTCGGGTCTTCGGAGACCATCTGGTCCTCGAAAAGGGCTCCGGGCAGATGCAGAAGGCCGCCGGCTTCCGCATGGAGGCGCACGGGCTCACCATCCGTCCGGAAACCGGAGATTCGTCGGCGCGTGTGACACTTATGGCCAATGCAAAAGTACAGGTAGTCGCCCTCGCGGGTTCTTTCCGGGTCCTGACCTCCCGGGGACTCCTGGTCGCCGCCATGGCGCCTGGCGCCGCGCTCGAATTCGAGGCGCAGGCGGCCAACGCGGGTTCGGAGCCGTGGAAGGTTACCGGCTGTCTCCGTGCCATCTCGGGGCACTTTCTCGTGACCGACGATGTTACGAACGTGACGGTTGAAGTTGCCGGTCCGGGCCTCGATGCCGAAGCCGGTAACCGCGTCGAAGTCACCGGCGCGCTCGATCCCACCGGGTCTCCCGTCTCCGGAGCAACTCAATTCATTCGCGCGAGCCGCGTGCGGCGCGCGTCGAAGGGCGGCTGTGTGGCGAGCGGGAAAGGCGCGGCAGCGGCCGGCGCGGGCGGCGCCGCCGGGAAAGCCGCCGGCGGGGGAGGCTTCCCCGTGACCACCGTCGCGATTATTGGCGGAGTGGCCGTGGCCGCGACGGTCGGCGGACTCGCCGCCGCGGATGCCTTGCCCGGACAGGGCTCGTCGGTGAGCCGCTAACGCATGCGTTTCGTTGCGCGAACGTTGGGAGTTGTCTTCGGAGTTGCCGCTCTCGGTTCGGGTTACTTGGCCTGCGCCGAAGCCGTCTCGCGTCAGGACACCCCCGCTTCGCTCGCGCGAGCCTTAGAAATGGACCGGTTCGCGCCCCCTGCGCACTACCTCGAACGGCTCGCCGATCTCGACGAGGCCGCGGCGCCCGCCGCCCTCGATTCGGCTCTCGCCGCCAATCCTCGACTGACCACCGCCCGGATCACCCGTGGTTTGGCCGCCGAGCGTGAATCCCGTCTCCTCGACGCAGCGCGGGACCTCACCGCCGCTGCCCGCCTCGACCGCCAATATCTTCCTGCCTGGACGCTCGCCAATTTCTACTTCCGCCGCCACGATCCGCCGAACTTCTGGGCCTGGGCCCGCCGCGCCGCCGCGATGGAAGCCGCGGCCTCCGACGAGTATCGCCCGCTGCTCCGCCTGGCGAATGCCATGGAGCCGCGCGCCGGCCGGGTCGCGGCGGAGTTGGGCAATACCGCCGGGCTGGAGCGCGCCGAACTCGATGCGGTCCTCACCCAAGGCGATGCGGACGGCGTCCGCGCCGTCGCCCGAACACTGGTCGCCCGTCAGGATCCAGCCGACCAGCCGCGTCTGATGGCCGTGGTCGACGACCAAATCCACGCCGGCCGCCTCCAGGACGCCGTCGATCTCTGGAACGCGGTGGCCGCGCCGCAACCGCTGCTGGACCCTGTCCAGGGCCGCGTCGTCACCAATGGCGACTTTGCCCATGCCCCCCAAGGCCTCGGGTTTGACTGGCGCATGCCCTCCGTCACCGGAGTTGTCTCTCAGTGGACCCCCGCCCGCCGCCTCGCTTTCTCCTTCTCCGGCCAGCAGCCGGAGTTGTGCGCGCTGCTCGAACAAACCTTGCCTCTCACCAGCCGCCGCCTGCGCCTGCGCTTCGAATACTCCACCTCAGGCTGGGACGACTCGACCGGAGTGCGTTGGAATCTAGAAGGCGCCGACGCGCCCGTGCTCGGTCCCGCGCCGCAAGGCAGATCCGCTTCCGTGGTCCTTACTTCCGGCAAGGCGGGGCTGGCGCGCTTGGTCCTGCTATACCGCCGCGACCCGGGCAGCGTCCGCGCGTCCGGCCACATCGAGATCGGGAACATCCGTGCGGAGATCCCTTGAGAGGAAGAACGAATAAGGAGGTTGGGTGAAGAAAGCAGCCAAAGCGAAAACGCCGGCACCGCCGAAGCCGTGTCCGCACTGCCAGTCCAGCCGCGTCCACCGCTCCCACCGCCGCGGCGGATGGGACCGCTTTCTGTTTGCGCTCGGCGGTGAGATTCGGCGCTGCCACGATTGCCGCTCGCGCCATGCCTCCTTCGCCTTCTTCGCCGTTCCGCTTGGACGCCTGAACGCGGACCGCCAACGTTGGACCCACATCGCCGTCATGACCTCCGGCTTCGCGGTGTGTCTCCTGGTATTGCTCTGGATGATCCGTAGGTTTACGGATCTATCCGGTTGAAACCACTCTAAGACCGCTTTGCCAGAGCACCGATCACTCTACTGAGGTCTTAGGAATTGTTCAAAATCGTCACCGAAGCGCCGCGGAAAACGACCTCCTCTCTCGCCGCGAGCGCCGCTCTCCATATCGCCCTCATTGTGGCGCTGTTCACCTTCGGATTTCCCGGCGCGTCCTCGAAGCTTCCCGCGCGTCCGCTCCATTTCACGCTGCTGGCCCCCGCGCCCGATCCCCCGCCGCGTCCTCGACCCAAGCCCCTTGCGCCTCCCCCCGTTCGCCTTGCTGCCCGCGTCTTTGTTGCTCCTAAGCTCGACCCCGCGAGCCTCGCCGCACCCCCTCCGCCGCGGAAAGTCATCCTCGATCTTCCTCCCGCGCCTCCTGCCGAGACTCCGCGCGTCTCCGCGCCCGCCACGCCTGAGCTCCCGCGCGTCGCGCCACCGGTAAAAACCGGAACCTTCACGGAAGCACTCGCTCCCACGCCCGCACCGCAACTCGTTCCCGCCACGGTGAGAGCCGCCGGCTTCGCGCCCGCCGAAAACGTCGCGGCGAAACCGGCGCCCTCGCCGGTCGCAGGCACCGCCGGTTTCGACACTTCCGCTTCCCCGCAATCCGGATCGCGTCACGCCGCCCCCGCCCGCACTGCCGGATTCGGCGAAACAAGCACGGCACCGGCGGTTACCGGCTCGCGAGCCCCGGCCACCCCCAACGGAACCTTCGGAGACGCCTCCACCGCCGCGCCCACAGCCCACGGTGCGGCGCCCGCGTCTGTGTCGAACACCACGCCCGTCGAAATCCTCGATAAACCCAAGCCCGCCTACACCGAAGAGGCCCGCCGCCTCTCGCTCGAAGGCGAGGTTCTGCTCGAAGTCTCCTTCGCCGCCTCCGGAGAAGCCCGAGTCGTTCGCCTGGTGCGCGCCCTCGGCCACGGCCTGGACGAGTCCGCCACGGCCGCTGCCCGCAACATCCGTTTCCGCCCCGCGCGACGCGACGGAGTCCCCATCGACTCCACCGCCGTCGTTCACATCGTATTTCAGCTCGCCTATTGAGGAAATCCCGTCATGAAAAACATCATCGTCCTGCTGGCCGCCGCCACCGCCGCGTTAGCGCAGCCCGCGCCGAACGCGACGCCCGCGCCCAACCCGGCCGTCGACCGGCTGCTCGATCAGATCGTCGAACGGGAGCGCGCCTTCCTCGATCGCCTCAAGCAGCGCGCCCCGCTCGCCGAAACCTACATCCAGGAAATTCCTAACGGAAATTCCGCCGATCTCCATCCCACCAAGGATCACTATTTCCTGGGACGCTTCCACACGGGCGAAACCGTCGCCTACGAAAAGTTGGTGGAGCATACCGACCCGCCGGCTAAATCGAACTCCAAGATCCCGTTGCCGCACCTCGGCTCCAAGGCCCGCCCCCTCGAATTTCTCCCGCGAGGCTTCGCCCAGATGGCGGTCGTCGACCTCAGCGACTTCAACCGCAAAACCTATACGTTCGATTACGTCCGCCGCGAATTCCTGGGCGACGTGCGCTGCCTGGTGTTCGACGTCGCGCCCAAGCTCCGCACCCAAGCCGGCCGCTTCACCGGCCGCATCTGGGTGGAGGACCGCGACAACAACATCGTCCGCTTCGACGGGATCTACGTCCAGGCCCCCACACCCAAAGGAGTCACACCGGAGCGCTACTTCCATTTCGATAGCTGGCGGGTGAATGTCGCCCCAGGCCAGTGGGTACCCGCGGAAATCTACGTCGAGGAAGAAGCCCAGCCCTCCAAAGACGGCCCCGGCACGCCTCGCTTCAAGGCCCAAACGCGCATCTGGGATTATGTTCCGGCTGCCTCGAACAAACTTGACGAACTCACCAGCATCCTCATCGACCGAGACTCCGGCGTGAACGACCAAGCCGCCTCGCATGACGTCTCCCCGCTCGAAAGCCAGCGCTCGTGGGAGAGTCAGGCGGAAGAAAACATCACCGCGCGTCTTGAAAAAGGAGGCCTCTTAGCGCCACCCGGCCCTGTCGACGACGTGCTCAACACCGTGGTCAACAATCTGATCGTCTCCGCGGGACTCAATATCGACGCGCATTGCCGCGTGCTGCTCACCACGCCCATCGAAACGTTTTCCATTGGCCACACCATCGTCATCAGCCGCGGCTTAATCGACGTGCTGCCGGATGAAGCGAGCCTGGCCCTGGTCCTGGCCGACGAGCTCTCGCATATCGCCCTGGGCCATCGCACCCAAACCCAGTTCGCGTTCCATAACCAGACCATGCTCAGCGACGCCGAGCTCCTTCAAAAATTCCACTTCGACCGCTCGCCGCAAGAACTCGACGAAGCCGGTAAGAAGACTATCGAGATCATGAAGGCGTCACCGTATCAGAAAACCGCGAACGCCGGCCTGTTCCTCAAAGCGCTCGCCGCCCGAGCGCCCGCCTTGCCCCGCCTGCTGGCGGCGAACCTCGGCAATCAGATGGCGAACACCGAAGCCCTCGCCCGCCTCGCTGCTTTCGCGGAATCCGCCCCCGCGCTCGAGGAAGATAAGATCGAGCAAATCGCGGCACTCCCCCTAGGCTCCCGCGTAAAGCTCAACCCGTGGAATAACCACATCGAGTTGGTGAAGACCCGTCCTCTGGCGCTGCTCTCGCCGCGCGAGAAGATGCCCTTCGAAGTCACACCCTTCGCGCTCTACCTGGTCCGCACGGACGCGCCGCCCACCAGTGCCGGCCAATAGCGGAAAAAGAAGTGAGCCGGGCCTACCCCTTCCCGATCGCCTCCAACTGCTCGCCCGTCTCCTTCTCGACGTCCGCGTGCAAACTATTCCCGTGCGAATCCATCGTGACGATCGCCACGAAATCGTGCACGCTCAGTTGCCACATCGCTTCCGGGATCCCGAACTCGATCAAGTTCACTCCCAGAACCTTGTCGATCCGTCGCGCATAAAACTGCGCCGCCCCGCCGATGGCGTTCAGGTACACCGCGCCGTGGTCCTGCAGCGCCGCCAGAGTCTTCGCCCCCATCCCGCCCTTGCCCATCACCGCCCGAACGCCGTAATTCTTGATGATGGTCGCCTGATACGGCTCTTCGCGCGAGCTCGTCGTCGGACCCGCCGCCTTCACGGTCCACGTCTCGCCCTGCTTCAGCATCACCGGACCGCAGTGATACAGCACCGCGCCACTTAAATCCACAGGCGGTGGATTCTTCATCAAATGCGCATGCACCGCATCGCGCCCCGTGAACATCTCTCCGTTCACGATCACAATATCTCCCACCTTCAGCGCCCGCACTTGCGCCTCGGTCACCGGAGCCCGCAGCACCACCTCGCGGCCCGTCAGCGGGAATCCCTCCCCGCGAGCCATCTTCTCCACCTTCCGCGCCGGATCCCGGTACAGCCACGACGTAATCGCCCCGCTCGAAGCATCCAGACGCACCCCCAACCGCCGGTAAGCCCAGCAATCGTAGGCCACCGATACAAAGAAGCTCGCGGGCAGACGGTTCGCCGCCATCACCTTGCACCCGATCAGCGACACCTTCCCGCCAAATCCCATCGCGCCCACGCCGAGCCGATTGGCCTCTTCCATAATCCCGGTCTCCAGCTTCGCCAGCTCCGGCACTGGATTCGTATCGTCCAAAGTCCGGAACAGCTGCTGCTTCGCGAGCAGATACCCGTGAGCCCGGTCGCTTCCGATGCAAACTCCCACCGCTCCCGGAGCGCAGCCCTGTCCCTGCGCCTGCCATATCGAATGCAGGATGCACTTCCGCACGCCTTCCAGATCGCGACCCGCCTTCCCCAGGTGCTCCAACTCGCACGGCAGCGAATATTGGATGTTCTTGTTCTCGCAACCGCCGCCTTTCAGAATCAATTTCACTTCGATCTCATCTTTTTCCCACTGCTCGAAGTGAATAATCGGCGTCTCCTCGCTCACGTTGTCGCCGGAGTTCTTCCCCGTGAGCGAATCCACCGAATTCGGCCGCAATTTCCCGCGGCGGGTTGCCTCCGCCACCGCCTCCCGGATGGCCTTCCGAATCGCGATCTGATTCACGCCCACCGGGGTATGCACGTCGAACGTCGGCATCCCGGTGTCCTGGCAAATCGGCCCTTGATCCTCCGCCGCCATGTCGATATTCGTCGCGATAATGCTCAGAGCCTGTCCGGACTGCGTCCCGGGCGTCTCCGTCTCCATCGCCAGACCCATCGCTTCCCGCACATCCGGGGGAAGATTCGTCGAAGTTTGCGTAATCAGCTCAATCAGACTCTCGTGAAGGAATTGCATGGTGTGAATCCTCCAATTCTATCGCGGCGCCCCGAAACGCGTCCCGGAGCGCCGTCCCGCCCAGTACGAAAGGTACATGGAACGTTTCGCCTCCTGTGTTATCTTCAGGAAAGACGGTCCCCGCGCGCCGTTCATTCGGAGCGATTCTTCCCATGAGACAAACACTTTTCGTTGCCTTGACGATCGTTGCGCCCCTGTCGGCGCAAGTGCTGCTGAATGACTTGCCATCCCGGGAGCTCGGACAGCCCAAACTGGTGTATCCACTCAGTTCCGCCGCACCGAACCTGGTGGAAGGACGAGAACTGAATAGCCCTGCGGGGATTGCGTTTGACTATTCCGCCACTCCGCCCATCGTCTATATTGCGGATACCGGTAACAACCGCGTGCTCGCCTGGAAAAATTCAAGCGCCGCCTCCGCCGGCACTCCTGCCGATCTGGTGATTGGCCAGCGCGACCTGGTCTCGACCTCCCCCGGCGGACCCGGCACCGGATTCAGCAATGGTCTCAGTCTGCCCATTGCCGTGGCCGTGGATTCGAAAGGCAATCTGTACGTCGCCGATGCTGCCAACAACCGCATTGTGCGCTACTCTGCGCCCTTCAAGCAGAGCGGCCTCCCCATCACCGCCGATATTGTGATTGGACAGAAGAGCATCAGCAGCGGTACCTCCGCCAACGAAGGCAACGGCCAGACTCCCAGCTCCAAGAGCCTGTTTCTGTTCGGCGGGAATATCGTACCCGTCGGGATGGCGCTCGATGCCGCCGGAAACCTCTGGATCACCGACCCCGGCAATAATCGCGTTGTCCGTTTCCCGCAGCCTTTGGGCGCAAATGAGCCTTCCGCCGACATGGTGCTGGGCCAGTTTGATTTCCAGAGTTCTCAGATCCCGAACCCTCCGCCGAATACCTCGGCTCAGTTGAACAAGAATGCTACCGTCCAGCCCGGTGGACTCGCCTTTGACGCGGCCGGCCGCCTCTACGTGTCCGACGCTTACGCTCGTGTGCTGGAGTTCCAGCCGCCGGCGTTCAACGGCCAGGCCGCCGATCGTGTCCTGGGTATCCCACCCACCGGCCCCGGCGTCAAACTGCCGACCTACCCCACCTCGTCCACCCTCGGCTCGCTCAATGCCGGAGGCACTGTCACGGGAGTGTCGGCGGGGTTGTTCACTTCGGGCAATTTCTTGTTCGTTTGCGACACTCCGGAAAACCGCGTGGTGCGCTATGACCAGTACGGTAACTGGCCCACGGAAACCGCCACCATTCCTTCGCCCGTCCAAGCGGGCGTGATCGGACAGACCGACAGCGGCTCCGGCCAGCCCAACATGAATAGGCCCGCACCGAACGCGGGCGGGGTGGCTAACCCCATCGCCGGAGCCGTGAACACCGCCACTAACGAAGTCTGGATTGCCGATACCGGCAACAACCGTGTTCTGATCTTTCCGCAATCCGGAACCTTCCAGTTTACGGCGGCCAACCGCGTCTTAGGACAGTTGGATTTCACCTACGGAGCCCCCAATCTGGTGGAGGGCCGCGAAGTCTACGTCAGCCAGAACGGAGTTTTCGCGGGTGGCGGCATCGTGGTGGACAAGAACTCCAATCCCCCGCATCTCTATATCGCGGATACCATGAATCACCGCATTCTCGGCTACAAGGACGCCCGCAACGTCGGCGCCGACGCGCGCAATAATGCGGCCCTCGCCGATATCGTCATCGGGCAGCCGAATCTGAGATCGGCTCTGCCCAATTACTCCGCCCTCAGCCTGCAGGCCAGTGATTCTCAAAACCCCAGCCCTACGGGCCTGCTTCGCCCCGTCGGCCTCGCCGTGGACTCTGCCGGTAACCTCTATGTCGCCGACTCCGGCAACGGACGCGTTCTCCGCTTCCCCGTGCCGTTTTCGCAAGCCCCCAACGCTGTTCAAACTGCCAACCTGGTGATCGGCCAAAATAACTTCACCACCTACAACACCGATCCGGACCAGCGCACGCTGCACACCCCCTACGGTCTGGCGCTCTTTAACAACGACCTCGGCATCGCGGTCTCTGACTCGTTCCAGAACCGCGTCATGATCTTCGCCAAGCCCTCCGGCGGCGATTTCTCCAACGGTCAGTCCGCGACTACGGTGATCGGACAGAAGGATTACGTTTCCACCGGGACGGGCACCAACACCGCCGCATTCAATTTCCCCCACCATATCGCGACCGATTCTTCGGACTTCCTCTACGTGACCGACACCAACAACGGCCGCCTCCTGGTCTTCCAGAATGCTGCCAAGAGCCAGCCCGGCCCTTCCGCCTCATTGGTGGTGCCGGGCCTCAATAGCCCGTATGGAGTCACGGTGAGCCCAACCACCGGCGAGGTATGGATCTCCAACACCAACTCAGGCCAAATCTACCGTTACCCGGCCTACTCCACCTTGCAGCAGAATCCCGTCGCCAGCGACACTCTCCCGTCTGGCGGGCCTCTCGCACTGGCTCTCGACCCGTTCGACAACCTGATCGTGGCTGAGGCCGTCAATCGGATCGCCTTCTACTTCCCCGGGATGTTCTACCGCAATATCGCCAACTTCGCCGCCGGCAATGGAGACCTGCTGCTTCCTCTGGCGAGCACCAACTCCCCCGTGAACTTGACTCCCGGGATGCTGGCCGTCTTAGGCCGCTACGGCAGCGACTTCAGCTTTACTCCGACCGGTACCCCCAGCGCTCCCTATCTTGCCGCTCCCTGGCCCACGACCGCCGGAGCCAACGACATTGCGATTACGGCAAACGGACTCCCCGTCCCGATTTTCGCCCTCGGTTCCACAGCGGCCTACATTGAAGTACCCAACGGCTTGCCCGATTCCGGCACGGCGGACTTTGTCGTGACACAGCTTTCCACAGGCCGGATTCTTGCGGCCGCCACGTTCGGCATGCAGCAAGCGTCGCCTGGAATCTTCACAGCCCAAGCCAACGGCCTCGGACAAGCCGCGGCGCAGAACGTAGCCTCAGACGGAACCATTACGACCAACAGCCCCTCGAATCAAGTTAAGGCGGGAAATATCATCACGCTCTGGCTCACGGGTGCCGGCTATATCCCCGGGCTGCCTGCCGATGGAACAAGGCCCGGCAACGCATTCAACACGCCGGCCACGCCCCAGGTCTTCTTCTGCAGCAGTCTAGGGACCCCCGCGACGGTTTTGTACTCGGGTACCTCGCCGGACTTGCCGGGACTTTGGCAAATCAATGCAGTAGTTCCCGCCAACACCGCTCCGAACAACGCCTGCTTCGTGATTGTGACGATGAACAACTATCCGAGCAATTATGGGGGCACGTCGTCATCGATCGGCCCCGGTCCCGATCACCAACTCCAGGGCGTTGCTGGCGTTACCGTCGCCGTGAAGTAATAACGAAGAGTAGCGTAGAGTGGAGTAGGACAGGCCATCGTCGTTGGTGGCCTGTCTCTGCTCCCCTCGACTCTTACGTCCCCTTCAGAACCTCGGCGATATCCTTCTCCGCCACCCCGCCCTCTTTAATCACGCGCCAGTAAGGCTCTGTGATATCGACCGTGGTCGCCCCGAGCCCCGTCGCGCGACCTCCATCCAGCACCAGATCCAGCCGCCCATCCATGGCCCCGAAGACTTCGATCCCGCTCGAACAGGTCGGCTGCCCCGACAAATTCGCGCTGGTCGAAACCAGCGGCTGCCCCAGTCCTTCGAGCAGCGCCGTCGCCACCGGCGAATGTGCCTGCCGCATCCCCAGCCGCCCCGTGTTCCCGGTTACCTTGAGCGGAACCCTCTGCGACCCTTGCACGATAATCGTCAGCGGCCCGGGCCAAAAGTGCCGCGCGAGCAAATAGAACCGCCCCGATACCTCGCGAGCCAGCTCCTCCGCCATCACCACGTCGCTCACCAGCAGCGGCAGGGACTGCCCCTCGCGCCGGCCCTTCGCCGCGAAGATCCGGTCCACCGCCCGCAGGTTCAGCGGATCGCACACCAGCGTGTACAACGCGTCGGTGGGAATCGCGACTACCCCTCCGCGCCGGATCGCCGCCATCGCTCTGTCGATGGCCCGCGTGTCCGGCTGCTGCGCATCGATCTCGATCAGGTCCGTCGCCATTGTCGTTAGTGTAGCTCCGTCGTCTCTATCCCGGTCCACAACACTCCGGCCGCCATCCCGCGCACCCGTTCGAGCAACTCACGCGCGATCGCCATGCCTTCTTCCGGAGCCCGCGCTCCCGCGACGCTTAACCGCGCAATGGTCTCCGCCGGAACCGCCAGCCCGAGCTCATGCATCGCGTATTCGGCCTCGCGTACGCTCCGCAGCGGCTGGAGGCCGACGATCACCGGTACGTCGCAGCCTCGTAACAACTCTTCGAGAGCCGCCGCATCGTGCAGCGGCCGTGTGACGATATACTCCGCGCCATCCGCCGCGCTCCCCAGCATACCCGCCGCCAGCGAAGTCTGCGACCCCAGCGCATGCCCGCCCAAATCCATCCCGCGATTCAGCCGCCGGACCATCTCGACCTCGCCCGCGTTCGAGCACAATACATTCCGAATCCCCGCCGACTGCGCTCCCAGCAATTCACTCTGCAACTCGATCGGACTGCGCGCGCGCTTCCCCAGCACCAACATGGTCTCGATGCCTTGGCGCTCCAGAAGCGAGCAGGCCGCCATCGCGCGAAGCCTCCGGGACTGATCCGTCACCGCCACGGCATCGACCCCTGCCCCTTTCGCCGCCGCGATCTCGCGCGAAGCATCCGCCCCCACCGGCGGAGCCATCTCGACCAAGGTCACGAACTGCCGCTCGCTCAGCTTCCGCCCCAACCCGCTTCTCTCCGCAAGAGGCGCTTCATCGGACGGCACGGCCGCAGCCCGCTCCACCGCGAGCCCCCGTGGCGCAACGTCGCCTGCGAAGTCGCGAACCTCCTCGGCCACCGCCCGAATATGCTCCGGCGTCACGCCGCAGCACCCGCCGACGATCCGCACGCCCGCCCTCAAAAACCGCGCCGCATACCGGGCCAGATACTCCGCCGAAACCGCCTTCCGCAACCCCGCGCTCGGCATCGCGCACAGAGCCTTCTCCGTGTACGGAGTCATCCGCTCCAAAGCCTCCAGCACCGCCCGAGGCCCCGTGGAACAATTCACCCCGATCCCGTCCACCGCCCACCCGTCCATTCGCCGCGCAAGATCCTCCGGAGCCGTCCCGTCGATCAGCAGGCCGTCGTCTTCTACGCTCACCTGCGCGATCACAGCGATTTCCGCGCCCGCGCTCTCCCGAGCCGCCACTGCCGCCTGCTCCAACTCATCCACGCTCTGGAACGTCTCGAGCACCAGCAAATCCACACCACCCGCCACCAGTGCGTCGATCTGTTCCCGGAACAGCGCCCGAGCCTCGTCGGCAGTCACTGTCCCCCAGGGCGCAATTCTCACGCCGAGAGGCCCCACCGCTCCCGCGACAAAAGCCGTCTCCCGAGCCGCCTCACGCGCAATCCGAACCCCTGCTAGATTCACCGCCCGTACCCGGTCCGCAAACCCGAACGCCCCCAGCCGCGCGCGATTCGCCCCGAACGTGTTGGTCTGGATGATCTCCGCCCCCGCGGCCAGAAACTCGCGATGCACATCCCGCACCAGCGCCGGCAGGGACAAGTTCAACTCATCCAAGCTCCGGTTCACCAGGGGCCGCCGCGCCAGCAGCGATGTCCCCATCGCCCCGTCACCCGCCAGCGCACGCGTCCGCAGAGCTTCGCGGAATCCGCCGGCTGTCTTATGAGTGCTGAATTCTGTGTGCTGTGTAATCATTTTCGCCAGCCCGGAAACGGGTCCACCCGTCCGGTGCGGCAGCCTTCAATTAAATCGGGAACACGCTTGCGGCGTTCCATCAGGCGGTAGAGCAGTCGCTCGAACTCGTCCCGTTCTCCCTCCAACCCCTCTGCATCCAGCCAAGCCGGTGGAATCTGCTTTAATGCCTGGTCCACCACTTCCTCGGGGAAGTGCCGGATGCGCTCCAGCCATGGCTCGAAATCCGAAAAGCCGCGCAGATGGGCGTACACCAGCGGACGGAAGTACAGCCCCTGCAATGGTGAGTCCGTCAGCCGCCAGTGCGGCCCTTCGAATACATACCCATTGTCCACCATTTGGGCCACGAAGCCCAAGCCCGGAGCTCCCGAACCCGTGATCTTTGCCCGAAAAAAAATTGCCTGCCGGGCGTCCGCGTTGCTCATCCACTTGTCGAACGCCAGCACCCCCGCGAACTCCGCCAGATTCACCACTTTTTCGAGCAGCGCATCGGGGAGAAAATCGTACACCGTGGTCCGTGCCGGATCCCCCGGATGCCTTGATCCGAAGTGCCATCCCACCGCTGGAGCCGCACTGCTCCGTCCCAGTTGTAGATTCACCTCCGGATTCCGCTCGACGAACTCCTCTGTAAGCCGCACCATCGCTACCTCGGGCGACGACAAGCCCAGGTAGCGCAGAAACGTGGCCGCGATCCACTCGTTGATCAGCACCCGGCGGTGCTGCGGATTGTTCACGAACTTGACGACGTAGAAGTGGCCGTCTGAGGCTTCGATCAGGTGAGCCTGCGCGCCTCCCCGCATCTTCCGGATAAACCGGCGCGCATCGACAGGCATGGGTGGAGTACCCTTAGAGATTATATGACCGACGAAAAAGAACCAACCGCACCGCCAAAGGGAATGAACAAGAATGAGATCGCGCTCGAATTGACGCGTTTCATCGCCCAAACCACCGGATTTGGGAAGACAGGCACGGGAGCAGGATTCGCCGGGAAAGCCCCCAAGACCCCCGAGGAGCAAGTAGACGCACTGTTACAGCTGTTCGAGCGTTGCCGCTCCGCCGTCAAGGACTGAACCGCCAGCCCCTTAGGTAGAAGGGCCGGGATTCCTTCGAAATCGTCTCCGGCGGAATGAAATGGAAGTGCCAAGAAGGCAAGTGGGGCAGGCGACGATTTTTTCTCGCCTGCCGTTGCCGCTAGTGCCCATCCGGGACGTTACTTCTTCTTGCCCTTCTTGGTGGCCTTCTTCGGAGCCGCTTTCTTCGCAGCAGCCTTCTTAGGTGCAACCTTCTTGGCCGCTTTCTTCGGCGCGGCTTTTTTCGCCGCCGCCTTCTTGGGAGCCGCCTTCTTGGCTACCTTCTTCGGAGCCGCTTTCTTCGCAGCAACCTTCTTCGGAGCGGCTTTTTTCGCCACAGCCTTCTTGGCCACAGCCTTTTTTGCGACAGCCTTCTTCGGAGCAGCCTTCTTCGCCGCGGCCTTCTTGGGAGCCGCGTTCTTCACCGGAGCCGCGGGAGCCTTCTTCGCCGAGGCCGCCTTCTTGGCAGGCTTCTTCGCTGGCGGAGCCTCCATCGCCGGAGCTTCTTCAACCACGGGAGGGGGCGGAGCCATCGGCACGATCACGGTCTCGGTAACGATAGTTACTTCTTCCACCTCGTCGTCATCCATGTCGTAGTCCCCGAGATCGTCGTCGACGGTGATGTTGGATCCTTCTTCGTAATCGTCGATTTCGTCTTCATCGACCGAGAGTCGATACTCTAACATTCAGTTCTGCCTCCTCGTCATGCGGGCTCGTTGATTCCGTGTGGTACCGTTCGCGGCGAATCGCCGGATACAGGTGTAACCAGAAATCAGAATATCGCGTTTTGTGAGGAAGGCAAGCGAAATTACGCGCTTGCGCTGTTCTTACGCGCCGGGCCTCGCGGCCGTCGCGGCCTTGCGTACCGGAGCCTTCTTCGGAGCCTGCGCCACCGGCTTTTTACCCGCCGTCGCCAAAGCAGCCGCGGCCGCCGTCGAAGACTTTTTCTTCGCGCCCGCTCTCGCCGCAGGCCGGTCGCTCGGGTACGATACCGGAATCGCCGCGAACTGGCCCGGCTCCGGCAGATCTTCCCGGTTCACCGAGCGGATCGAACTTTCCGAAATGCTGTACTTCTTGGCCAGCGTCGCCAGAGTGTCGCCCTCTTCCACCCGGTGCACTCTCCAGGAATCCCGATGGCTCGCCGGAATTACCGAAAACGCCTGCTCTACTCGCTCCAGAGTACCCTTCGGTACATGCAACATGTACCCCGCCGGAGCCACCTGATGCAGCACCGCGGGATTGAGCTCCTTCAGGTCGCTCAGCGGACGATCCAGTGCCGACGCCACCAGCGACAGTTGCGTCGTACTCTCCAGCTCGATGCTGTCGTATTCCAGCGCCGGATCGTACTCGACGTCCACGCCGTAATCCTTGGCGTTCTTGGCCACGGTGATCATCGCCAGGATGATCGGCACATAATTCGAGGTCTCGCCCGGTAGCACGCCCAGCCGCTTCAACTCCCAGTAATCGGCATAGCCGGTATGCTCCACCCTCTGATTGATGCAGCCCTCGCCGCAATCGTAGGCCGCCATCGCCAGATTCCAGTCGCCCAGGTGAGTATACAGATCGTGCAGATGCCGGGCCGCCGCCCGAGTCGCCGCCTCCGGATCCATCCGCATGTCCACCATCGAATCCACCCGCAGTCCATACTCCTCGCCCCGCGACTTCAAAAACTGCCACATCCCTACGCACAGCTTGTTTGAAAGCGCCTGCGGTTTGAACCCCGATTCCGCCTGCGCCAGGAAGATCAACTCCTGCGGCAACCCTTCTTCGCGCAACACCCGCTCGATCATCGGCTTGTACCGGCCAGACCGCTTCATCCCGACTTCCAGGACCTTCTTGCCGCGCTGCGACGAAAAAGAATTGATGTAGCTCACCACGGCATCGGTGGCATCCAGTGGCAGCTGCGATGTGGTCGCCTCAATCTGTGCTCGGACCTTGTTCCGCAGGCTCGGATCCACCGGGAACGTCATGTTCGCAATCTCATCCACCGGGCGGTCGTCGAAGGTAGCCTGCGAAGCCGGCTCGTTCGCTCCCAGTTCGCCCGTGTCGTACTTGTAAATCGAATCCACCATCTCCTGGAGCCTCTGCTCCAGCTTCGGCCGGTCCGGAGTCTCCGCCGGAGCCCCCAGCAAAATCTCCACGGCCCGGTTAAACTCACGGCGCGCGTCTTCGGGATTGCCCTCTCTCAACGCTTTCTTCCCCGCGGCGAACCGCTCATCGGCGCGGTGGATCAGGAATTCGGTGTCGGAAGGGCGGGGAATCGAGGGAACAGCGGCGCTCAGGTTGGGGACTTCCGCGGCGAACATGTTCGCCAGCAGTGGCGGAGCCTCCACCAGTTCAATCGGAGGCACCGCAATGGGCGCCGGCGTCGGCGGCAGAAAGAAACTCCGGAACTGCTGCGGGTGCGGCGAAGTAGTCGCGCAACTCGTCAGCAGCACCAACCCGGCCGCCAACCCCATTTGTGCCGTAGCCTTGGATTTTAGGATCATAGGCAAGTCTTATAACTAACTCGTCAATTCTAACAAAAACATGAACCCCGATGGGGAGGCTCCGCATCTAGATCGGTATACCGATACGCCACAGATCATAGGCGATCGCTTGCCGGGCGTAAACCCACTCGTCCTTCCACGCCGACCCCTCGCCCGGAACCCGGTCCACGGGACGCGGCGATCCAAACACCTGCATCCCCTGCATTTCCAGCATCTTCTTCACCCGGAAAATGTGGTATCCGTCGCTCACCACGATGCACGACTTCAGGTCCATGCGCCGCATAATCTCCGCTGCCGCGGCGATGCTCTGCACCGTAGTTATCCCCTCGGATTCCACCAAGATAGATTCCGAAGGCACCCCCCGCCGAGCCAGGTAAGCGTGCCCCACCTCGCCCTCCGAGTAAGTCGGATCCGGCCCCTTCCCTCCGGTCGTCAGAATGCGCGGAGCCAGCCCCTTGTGATACAGGAACAAAGCGTGGTTCAGCCGGGCTTCGAGCACCGGCGACGGTCGCCCCCGATACTCCGCCGCGCCCAGAACCACAATGACATCCGCCTTTTGCGACTCGTCCACCGTCGACTGCCGCTTGATCTCCCGCTCCACCGAAACGATCTGGAGCGCCAGCCCCCCCAGTGCCAGAACACCGATTCCCGCCGCGGCAATGGGAGTAGCCCGCTTCATGCGTTATGCTATTCTAGCGTGCCACAAGCACTTACGAGCGACAAGAATCCCGTCCTTAAGGAGGTTCGCCGAGCCGCCCACCGGGGCTCCCTCACCGAGGACGGATTGGCCGTGGCCGAAGGCTTCCACCTCTTAGACGAAGCCAGAGCCAGCCGGTGTGAAATCCCGACCGTCATCGTGGCCGAACCCATCCTCGACACCCTACCCAATCTGCCCTCCACCCGAGTGATGATCGTAAGTGAAGCAACGCTTGCACATCTGAGCACTACGGAAGCCCCCCAAGGCGTAATTTCCCTGGTCCGGCCTCGAACCTGGACCCTGGACCGACTGCTTCCCGCGCATCCTTTATTAGTAGTCCTCGACGGTCTCCAAGATCCCGGCAATGCCGGAGCCGTGGTCCGAGCCGCGGAAGCCTTCGGAGCCACCGGAGCCGTCTTCTTAAAAGGAAGCGTAAACCCGTACAACCCCAAAGCCCTCCGAGCCTCAGCCGGATCCCTCTTCCGGCTCCCCATAGTCTCCGCCCTGGAAGAGAGCGTCCTGCTGTCCGCTTTGGAACAGAAACAGGTGATGCTGTATGCAGCCGTCCCCCGAGGCGGCAAGCTTCTCTCCGATGCCGACCTCACCGGTCCCACAGCCCTCGTAATCGGAAGCGAAGGCCGGGGTGTCAGCCCAAGCCTCCAGGAAGCCGCCACCGCCCTCAGGATTCCGACCCAGCGAGTAGAATCCCTAAACGCTGCCGTGGCGGCAGGTGTCATGCTGTATGAAGCCAGCCGCCAGCGAGCGAACCCATGAGCCTGTTCGACACCTCCCCGCTCCCCTCCAACGACCCCACCCGTCCCCTGGCCGAGCGCATGCGCCCTGAAACTCTAGAGGACTTCGTAGGCCAGAAGCACATCCTGGGTCCCGGCAAACCCCTGAGAGTCCAGATCGAGCGGGACCAGCTCCAATCCCTGATCCTTTGGGGACCGCCCGGCGTCGGCAAAACCACGTTAGCCCGAGTGGTCGCCAAGATGACCAAGTGCGAGTTCATCCCTTTCAGCGCCGTCATGAACGGCATGAAGGAGATCAAAGCCGTAATGGCCGACGCCGAACGCCTCCGCCGCACCGGCCGTCGAACGGTAGTCTTCATCGACGAAATCCACCGCTTCAACAAAGCCCAGCAAGACGCCTTCCTGCCCTACGTCGAACGAGGCGACATCATCCTCATCGGAGCCACCACCGAAAATCCGTCCTTCGAGGTAGTGTCCGCGTTACTGTCCCGCTCCAAGGTCTACGCCCTCCGGGCGCTCTCCCCAGAGGAAATCGCGACCCTCCTCAGCCGCGCCCTCAAGCTTCTGAACCTGACCGCCAAACCGGATGTCCTGGAGCAAATCGCGATCTTCTCGAACGGCGACGGCCGCAGCGCCTACAACATCCTGGAACTAGCCTCCTCGGTAGCCGTCGAAGGCGAAATTAAACTGGAGGCGCTGGAAAGCGTCCTCCAGCGCAAAACTCTTCTCTACGACAAAGCCGGAGAAGAGCACTTCAACCTGATCTCCGCACTGCATAAAAGCGTTCGCTCCTCCGATCCCGACGCCGCACTTTATTGGCTAGCCCGCATGCTCGAAGCCGGCGAAGACCGTCTCTACATCGCAAGACGCCTGGTCCGCATGGCGATCGAAGACATCGGCCTGGCCGATCCCCGCGCTCTAGAGCAGGCGATAGCCGCCCAGCAAGCCGCCCACTTCCTGGGAGTCCCCGAAGGCGACCAAGCCTTGGCCCAAGTAGCGATCTATCTCTCGATCGCCCCCAAATCCGACGCCGCGTACAAGGCTCTCAACCAAGCCATGGAGACCGTGTCGAACTCCACCGCCGAGCCCGTGCCCCTGCACCTGAGAAACGCCCCCACGCGTTCGATGAAAGAGTGGGGCTACGGCGAAGGCTACCAGCATGCCCACAACTTCGAGGACGCGATGAACCAAATGGAGTGCCTCCCCGAAAACCTCCGCGGCAAGGTTTTCTATAACCCGACCACTCGAGGCACGGAACAACGAATCACCGACCGCTTAAACGAAATCCGATCCCGCAAGAAGCCTTCCTAGTTCTCCTTCACCGGATTGCCCTGCGCATCCAGCAATACGACGTTCGTCAGCCCGATCTTTCCCCGATCCCCCACCATCAAAATCGAGGCCTTCCCCGGATCCGCATATTTCTTCGCGACAGCATTCACGGCTTCGAGCGACACCCGCTGCACCTCGCCGACCTCTCGTTGCAACTCCGACATCAGCATCCCCCACCCCCACAGCATCGAAATCTGCTGCGCGACATTTTGCAAGGCATCGAACTGCTGAGCGTACCCCCGAACCCGGCTCACCTTCGCATCCGCCAACTCTTTCTCCGAAATCGGCCGCTCCCCATGGAGCCCCGTGAGCTCCTTCGAGAACTCCGCGACAGCCTCGCGAGTCTTATCCGTCTGCACCGCCGCCGTAGCCCGCCAGTCTCCGCCCTGCGAATAATAATTCGGATAAGAATAAGCGCCGTACGTGTATCCTTTTTCCTCCCGAATATTCAAATTCAATCGCGACCCGAACATTCCGCCCCAAATCCGATCCGCCAGGCTCACCGCGAAATATTCCTCCGTCCGCCGCGGAGCTCCCGGAACAATCTGCACGATGTATGTTTGCGCCGCGTCCTGCCGGTCGACGAGGTAAATCTTCCCCGCCGCCATCGGGTGCGGAGCCGGAATCGCAGGCTGCGCCGCCGCCTTCCCGCTCCAACCCCCGAAATACTGCTTCGCCAGCGCCGTGGCCTCGCTCAGCGTGATGTCCCCCGCGAAGATCAATGCCGAACTCGCCGGCTTCCAAGTCGCCGCATAAAACTGCGCCAAATCCGCCCGGCTTAGCCCCTGCACGCTGGATTGATACCCGTCGTTCGGCCGACCATAAGGATGTTCGCGACCCCACACCAGCATCGGCGCAATTCGATCTCCCAGCGAAGTCGCATCCGCCTCCTCCTGCTTGATCTGATCGACGCGCAGCTTCCGCTCCCGTTCCAACTCCGCCTGCGGAAACGAGGGATGCTCCGCTACGTCCGACAAAATCGCCACTGCTGGACTCAGGTTCCGCTTCAACACTTCCAAACTCAAAAACGCCCGCTCTCGGGCCGAATCGCCCACCAGCGCCGTGCCCAAGTCGCCGAGCCCATCCTCAATCTGCACCGCTCCCCGGGAAGCCGTCCCGCGACGCATCACGTCCGCCGTAAAACTCGCCAGCCCTTCCTTGCCCTGCGGATCGTGCACCGACCCCGCTCGTGTCGCCAGCGTCGCCACCACCTTTGGCAAATCCGGACGCTCCATCACCAGCACATCCATCCCGTTGTCCAGCTTTGCCGACTTCACCTCCGGCGGCGAGTAAGGCCGGTCCTCCTTCAACGCTGGAATCTTCGACCGGTCCAGTGTCTCCGCTACCTCGCGGCTCGAAGTCTCCGGCCGAAACCGCAGCACCACCCGGTTACGATTGTTCAGCCACTTCTCCACCGCCGCCCGAACATCCTCCGGCGTCACCGCCCGATGTCGCGTCACATCCGCCGCAAATTTCCCCGGATCTCCGAAAAACATGTTGTAAGAGTTCAGCGCACTCGCCTTGTTGGTGACCGATTCTAAGTTCGACACGAATCCGAACTCCCACTTGTTCTCCGCCCGAGCCACTTCCTGCACCGTCGGCGCGACTCTCGCCAGCCGTGCGATCTCCGCCGAAATCACCTGCTCGATCTTCGCGAGCGGCGCCCCCGGCCGAGCCGTAGCCCAGATGTAAAACCGCGAAGCCTCCTCTCCCGAATCCTGCGCAGCACTCACATCGGAGCAGAGCTGTTGATCGTAAACCAGCGCTTTCGTCAACCGCGACGACAGTCCATCGGCTAAAACACGCCCCGCCAACTCCAGCGCCGCGTCCCCCGCATCGAAGTACGCCGGCGAATGCCACATCAAGTAGCTCCGATCCTGCGGCACCCGATCCTTCACCTCAATCAGCTTCTCTCCCGCGAGCTTCGGCACCCACTTCGCCGGACGATCCAGCGCCGGCCCCGCCGGAATGCCGCCGAAATATTTCGCGATGAGCGGCTTCACCGCCTCCGGATCGAAATCTCCCGCAATCGCCAGCGACGCATTGTTCGGCGAATAATAGGTCTTGAAGAAATCCTTGACGTCGTCGAGACTCGCCGCGCTCAAATCCTCCATGCTGCCCAGCGCGTCGTGCGCATAAGGATGCTCCGCCGGATACAGATTCTGAATCGCCAGAGGATACCAGCGCCCGTAAGGAACGTTCTCCTGCCGCTCGCGTTTCTCGTTCTTCACCACGTCTCGCTGGTTGTCCAGCTTCTGCTGCGTCAGCGCGTCCGGCAATGTCGCCAGGCGGTCGGATTCGATCCACAGTGCATACTCCAAACTGCCCGACGGCACCGTCTGGAAATACTCGGTGTGGTCTTCATACGTGTAGCCGTTTGCGCCGCCGTTATAAATATCGGCGCCGGCCCTTTCCACCATCGTGAAGTATCGCTCCGATGCGTTCTTTGACCCCTGCAGCATCATGTGTTCGAACAGATGCGCGAAGCCGGTGTGTCCCGGACGTTCATTCTTCGGCCCCACGTGGAACCACAGATTGACGTCCGCCACCGGCAGCTTCCGGTCGACGTGCAGAATCACCTGCAGCCCATTCGGCAGCGTGTACTTCTCGAACGCAACTTGCGGGATCGCCGCGGGCGTCTGTGCCCGCAGCGCCGAAAACAACAGAGCCGCGACCGTAACGAAGCGGTACTTCACAGCCCTTACTGAATCACCGCCGGGAGCTTGGTCTGGTCCCCGGTCATCAAGCACTTGGGATGCCCGAATCCGCCCGCGCTCTGCCCATTGGTGCCGATATCGAAGACAATATTGTCCGGCCGCGCCGCATCGCCCGAAACTCCGCCGACGCCCGCCATATGATCCAGCTTCAAATTATTCCGCACCCGCCACGCGATCATGTGGTCCGCGCACGAAGTGTCGCCGCTGACGCCCACCGCGCCCACCATCTTCTGCATCGCCGCGAACAACGGCAGCCCGCCGCCGAACACGTTCACGCCGCCGATCTTGCTGCCCACCATCGGATCGTTCGCCATCCCATAATTTGCCGACGGCCCTTTGTACGCCACGCCGGTGTCCACCGGATTCGACGCTTGCAATCCATACAAGCTCCCGCCCGGCTGCACCGCTGCAAAAAGATTCGCCGTCGAAAGCGCCAGCCCCTTCGCCTGCCCCGAGCCTCCACTGCTGGAACCCGAATCCAGCCCGAACGCATTCGCTGTATTCGCCTTCTGTGCGGAGATCGCGCGGCTCCCCGGCCACTGCGCCGCCCGATCCTTGCCGGAAAACGCCACCGCGCACACAATCCCATCGCGATCCACAATCGTGCCCCACATATTGTTGTTCAGTCCGCTGGTTTCCGTCATCGTGGCAGAGTCGAGCGCTGCCTTCAACGCGGCATAATTCGGAAGCGCGCCGCATCCGTTCGCCGCCGCCTGTTTACCTTGCGCGAACGCGCCGGCCGTAAAGCTCGTCAGGACCACAACTAGAGTGGCCGTGTATCTCAGAGACGTAAGGGGGGACATATGACTCTCCTGGGGCTTGTTCCGGATAGCTTGGCAAGTGCCCGCAGTCGATTGTACCCCGGTTAGTACTCCTGTCCAAGCAACAAGTTCCAGGCCCTGAAGTACCCGCGTACTGTGAACAAATGGACCGAGTACCCTATTGCCGGGATTGCCGTTTCGGGGGAAACTCAAGTGTGGTTGATGGCGCGATGACTGTGCCGTTACAGATCGATCAACGAGGTGATTGGATAGTGACTCTAGATCAAGCGGACCAAGCCGACCGCCGCCATTCGGACCGGTTTCCGATTGAGCGGGAAGTGCGTTATCGCGTTCTCAGTAAACGGAGCGCGGAAGAGATCGGCGACGGCCGAACATTGAATATCTCGAGTTCAGGCGTGTTGTTCACCTCGGATCACGTCTTGCTTCCCGGGCGTCGGCTGGAGCTATCCATCAGCTGGCCCGCGCAGCTGAACAACAAATGCGCGCTGAAGCTGGTGGCCCGCGGACGCATTGTTCGCTTCGAAGACGGACGCGCCGCCATGGAAATCCAGCAATACGAGTTCCGAACCCAATCCGCTAGCGCCGCCGCCGGATCTACGCCGGGCCCGCGCATGGTGGTCAATTAAATCTTTCGTCCTCTCTCCTTCAGCGAACTACGCGCGCCGGGGTCCTCCGGCGCGCATTTTCATTTCCCGCGCATTCAAAAACGGCATCCGGCTCGCGGACGTTTGCTAGCTTGGTAGGAGCCGATGCTTGGTAACAGCCGATGATAAAAGCTTACGAGCGCTGGATCAACGATTGGGAGAATCGCCTCATGTCCGTCTCCACCAATCGCAAGGTCCGGCCTTTCGATTGGGGTGTGGATTGGAGCCGCTCCTGGCCCGCCGCCCTGCGCCTTCCGCAGAACGGGCACACGCCCGTGGATTATTTAAAGCTGATCAACCGCGCCTCGCTCGACAGCAGCGCTGAGTTTTTCGATTATCAGGTCCCCGCCGACTTCCAGCTGAATCAGCGGCTGCTGGCGTTCACCAGCCCCGTCCACACGCCTTATCCCGAAAATAATCTCGTGCGGGGCCAGTGGTTCCCCGCCGCCGAAAAGCCGGGCCGCCGGCGCACCGCCGTCGTCGTGCTGCCGCACTGGAATGCGTCCGTCACGCAGCACAACGCCCTCTGCGCCGGAATCTCAAAGCTCGGCATCTCCGCGCTGCGCCTCAGCCTTCCCTATCACGATTACCGCATGCCCGCCGAGCTCGAACGCGCCGACTACGCCGTCTCCGCCAACATCGGCCGCACCATCGACGCCACTCGCCAGGCCGTGATCGATTCCCGCTGCTGCGTCGATTGGCTCCAGCAGGAAGGCTATGAGAGTATCGGCATCGTCGGCACCAGCCTCGGCTCTTGTTACGCGTTCCTCGCGAGCACGCACGACCCTCGCCTCAAGGTGAACGTCTTCAATCATTGCTCCACCTATTTCGCCGACGTCGTGTGGGAAGGCCTCTCTACGCAGCACATCCGCACCAGCCTGGAGCCCGCCGTCTCTCTCGACGACCTACGCGATGCCTGGATGGTGATCTCGCCCCCGCACTACATCGAGCGTTACGCCGAACAGAAGAAGAACTCGCTGTTCATCTACACCAGGTACGACACCACGTTCCCCACGCGCTTCTCCGAACAAGTGGTCGAGAAAGCCCGCGAGCTCAAGATGAAGCACAAGTCCGTCGTCCTGCCCTGCGGCCACTACACCCTCGGCGAGACCCCGTTCAAATTCATGTGCGGCTACCAGATCTGCTCATTCCTCAAACGGAACCTGTAAGCCGCTCGGCGAGCTCACGGAAATCCGTGACGACCAAGTCGAACGTCCCCTCGGCAACCTCCAGCGATTCCAGCGGCCGCATCACATAAGCCGTCCGCATCCCGCACGATTTCGCCGCTTCCAAATCGCTCGCATGCGCCGCCACCATCATCACCTCGTGCGGCTGTAAATCCAGGAGCGCCGCCGCGCCTAGATACACTTCCTTGTCCGGCTTGTAGTGCCGGAACAACTCCGCCGAGAACACCGCATCGAACGGCAGCCCGCCATGCCGCACCAGATCGATCAGCAGCGACATGTTCCCATTCGAGAGCGTCGCCAGCACGTAGCTCTTCCGCAGCCGAGCCAGCCCCTCCACCGCATCCGGCCACGGCGCGAGCCTGTGCCACACCAGATTCCAGTGAGCCTTCTCCTCTTCACCCCACGCCAGCCCAAACTCGCCCACCAGACGATCCAGGATCGTCCGATGCAGCGCATCGATGCTGCTCCACGGCAGCACTCCTCGCCGAACCTCATCCATCGCCGGAGCATACCCCTCTCTCCAGCGCTCAGCGAACTCAGGCCAACCGATATCGATTCCCGATGCCACGCCCTGAACGATGATCGACCCGCGCCAATCCACCACGGTTCCGAAAATATCGAAGGCCAGAGCCTTGACGTTCTGCAACACCTCAACCACGAGCCGCTAACGCCGCCTTCACCCGCTCTGCTGTGAACGGAATCTGCCGCAACCGCACCCCCGTCGCATCGAAGATCGCATTCCCAATCGCCGCCGCGATCACCGTGATGGACGTCTCACCCGCGCCCGTAGCCTCCTCATCCGGCCGATCCATCAGCACCGTTTCAAAATGCGGCACCGCCATCCCCATCGGAAGCGAATGATACGTGCGCCAGTCCACGGAAGTAACCTTCTCGTGATCCCAAGTCACTTCCTCGCCCAGCGCGCGGCTCAATCCTTGCAGAGCTCCGCCCTCGATCTGATTCCGCAACCCATCGGGATTCGACACCGGTCCGACATCGTTGGCCACCGCGATCCTCTTCGCGACAATCGCTCCGGTATCCTGATTCACTTCGATCTCGACGACAATCGCCGAGTACCCGTTGTCGCCTTCATACAGCACGCAAGCCGCGCCGCGCCCGCTCACGACGCCCGTCTTCTTCGTCACCGCTTTCGGCGAAGGCCGCGTTTCCCACCGGCCCGCCTTCGCCGCCGCCTTCAACACATCGATCAGCCGGGGATCGTGCAGATGCCGCAGCCGGTACTCCACCGGATCCACCTTGGCGTGCGCCGCGAGCTCATCCATAAAACACTCGTGCGCAAATGTGTTCTGAAGCCGATTCGGCGACCGCAGCGGTCCCGTGAAGAACGCCGAGGGAACGCCATGCGTCAGCGCCCGCCCCGCCGCCACCGTCCCCGTCCCTCGATTCGTCCCATTCAACGGCACCGCGAAATACGATGGCACCCCATTACTGTTGTTCGCAAAATTCGTCGGCGCCGGAGCCGGCGACCGCGGCGTGAACGCATCCGGCTTGAACCCCAACAGCGTCCCCGTGATCACGTTCCCCGGAGTCCCTGGGCCTGGCCGGTTCCCCAGCGACGGCGACCACGACTCGTGATCCCACGCCACGATGTTCCCCGCCGCATCCAGCGCCGCCCGCTCGTCCATCACGTAAGCGTTGCCGTAATTCTCCCAAGCCATCTCATCCTTGCGAGTCAGCTGCACCCGCACGGGCTTGCCCACCGCCTGCGAAAGCACGGCGGCGTCGTACGTCACCGTGTCGGCCCCGTTCAATCCATAGCAGCCCGACCCTCGACGAAAAATCACGTGAATGTCTTCCGCCTTCAGCCCCAGGACCTGCGCGCAAGTGCTGCGCTGATACCACACCGCCTGCGTCGGCGAATAAATCGTCGCGCGTTCGCCCTGCACATCCGCTACCGCGCAGGAACTCCCCACGCTCCCGTGCATCTGATAAGGATGCAGATACGTCGACTTCATCACAGTCCCCGTCATCTTCGCGTCGACGTCCTTCGAATCCGCCAGCAGGGTATCCCGCGAAGGCGCGCGCCGCAGCGAGTCGTAAAACGTCGCCGGATCGGGCAGCGCGGCCCCCGCCGTCCACGCGACCTTCAACTTCGAAGCCGCCTGCATCGCCTGCCACGGCTTCTGCGCCACCACTCCCACGAAATCTTTCTTGACCACCACCTTCACCACACCGGGAAGATCGCGCACCGAAGCTTCATCCACGTTCGACACCGTAGCGCCCGGCGACGGAGGACGCACCACGCGCCCATGCAGCATCCCCGGCAGCCGCACGTTGTGGACGAATTCAAACTTCCCCGTCACCAGCGCCACAAGATCCGGCCGGGGCACCGGCTTTCCGAGCACCGTCCACTCCCGCGGATTCTTCCGCTTCGCCGACGGACTCACGGTCAAGCTGAACCGCTTGCCTCCCACCAATTGCCCGTAAGAGACCTGCTTCGACGGATTCCCTTTGATCGAGATCACTCCGTTCGACGCCGCCAGCTGATCCGCAGGCGCCCCCAGAGTCTGCGAAGCAAGCTTGAACAACGCCTCGCGAGCCGTAGCGCAAGCCTGCGCCAGATTGCTATTCCGGAAATTCGCCGGATGCGACTGGCTCCCCGAAGTGTAAGCCTGATCCGGCGTCAACGCGGTGTCGCAATAAATAAGGTTCACGCGCGCGAACGGAACCGACAGCTCTTCCGCCACCAACTGCGCCTGCGCAGTCGAGATCCCTTGCCCCAACTCTTCTTTGCCGCTATACGCCGTGACGCCGCCGTCCGCCGCGATCGCCAGCCACGAATCCACCTGGTTCAACGCCGGAGACGTCGCCGAAGGTCCGCCCTGCGCCCGAGCCTGCCGAACCAAATCGCCCGACCCGAACGCCACCACCAGCGCCCCCGCCTTCAAGAAATCCCGCCGAGTCCCGTTCATCGCGCCAGCTCCTTGCCGGCCTTCTTGATCGCGGCCAGCATCCGCACGCTGGTGAAGCACCGGCACAGCACGTTCGACATCGCCTGTTGAATCTGCTCCTCGGTAGCCTTCGGATTCTTATCCAGAAACGCCTTCGCCGTCATGATCACGCCGTTCACGCAGAACCCGCACTGCGCCGCCTGCTCTTCAATGAACGCCCTCTGAAGTGGATGCGGTTTCTCCGCCGTGCCGATGCCCTCGAGCGTAGTGATCTCCTGCCCCTGCACGCTTTGAATCGAAGTGACGCACGACCGCGTAGCCTGCCCCTTGATAATTACCGTGCAAGCCCCGCACTGCCCCAGCCCGCATCCGAACTTCGGACCGTTCAGCGCCAGATCGTCGCTCAACGCATAAAGCAGCGGAGTCGCCGGATCCAGATCCAGCGTATGACTCTGCCCGTTAACTTTAAGAGTGACCATACGCCTTGAGGTTAGGTCCACCCGCATCAAGATGCAAGTGCGTTGTCCGGGGCTTCTTTGCCCGCATGCGTCTTTGCGGGAACCTTGAATTAAATTAGAATTAACACTCTTGCTCGCCTCTTACTTGTGCGTTATTCTAACCAGGCTGGAGGATAAACCGAATGATCGCCTATAGTCGAGATTCCCAAACTCTCACTGGCGCGGCTTCTATGAAGCTACCGCGTACCGGCGTCGTCTCGGCCTTCTGCCTTAACGTCTGGTCGCCAACCAGCGGAAATAGCTCAGTGGATAGAGCAACAGCCTGATAAGCTGTGGGTCGCGGGTTCGATTCCCGTTTTCCAACTCTCAAAACCAGTGAACCGGGGCTTACTCCCGTCTCTCGCCTCAACCCGAGCGGCAGCGGATTCTTTCGCTCTGCGCCTTTCCTGAAACTGCCGGATCGCGGCTGTACCCATGCGATCCGGCTCCTGGGATCGGACCGCGTTTGAAGCCGTGGAGCGAGCCTCGGGGAACTTAACCCAAACCGCAACCCCAAGCGTAAGCGCGGGGACAAACAAATAAAGAAAAGCTTGAATAAAGGAGGAAACTGTCATGCTGCGTCGTGTATTTGTTGGAGATAATGAGCGCGTTCTACTGATCCGCAAGGGACGATTCGCGGAGATTCTCGCCCCCGGCGATTACTGGATCGTCACGCTGGGCCGCCAGGTGGAGCTGCTGACGTACAACGTCCGCAACCTGGAATTCACCAGTGATTGGACCGACTTCCTGGTGAACCAGCGCCCCGAGCTCGTCGCCGAGTACTTCACCGTCATCGAGACCGGAGCGTCGCAAGTGGCCGTAGTGTCTTTCGACGGCCGCATGGCGCGCGTGATCCTGCCGATGACCCGCGTGCTCTTCTGGCGCGGACCGGTGAAGGTGACCTTCGAGCTCATCGACGCCGCCGAGAACCCTCAGGTGCCGGAGCGCCTGATGCAAGGCCTGCTCCGTCTTCCCAACCCGACCTACGCCACCATCGCGGTGATCGAGGAAGGGAAGCGCGGACTCGTCTACCTCTACGGAAAACTTGTTCGCGAGCTCGGCCCCGGAACCTACGGGTTCTGGACTCCCGTAGGGTCGCCCAAGGTGGAATGGATCGAGACCCGGCGCCAGACCGTAGAGGTGCCCGGGCAGGAGATCCTGACCAAGGACAAGGTGACTCTGCGCGTGAACATCTCCGCGGTGTATGAGATCGTGAACGTGGCCACGGCTCGCGGAGCCGTGAAGGACGTGAACGAGTATCTGTACCGCACGCTTCAAATCGCAGTCCGGCAAACGCTGGGCAAGCGCACATTGGAAGAGGTGCTCGCGGAGAAAACGGATCTCGACGAAACCGTTTCGGCCGAGGTCCGCCGGGAGATGGAAGCTTACGGTGTTCGTGTCGGAGCCATCGCGCTCAAGGACATCGTACTGCCCGGAGACATCCGCGAAATCCTCAACCAGGTGGTGACGGCGGAGAAGCAGGCGCAGGCCAACCTGATCCGCCGCCGCGAGGAGACCGCCGCAACGCGGTCCCTGCTCAACACGGCGAAGCTCATGGAGGACAACCCCGTGCTGATTCGTCTGAAGGAGCTGGAGTCGCTCGAAAAGATCGCCGGCAAGGTCGAGAAGATCACGGTGGTCGGTGGACTGAACGCTCTCCTGGAGCGTACGGTCACGATTAAGACTGACTAAGTCGAGCCGGTGCGCAAATGCGTACCGGCTTCTTCTTTTGCAGGTATTCTATTCCCATGAAGCGTTTCCTGCCGTTGCTGTTGGCCGCACTGCCTCTCTTCGCTCAAACCAATTCCTGCCCCGCGACGCCCCTTCCCGATCCGTCCTCCGGCCCCTCCTGGAACGGCTGGGGACCCGACTCCTCGAACGCCCGCTTCCAATCCGCCTCCGCCGCCGGCATCCCCGCGGATCAAGTCTCGAAGCTGAAACTCAAGTGGTCCTTCGGATTCCCCAACACCAAATCCGTCCTCGGCGAGCCCAGCATTGCCGCCGGCCGGGTCTTCCTCGGCGTCGATACCGGCATCGTCTATTCTCTGGACGCGAAATCCGGCTGCACCTACTGGACCTTCCAAGCCGACGCCGGCGTCCGCACCGCCATCACCATCACACGCACCGCCCTCTTCTTCGGCGACCTCAAAGCGAACGTCTACGCTGTCAACCCCAACACCGGCACCGCGCTCTGGAAAGTTCACGTCGACGATTTCTCCAGCTCCCGCATCACCGGCGCTCCGAAAGTTTTCGAGAACCGCGTGTACGTCCCCGTAGCGTCCGGTGAAGAAGGCGCGGGCGTCAATCCCAACTACGCGTGCTGCTCCTTCCGAGGCAGCGTGGTCGCGCTCGACGCCGCCACCGGCAAGCAGATCTGGAAAACCTACACCATCGCCGACGCGCCCAAGCCCGTCGGCAAGAACACTAACGGCGTGCAGCGATTCGCCCCCGCGGGTGGCGGAGTCTGGAACTCGCCCACCCTCGACTCCAAGCGCCGAGCCCTCTACGTCGGCACCGGCGATGCTTACACGGAGCCCGCACCTCCTACCACCGACGCGATCATCGCCATGGATCTCGACACCGGCAAGATCCTCTGGGTGAAGCAAGACACCAAGAACGACACCTGGCTCGTGGGCTGCAACGGCGCGAAGGTTCCGGAGAACTGCCCCAAAGAGCTCGGGCCCGACCACGACTTCGGCTCTTCTCCCATCCTCAAGACTCTCCCCGACGGCCGCACGCTGCTCATCGCGGGTCAGAAGAGCGGCAACGTCTGGGCGCACGATCCCGATAAGAAAGGTGAAGTCGTGTGGCGCACCGCGCTGGTCAGTAACACCAAAGAATTTGGCGGCAAGATCGTCTGGGGCGGTTCCGCCGACGATGCGAACGCGTACTTCGGCCTTGGTACCGGAGGCATCGCCGCGGTGTCTCTGAAGGACGGTGAGCGCAAGTGGTTCACCGAACTTTCTCCCGCCGCCGCGCAAGCCGCGCATCCCGGACAGGAAGGTCCACTGACGTCGATCCCCGGCGTGGTCTTCAGCGGCGGCTGGGACGGCATCCTGCGAGCACTCTCCGCCACCGACGGCAAAGTGCTCTGGTCCTACGACACGCTGCACGACTACACCACCGTCAACGCTGTCCCCGCCAAAGGAGGCTCCATGGGAGCCGCAGGCCCTGTCGTCGCCGGAGGACTTCTCTTCGTCCCTTCGGGCTACGTGGGCGTGCGCAGCGGCATCCCGGGCAACGCGCTCCTCGTCTTCGGCCTGTAGCCCCCAGCGTCAGCGAGGAGGCTTTGTTCGCTACGGAGCCGTCTTCCTCTTCGCGACGCCGCCCTCGCCTTGCGCCGGCTTCCGAGCCGCCTTAGGCCGCAGCAGCCGGGCCACCGCTCGCACCAGATGCGAAACCTCGTTGGCGCTCTTCTGAATCACCGCATCCGCATTCGTGTTCTGCTCGCTCAATCCCAGCGCATCCACGTATCCCGAAATCAAAATGATCGGCAGCGCCGGACTCTTCTTCCGCAGTTGCACAATCAACTCGATGCCATTCATGCGCGGCATCTTGTAATCGGTCACCACCAGATCGAACTTCTGCTTGCCGAAGCTCTCCAGCGCGTCGTCGCCGCACGATGCTGTGGAGATCTTGTAACCCAGTTCCTCTAACACGGTCTTGCGCGCCTTGAGGCCATGCGCGTTGTCATCGACGAGAAGAATTTTTGCGGGTACGGTTGGCGTAGCGGATTTGCTGGCAGACATTTTTGAGGAGAGAGTCAGACGCGAAATTAACAGGTCTGCAGCGGTGTGTCAACGAGTTTGTAAGAAACTCAAAAGCAGCAAGATTGAGTTCTTGACTTTGCGGGATCGGAACAGTGCGAAGCGTGCTTCGCGCTACTCGATGGCGCGCGGAGCCTTGTATCCGCCCTTCGCGATCACCGAGTACTTCAGCGGCTTCTGCTTCTCGTCTGTGATCTTCAACGGCTGGTTCGTCGCGGGATCCACAAGCTCCACTTTAATCTTGCGAAACTTTCCGTCACGCGTGGTGTTGCTCGGGTTGTACGCCAGGACGTACTGGCTCCGCATCGCTTGCGAGACCGCCTGGTAAATCCCTGGCAACTCGCTGACGAAGTGCGGGAAGAACGCCATGCCGCCGGTCTCAGTAGAGAACGTCCGCAACTGATTGTCGGCTTGCAGGAAGTCCAACTCTTGCATCCCGCCCAACCGGCCCGATGCTTCCGCGCGGTCGCGCAACGATTGCATCAAGCCCACCGAATAGATCGGCACGCCGCCCTCTTGAATCGCGCGACGCGCTTTGTCGAACGTTTGCTTGCTGAATGTATCGACACCCGAAGACAGCAACAGGATCGCCTTGCGTCCCTCGATCCCCTGCATCCGGTCGATCGTGTCCGTCAGCGCGTCATACAGATTTGCTTCAGAGAATCCCGGGAACCTCAGCCGCTGCAACGCATCCGCCGTCTCTGCCCGATCCGTCGTGAAGTCTGAGAGCATCTCCGGCTTCAGATCGTACGCCACAATCGCTAAGTAATCTTCCGGCTTCAACATCTGCGTAAACGTGTACGCTGCCTGAATCGTCTGATACCAGGTCTCGCCGTACACCTGCTGGAACCGGTTGGAGAACTCCACCACCAGGCAGATCGTCATCGGAGCTTCGCCCACGGAGTAACTGATGATTTGCTGTGGAACGTTGTCCTCCAGAATCCGGAAATACTGCTTGCCCAGCTTAGGAATCGGATGTCCCTTGTTATCCATCACCGCGACATCCACGGTCACCGTCGTCGCATCCGTCGAAAACGTCGGGATGTTCACCGGCGGAGCGTCCTTCTTGTTGTACTGCGAAGGAATCTTCGGCAGATCCGTCGTCGGCGGAGGCGTTGTCGTATCGCCGGGCTTCGCCGGGTCGGCTTTCTTCTTCGGGCGTGCGACTGTCTCACTTCCCGTATCGTTGGGACCCTGGGCGGATACCGCCAGTACCAATCCAAGGGAACACGCGCAGACAACGGCGAGGGCGCGAAAAGACTTCATGCAGGGGCGCTCCATGGGGGAACTATAGCACTTAATAGGATGCACGTCGAAGCCGAACGGTTTCCTCCGGCGAGCGTCCAAATCCGTCAGTTAATAATGTCGTCGCGCCCCGAGTTCTGCTTTCGCAAATACACCTGGAACTTCTTCTTGGCACGGCGGATCTTCCACGCCTGATACTGCCCCTTCAGCGACTCGATCGGCGACGGACCCCGCCCTCGGCCCCTCTGCCTCGCGGGCGACTTCACGTAAAAAAATCCGAACAGCAACCCCGTCAACAGCGCCACCTGCCCCGGCGATCCGTAGGACACCAGGAAATCGATCGCCGCGATCAGCAGTACGAACCACTTCATCTTCATGGGGAAGAAGATGAACAGCACCTCGCGCTCCGGCCACAACGCCGCGGATGCCGCCAGAATACCGTAGATCGCACCCACTGATCCGATGACAGGCTCGCCTGCGCTGCCGAACAAATAGGATGCGGCGATCACGAATACCGCGGCTCCGCACCCGCACAGAAAATAAAATTGCAGGAACCGGATTGTGCCCCAGGATTCTTCCAACTCCCGCCCGAACATCCACAAGGCCAGCATGTTGAACACGAACGACAGCACGCCCACATGCAGGAACATGTAGGTGCCTAACTGCCAGACCGCGAAGGAGTGCACAACTTCACGGGGCACCAGTGCCAGTGCAGTGAATATCGCGGCGATGCCGCCCCGCACGAAGAACAGCGCCAGGAACATCGCGGTGTTCGCGATCAGCAACCACTTGATCGCCGGGGGAAGCCCGCTTCCGCCAAGATACGAACGCGCGTACGATCGTGTGGAGATGGCCATGTTCGACGCCTGACCACAGAATACCAGTACCGCGCGTCTGGAATCCGCTGAAAATCGAATCCTCTTAAAAACTTCGCCGCGCCGCGAAACTCCGCCGCACTTCGAGGTATCCTGTGAATGGAATTACAAACGGGGAGGAGTAACTCAAATGGAAGACGACAGCAAACTATCCTTTTTTTGCCTGGGGTTGGGCTTGGGTGTAGCCGTGGGCGTGCTGTTCGCGCCGAAATCCGGCGCCGAGACGCGTGAGTACATCCGCGCCAGAGCCAACGACGGCACGGACTACGTGAAACGCCGCGGCGTTGAATTGAAAGAGACCGCCGCGGAAACCGTGGAAACCGCGAAAGACAAGATCCGCCGCCACAAGGAAAATCTCGCCTCCGCCGTCGAAGCCGGCAAACAAGCGTATCGGGAATCGGTCAACAATCCCCTTCCGGATTGATCGCGTTCAAGCCATCAAGCCCCCCTCAAGTCCATGGACCCAAACACCCTGCTCGTCATCATGGCGGTCTTCACTGGAGTCGCGGCCCTCGCGCTGGTGATCCAGGCCGGCATGCTGATCGGAATCTATAAATCGTCGAAAGCGGTGGGCGATCAGGTCGCGAAGCTGGCGCCGAAAATCGAAGCGCTCGCTGAGACATCCAAACTCACTCTTGAGGAGAGCAGGGTGAGCCTCAAGGAAATCACCACCAGGACCACCGACATCCTCGATACCACCCGCCGCCAGCTATCCACCGTCGAGGATCTCCTCGACGACGTCAGTAGCCGCGCCAAGGTCCAGTTCGATCGCGCCGAACTCGTCGTCGACGACGCCATGACCCGCACCCAGGAAACAATCGCCGTCGTGCACGGCGGCATCATGAAGCCTCTTCGCGAGATCAACGGCATCGCCGCCGGCCTCCGCGCGGCGCTTCAATACTTCATGCGCGGCAATCGTCCCCAACCGGATCAAGCCACCGTAGACGAAGAGATGTTCATCTGAGCATCTCTTTCTGAGCCGTTTTCCACGCCCGTTTGCGCCCAAGCCCGACCCCGTGTTATTGCTGTATACGGTTGGGGTTGAAGTGGAATGGAGGAGATGGAAATGAAACGGACCTGTCTTCCGCGTCTCGCATTCGTGTTGGCCGCTGTGCTCCCCGCGATCCCTGCGCTCGCGCAAGTGGATCTCTCCGGCACCTGGCTGCCCGCTCCCGCGGAAGACCTCACGGGCAACCCCGACCTGGTCGACTACACCGGCATCCCCATCAACGACGCCGCCCGCCAGTGGGCCCTCAGTTGGGACCCAGACCGTCTCGCTCTTCAGGAACATCAGTGTCAGGTCCACACCGCCGCTTACATCTATGGCGGCCCCCTGCGCCTCCGCATCTGGGAGGAGCGCGACCCGCAATCGCAAAACCTCGTCGCCCTCCACAACTACATCAGCACCTACGAACAAAACCGCACCATCTATCTAGACGATCGCCCCCATCCTCCTGACTACGCGCCGCACACCTGGATGGGATTCTCCACGGCGAAATGGGAAGGCAACATCCTCACCGTCTACACCACCCACATCAAACAAGGATGGTTCCGCCGCAACGGAGTCCCGTCAAGCGATCAGATCACTCTCACGGAGCACTTCATTCGCCACGGCAACTATCTCACGCACGTCAGCGTCGTGACCGACCCCGTCTATCTCTCCGAGCCTCTCGTCAAGCTGCAAGACTACACGCTCTCCACCACCTCCGATGGAAACTGGCTGTGGCCCTGCGAGTACGTCGATGAGCTCCCCGGCACCCCGCGCAGCGCCGTCCCCAGCTACATGCCGGGCGAGAATCCCTTCGTCTCCGAATTCGCCGCGAAATACCAGATCCCCGTAGAAGCCGCCCTCGGCGGCCCGGAGACAATGTACCCCGAATTCCGCAACAAGATCAAAACCCTGAAGCCGCCGGCGAAGACCGTTCCCACCGCCGGCGCTCGCTAATGGGCCGAATTGCCATCCTTGCTCTCATCGCAACGAGTCAGGTTTACGCCTGCGTGTGCGCAGGATTCCCCACACCCAAAGAGGAATGGCAGAGATCCACTCTCGTATTCGTCGGGCGAGTGGAACGAGTAGCGCCCGAATTCGATGAGAAGAAGGTCATGCGGCCACAACGCGCCACCGTTCGCGTCGAAGAAGCGTTCAAGGGAGTTCAAAAAGATCAGCTGATTCAAATCGACCAGTCCGGAGGAGACTGCGGACTGAAGTATGGAACGGGCTGGCGGCGACTGTTATATCTGAGCTCACAGAAAGACGGGCAATGGCTGTCTCCGGGATGTGATCGCTCAACGGATCCCGAAGAGGCTCCAGACGATCTGGAATTCCTTCGCGCGCTGCCGGCATCAGCAACTCGAACTCGCATTTCCGGCGAGGTGAAATTGTCCGGCAATCCCAGCCATCCAATCCCCGGTGTAACCGTCACTCTCACGCGAAGCGGTGGCCCGCCCGTTACACTCGTCACCGATTCGAAAGGTGTCTTCGAAGTCTACGATCTTCCAAGAGGTACCCACGCTGCTTCGGTCCGTGTCCCACAAGATTTAAAGCTAAACTTCGGCTACGTTTCGGGTCCGCGAATTTTTTCGCAGAAACTTCCGCTCACCGTGACCCTCGGCGATTCTCACGCGACCACCGTCTTCTACCTCCAACCGGCGGACGCGAAATAGCCCCCTAAACCCTCACCAACCCCCGAAACCCCCTTCCCCGATAAAAACAAGGAGCCGTATTCGCGCCCACAAACACCCGCCCGAACCGCCGCTCGCCGAAGATCGCTCCGCCGAGCTTGGCCACCTCAGCCGGAGTCTTCAGCCAACTCTGCGTCTTTGCGTCGAACGTCCCCAGCTTTTGCAGCGCCCCGTACTGCTCTTCCGTGAGCGGCTCGATTCCCATCGCCGCCGCGAGGTCCAACACGTTGCCCGCCACCGGCAAGCCTTCCTTCGCCCTTTTCTCCTGCCCCGCGCGGTCGTAACAAACGTTCCGCCGACCCTCCGGACTCTCCGCCGAACAATCGCAGAACACGTACTCGCCCGTCTCTTCGTCCCTGCCGATTACATCCGGCTCGCCGCCCGTGCGCTCCATCTCGCTCAGTGACCGCAGCGCCGCAGCCTTCCGCGTGAGCCTCGCCTGCACGTCGATCCACTCGAGCCCCTCATGACGCTTCCCATTCTTCTCGAACCGAGCCTTTAACACCCCGAGAAGCTCTTGTCTTTGTTCCCTCGAAAGATCCGCCTTGGACATAAGTTGTACCGCTGGAAACCCCGGCCTCTTCTGCATGATAGCCGCGTCAGCGGCCAGCCCTTCATCGCCGCTTCCGTCAATTCCGCTGATCCCCTCTATCAGGGTCGTTGAATCCTGCATGCAACCCTCGCGCTCGTCGAATATAAGTTATAGAATCGGTACAGAAAACAATGACTGTCGTACGGGATGTAATCATCGTTGCGCTAGCAGGAGCAGCCTCCCTCATCGCGCAACAGTCCGCCGCGATTCACAAGGCCACACTCGACAAATACTGCGCCACCTGCCACAGTAACGAGCTCCGTACCGCCGACCTCTCTCTTCAAGACCTCGATCTCGCGAAAACGCCCGAAGCCGCCGCCACCTGGGAAAAAGCCATCCGCAAACTTCGCGTCGGAGCCATGCCCCCGCAAGGCGCGCCCCGCGACAAAGCCGCCATCGACGGGCTCGCCACCTATCTCGAAACCTCGCTCGACCGCGCCGCCGCCGCGAATCCGAACCCCGGCCGCGCCACCATGCACCGCCTCAATCGCGCCGAGTACGCCAACGCCGTCCGCGATCTTCTTTCGCTCAACATCGACGCCACCGCGCTGCTCCCGCCCGATGACGAAAGCAGCGGCTTCGACAACATCGCCGACGTATTGAAGGTCTCGCCCTCCCTCATGGAGCGCTATCTTTCCGCCTCCTGGAACATCAGCCGCGAAGCCGTCGGCGACAGCCGCATCGTCGCCACCACCGCCACCTATCGCGTGCGTCCCGACCTTTCGCAGGACGAACACATCGAAGGCCTCCCGCTTGGCACTCGCGGAGGCATCGTCACCCAGCACACCTTCCCTCTCGATGGCGAGTACGTCATCAAGCTCCGCATGTGGCGCAATACCTTCGACCTCATGCGCGGCATGGAAGACTCCCATGAAATCGAAGTCAACCTCGATGGCGTCCGCATCGCCTCCGTAATCGTCGGCGGACGGCCCGACTTCATGAAGATGGGCGAGAATCCCGGAGCCTTCGGTGCCGATCTCGATCAGAAGCTCACCGCCCACGTCACCGTCAAAGCCGGAGTCCACACCGTCTCCGCCGACACGGTTCTCCGCAGCCACTCGTTTAAAGACGACGTCATTAAGCCCTTCCTTCGCACCACCGTCGACGGCCTGGACATCACGGGCGATCCTTCCGTGGACCGCGTCACCATCGAGGGCCCGTTCCATCCCACCGGCGTCAGCGAGACCCCGGCGCGCCACCGCATCTTTGTATGCAAGCCCGCCAACGCCTCGGACGAACTCCCCTGCGCGCGCAAAATTCTTTCCGGCCTCGCCCGCACGGCATTCCGTCGTCCGGTCAGCGACACGGATCTCGAAACGCTCCTCAGCTTCTATCAGCGCCGCCGCAACCAGAAGGGCGACTTCGATGCCGGTATTGAATCCGCGCTCCAGTTCATCCTCGCCAGCCCCGAATTTCTCTTCCGCATGGAGACCGATCCCGCCGGCGTCGCCCCCGGCGCGAACTATCGCGTCGACGATCTCGCGCTCGCGTCGCGGCTCTCCTTCTTCCTCTGGAGCAGCATCCCCGATGAGCAACTCCTGACCCTCGCGACGCAGAAGAAGCTTCACGAGCCCGCCGTGATAGATCAGCAGATCAAGCGCATGCTCGCCGATCCGAAGTCGGACGCCCTCATCTCCAACTTCGCCGAGCAGTGGCTCTTCCTCCGCAACCTCAAGAGCTCCTCGCCGAACCTCGATGCCTATCCCGATTTCGACGACAATCTCCGCCAGGCCATGAAGCAGGAAACCGAGCTCTTCTTCGGCAGCATCATGCGCGAGGACCGCAACGTGATGGACCTCCTCACGGCGGATTACACCTTCCTCAACGAACGCCTCGCCCGCCACTACGGAATCCCCGGTGTCTACGGCAGCCAGTTCCGCCGTGTCCATCTTGACGATGAGAATCGTCGTGGCTTGCTAGGGCAGGGAAGCGTCCTCACCGTCACTTCCTACCCCGCCCGCACTTCTCCCGTCCAGCGCGGCAAGTGGATCTTGACCAATATTCTCGGTGTCCCGCCCACGCCTCCGCCGCCCAATGTCCCAGATCTCAAAGAAAACGCCGAGGGCGCGAAAGTCCTCTCCGTCCGCGAGCGCATGGAAATGCATCGCGCCGATTCCGTCTGCGCCGGATGCCACAAAGTGATGGACCCCGTCGGCTTCGCGCTGGAGAATTTCGACGGCGTCGGCCACTGGAGAACCAAGGATGACGGAGCCACCATCGATCCGTCCGGCACTCTCTTCGACGGATCGAAAATCGACGGCCCCGTGGCGCTCCGGAAGATGCTCGCCTCGCGTCCCGACGTCTTCGTCGGCGTCATGACCGAAAAGCTCATGACCTACGCGCTCGGCCGCGGTCTCGAACCTTATGACATGCCGTCGGTTCGCAAGATCGTCGCGGATTCCAAAACCCGCGGCTACAAGTTTTCATCCCTCGTCAGCGGAGTCATCTCGAGCCCCGCGTTTCAGATGAGGAAGGCCACGGCCAAAGAAGCCGTCGTTGCCGTCGCGAAAGAAACCGTCGCGAAATAAAATTGAAGGAAGGTGTGTCCATGACTCTGATCACCAAAAAATATATTCCGCGGCGCGCGTTTCTTCGCGGTGTCGGCGTGACCCTCGGGTTGCCGCTGCTGGATTCCATGATTCCCGCCCAGACCCCTCTTGCCAAAACCGCGGCCCAGCCGCAGTTCCGCATGGGACTCTGCTTCATGCCCCACGGCGGCGTGATGAACAACTGGACTCCCGCCACCACCGGCGGCAATTTCGAAATCTCCCGCACCCTCAAACCGCTGGAGTCCCATAAGAACAATCTCGTCGTCGTGAGCAACCTCGCGCACAAGATGGCCGCCCCCGCGGGACCGGGCGACAACGGCGGCGACCACACCCGGTGCCCGGCCGTCTACCTGAACGGCGTCCACCCCAAGCGAACCGATGGAGCCGATATCCGCGCCGGCGTCACCATCGATCAAATGGCCGCGGAAAAAATCGGCCAGGATACGCGCCTGCCTTCACTCGAAATGGCCATCGAGGATTACAGCGGCCTGGTCGGCTCCTGCGACGTCGGCTTTAGCTGCACCTATATGAACACCATCTCTTGGCGGACACCCACCACGCCTCTTCCGATGGAGATCAACCCGCGTATCGTCTTCGACCGCCTGTTCGGCGATGGAGCCACCGCGGAAGAGCGCCTCGAACGCATCGAGCAGGAGCGCAGCATTCTCGACGCCGTCACCGGGCAGGTGCGCCGCCTCCAGGGCAATCTCGGAGCGAACGACCGCAACCGCGTCGCCGAATATCTCGATACGGTCCGCGAGATCGAGCGCCGCATCATCCTGGCCGAGAAGGAAAGCGCCCTCTCCGGCATCAACGTTCCCGAAACCCCCGCCGGTGTGCCCGACGATCATGAGGTCCACACCAAGCTGATGTTCGACCTCATGGCCATCGCCTTCCAGGCCGACATCACCCGCATCTCCACCTTTATGATGGCCCGCGAGGTCAGCTATCGCACCTTCCCGAAGCTCGGCATCAGCGAAGCCTTCCACCCCGCCTCGCACCACCAGAACAACGCCGCGCGCCTCGAAAACCTCACCAAGATCCAGACCTATCACGTCAGCCTGTTCGCGTACATGCTCGACAAGCTCGCCTCTATTAAGGATGGCCAGGGCACTCTGCTCGATCACACCCTGATGCTCTACGGCAGCGGCATGAGCAACAGCAACATCCATAACCATTCGCCTCTGCCCATCGTCCTCGCCGGCGGAGCTGCGGGAAAAATGCAAGGTAACCGCCACCTCAAATATCCCGAAGAAACCCCCATGTCGAACCTGCTGCTCACCATCCTCCATAAAGCCGGAGTCGAACAGCAGAGCGTCGGCGACAGCACGGGTCCGCTCACGGAGGTCTAGCGCCACATGAAATCGTTCCTGATCCTCACGACACTCACCCTGGCGGCCTCCGCCTTCGGCGCGCCCAGTGACGCCGCCGATGCCGCCCAGCGCCGCGATTTCCAAACCGTCCGCGCGCTCGCCGCGAAGAAGGCCGGCATCAACGCCGCCCAGCCCGATGGCACCACAGCTCTCCAATGGGCCGCGCACTGGAATGATCTCGACGCCGTCAAGGCCCTGCTCGCCTCCGGAGCCAACCCGAAGCTCGCGAACCGCTACGGCGTGACGCCTCTCTCGGAAGCCGCTGCCGCGGGCAACCCCGCGATGATCGAAGCCCTGCTCGCCGCGGGAGCCGACCCTAACACCCTCACCACCGCCGATGGCGAAACCGTCCTCATGACCGCCGCCCGCAGCGGCAGCGCCGAAGCCGTCAAGATCCTGCTCGCCCGAGGCGCCAACGTTAACGCCAAGGAAAACTATCGCGGCCAGACCGCCCTGATGTGGGCCGCGGCCGAGCATCATGCCGACGTCGCGAAGCTCCTGCTCGACCACGGTGCCGATTGGAAAATCCTCTCCACCGCTCGCGACACCGCTATGCCGAAGCTCAGCGCCGCTTCCTCCATCTCGCCGATGCCCCGCGGCGGCCTCACCGCCTTCGATTTCGCTGCCCGCGAAGGCGACGTCGAAACCGGCCGCGTCATGCTCGACGCCGGTGTGGACATCAATGAAGTCGACGCCGACAACACCAGCCCCCTGGTCGTCTCCATCCTGAACAAACGTTACACCTACGCGAAGTTCCTCCTCGACCGTGGAGCCGATCCCAACATCGCCGACGCCCGTGGCCGCGCCGCTCTCTACGCCGCCATCGATATGCGCAACGAAGATTACTCCGCGCTCCCCAACCATAAGGAAACCGATCCCATGCCGAGTCTCGACCTCATCCAGGCCATTCTCGACCACGGAGCCAATCCCAACGCCGCGCTCACCCGTGCCATCGCCGGCCGCAGCGGCATGGATGCGGGCGACACCACTCTCGGCACCGGAGCCACGCCCTTCATGCGCGCCGCCCGCGCCGGAGACGTCCCCACCATGCAAGCGCTCCTCAAGAAAAAAGCGGATCCCAGCCTCACCACCAAGGACGGCACCAACGCCATGCAGTTCGCCGCCGGCGTCGGCTATCGCGATAAAGGCACCAAGGGCACCGAAGCCGAAGCGCTCGACGCGCTCAAGCTCGCCCTCAGCCTCGGCATGGATATCAACCGCGAGAACAATCGCGGTGAGACCGCCCTCCACGGTGCCGCCTCCCGCGGAGCCGATACCATCGTTCAGTATCTGATCGGACAGTCCGCCAAGCTCAACGCGGCCACCAAGCAGGGGATGACCCCGCTCGATTACGCCCTCGGCAAGAACGTCGTCGCCCAGCTCCCCGTGCCTCACGACAGCACCGTGGAACTGATCCGCAAGTCCGGCGGCATCGAAGGCAAGCCCGTGGCGCTGGGCCCGCCCGGAGCGTTCGGCCCCCGCGCTGCGCCCCCCGCGGCTCCAGACAACAAGGCCCCGCAAGCAGCGAAGTAGCCCAGCCATGCCGCACCGAACCGCCACCGCAAGGGAGCGGACCGTCGCGTCATTTTTCTTCCTGCTTCTAACTCTGCATCCGCTCCGCGCCCAAACCGGAGCCGCGCTCGTCCAATCCATCCGCTCCGCCGGCCCGGACCTCACCGCGTGCTACCGCGTTCGCGACATCACTCTCGCCAAGGAAGACCTCAAGCTCTACCTCACCGAAGGCATCATCCTCTTTTCCAAACCCGTCAACGGAGAACGCATCTCTGCGGCCTTCTCCGCCGATGTCGAAGGCGGCGACGGCGAAGTGCTCCTGCTCCCGCCCTACTCGGGGGAGCGCCAGTCTCTCGCGAAGTTTACCCAATCCCCAAACCTCGACCAGCACTTCCGTGGCGCGATCCTCCTCTCCACCGACGGCTCCCTCCAACAACTCTTTGAGCGCCTCTCGAAGGGGGAAGAAGGCAAGCCCATGCCCGAACTCGCCCCGCTCCTCGCCGAGCAGTTCGCCACCGGACTCTCCAACATCACCTCCGGCTTTGAACTCCGCGCCGTGCAGGACCTCCTGACTCCCGCCGCCACGCGTCAAGGCTTGTTCTTCGGCGCGGTTGGCGGAACCCGAGTCGGCAACTTCGACGTCTTCTACGATGCCCAAGCCCGGGAACAGATCGCCGTCGGCCAGCTGTCCGGCCGTGCGAGCGGCTCCGGCTACGATATCTGGACCAGCTTCCCCGCCCGTAGTTCCCGCACCGGCGCGGCGAAGCCCCCGGCGCAGACGCTGCTCACCCAGCACTTCCGCATTGACGCCTCGCTCGATGCCACCCTCCACCTGACCGCCACCGTGCGCACTGCCGCGAAGGTCGGCGCCAACCCCGTCCGTGTTCTGCCCTTCCTCATCTCCCGCGCCATGCACGTCACCGCCGCGCGCGTCGATGGAGCGCCCGCCGAACTCATCGCCCGCGACTCCTCCGGCGCCGGCCCCATCCGCGCCGGAGAGAATGAAGACTATCTCGTCATCCTGCCCGCCCCGCTCGCTCCCGGCTCCGCCCATGAAATCGAGTTCGAAGAGGATGGCGCGGTGATCTCCTCCGCCGGCAACGACGTCTATTTCGTTGCCGCGCGCGCAAACTGGTACCCGCGCAGCGGCACCGAGTTCGCCATCTACGACCTCACCTTCAAATATCCCAAGCGCCTCACGCTCGTCACTCCCGGCGACGTCACCGATGATCACGTCGATGGCGATTCGCGCATCACCCGCCGCGTCACCTCCAGTCCCATCCGCGTGGCCGGCTTCAACCTCGGCGATTACGAAAAGATCTCCGGCGGCTCACCCGGCTTCCGCGTCGATGTCTACGGCAACCACCGCCTGGAGAACGCGCTCCAGCCGCGCCTCCCGCTCATGGTGCAGTCGACCGACCCCACGCCGCTCTCCGCCGGACGCGGCGGCGGCAGCGGATTAGGCCGAGGCGGCCGCGGCGCTCCTCCCCCGGACACCACGCCGCAGCCCCTGCTCACGCCCTCTGCGCCCGATCCCGTGGCCCGCCTGCGAACCGTCGCCTCCGATGTCGCCTCCGCCGTCCAGTATTACTCCGGACTCTTCGGCCCTCCCGCCGCCCCCAGCCTCACCGTCGCGCCCATCCCCGGTCCCTTCGGTCAGGGCTTCCCCGGCCTCGTCTACCTTTCGACGCTCGCCTATCTCGACCCCAACGCGCGCCCCTCCAACACCCGCGGCCCGCGCGAGCAAGTCTTCTTCTCCGATATCATGGAAGCCCACGAAGTCGCGCATCAATGGTGGGGAGATCTCGTGATCCCCGCCGGCTATCAGGACGAGTGGCTCTCTGAAGCCCTCGCCAGCTACTCCGCGCTCATGTACCTCGAAAAGAAAAAGGGTCCCAAGGCCCTGGAGGACGTCCTCGAAGACTACCGTGACACTCTGCTCCGCAAGAACGACGACGGAGTCACCGCCGAATCCGCCGGCCCCATCACTCTCGGCTTCCGTCTTGAATCCGGCTCCGAGGAAGCCTTCCGCGACATCGTCTATTACAAAGGAGCCTGGGTCTTCCACATGCTCCGCCGCCGCATGGGCGATGAGCGCTTCCTCAAAATGCTTGCCGAATTGCGCCGCCGCTTCGATGCGACGCCCGTCTCCACCGCGGACCTCCGCACCGTCGTCAAGCAATTTCTCCCGCCCGGAGTCACGCCCTCCATGATCGATTCTTTCTTCGATACTTGGGTCTACTCCACCGGCATCCCCGCGCTCAAAGCAACCTACACCGCGAAAGGCGTGGCCCCCGCCATCCGCATCACCGGCACCGTGGAGCAAAGCGGAGTCGCCGACGATTTCTCCACCCAAGTCCCCGTCGAAATCCAGCTCCCCAAAGGCCCCCCGCAAATCGTCTGGGTCGATACCACCAACTCCGGAGCCGTCTTCAACGTCACCGTAAAGCAGCCCCCCGTAAAAATCTCCATCCCCACCGGCACCGGAGTCCTCGCCGCCAAAAAGTGAGTACAATCAATGCTGCCCTAATACACTGGATCTAGGAGGCATCATGTTGAACAAACTCCGCTCAGCCCTCATCCTGCTCGCATCCGCCGCCACTCTCTTCGCCCAAGGCAAGGGCGCTCCCAAAGCCGGAGCCACCGTCGAGAAAATCCGGCTCCTCAAGCCGAACCTCTACCTGATCACCGGTGGCGGAGCCAACACCGTCGTCCGCATCACCACCGACGGACTCATTCTCGTCGACACCAAGAACCCCGGCGACGAAAACTTCAACCGGGTCATGGAAGAGATCCACTCCGTCACCGATAAGCCCGTAATGTACGTGCTCAACACCCACCACCATCCCGATCACGTCGGCACCAATCAAAAGTTCATCGACGCCGGAGCCAAGGTCGTCGCCCTCGACGCGCTCAAGAACAACATGGCCAGCGACCCCCGCACCAAAGACATCCCCGGCCGTCCCACCACCACCTTCACCAAAGACTACGTCCTCAAATTCGGCGGCGCGGAAGTCGACGCCCACTCTTACGGCCGGGGCCACACCGGTGACGACACCATGGTCTACTTCCCCGATCTCAAAGTAGTCATGGTCAGTGACCAGATGACCGATGCGACTCCCATCGTCGACTTCGCCAACGGCGGCAGCGCGGTCGAGTGGACCCAGATTCTCGATGGCGTCCTCAAGCTCGATTTCGACACCGCCATTCCCGGCCGCGGCGAACCCAAGACCCGCGCCGACGTGCAAGCCTACCGCGACAAGTTCAACACCTTCGTCACCCGCGCCCGCGACGCCATCAAAGCCGGAGCCACCCGGGACACCCTGGCCATGCAAGTCAAAACCGACGACCTGGGCTGGAACTTCAACGCCGCCTTCTACGGCTCGCTTTACGACGAGTTGACCAAGAAGTAGTCGAGTTGACCAAGAAGTAAATGCGATCCGCCATCGCCGCCCTCCTCCTCGCACTCCTCCCCGCGATCGCCTCCGCGCGCGTGGTCGTCAACGCCTCCACCACCATCGTCATCGACCCCTCTGAGCCCGCGCCTCTCCAAAAAGCCGCCGCCGATCTCGCCTCCGATTTCGCCCGAGTCTTCGGCCGCCGCGCCACCATCACTGCCAAAGCCCCAGCCGCCGCGACGGCCGCCATCCACATCGCCCTCACGCGCCAAACCCAGCGCCCCACAGGCTGGGAGACCCTCCGCATCCAAGCCGGGCCAAATTCCGCCGAGCCGAACTCCATCCTCCTCACCGGCTCCGACCTCCGCGGAGCCATCTACGCCGTCTACCAGTTCTCCCAGCAATTCCTCGGCGTCGATCCTCTTTACTATTGGACCGACCACGCGCCCGCCAGCCGCACCGAAGTCGAAGTCCCCGACAACTTCACGCTCACCGATGCCCCCACCTTCCACTTCCGAGGCTGGTTCCTCAACGACGAGGATCTCTTCACCGGCTGGATGCCAGGCACCACCGACGGCACCGGCATCTCGCTCGCCCTCTGGGATCATATCTTCGAAGCCATCCTGCGGCTCAAGGGCGACATGGTGGTCCCCGGCACCTGGATCTTCCCCTACGAACCGCAAATCCGCGCTGCCGGCGAGCGCGGACTCATCGTCACCCAGCATCACGTCAACACCCTCGGCCTCGATACCTACCGCTGGCCGAAACAAAAGTTGATGTCCTACCTCTCTGATCCCAAGCCTCTCGAATTCGCGTGGAACCACTCCGCCCGCGAGTATCCGAAGGGCGCCGAGATCCTCTGGAGCGTCGGCTTCCGCGGCCAGAACGACTACCCCTTCTGGCAGGACGATCCCAACGCCCCCAGTGACGACGCCGGCCGCGCGAAGATCATCCGCTCCGCCATCGACAAGCAAATCGAAATCGTCCACACCGTCGATCCGAAACCCGAAATCCTCATGAACGCTTGGCGCGAAGCCGCCACCTTCATCCACGAAGGCGTCCTCAAGATCCCCGACGGAGTCACGCTCGTCTGGCCCGATAACGGCCATGGCCTTCTCGACGACCGCGGAAAAATTGCCGCCGGGCAAGGCGAATACTTCCACACCGCCATGTACGACTACATGTCGAACCACTACAGCGAGATGATGCCGCCCGAGCGCATCCAGCGCGAACTCGGCCGAGCCGCGAAAGCCGGAGCCACCCGCTGGCTCCTCATCAACACCGCGAACGTGCGCCCCGTTACGATGACCACCCGCATGGTGATGGAACTCGCCTGGAACCCGAAGCCGTGGATCGCCCCCAACTCCACCGAGAACGAAAAATATCTCGACCGCTGGTCGAAAGAAGAATTCGGCACCGCCGCCGCCCCGGGCATCGCCGACTTCTACAAGTCCTACTTCGCTGCCCCCGCCCGCTACGGCCCGGCTGAAGACGCCACCGCCGGCGATAATTTCTATCAAACCGCTGCGAAAAACTGGCTGCTCATGGCCCTCGAAGGCGACTCCGCGTTAATGACGCGCCTCCATGGCCGCATCCAGTTCACTGGCCTCGCCGACCTCACGTCGAAACTCCTCGAAGCTTGCCGCGCTGCCGACGCGCGTTGGCTGCACACGCAAGCCCTCGCCGGCACAGTAAAACCTCTCGTCCCGAAAGATCGCCTCGACTTCTTCCAAGGCAACATCCTCACCCAGGTCGATCTCCATCTCCACTTCAATCGCATGATGATCGCCCTCGCGGAGATGACCCAAGCCTCCGACAAGCCCACCAAAATCGCGAAGCTCCGCGCCGCCATCAAAGAGGGCGAGTCCGCGCAAGCCGCGCTCCACGCCGCCGAGTACGGCAAGTGGAAAGGATTCTACACCGAAGGCGACTGGCTGCTCGACACGCCGCGCACCCTCGCCCTCGCGCGCGCCTATCTCGATTCTCTCGAGGGCCGTCCCGTCTCCGAAAACGCGATCATCCGAGCCAAGGACACCGGCTTTGCCTATTTCCGCATCACCGCTTACCAGGGCACACAGGCCATCCAATTCCAGTAAGCTGTCAGAGGAGAATCTATGCACCGACACCTCACACTCTTCGCGTTCACCTGCCTGCTGACAGCCTCCGCCTCGGCCGCGATCTCCGAGCCCATCAAGATCGATACCGGCTCGCTCACCGGAACCTCGGGCAAAGATCCCAGCGTGCGGATCTTTAGAGGAATCCCCTTCGCCGCGCCGCCCGTGGCCGGCTTGCGATGGAAAGCTCCCCAGCCCGCCGCGAAATGGGAAGGCGTCCGCGCCGCCGAGCAATTCAGTCCCACCTGCACCACCGGTGCCGGCGGAGGCGGTGGACGCGGCCAAGCGAAAGGCGGAGGCAAAGGAGGCGCCCCGAAAGGTGACGGCGCGCCCAAAGCCGCTCCTGATCAAACAAAAGCCGCGGCCCGCGGACCCGCCGGCCCTCCTCCCAGCGAAGACTGCCTCTACCTCAACGTGTGGACCACCGCGAAATCCGCCACCGAACGGCTCCCTGTCATCGTGTGGGTCTATGGCGGCGGCTTCACCGGAGGCTCCGGCTCCGAGGCCCGCTATGAGGGCGAAATGCTCTCCCGCAAAGGGGCCGTCGTCGTCACCTTCAACTATCGCCTCGGCATGTTCGGCTTCTTCGCGCACCCGGAACTCGCCGCCGAGTCCGGCCATAACTCCTCCGGTAACTACGGCATGATGGACCTCGAAGCCACGCTAAAGTGGGTCCAGAAAAATATCTCCGCGTTCGGGGGCGACCCGCGCCGCGTCACCATCGCCGGTGAATCCGCCGGAGCCATCATGGTCTCCGCGATGGTCGGCTCGCCCGAAGGTAAAGGACTCTTCCAGCGCGCCATCGCGCAGAGCGGAGCCTGGATGGGCCTGTCCGCCGCGAAAATGCGCACGCGCGCCGAGGCCGAGGCCGCCGGCAAAACCGCCGCGGGATCGCACACCATCGCCGAGCTCCGCGCCATGTCCACCGCCGACGTCGCCCAGAACGTCCGCGGTGCCCGGTCCGAGATCATCGTCGACGGCTACATGGTCCCCGAAGATGAATCCATCACCTACGCCAAAGGCAAGCAGGACGATGTCGATATCTTGGTCGGCTCCAATCACGACGAAGGCACCTTCTTCGCCCGCGGAGCCGTCACTGCGGATCAGTTGAAAATGACCGCCGCCCAAACCTTCGGCGACCTCGCTCCCGAATTTCTGAAGCTCTACCCCGCCGGTACCGATGCCGAAGCAACCGCCTCCAGCCTCGGCCGCAGCCGCGACGAAGTCGGCTGGCATATGCGCACCTGGGCGGAGCTCCAGGTCAAGCGCGGACGCAAAGCCTACGTCTTTTATTTCACTCACATCCCGCCCGGAGCCGGCGCTCGCGGCGCGTCTCACACCGCCGAGCTCGCCTACATGTTCAACAACCCCGGCAACGCCGCCTGGACCGACGTCGATAAGCAGCTCGCCGACACGATGACTACGTATTGGGTAAACTTCGCCGCGACCGGCGATCCGAACGGCAAGGGCCTCCCGCAATGGCAGCCCTACAACGTCAAGAACAACGATGCGAAAGCGATGGTCTTCAGCGACACCGCGCAATTCGGTCCGCAGATCGACGCCCCGCGCTTGGCCTTCTTCGACAAATACTATGAAGTAGTCAAGAAGTAGCGTTTCCGAACAGTAGTTTCCGAGCCGCGACAGTGATGGAGCGGCCTGCCGAGAGACTTCAAACCCCGCCCGTAAGGGGCGGGGACTACTCCCGCTTCGCCACCACCTGGAAGTGGCTCAAGCTATCCGCATACGCCGCAATCCCCCGGTACAGCGCATCCGCGATCTTCTGCCGGTGCTCGGGTCTCGACAGCAGCGCCTCATCCGCGCTATTCGTCAGAAACCCAATCTCCGCCAGCACGCTCGGCATCGACGCGCCGATCAGCACCACGAACGGAGCCCGCTTGATCCCGCGATTTTTCGTCGCCGCATTCGATTTCTCCGACACCGAATAAAGCGACGTCTGAATCCGCGAAGCGAACTCCCGCGATTCGTCGATCTTATCCTTCATCGCGATCTTCTGGATCATGTCCTTCAAATCGAAAATGCTGCTCTCCGAGCTCGCGTTCTCCCGAGCCGCCAGATCCATCGCCGTCTTCGATGTCGTGAAGTTCAGAATGTAAGTCTCCACTCCCGACACCGACCGCACCGGCGACGAATTCGCGTGAATCGACAAAAATAAATCTGCCTTGTGCTCATTGGCGATTTTGGTCCGCTCTTGCAGCGGAATGAACGTATCGTCCTCGCGAGTAAATACCACCTCGCTCCCCAACCGCGTCTCCAGCAGCGTAGCCAGCCGCTTGGCCACATCCAGCACCACGTCTTTTTCGAACACTCCCGCCGGACCGTGGGTGCCGATGTCCTGCCCGCCATGCCCCGGATCGATCACCACTCGCCCCAGCTTCAATCCCAGAGCCCGCGTGAGCGATTCCTCGCCCGTAACCGGGTGCTTCGCCGGGAGCGGCGCGGGAGCGGGCGGCGCAACAGCCATCGTCTTTGCGACCCTCGCCGCGGCAGGCGGCGCAAGCTTCACCGGCACCGCCAGCGGAGCCCTCATCGGCGCAACATACGTCGCCATCACCGGCAGATTCAGCCACTCCGGCTGCCCCGTAACCGCCCGCGGCTCATTCGACGGCAAGAACGGAGCCTGAAACTTCCGAGCCGCCGCTTTAGCGGTTGTCACCGGTGCCGCAGGCACCGTCGGCGGCGGAATCGCGGCAATCCCAACCGGGACAAGGCCGGTCGAGGCAGATCCGACCGGAGCAGGCCCAACTGCAGCAGGTCCGCCCGGAGCAGGTCCGCCCGTCTCCAGATCCGCCTCCACTGCCCGGCCCGCGCTTTCTGAAATTGTCTGCCCGCCCGTAACGCTCCCTGTCGCCGGAGGCGCAGGCTTATCCTTTAACCGCAGTTCCACCATCAAGCGATCCGGATGCGAGAGCTGCGACGCCGTGAACTCCACGCCTGGTTTGTGCGGCTCCAGGTCCAGCACCACCCGAGTCACGCCCGGCTGCGTCTCCGCCACGCGAATCTGCCTCACCAGCGCATCGCCGACCTTGATCACGTGCATCGTCTTCTCCATCGCGGCCGGACGCGCGCCCTGAATGTCGAAGAAGATGCGATCGGGATCGATCAACCGTTCGGAGTGGATCTTGAAATCTGAGGAAACTTCAATAGATACGCGAGTCGCCTCGCCCAGTGACCAAAAGCGTACGGAGGTAACTTTGCTTCCCGCAGCGGGTGCGCCTTCGCCCGAAGACACTGCTCCCGTAAGCAGTGCCAGAATTGCGATCGCGCGACTGGTTCTACTGTGCAGGAGCCGTTCTAAGGTGCAATCTGCCATAGTCATCGACAAACTGCTCCAATTTGGAGTACTGCTCCACCGTCGGTGGGGCACTGACCTGCGGCCCCTGAGCCGTGTGTGTCACGGCCTCTTTTTGTTCTTGCAAAACCTTCTGCTGCTCCGCCGCGGCCTTCGCCTGCGACGCTTTATACTTCTGCCCTACGCTCTCCACGTACTTCTGCGTCTCTGGATACGGAGGCACCGTGCGCTTGTACTTATCCACCGCGCCCGGACCCGCATTGTACGCCGCCAGCGCCAGCCGGTCATCCTTATATACATCCTGAAGCTGCTTCAGATACTTCACGCCCGCTTCAATATTCTCGCCCGGATCCATGCTGTTCGAAACGCCCAGCATCCGCGCTGTCGGAGGCATCAACTGCATCAGCCCCTCGGCGCCCTTCGGCGACACCGCGCTTGAATTGTAGTTGCTCTCTACCTGGATGATGGAGTGCACCAGCAGAGGATCGACGTCATGCGCCCGAGCGCTCTTGTCCACCATCTCCGCGATCTTCGCGGGAGCAACCACCGGCCGCGCCACCACTTCCTTGCGAACCAGTTTGCCCGTGCGCGAATCCACCTTGACCACAAAGGTCTTCGGCAAGGCGAAGTCGCCCTCGGCAGCGCGCATGGGGGAGGCGGCCAGCATGGTCAAAACCAGTATGGAACAAATATACACTGTTTTGTTCGCGCCGGGAACCTTAGCGGAGCCCCGCGCACTTGCTACCATCATCTCATGGCGCCCGCCGGTCATCGCAAGCCCCTCAAAATGGAAGGATTCCCCGCGTGAACCCCGCCGACGTCGCCACGTCCTCCCACTACATCGAGTTCTCGCATGTCTATAAGACGTTCGATAAGCCCGTTTTAGTCGACGTCAGCTTTCACGTCGACGCCGGAGAAACCCTCGCCATCATCGGCCGCAGCGGCGTCGGCAAGTCCGTCAGCCTCGGCCACATCATGGGATTCCTCAAAGCTGACGCCGGCAAAATCTTCGTCGCCTACTCCGACATCACCAACGCCACCGAATCCGAGCTCCGCCGTATCCGCAAGAAAGTCACCATGGTCTTCCAGTCCGGAGCCCTCTTCGATTCCCTCACCGTCCGCGAAAACATTCTCTTCTCGCTGGAACTCCGCGACGATTACGACGCCTCCAATAAAGAGGATGTCGTCCACGGACTCCTCCAAATGGTCGGCCTCGCGGAATACCGCGACGCCTACCCCACCGATCTCTCCACCGGCCACAAGCGCGCCGTCGCCATCGCCCGGGCTCTCGCGGCCCAGCCCGAGTGCATCCTCTACGATGAGCCCACCACCATGGTCGACCCCATCATGGGCGACCACCTCGCCAACCTCATGCTCCGCCTGAAGCATCAACTCCGCCTTACCGGAGTCGTCGTCACGCACGACCTCGACCTCATGCGCCGTGTCGCCGACAAAGTCTTCGTCCTCTTCGAAGGCCGAGCCATCTACTTCGGTCCCGTCGCCGATCTCGATAAATCCACCCATCCCCACATCCAGGAATTCCTGGCGATGGATTCCCTCGTGTGAAGCTGCTCGCGCTCTTTGTTCTTGCACTCTCGTTACGCGCGCAACCCCTCACGCTCGAACAATCCCTCAGCCTGAAGACCGCCGCCTCCCCGCGCCTCTCGCCCGACGCCCGCTACGTAGCCTACGTCGTCACCGACACCGATTGGGCCGAGAACGCGTTCCGCAGTCAAATCTGGATCGCCTCCACCACCGCCGAGTCCGAACCGCATCAGCTCACCCGAGCCCCCAAATCCTCCCGTGACCCGCGCTGGTCCCCCGACTCCCGCCATCTAGCCTTCCTCTCTGATCGCGACGGCACCCGCCAGGTCTACATAACCGCCGCTGAGGGCGGGGAAGCCACCCAACTCACCCACGTCGAAGGCGGAGTCGAAGCCCTGGAATGGTCCCCCGACGGCCGCCGCATCGCGTTCACCGCCTCAAAGCCGCGAGCCCAACTGTGGACCATCTCAACCACAACCCCCACCGGCCCCGAGCCGCTAGCCGTGTCCTCGACCTTCAGCGTCGGCGCATTCCAATGGTCGCCCGACGCCCAGCGCATCGCCTTCAGCGCCACCCGCGACCCCGGCCCCGCCAGCGCCGGCACCGCGGACATTTACACCGTCTCTCTCTCGACCAAATCCGTAAAGAAAATCGCCACCGCCCCCGGTCCCGACACAAATCCGATCTGGTCTCCTGACGCCTCCCAAATCGCTTTCGAATCCTCCTCCGCGAGCGAGGCCTATCTCTACCGCAACCGCCGCATCGCCATCGTCGCCTTCGCCGGAGGCCGCCCCGTCACCCTAAGCCCGGTCGACGAAAACCCCCACCTCACCGCCTGGACGCAACAAGGCATCTTCTTCGAAGCCGCGCAGAAAACCGCCGCCCACCTCTTCCTCCTCGACCCCCGCACCGGCGCGACCCAACAAGTCAGCGCCCCCCAGAATCTCGAACTCGCCTCAACCTCGCTCGACGCCGCCGGCACCACGGCCGCCTTCACCTGCGCCGGTCCCAACCGCTACCCCGAAATCTGCGTCTCGCCGCTCTCGCCCTTCGTTCCGCGCCCCCTCACCCACTTAGGGGACCAACTCCAATCGGTCACCAAATCCACCCGCGAGCTCTTCCACTGGACCGCCCCCGACGGCACCCCCCTCGAAGGAATCCTGATCAAGCCCCCCGCTTTCGACCCCTCGAAAACATACCCGCTCCTGGTCGTCCTCCACCCCGGACCCGTCGCCGTCGACCGCCCCTCCCTCGCCCCCGACCGCAACTATCCCCTAGAACTCTTCGCCGCCCAAGGAGCCATCATCTTCCGCCCCAACTACCGCGGCTCTGCCGGCTACGGCGAAAAGTTCCGCGCCGCCGCCGTCCGCAACCTCGGCATCCTCGACGCGCAAGACGTCTCCGGCATCGACGCCCTCACCGCGCTCGGCCTCGTCGATCCCGCCCGCATCGGCGCCATGGGCTGGAGCCAGGGCGGCTTCCTCGCCGCCTTCCTCGGCGTCACCACCCGCCGCTTCAAAGCCGTCTCCGTCGGAGCCGCCATCTCCGATTGGTCCACCTACGCCGCCCACACCGACATCCCGTCCTTCACTCGCCAATACCTCAAAGCCACCCCGCAACAAGACCCCGCGATCTACCGCAAGCTCTCCCCGCTCACTTACGTCGACACCGCCACCACCCCCACGCTCCTCCAGCACGGCGACCGCGACCCGCGCGTCCCCCTCCTCAACTCCTCCCAGCTCTATCACGCCCTCAAAGCCCGCAACGTCCCCGCGAAACTCATCGTCTACCCCGGCTTCGGCCACTCCATCGACAAGCCCAAAGAGCAGCTCGATGTGATGAATCAAAACTACAGCTGGTTCATCCAATGGCTTTGGGAAGACAAATCATGCGAGTGCAAGAGCTCTGGCGATACCCCGTAAAATCCATGGCCGGCGAGCCTCTTCAATCCGCCGACCTCACTCCCGTCGGCACCGCCGGCGATCGCGTCTTACAGGTTCGCAGCGAAAAGGGTCGAGTCATGACCGCCCGCACCCGCCCACTCCTGCTTCGCCATCACGCGACCATGACTCCCGAGAACCAGATCCTAATCGACAACCGCCCCTGGACATGGCCGGAAGTTGCCCGCGACGTAGAAGCCGCCGCCGGCCCCGGCACCAAGCTCGTCGAATACACCGGACCCGACCGCTTCGACATCCTCCCCCTGCTCGTCACCACCGACGGCATGCTCGCCGCCACCGGCTACGACCGCCGCCGCTTCCGCCCCAATATCGTCATCTCCGGAGTCGAAGGCCTCGCCGAGCAGCACTGGGAAGGCGCGCAACTCCGCATCGGAAAGGTCGTCATCGGCATGCAAGACCTCCGCCTCCGCTGCATCATGACCACCTTCGATCCTGACTCCGGCAAGCAGGACGTCGGCGTCCTTCGCCACATCCAGCACGATTTCAACGGCCAGCTCGGCCTCAACAGCAGGGTCATCACCCCCGGCCGGATCTCCGTCGGCGATCCCGTGGAGCTCCTCCGTCCGTGACCACCTTCATCGGAGTCGACCTGGGCTGGTACGGCAAACCCACCGGTTTAGCGTCGATAGAAACACACCGCTCCACCCTCCGCCTCCGCAACATCGCGCGACTCCAACCCGTAGACGAAATCCTCTCTTGGATCGAACGTGAAGCCGGAAGCGGCAGCGCCATCGTAGCCGTCGATGCGCCGCTCGTAATCCCCAACGCCACCGGCATCCGCCCCGCCGAGCGCGACCTCAATCGCGACTTCCGCCGCTACCACGCCGGATGCCACGCCGCCAATCTAGGCCGCCCCTTCGCCGCCAACGTAACCAACTTTAGCCGTCGTCTGGAGTCTCTCGGCTTCGCCCACGGCACCACCATCGCCCCGCGTCCGAAGGGCCGTTACCAAATCGAAGTGCACCCGCACGCCGCCACCGTAAGCCTCTTCGCCCTAGATCGAATCGTGAAATACAAACGCGGCCGCCGAGCCGAAAAAGAAAAGGAACTGAGCCGTCTCCGTCGCCTGATGCTGACGCGCTTGCCCGTCTCCATGCACCTGCCGTCCGTTCCTCGCAAGGGCCCGCTAAAGCCCGTAGAGGATCAAATCGACGCCGTCCTCTGCGCCTACATCGGAGCACACTGGTGGCGCTGGGCCCAACTCAGGAATCGCTTATACGGCGACGCGTCCACCGGCTACATCGTCGTACCCAAGCTTCATCCAGTGGCACAGGCTTCAGCCTGTGAACCCTAATCGATATACTCGTACGCCACCAGCGTCAAAAACTCCGGAAACTCCGCGCTGGTCATCATCGTCTCGAAAATCTTCCCCGCATCGTCGAACCGCCCCGCGCCGTTCGCCTTCAGCTTGGTCAACTGATCCGCCGTAGCCGACCGCACCATCTCCGCCGTCACCTTCCGGCCATCATCCAACTTAGCCCCATGCCGCACCCACTGCCACACTTGACTCCGGCAAATCTCCGCCGTAGCCGCGTCTTCCATCAAGTGGTAAATCGGCACACATCCGACGCCGCGCAGCCACGCCTCGACGTACTGCAACCCGACGTCGATATTCCACCGCAGCCCCGCTTCCGTAATCGTCCCATCCGGAGCCACCAGCAGATCCTTCGCCGTCACATGCACCGGAGCCTGCTTCCGCGCAATCTGGTTCGGCGACTTCATGTGCTCGTCGAACACTTCCTTCGCCACGCCCACGAGCCCCGGATGCGCCACCCAGGTCCCGTCATGCCCCGCCAGCACCTCGCGCAATTTATCCGCGCGCACTTTGTCGAGCGCCTGACGATTCGCCTCCGCATCATTCTTAATGGGAACCTGCGCCGCCATCCCGCCCATCGCGTGAATATTCCGCCGGTGGCAAGTCTGGATCAGCAAGTCCACATACGATTGCAGGAAGTGCCGAGTCATCGTCACCTCCGCGCGATCCGGCAGCGTGAATTCCGCATGATTGCGGAGCTTCTTGATGTAGCTGAACATGTAGTCCCAGCGTCCGCAATTCAACCCCGCCGAGTGCTCCCGCAACTCGTACAAAATCTCGTCCATCTCGAACGCCGCGAAAATCGTCTCGATCAGCACCGTCGCCCGGATCGTCCCCCGAGGCACGCCTAGCGCGTCCTGCGCGAAGTCGAACACATCGTTCCACAGCCGAGCCTCCAGATGGCTCTCCATCTTCGGCAAATAAAAATAAGGAGCACTCCCGCGCGCCATCAGCGTCTTCACGTTGTGGAAGAAGTACAGCCCGAAGTCGAACAACGCGCCCGACATCGGCTTGCCGTCCGCCAGCGCGTGCTTCTCCACCATGTGCCAGCCGCGAGGCCGCACCAGCAGCGTCGCCGTCTGCGCATTCAACTTGTACGCCTTGCCCTCGGGACTCTTGAAATCGATCGTCCGCCGGTTCGCGTCGCGAAGATTAATCTGCCCTTCCACATTGTTCTGCCACGTCGGCGAATTCGCGTCCTCGAAATCCGCCATGAACACGTTCGCGCCGCAGTTCAGCGCGTTGATGATCATCTTCCGGTCTACCGGACCCGTAATCTCAATCCGCCGGTCCATCAGGTCCGCCGGAATCGGCGCAACGGTCCACTCCGCGGCGCGAATCTTTGCCGTTTCCGCAAGAAAATCCGGAAACTTCCCGCCATCGATCTCCGCCTGACGCACATCCCGGCGCGCCAACAACTCCTGGCGGCGATGTTCAAACTTGGCAGAGAGCTGGGACAGAAACTCCAACGCGGCAGGCGTCAGAATCTCCGCAAACGCGCCGCTCACAGGCTTCGTAATCTCGATCGGCGGGGCACCCACCCCGATACCAGTAGACATAAATTCAGTATATATAAGATGCTTGACATACGAAGATCATCGTAGTAAGATCCTCGTACATAGATGAAACATCACGATCCGCCCCGGCCCACCGAAGCCGAACTCGAAATCCTCACCGTCCTGTGGAGCCTCGGCCCCTCCACCGTGCGCGATGTCCATGAAGCCGTCGCCCGCCGCAAAGCGTCGCAGCAATACACCACCGTGCTGAAGCTGCTCCAGATCATGGCGGAAAAAGGCCTGGTCGAGCGCGACGAAAAACAGCGCGCCCACATCTACAAATCCTCGCGACCCCGCGAATGGACCCAACGCCAGCTCGCCGGCGACCTCCTTCATCGCGCCTTCGGCGGCTCCGCGCACAGCCTCCTTGTCGGAGCCCTCACCGCGAAAAAAGCCTCCAAGCAGGAGCTCGCCGAAATCCGCAAACTCCTAGACGAGTACGAGGGGTTTCATCGAGAGGGAAGTAATAAATGACTCTCGCCGACACCCTCGTCCGAGCCCTCTTCCACTTCCTCTGGGAAGGAGCCGTGATCGCCCTCCTGCTTGCCGCCGCGATCCACCTCGTGCGACCCTCCTCGCCCCGCGTCCGCTACACCCTGGCCTGCCTCTCGATGCTCGCCATGCTAGCCGCGTTCGGCATCACCGTCGCGACCCTCTGGCCGCAATCTCCCGCGCCCGCGCCCACAATCCCCTTCACCTTCCACAACCCCGCCGCCGACCTCCCGCCGACTCCCGGCATCGTCGCCTCCGCACCGCATCCCGACTTCCCCCTGCAATGGATCGCCCTCCTCTGGATCGCCGGAGTCTCTCTCTTCGTCCTGCGCACCCTCGCTAGTTGGATCTCCGCCATCCGCATGCGAAGAGTAGGCGTCTGCGCCTCCTCGCCAGAATGGCAGCGCCGCGTGGCCGCTCTCGCCCAGCGCATCCACCTCTCGCGACCCGTCCAACTCCTCGAATCCGCCCTCACCGACACCCCTGCCGTTGTCGGCTTTCTCCGCCCCGTCATCCTCGTCCCCGCCGGACTCCTCGCCGGACTCCCGGCCGAGCATCTCGAACTCATCCTGCTCCACGAACTCGCGCACATCCGCCGTTACGACTACTTTGTCAACCTCCTCCAAACCCTCGCCGAGGATCTGCTCTTCTACCATCCCGCCGTCTGGTGGGTCTCGTCGCTCATCCGCGCCGAGCGTGAAAACTGCTGCGATGACGAAGTCGTCGCCGCCACCGGCAATGCCCGAGCCTTCGCCGCCGTCCTCGCCGAGCTCGAACAAACGCGCAGCATCGCCCGCGAAGCCGCGCTAGCCGCCAATGGAGGTCATCTCATGAACCGTATCCGCCGCTTGATCGAAGGCCGCGAGCCTCTGCGCCCCGCCGCCGCCCCCGCCTTCGCCGCCGGGCTGCTCCTCGCCGCCACCGCCCTCGCCGTCTACGCCCAGCAGAATCCGCCCGCGCCTCCGGCTCCCCCCGCGCCGCCTTCTGCCCCCGCGCCGCCAGCACCGCCCGCCCCTCCAACTCCACCAGCGGCTCCCGCTCCACCCTCGGCGACGCGACCCCTCAACCCCCTCGCACCTCTTCCGCCGGCAGCGGCCGTAACGCCATCTCCCGATCGCCTGCTCGCCCCGCCGCCCCCACCATCCGCACTCGTCGCGCCTGCTCCGCCCGCACCACCAAGACCGCCCATTCAGCTCGCCCAAGCCCGGCCCCCCGCGCCGCCTGCTCCTCTCGCGCCCCCCGCACCTCCGGGAGCCGCGCTCGAAACGCCCTATACGAAATGGCTGAATGAAGACGTCATCTACCTCATCTCGGATCAGGAGCGCACCGCCTTCAACCGTCTCCAAACCGACGAAGAACGCGAAATGTTCATCGAACAATTCTGGCTCCGCCGCGACCCCACTCCCGACACGAAATTAAATGAGCTCAAGGAAGAACACTATCGCCGCATCGCCTATTCGATGGAGAACTTCAACGCCACCAACATCCCCGGCTGGAAGACAGACCGCGGCATGATCTACATCAAATACGGTCCGCCGGATGAGCGCGAGCAGCACCCCAACGGCGGCAGCTACCAGCGCCCCATCGAAGAAGGCGGCGGCACCACCACCGTCTACCCGTTCGAAAAATGGCGCTACAAATACATCCAAGGCATGGGAACCAACGTCAACATCGAATTCGTCGACCCCAAGCGCAACGGCGAATACCACATGACCACAGACCCCGCCGAGAAGGACGCGCTTCTCAATGTTCCTGGCGCAGGCCTGACGTATTACGAGGCCCTGGGGCTAGCCCAAAAAGCCGACCGCTTCTCCCGCACCGATGGAACCCATCTCGGCACCGGCAGCATGCCCTTGCCCGCCAGTATGGACCAGTTCACGCGCCTGGAGCAGTTCGCGAACCTCCAATCCGGCGGACCTCCCCTCACCGCCGACCAGCTACGCGAGCGCGCTCGCCAAAGGATGGAGCAGTATCTCCGCGAACACCTCGAGCCAGCGCACTAAGTCTCCTCCCGCCCGATCCACTTCTCCGCCCGGGGCGCCGCGAACGTCAGCATCCGTTCCACCAGCGCCCCCGGCTCCCTCTCGCACAGCACCATCTCCCGATGCGCCGCCTTCACGAACCCTTCCCGCACCGCGTGATCGAACATCCCCAGCAGCGAATCGTAATACCCCTCAACGTTCAATAACCCGCACGGCTTCCCGTGGAACCCCAACTGAGCCCACGTGAGGATCTCGCAAAACTCCTCGAACGTCCCGAACCCTCCCGGCAGCGCGATGAACCCATCCGCCAGTTCCGCCATCAGAGCCTTCCGCTCATGCATCGACCCCACCACCCGCAAATCCGCGAGCCGCGTATCCGCCACCTCCTTCGCCACCAGCGCCTGCGGAATCACCCCCGTCACCTCGCCCCCCGCATCCAGGGCCGCCTGCGCCACCGCGCCCATCAATCCCAAGTGGCTCCCTCCGAACACCACCCCGATCCCCCGCGACGCCAGCACCCGCCCCGTAGCCACCGCCGCCTCCCGATAAGCCGCCCGCGCCCCCAAGCTCGATCCGCAAAAAACACAAATTCGTTTCGCCATGACTCCCTCTATGATAGATTTCTGAGTGAACCGCTCCGCAATAGCGGGAAAGGCGGTTGACCATGCGACGAATCATCCCGGCATTTTTCGCCGTCCTTCTTCCCTTCAGCGCCTTCGCCCAAAAATCCTCCGCACCCGAGTTCGACATCGCCGACGTCCACGTCAGTCTCCGCGGGGATTGGGTGAAAACCACGCGGCACGCGATGCAAGGCGGATTCCTCGCGGGCGACCGTTACGATGTCACGCGAGCCACCATGCTCGATCTCATCCAGCTCGCCTACCGCGTCGCCCCCGACAAGATCTACGGCGGTCCCAGCTGGCTCGACTACGATCGTTTCGAGATCCGCGCGAAAACCAAGCGTGGCACCAGCGACGCCGTTCTGCGTCAGCTGCTTCAGCAATTGCTCGAGAGCCGTTTCGCTCTCGCCGTCCGAACAGATCAACGCGGCGCACCCGGCTACCAGCTCCGGAAGAGTCAAACCGAGTGGAAGCCCAAGCCTTCTGATGTCGATGCCGCCCACAGTGGATGCCAGCAGGTCGGCCCCCTGTCCCGTGACGGCGCGACACGAATCACGAACGTTCAGTGCCGGGCCGTGACCATGGCCTCGCTAGCCGAATCCCTTCGGCGTCTCTTCCCGTCTCAGCTCGGAGATTTGACCATAGCCGACGCGACCGGCACCGAAGGACATTGGGATCTAGACTTGCCGATTCCGGCTCGCGCGCAATCGGCTGCGGACGCCGGACTCATCGAAGCGCTGGACAAGGTCGGCCTAAAGCTGGAACGGAGCACCATCTCGCAACCCACGCTGTCAGTAGAAAGCGTGAACGAAACCCCGTCCGCGAACCCGCCTGGAATCGAATCGAGTCTGCCTCCTCTGCCCGCCCCGCAGTTTGAAGTGGCGGCCATCCGCCCTTGTACGGAAGGCTACACAGGCGCGCCACGCTTCGAACCGGGCGGACGCGTCACAGCGATTTGTATGCCGCTGGTCTCACTCATCCGGGATGCATACAATCTCTTGCCTGCCCAAACTCTCATCGGCATGCCGAAATGGACCACCACGGCTCGAAACATCACCATCGTCGCCCAAGCTCCCGCGGACTCCTCGCCCAATCTGCAAGACGCCTCACGCGCTCGCGAGACCCTCAACGCTATGCTGCGCACCCTGCTGGCCGACCGCTACAAGCTCGCCGCCCATTACGAAGACCGCCCCGTCGACGCTCAAACTCTCGTCGCCGTGAAGCCGAAGCTCACGAAGGCCGATCCCTCCACCAGAACCGGATGCGTCTGGCAGAACCTGAACCACCCCGACGGGAAACTCTGGAAGCACTGGACCTGCCAGAACATGACCATGTCCCAGTTCGCCGAACAACTCCAGGAGCTCAACCCCGATCTCGCTTATCCCGTTCTCGACGGTACCGGCATTGAAGGTGCCTGGGACTTCTCCCTCGAATGGGATCTTGACGCGGCTCTCAGCGCCATCCTCCGCGGCGTGACAGGAAGCATCGCACAGGTGGGAGATGCCGCCGACCCCTCCGGCACCGTCACGTTCGAAACCGCGCTCGAAAAGCAACTCGGCCTGAAACTCGAGACTCACAAACGCCCCGAGCCCCAACTTATCATCGACCACCTCGAAGAGAAACCCACGGAAAACTAAATTCTTCTCGAAGCGCCGCCGCATCCGCCCGGCCACAGTAAAATGGAACGTGGCCTCCTCGCGACCCGCACTCCTCCGTCAGCTCGGCGTGGTCAGCGCGACGGCGCTGGTCGTTTCCAACATGATCGGCACCGGGATCTTCACCACCACCGGATTCGCCGCCGGAGACCTCGGCTCCCCCTCGCTCATCCTCTGGATCTGGGTCGTCGGAGCCGTCTGCGCCTTCCTGGGCGCGATCTGCTACTCCGAGCTCGGCGTCAATCTCCCCAGCTCCGGTGGCGAGTACGTCTACCTCACCCAAGCCTTCGGACCCACCTGGGGATTCATCACCGGCTGGGTCTCCTTCTTCGCCGGCTTCTCCGCGCCCATCGCCGCGGCCGCGCTAGCCTTCGCCGGATACGTCGGCTACTTCTACCCCAGCGTCTCTCCGCAAAACGCCAGAGTCTTAGCAGGGTCCGGTGACTGGACTCTCCAACTCGGCGGTGCCCAAATCCTGGCCTGCGCCTTAGTCGCCGTCTTCACCGCCCTCAACGTCGTCGGACTCCAGCGAGCCGCCCGCGTCCAAAACATCCTCACCGTAGTAAAAATCGCCGTCCTCGTAGCCTTCATCGCCCTGGCCTTCACCGCCGGCCACGGCGACTCCGCGAACTTCTCCCAGAACGCCGTCCGCACCAGCTCCACGCCCCTCGTCGGACAATTCGCCATCAGCCTCTTCTGGATCTACGTCGCCTATAGCGGCTGGAACGCCGCCACCTATGTCGCCGAGGAAGTCCGCCACCCCGCCCGCACTCTCCCCGTCGCCCTAGCCATCGGCACCGGCATCGTCGCGGTCCTCTACCTCCTGCTCAACGTAGTCTTCATCTACGCTTCGCCTCTCGAACTCATGAAGGGCAAGCTAGCCGTAGGATCCTTCGCCGCCTCCCGCCTCTTCGGCCCCGATATCGCCGGCATCTTCAGCGCCCTCATGGCCCTCTCGTTGATGGCCACCGTCAACGCCATGGTCACCATCGGCCCGCGAGTCTATTACGCCATGGCAAAAAACGGAGCCTTCTTAGCCAGTGCCGCCGAAGTCCACCCGCAGTGGCACACCCCCGTAGCCGCCATCGTCGCGCAAGGCATCTGCACGATGATCATGACCCTGACGCCCTTCCCCCAACTGGTCATCTACATCGGATTCACACTAAACTTCTTCGCCGTGATGAGCGTCGTGGCGCTCTGCTTAATGCGCCGCCGCAAAGGCTGGCGCAAGCTCCGCGTTGTCAGCTTCTGCTACCCCCTCTTCCCGGCTCTGTTCATCCTGGTGGGTTGCTGGATGATCTTCTACGGAGTCCAAATGAAGCCTGTAATCTCCCTAGCCGCCGTAATCACAGTGCTAACCGGAGCCGCCGTCTACCACCTCCGCCTAAAATCCCACGCCCCCAAAGCCCCCATAGTCGAGACCTACTAACCACCTCCCTAAACCACCTTCGTAAATCGCGCTCCCAACCACCTTCCTAAACCACCTTCCTAAACCACCTTCCTGAACCACCTTCCTACTGTTCCAGACCCCGTAGGACAGGCGATCGTTTTTTGTCGCCTGTCACTCTCCCCCATCCCGTACATCCCCCTGCACGCCACACTCCCCTCCAACGTCATAAACTCCAAGGTGATGCTCCGCTTCCTGGCAATCCTGGCCCTAGCCTCCACAGCCAGCGCCCAACCCCAAGCCCCCCCACCCCTGCCCGCCGACCCTCCGCCCACCGCCCAAATCGAAGGCCGAGTCATCAACGACCTCACCAACCAGCCGCTTGGCCGAGCCTTCATCACCCTCCGCCCTCAACAAGCCGGCCTCTCCGCCACCGGCACCCAGACCGATGAGCAGGGTCACTTCCTCCTCCGCCAAATCATTCCCGGCGCCTACGCCCTCGTCGCCCAAGCAGACCAATTCCTCGCCACATCCATCTTTCTTGAGGGCGGTCTCCGCATGCCGCAGTCTTTCGACATCGCCGCAGGCCAGCAGATCAAGGACGTCACCTTCCGCCTCCGGCCCTGGGCCGTCCTCTCCGGTAAAGTTCGCTTCGAAGATGCCGAGCTCGCCATCGGAGCCCGCGTGGAAATGTTCCGCGCCGTCCGCCTCCGCGGCCGCCGAACCTATCAATCCGTCGGCGGCACCCTCACCGATGACCGCGGCGAATTCCGCATCTTCGGACTCCAGCCCGGCGAATACTTCCTCGCCGCCTCCTACGACCGCTCCCTCACGCCCGGCTTCAAGGAACAGCCCCGCAAGGACGCACAGGGCAGGGAACTCCCCGCTCTCGGCTACGCCATGACCTTCTTTCCGCGCACCACCGTCCTCAGCGAAGCCGTCCCCCTCCGCCTCGACTACGGCACCGAACGCGCCGGTATGGATCTCACGCTCCAGCAGGAAACCAAAGTCAAAATCACCGGTGCCGTCACCAGCGCCGTCACCGGCCAGAAGATCACCACCGGAGCCCTCATCCTCGCCCGAGCCGACGACGGCGCCCGCGCCTCCATCCCCACCGGCGCGAAATACGCGTTCATCAAGGACAGCTTCGAAATCCCCGACGTCGTCCCCGGCTCCTATCTCCTCCGCGCCGAGATGACCGAAGGCGGCACCGGACTCTCCGCGCAGACTCTCATCCAGGTCACCGCCCAGGACGCCAATCACGTCGATATGATCGCCTCCGCTCCCCAGCCCTGGAAAGGCGTGATCCGCCTCCTGGGCGACTCTCCGTTCCCCGAAGGCAAAATTCCCCGAGTGATCCTTGAACCGCGCTCCGACAACCGTCCCGTCGTGCAGGCGAAAGTCACCATCAGCCCCGTCGCCATGGACCTCACCGCCGACGTCATGCCCGACGATGTCTACGACGTCTTCGCCGACAATCTCCCGGCCGAATACTATCTCTCCGCCGTCAAAGCCGGCAACTTTGACGTCCGCGCCACCGGACTCGCCGGAAATCAAGCCTCCGTCGGACCCTTCGAAGTCTACCTCGACGCCCGCGGCGGCCAAGTCCTAGGCCGAGTCTTCAGCCCCGACATCGTCGACAACAGCCACCCCGTCTGGAGCGGAGCCAACCTCGCCCTCATCCCCGACCCTCCCGACGCCCGCCTGCAAGACTACCGCTTCGTCTCCGCCGACCAATACGGCCAATTCCAAATCCACGGCATCGCCCCCGGCAAGTACACCCTGGTAGCCTGGCTAGACGAACCCCCCTGCGACTATTACGACCCCGGAGCCCTCCAAACCTGCAAAGCCACCGGCATGCCCCTTACTGTGGACCCCCTAAGCTCCCAAAACTTCGACTTCACCGTAAAACCCCTCCCCACCAAATAGCGCTTTTGCGCCCGCCCCATCTCCCAATTCCTGCGACCGCCTAACTCGTATCCCTCCCGTCATCCCTATTCGCCTGTTTCCGAATCTGTCTCTTTCCGAGCCGCGACAGTAATGGAGCGGCCTGCCGACGTCCCTCACTCCTCACCCCCCGAAACCTTCCACCCCCCAAACCCATCCCCCAACTAGGAGCCCACCGATGCCCCGTCGCACCACCCCCAACCCGCCCACCGAAACCCAAGAAGCCATCACCCGCCTGGCCCATAAATACTGGCAAGAGCGCCAGAAAACCCATCAACCCGGCTCCGCCCTCGAAGACTGGCTCCAAGCCGAATCAGACTACGTCCAAGCCCGTGAAGCCGCCATCGACGAAGCCTCCGAAGAATCCTTCCCCGCCAGCGACCCTCCCGCCTGGTAGCAAATAAAGCCCACCTTCAGTGCCAGAGGGAGCATTATGCTGCCGCGCGACCCTGGTCGGCCGGAACTCGTTGAAGCGCTCTATCGGAAGTGGGCTACCGGATCATTCGTCCCCGGTGAGGGTCTCTTCGCGACAGTCCGCGAGGCGTCCACCGTTTCCAAGACACTCCTGAGTGACTTCGAAGATCAACTCATCCACACAACCACCTTAAGGGGATCCAGGCGATTCACGAGAAACCGATCAGCCGGCTTCGTACTGGCAAAGCCGCCTCAAGTACTTCTATGCCGTTGGGACCAGCTGCGGTTTTGGAACCGGCCCCCACGAAACAAATCGGGGGATGGGTAAGCTTTCACTCACTGTCATTGCCGTAGCAGTGGAATAGAAAGGCGCTAAGAGACTGGATATGCTAGGTGCTGAACGAACTCCGGTCGGTGTGGCAATAACAACGCCAAACACTAACCGCCGGAGCTCCTCCCTGTTGTCTGCGGCCACGATCTCCCAAGCGGCGCATTCGTTCAAGCCAACCTCGGTCATTGGAGTACCGTCCAACCAACGGGGTGCCTCAATGAGGGTTGAAGCCTTCGGATGGTCGCCGTTAGGGCTAACTTCCCTGGCAAGAGCACTCGCCATCAAATCCTGGGACGTCGAAGTTGGTTTGATCGGAATATCGCGCGAAGTGATGAAGACGCGCGCACCGTTGGGAACCGAGGAAAAGTACAGGGCGAGCGTGGTGCCATAGTCGCCCCGCTCCTCCATCCGATTCTTGAATGCTCCAGCAAATAGCTCTACGAAAGTCTGTGTGAACGCCACAAACGTACAGCCAGAGTCACTCCATTCGGTGACGTATTTCGGAGCTTCGACACCTAACCCCCTCTCGATGTAGGCGAGGATCAGTGACTTGGAGACGGCTTGTTTTGTGTCGGTATTGATAATAGTCAGCTGACCCTGCGCAAAGTTGCGAGGTAAGGCGGCTGACACGCCAAGAAACATAGCATTGAATCGAAGCCCTCTAATTACCAGGCGATGGGTTTTTTCAGACTCCACTAGGATAGGATCGAACTCGATCGAGGTGGCTGTGATATGCCTTGCGTAAGTGCAAGCGGACAGCTCCGATTCGGAAATAAGTTCGACGTCGAGAAGGCCGTTATCGAGAATGCGGTTTGTAATGCTGGCGTTAGTCAAGAGGGTTAGGCTCACGCTTTCCCGGACGCCGCGCCGAGCACCGATCGAGACGTCAATGGTGATATCACCGATTAACTCGGTATAGCCCTCGTTTCTAATTACCTGGACATCGGCATTGACGCTGCAACTAAACGCCTCCCCAGATCCCAGGCTTGTTACTAGGAAGTCGATCAGATGGGAAAACAGCTTGTACCGAAAGTCTTCTACTTCACGGTAATTCTTCGTCAAGAGTCCTTCCGACTGGATAGACTGCTTAAAATCCAGAACTTGGCTGTGCCTTTTGGCTTCTTCGGCAGAGCTAGGACTGTATTCCTTTGTGCAGAAATACGCAAAGATCGCGGGTTTCGTTCCGCGGAGCTTCCGTTGTTTGATCGCCTTCCGAACCTCTCTCTCCGTCCGAAATTGGTCGTCAGGGCCAAGGGAGCCTGGGTCGCGCCAGAGTGCCGCCACTAGAACATCGCATTCTTCGATCGCTAACTCCTCCTCAATGCGCTCCTGTGCTTCGCCACTCGGATGAAGATCTGGCGAGACGTATTCCCACTTCCTGGGCAAGAAGCTCACGCCTAGCTTGGCAGCGATGTGGTTCGCGTCTTCCACGGCCTTGGAGAACAGGTCCCGCTCCTTCCCCATCGAGCCAGGAGTAGCTAGGAAGACGCGCACGATCTGCGTTGGCATGGTATGAACCAGTAAAGCGCGATTCAACCATGGGAATCAAGACGTTTGATAACTGCCAAAGGAAAGAGGCTAACGCCGCCTACTGCAATTAGCGAGATAATAAGGTAGGCCGCTCGCATGACTATCCAAATCACGAAACCCGAAGTCGAAGCGCTCATCAACCGCCGTCTCGAAACCGGATCTTTCAAGAACGCTGAGGACGTAATCCTCCAAGCTCTCCAGTCGTCCGAACCTCAGACCCATACCAGCGATGCAAAGCGCGCCGAAGCCATCGACCGCCTCATGGCCTTCGGCAAAACCCATGGACTCTCCCTCGGCGACATGACCATCCGTCAATTGCGCGATGAGGCGCGCCCTTGAGCTCTATCGTCGTCGATGCCTGAATTACACTAGCCTGGTGCTTCGCAGACGAGCAAACGCCCCCGGCGCTCAAAGTCCTCGAGACTGAAGGTGGGTGACCAGGCGATCGTTCCTTTCTTCTGGTCCGTTGAAGTCTTGAACTCATTGCTCGTAGGCGAGAAGCGCGGTCGAATTTGTCGCGCGGAAACCCAGGCATTTTTGAGCGACGTTGGAGCCTTAGGCGCCAGCTTCGACTACGCCTCTGCGGAGCTTGTGAACGGGCCCATTCAGAAACTCTGTCGCGAACACGGACTTACGCCCTATGACGCGCTCTACATCAGTTAGCTCAATGGATGAACTGCACGCTTGCCACCCAGGATGAAGCGCAGAAAGCCGCTGCGAAGGCGCTGAACATCGAATGTTTTGGCTAGTCCCACACAATCCCCAACGGAATTTCCTTCCCAATCAATCACTTCCCGTTTTAGCTCGCCCGTCAGTCAATTCCGCTCGGTATACGCTAGGCCAGAATGAGAATCGCAGCTCGGGTCGCAACCGCCACAGGCTCACATCACAAATCCGTCCTCCGGATCAGCCTCATTCAGCCGCCCACGGGACCCCAAAAAAGAGAATTCTTAAACGAACCCAATTTTCCACCCCGTCCACCCCAAACATCCCCTGTATTTCCCGAAACTTGCCGCGCCCGGAACCCCGATTTTACCCAAAAACGTGAACCCAATCCGCCGTCCCACGCCGACCCCAAGTCCAACCCCCAACCCCCTCAATCCAAACCCCCAACCCCACCCGCCCACGCCCGACCACCCCACCCCAAACCCAATTGGCTTTATCGCCCCAAATCCACCCCCCCTCACTCACTCCGCAGCGCCGCCATCGGATCGATCCGCACCGCCCTTCTCGCCGGCAAATAGCATGCGACCATCGTCAGCCCGAACAGCGCCACCGCCGCACCCGCGAAAGTCGCCACGTCCGTCGAGCTCACTCCGAACAGCATGCTCTGCATCAGCCTCGTCAGCCCTGCCGCGCCCGCCAAGCCCAGCCCTACGCCGATCGCTCCCAGCTTGCCGCCCTCGCCCAGCACGTCCAGGAAAATGTCGCCCGCCCGCGCCCCCAGCGCCAGCCGCACGCCGATCTCATTCGTCCTTTGGCTCACGAAATACGACACCACTCCGTAAATCCCGATCATCGCCAGCACCAGCGCCAACCCCGCAAATGCCCCCAGCACCATCAGCGAAAACCGCCGCTTCGCCAGCGAATCCGAAATCGCCTCCACCATGGACCTCTCGCTATGCACCGCCCTCTCGCTATCGAACGACGCCATCTCCCTCCGCACGGACTTCATCAAATCCGCCGTCGCCACGTTCGACCGCACCACGCATGTCACCACGCTCGTCGCCAGCGGCAAAATCGCATCCGGCAGCTGCTCGTACGGAGCATACATCTGTGACCGTATCGCGGCCGTCGCATCCGAATCCAGGCCCGCATGCTTCACATGTCCCGCAATCCCGATAATCTCGGCCGGCGCGCCGAACAATTGGATCCGCAAATGTTTCCCCAGCGCATCCTGTCCCGGAAACACCGCCCGAGCCAGCTCCTCGTCCACAATCAGCACCAAAGGATGGTCCACCGTATCCTGCGGCGTAAACGCCCGCCCGCGCAGCAGCGGAATCCCCATCGTCTTGAAGTAATCCGGCCCTCCCGCGTAGAACGTCGCGATGCGAAGGTTGCGCGGGCCCGCCGCCCCCGCCTTCGGCATCGGCGGATCGAACTCCGACGTAAATCCCAAGCTCGTATTTCCCTGGAAAGGCAGCCCGCCGAACTCCACGCTCGCCGCAGTCACGCCGGGCAGCGTGGACAAACGGTCGTTCAACTCCTTGGCCGCCGTTCGGATCGCCGCCGGATTCGCCGCGTGCGCTCCCGAAAGCCCCGTGTAGAACACCGTCACGCCGTCCGGGTTCAACCCCGGATTCACGTTCCAGATCTTCTGCAGGCTCCGCATCATCAACCCCGCGCCCACCAGCAGCACCATCGTCAACGCGACCTCCGCCACAATCAGCGCGTGCTGTATCCGGTGCCGGCCGCGAATCGCCCCACGCCCGCCTTGTTTCAAGGATTCTTGCAGACCGATGCTGGACGCTTTCAGTGCCGGCACCAATCCGAACAGCACTCCCGTCACTGCGGAGACACCGAAGGAAAACCACAGCACCCGAGAGTTGATCGCCACCCGCGCAATCGCCGGCAGCGCCGAAGGCAGAACGCGCAGCGCGGCGTCCGTCGTCCAATCCGCAATCAAAATCCCCAACGCGCCCGCGCCCAACGAAAGCACCACGCTCTCCGTCAACAACTGCCGGGTCAGCCGCCCGCGACCCGCCCCCAGCGCAATCCGCACGGCGAACTCCTGAGACCGTCCGGCGGACCGTGCCAGCGTCAGGTTCGCAATGTTCGTGCACGCGATCAGCAGCACGAACCCTACCGCCGCGCCCAGCGCCAGCAGCGCAGGCCGCAAATCGCCAATCTCGTGGCTGATGAACGGAGCCAGGCTCGCTTCCTTGTGCGAATTGTCGTCCGGATACTCACGCTCCAGATTCGCCATGATCCCGCTCATTTCCGCTTGCGCCTGCTCTACCGAAACGCCCGCCTTCAGCCGCCCCACGCCCAGCGTGCCGTAGCCCACGCCGCGCTCGTAAAACAGCGGATCGCCCTGCTGCCCCAGCGGCACGAACACGTCGTTGTTGAAGCTCTTCCCTTCGCGATCCAGCCTCACCCGCGAAGGCACAATCCCGATCACCGCGTAGTCGGTCCCGTTCAGCGTGAGCGTCTGTCCCACCATCTTCGGATCGGCGCCGAATCTCCTTCTCCAGAAATCCTCGCCCAGCATCACCACCGGAGCCCCGCCGCGCCGGTCTTCTTCCGCGGTGAACACGCGGCCCGCCAACGGCTGCACGCGCAGCACAGAAAAGAAATTCGACGAGACCCGCTTCACCATCATCTGTTCTGCTTCGCCCCGGCCCGTCAGCGTGAGCAGATCGTTCAACCACCCCGCGATTCCTTCGAAGCCCTGGTTTTGCTTCTGCCAGTCCACCAGGTTGAGATACGAAATGGACCCCTCGTCCTTCCCGGTCTTCTCGTCCAGATACACCAGCCGTTCGGGCTCAGGGAAAGGAACCGGATGCAGCAGCACCCCGTCAATCACGCTATAAATCGCTGTGTTCGCGCCGATCCCCAGCGCCAGCGTGAGCACCGCCGCACAGGTAAATCCAGGATTCGCCGCCAGCCGCCGCAACGCGTATCGCAAATCCAGCAGTGTGTCCATGAGGAACACAAGTGCAAGCTTCATGCCAGCAATCCGCCTAGCCTTTCAGTAACTTGGCTATTCCCGCCTGTCCACTTTCGCCGAAGATTGTCCGAAAACGAACGGCACTCACTTGCCCAGTTGCGCCACCAACTCCGCCTTGATCTTCTTTCCGTCACTCTCCGTGAACCAGTGCTCTTTCACCAGCTTGTCGACGTCCAAGGCGACTTTCTTTCCATAGTCCTGCGGCGTCACGTACAGGCTCTTCAGCCTGTCTTTGTTCAGCGGCAAAGTATGTCCCAGCTCCGCGCAAGTCCCCGGCCCCGGACTCGTCGTCTCATACTTCGCCACCGGCACATCCACCCAAGGATTCCGAATCCCGCCCAGCCCGTTTCCAAACTGGTCCAGCGCGATCTCCGGCGCAGATGCCCCATCTTTGATCTTGATCCGATCCGCCTTCGGAGCCGCCACACCCTTCCGAACCCAATTGTCCAGATTATCCAGCGCCGCGTTGTACGTATACTTCAACAGCGTCTGCCCGCTCAAAGGAATGTCCGGATCGCACTTTGCCGTAAACGGCCACGAAGGATCTCCCTGCGCCGTCCCCGACGCCGCGATCTGGTCCGGAAACGACGGGAGCGATGCATACGCATACTTGTCAATGTGCGCCGCTCCCGCGATCTCGTATCTCCGGTACTTCTCCGAATCCGGCCGAGCCGTCGCCAGCCCCGCCACCACCTCGCCCTGCGCCACCATTGCGATCACCGGAACATTCACGTCCTTCACCGGACCCCTGGGATCGCCCTTCCCCGGAGTGTCTCCGCAATTCCGAATCTTCGCCGCCGCCGCGACGTTCTTGATCAAGTACCCGTCATACGCCGGCTTGCCCGAGGCCAGCGTCGCCCGAGGATGGATCGCATTGATGTACGTCACAATGTCCCCCGCCTGCGTCGTCATGTACACAGCATCCACCTTGAACCCCGCCATCGGAGCCCCCGCCGCCGTGCTCTTCAGCGCCGCCGCCACCTGGCTCAGCATGTCGAACTTCAGCCCCTCTTCCATCGGAGAAGTCGAAGGAGGCGCATTCTTCCCGCCGCCCCTCGCATCCAGCACCACGCAACTCTCCGTCGGATTCGGATTCGCGAAAGACAGCGCCGCGTACCGAGCAGGATTGAACTTCTTCAGCCCGTCCAGCGATGCCGTCTGCGTCACGCCCACCCACGCATCGCCGCGCTCCAGCATGTGGTCGCCCAAGTACCCCAGCATCATCCCCCAATCGAACTTCCGCGCGGCGTTCATGATCTCCACCATCACCGCCCCGCTGAACTTCTTCGGATCCGCCGGATGCCGCACCAGAATCCGGTTCGCGTACGGAGCGTTCGGAATCTTCACCTTCACCGTTCCGTCCACATTCCAGTCGTACACGTTCGCCGTGCCGCTGACGATGAACTCGTCCTCCACGTATCCGAGCTTCGCCAAATCCACGGCCTCCAGCGTGTGGTTCGCCGCCCCCAGCGGACGCGAATCCGCCGTTACCGGAAGTTTCGTGACCTTCGGAACGGGAACCGTCTCCGCCATCAGCGCCGCCGCGCACCCCAAAAAGGCAACAAATCCTCGATTCATGTCAACACCTCCACCGGTGTGAAACGTCCTTATGTATGATAATCGACGCTCGGAGGTCCGCGGAATGCTAACGCGCTGTTCCCTTGCACTCTTTGCCGCCGTTTTGGCGCTCGCCCAAGCCCCGTCCAAACGACCTGTTCACATCGACGGCACCGTAATCGAACGCGAAACCCGAGCTCCCATTCCCAACGCAAAAGTAACTCTATCCGCGACCGAAAATTCCGATCAACAAATCACCACCTCCGACGCCAACGGCCGTTTTTCTTTCGACACCATCGAACCCCGCGAACTCGGCCTTCCTCTCCAGATCCGAGCCGAGGCCCCGGGCTACTTGCCCGCCCTCCCCGACGTGACCGGAAACAGTGTTACCCAAGTGCTGCAAAGCATGGGCGATGGCGTTATGCTCATTACTCGCGACAAGAGCACCTATACTACCGAGCTGAATCTGAGCAAAGCCGCGACTCTCAGCGGCACTCTCATTGACCAGGACACCAAGAAGCCTATCGCGAAGCTCACCATCAGCCCGCAGCGCCGCCTCTTCCGCGGAGGGCAGATCGCTGTCGGCCCAGGCGGAGGTCCTCCCGTGACCACCGGCGCCGACGGCACCTTCCACTTCAACGGCCTCCCCGCCGGAGATTACTTCCTCCAGGTCCAGGACCCGCTCAAGCCTTTGGTAGAAGCCATTCCGCCAGTACCAGCGTCAGCGCCTCTTCCTGCGCCACCCGAAGCGGCCACCGCCTATGGCCGCGTGATTATCCCCGGAGCCACTGCCGACTATCCCGAGTTCGCCGCGATCACCGTCCGCGCCGGAACCGCCCTCGACCTCGGCCAACTCGCGCTGCGCCAGCAGCGCCTGCGCAACTTCGTCGGTACGATTGACTCCGATTGCCGTGACAGCGAACGTGTCACCGTCTATCTCGAAGGAGACCGCTCCCGAGCGCTCGTGATGACCGACGGCCCCAGCCAAAAAATTCCCTGCGGATCCTTCCGCATCCTGAACGTGCCCGACGGAGCCTTCAACGCAGCGGTCTGGGTCCTCGGCGGCGCGGCCGGAGGCTACGTCTCAGAACCGCTTCCGCCGCGCGCCTCCGATCCCATCCACCTCCGCGTGCAGCCCCGCGGCACCGCGCACGGAATCATCCAGGTCGAAGACACACCCGCCGACCAATTTCCGAAAGACCTCGAAGGCATCTACGTGGGCCTCAATCCGAAGTCAATGCCGTACCTCCAGGGCGACACTATGACTCCGCCCAGCGTGCACGGCAACTTTGAAGGAGTCGTCTACGCCGGCGCGACCTATGAGATGCTGCTTCGCCTGCCCGAGGCTTACTACCTCAAGCGCATCTTCTATAACAACGTCGAGCAGCCCGATCCCACGCGCTTCACCTCGAGTCCAGGAGTCCTTGACCACGCCCTGCGAATCATCCTCTCGCCGCATCCCGCCACATTCCAAGCGCAAGCCGACCCCGGCAACACCGTCGTGCTGATACAAGACGGACTCGACCCCGCCCGCCGCTACGCCGAGCGCATCGCACTCCCCGCCGGAGCCCAACCATCGACGGTCCGCAAACGCGGCCTGCGCCCCGGCCAATATCACGCCTTCATCATCCCCACCGCCCAAATCGCGACGCTCGAACTCCCCGGCGAAATCGACCGCCGCCTTCTTGCCGCGCAAGCCGTAAAGCTGGAAGAAGGCCAAACCGCCTCGGTCTCCTTCACCGCACCGTGACGTCGACGTTAGCGCGCAAAAACCGGTGCCCGCAGCAGCAGGAACAGCAAAAGCGCGATCATGACGGCCGTGTAGATGTAAAAGACGTACTTGATCTTCGGCCACAGGAATGTCGGAAGCTGGTCAACCAGCTTGTCGATAATGGTCTGATTCATGCGGAATGAATCCAGCGGCGTCTCCGGCGCCTCCGTCCATCGCGAGGAAAGCCAGCTGCCTCGAATGTTCGCGAACAAGAGCGCCAAAGAGACAACCCGCAGTACGCCGAGACCAGTACCCGTGTAGGCTTCCAATACGATCAGGTCGAGAAGGTAAGCCGAGAAGGCCGAGATCGCAGCCGCTCTGCTTCGCTCGCGAATTCCGAACGCAGCAAGGAAGAAAAATATACTTTCAAAATACGCCATCGCCGAAGCACCACTGAAAATACTCACCACCAGGGTGACTCCGCCGATCAGGAAACACACCCAAAATCCCTGCCGCGTAACGTAGTCGAAGTCGCCGTCGTTACGGATGGTCGGCCAGAACAATGCCCGGCCTCGGCTCTCCGTGCGAGGCGTGGAATCGGACAATCCGAGCGTCTGCACGGGCTAAATCCTCTCCGCCTTAAAGCCGCCCCGAGACCGATCGTAGAACCAGATCCCCGCAAACACCACCAGCAAGATAGCCGGCAAGATCGCCACCGCGCGGAACGAAGCCTGCGCCGCAATCCCCAACACCCGATCCAACTCGGCCCCCGGTTGCAGAGCGTTGAACGCCGCCGTGCCGCCCGCCACCTCCACTTTCTTCGCGTCGAAAATCGCGCCCATCCGCGGCAATACAAACTGGATCGACAATGTTCCCGCCGTCCCCATCAATCCCATCAATAGCGCTCCGCCGCGCGGGAACCTTTCCGAAGCCGTCGCGAGCATCGTCGGCCACATGTAGCAGACGCCCGTGCCCCACAGCGTCGCGGCGAGCAAGCCCGTCAGCGGCGAAGACGCGTAACTCAGTGCCACCAGTCCCAACGATGCACCCAGGCACGACAGCCAGAGCACTCCGGTTGGCGACAGCTTGTGTACCAGTGCCCCCGCGAAGTGCCGCATCAGGAACATCAATCCGCTCACGTACACCAGCAACAAAATCCCCGGCATGTGCACCGTACGGCTCAGCGCCAAATCCACCCAAGCCCCCGGCGCGAGCTCCGATGCCGCCGTCAGGAACATCGAGCAGAACAGAATCAGAAACAGCGGACTCCCCAACTCGCGAAACATCGTGCCCGCCGAAACTCCCGCAGCCTTGCGCTCGGTCGGCGGAAATTTCACGCCGATGCACATCACGATCACCGCGATCGCCGGCGCCACCACCACCATCAACTTCGCCTGCCATCCGAGATTTACATGCGACATCCCCACGCCCAGGAGGCCGCCGATCACCAACCCTCCAGGCCACCAGGCGTGCCCCGAATTCAGCTTCGCCGTTTTGTCCGCCGGATACAGCGCCGCGATCAACGGATTCATCACCGTCTCGACCAGTCCCCAGCCCACACCCGCAATCACCGCTCCGTACCACAGCAAATCGTAAACACCGGTGCCCGTCGCGAAATTCCCCGCGAACGCCATCAGGAGCATCCCCACGGAGATCAGCACTGCCGACAGCGGCATCAGCAGCCCCATCCCGATCACGTCCAGCAGCGGACTGCTCACCGCAATCGTGATGGCGAATCCCAGGAAAGGCACACCCAGCACGCTCGCGATCATCTCCGCCGAATGCGCCTTGTCAATCGGATCCAGAAAGACGCGCTGCAAATCGGAAGCCGTGTTCGCGCGAATCGCGTTCGCGATACCCGCGGTACAAATCGCCAGGCAGCTTACCGCGAACAACCGGCCTCGCGCGTACCCCGCCTGCCGCTCGGCCAGTTGCGCCGCCGTGGGAGCACTCACGCGGGAACCTCCACCCACCCATGTTTCGAGTGACTCGCCAGTTCCGCATCCAGAATCTTCAACTGCCGCAATCCGTCCGCGAACTGCGGATACTCGGCCGCCGCGCTCACATCGGCAATCGACGCGTAGAACCGGCGGAATACCTGCTTGAACGTGTCGTCGTAGCCCTCGCTGTGACCGCCCGGCAGATCCGCATAAGACCGCGCCCCCGCTTTCAGCAACGACGGATCCTTCACAATCACCTGATTATTCGAATTGCGATGTCCCATCCACAATTCGTCCGGCCGTTCCTGGTCCCACGCGGCGGAGCTCTTCGATCCATAAATCTCAATGCTTAGGCGATTCTTCCGCCCTGCCGAAACCTGGCTCGCCGTGAACGCCCCGCGAGTTCTCTCGCCCATCCGGAACATCACCGCGCCGAAGTCCTCCGTGTCGATCGCCGCGACGTCGTAATCCTCCGCCGCGAGAGTCTTCCCCGCGAATGTCTCTACCGCCTTCTTCGGCCGCTTGCGAGTCTTATGGAACGTCTGCAGATCCGCGCACAGCGACGAAATCCGCAGGCCCGTCACGTGCTCCGCCATGTCGCAGAAGTGCGATCCGATGTCCGCCATCACACGCGAAGGCCCGCCCGCATTGGACTCAATCCGCCAGTTCCAATCCGTGTCATACAGCAGCCAATCCTGCGAGTACGTCCCTTGCACGACCAGAATCTCGCCGAGATCGCCGTCCTCCACCATCCGCCGCATGTGCTGCACCATCGGGTAATACCGCAGATTGTGGCACGTGCAATTGCGAAGATTCTTGGCGTGTGCCAGCGCCTCCAACCCCTGCGCCTCAACCACCGAGACCGCCAGGGGCTTCTCGCACAGCACATGTTTGCCGGCCCCGAGAGCCGCCTTCGCCATGGGAAAGTGCGCGGCGTTCGGAGTACAAACGTGAACCGCGGCAATCGAAGGATCGCTCAGCACCGCGCGCAAATCCCCCTCGCTCCGCCCCGGAACCACTACCGCGTCGATGTTGCCCAGCCGCCGAACCGCTTCCAGATGCACGCGGCCCATGAAGCCCGTGCCGATGATCGCCGTCTTCATCTTGCTATACCCACCACGCTGCGCCAGCTTGTTCCTGCGGCACAATCCCACTCAGGAACGAAGCCGCCCGAGCCAGCCCCTCGCCCGCAGAAAGCAGTCCATCCTCATGCTCGATCGACAGTACGTTGTCATACCCGAACATCCTTAGCGTCGATACAAACTCGCGCCACCACTCCTCGCCATGTCCATATCCGACCGTGCGGAAATTCCACGACCGCTTCTTCTCATCCGTATACGGCTTCGTGTCGAGAACGCCTGTCAAAGGCAGGTTCGCCGAATAGATTTGCGTGTCCTTGGCGTGCACATGCAGAATCGCATCGCCCAAGATCCGGATCGCCGCAATCGGATCGATGCCCTGCCAGAACATGTGACTCGGATCGTAATTGCAGCCCACCGCCTTGCCCGCGATCTCCCGCAGCTTCAGCATCGTCTCCGGACTGTACACGACAAATCCCGGATGCATCTCCACCGCGACCCGCACGCCATGATCCTCGGCAAACTTCGCGTGCTTGGTCCAAAACGGTGTGACCACCTTCTCCCATTGCCACTGCAACGTCTCCAGATGCTCCGGAGGCCAAGGGCATGTCACCCAATTCGGTCTCTTCGAATGCGTCGAATCCCCCGGACATCCGGAGAAATCTACCACGGTTTTGACGCCCAGCTTCTCGGCGAGCCGAATTGTCTTGCGGCTCACCTCTTGATTCTTCTTCGCGTAGTCGCGATCCGGATGGATCGGATTGCCGTGGCAGCTCAGCGCGCTGATGCTGAATCCGTAATCCGCCAGTTTCTGCTTGAACTCGCGCAGTGCCGCGCGATCTTCCAGCATCGACAGCTTACAGTGCGCGTCGCCTGGATAATTTCCCGTGGCCAATTCCACCGTGCTGATGCCATGACTCTGTAACTTTTTCAAAACCTCTTCCAGCGGAAACTGGGAGAGCAAGGGAGTAAAGACGCCGATTCTCATAAGCGATTCGGCACAAGACTACCACATTTGCCTACGCACGAAGCTTGATTAAAACAGCAGCGCGGCGGAGCACAGCACGGTCAGCACCACCACCATCGAGTCGAACATCTTTTGCGGGATCACCTGCACCAGCCACCTGCCCGTGAGCGCTCCGGCCAACACCATCGGCACTTCCATCAAGTTGAACAGGAGCGAATCGCGGCTGAACAAGTGGTACCACGCGTAGATGGGAATTTTCGCCAGGTTGAGCACGAAGAAAAACCAAGCGCCCGTGGCGACAAATTGTTCCTTCGACAGCTTCTTGCTCAACAGATACAGATTCATCACCGGACCCGATGCGTTCGCCACCGTCGTTGCGAATCCCGCCACGATCCCGAAGAACGACGGGCTTCCGTGGATGCCTGCTTCCGGGCGAAACTTTCGCAAGAGATGGATTCCCAGCATCAAAAACAGGATGCCGGCCACGATCGCACGAAGGACCGGCTCGGCCAAACTCAGCGCCGCCGTCCCCGCCGCCATCCCAGCGAGGGTCCACGGAATCAGCGAGAACAATTTCTTCGCGTCGGCGTGACGCCGCCAGTACACGACGGCGAAAACATCGGCGGTGGAAAGTGTCGGAAGAGTCCAGCCTGCCGCGAGCCGCGCATCGCCCGTCATCAGCACCATCAGCGGAGCCATCAGCGTGCCCACACCCGGCGCCCCGGTCTTCGCAATGCCGATCATGTAGGCGCACAGCGTTCCCACCAGCCATTGCCAAGGCGCCAGATGCGGCATGCGAGCGTTCAGCATAGCATGCGTACATTTTGGGCAGGATGGAAGGCCGGGCTAGCGGTCTTTCTTCCCGCGATAGGCCAGCGCCAGATTCAATTGGCGGATCGCGTCATCCGACGCGCGAATTGCTCCCACGCGATGCCCGCCAAAATCGTGCGGCGCTTCCTGCATGTACGCCTTCGCATCTTTCAACGCCGAGATCGCGGCGGCGATGCGTGGATGCATCGCGCGTTCATTCTGCGCGAACAGAGCCGAACCGCCGAGGGTCAACAACGTTCCCAACACTAACCCAGATACAAATTTCATAGAAGCCTCCACGCGCTAAGATAGCTTGGACCACTTCGATGAATCAACCGCCTTGGCCGCAGGACTTCAATCCGCTCGGCAACGCGTGGCTCTCCACCCTCGCGGCGGCGGTTCCCATCAGCACTCTGGTCTACTTCCTCGCCGTGCGCCGCATCGCGGCGTGGCAAGCCGCCGTGCTCGGATTCGTCGCCGCCGTGATCGTCGCCATCGCGTTATTCCACATGCCTCCGCTGCTGGTTGTCGGCGCTGTGGCGGACGGACTGGTGTACGGATGGTTCCGCATCGCCTGGATCGCCGTGGCTGCGGTCTTCGTCTACGATGTCTCCGTCGAAACCGGCCAGTTCGAGGTGGTGAAAAAATCCATCGGCGATATCTCGGGCGACCGCCGTCTGCAAGTTCTCCTCATTGCCTTCGCGTTCGGAGGCCTCCTGGAAGGCGCGGGCGGCGGCGGAGCCCCCGTCGCGATCACAGGCGCGATGATGATCGGCCTGGGCTTCCCTCCGTTTCAAACTGTGCTCATGTGCCTGATCGCCAACTCGGCTCCGGTTGCCTTCGGCTCGCTCGGAAATCCCGTGCGCAGCCTCGTGGCGGTGACTGGTTTACCCGAACCCGACTTCAGCTCTATGCTCGGCCGCATCGTCCCCTTCATGGCAGCGATCCTGCCGTTCTGGCTGGTGCGGGTGATGTGTAATACTCGCGACACCCTGAAAGTATGGCCCGGACTGCTGGCCGGTGGGCTCACCTTCGCGTCGATCCAATTCTTCTGGTCGAACTATATGGATGGATCGCTGGTGGATTTAGTGAGTGGCGCGGGTACGCTGCTCGTGCTCGCCTTCTTCTTCCATAAGGTCTGGAAACCGAAAGGGGAGTGGCGCTATGGCGGCGAAGCGTCCGCGCCGGCGAAGGCGACCTCGTTCGAATTACCGCTACGCCGCGTCCTGTGGGGATGGTTCCCGTTCCTCCTGCTGGGTGCTTTCGTCGTCGTGTGGGGCTTGCCTTCCATTACGCGCGAGCTCGACAAAACCACGTGGAAGCAGCCCGTTCCCGGTCTTCATCTCGGCGTGGTCCGCATGCCTCCTGTTGTGCCGGTCGCCCGGCCCGAACCGGCGCTCTTCGATGGAGCATGGCTCGCTGCCCCCGGCACCGGAGTCTTCTTCGCGGGCCTGCTGGCCGGACCGCTGGCGGGTTTGTCGTTCAAGCGGACGCTGCAAGTATTCGTGCGCTGCGTGGGCCGCCTGACGTCGAGCATTGTCGCGATTCTGGCGATGCTCGGCACCGGATTCATCACGCGTTATTGCGGTATGGACGCGACCATGGGCATGGCGATGGCCCACACCGGCGCCCTGTTTCCGCTGTTCGGCACGCTGATCGGATGGCTCGGGGTCGCGCTGAGTGGAACGGACGCCGGCTCGAACGCGCTATTCGGAAGCTTTCAAATGATCACCGCGCAACAGCTGCACCTGAGTCCCATCCTGATGGGCGCGGCCAACAGCGCGGGGGGAGTGATGGGCAAGATGATCGCGGCGCAATCGCTGGTGATCGGCTGCGCGGCCACGGGCCAGCAAGGACAAGAAGGATTGCTGTTCCGCGCCGTGCTGAAACACAGTATCGTGCTCGCGCTGGCGGTGGGCTTGATCGTCCTGCTCTACGCGTACGTGTTCCCCGGCGCGGTGCCCAGCGGACACCATTACTGGTAGGGCGTTAACCGCGCAGCTTCTTCCACGTCGCGAGACACCGCTCCGCGGTCTCGAATTCCGGGTAGCGGCTGCCTTCCTGCTCGATCAAATAATATTCGACGCCTCCTCCGGCCTCGGCGGCCTCAAAGATTTTCGCCCACGGAGAATTGCCTTCGCCGAACAGACAGCGATAACCTTTGTCGGGACCCGCGCCGGCAGCCCAATCCTTGCAGTGGATCGAGCGAATGCGCCCAGGGTGCGCGTTGATCCACTCGACCGGATCCGCCTTTGCCTCGACGCACGTGCCCACGTCCAGTTGCAACATGAAATCCTGCGGTGTGTTCGCCGCCAGAATATCCATGGGACGCACCCTCTCCACCCGAGCCCACTCCGCCGCGTGATTGTGATAGCCGGAGCTCATGCCGAGAGGCCTCAGTTGATCCACAACTTTGGTGAGCTGGCCGGCGAGTGCCTTCCATCCCTCCACTCCGTTGACCGGCCCAGCACTGGCCATCACGATGTACTTGGACCCGAGAATCTGATTGAACTCGATCGCCTTCGGCAATCCGTCGCCCGTGAACGACGGCGTGTTGTTGTGAGTGGAGTTGCAGCGGATGCCGAGATCATCCATCAGCTTGCGCACTTCCTTGGCTTGTGCCGCGGTCCAACTGAAGTAGGGCGCGTAAAACTCCACCACCTGGTACCCCGTCTTGGCGACCGCGCGCACCGTGCCCAGCAGATCCTTCATCAACTCGCCGCGGACCGAGTACATCTCTAGCCCGACCGGCACCTTCGTCCCCGCTCCTAACCCCAGCGGAGCCGCCGCCGCGAACGCCACGAATCTACGGCGCGAAAGTTGGTGCATCGTCATCAACAGCACGATATCACGCGAAGCGGGGCGGCGACGGCCGGATCAGGCGGATCGCGTGATAATCTGAAGGCGCCGCAATGCCCCGCCGCGCCCTTGTCGCTCTGCTCCTGGCCGTGCCACTAGCGCTCGCGCAAGTGGCCCTCGCGCAGGAAACCTTCGAAGGCGTGGAACGGATCGTCGCCATTGGCGACATTCACGGCGACCTCAACGCGCTCTTGACCGTCTTACGCGCGGCTAAGCTGGTGGACGCCCGCGAGAACTGGACCGGCGGCAAAACACATCTGGTGATTCCTGGCGATTTTATCGACCGCGGCAACGCCTCCCGCAAAGTGATGGACCTGCTGATGGCGCTGGAACCGCAGGCGCAAAAGGCGGGCGGCCGCCTGCACCCGATGCTGGGCAATCATGAGGCGATGAACCTTTACGGCGACCTGCGCTACGTCGTGAAGGCGGATTACGATGCCTTCCGCGGCCCGGATTCTGCCACGCTACGCGAGCAAGCCCTGCAAGCGGCGTTGCGGCAAATGCAGGAGTCCGGGAAATCGCCGGTAGACTTACCCAGCTTTCGAAAGAAGTTCGAAGAGGATCATCCTCTCGGTTGGGCGGAACGCCAGGAGGCGTTCGGCCCTGACGGCAAATATGGAAAATGGCTGCGCCAGAAGAGCGCCATCCTCAAGATCAACGACATCGTTTTCGTACACGGCGGAATCAGTCCGAAATACTCTCTGTCCACCCTGAAATTCATCAATGATCGCGTCCACGCGGAGCTGGCCGATCCCGCCAAACTGAAGGACGGCGTGACGACCGATGACCAGGGCCCGCTGTGGTACCGCGGCCTGGCGGAGGCTCCGGAGAATGATCACGCCATAGGCCAGGCTCTGGACGAATTTCTCAAGAACCAACAAGCCCGGCACATCGTAGTGGGTCACACTCCGCAGGTGGCGATCCTGCCGCGCTTCCAAGGCAGAGTCATCCTGATCGATGTGGGGCTCTCCGCGTTTTACGGAGGTCCCCCCGCGTTTCTCCTCATGGAGAACTCAAAGTTCTACGCCGTGCATCGAGGCCGGCAACTGGAGCTGCCGGTGGACGGCGGCAGCGTCCTGCAATACCTGAATGCCGCTGCCGCGACGGACCCGCCGGATTCGCAGTTGCGCAAGCAGTTGTCCAAAGGCAAGCCGTGACCGGCAATCTGTAATCGCTTAGTGCCGCTCCGGGCGGTCGAAGAGGGCGCTGTCGCCCTTGCCTTCGAAAAACTTCACGATCAGATCGCGGCGCGCGAGTACGCCCTTGACGTCCGCGCCCGTCAAATAATTCTTCATTTCCTTTTGCAGTGATGCTTGATCCAGAGCCTTCATTTTGGCCAGCAGTGCGCGGTCGCAGCGGCTCAGCATCTTCGGATCTTGCAGCGTCTTCTGAAGGCGGAACGCCCGGCTATGATCGATCATCCAAATGTGCCACTGCTTGTCGATCAGCAGATTGGTGGCGTTGGAATCGGTGTTGTACATCAACTGATCGAACACGTGCAGCACCTGGATTTCGCGGCCCCAGGAATCCGGGTCAGGAGGCTGAAGCTTCTTCTGCACCCGCTCCACTTCGTCCATCATGACGTCGTCCACCCACCAGGTGAAGGCGCCGGGCTGGCCTTTGTAGCGGCGCTCCACCGAGGGCGGCACCATGTCTTCGAGGCCCAGCATCCGCGCCAGCTTCCACGCGGCGATGTCGAACAGATAGGTGTCTTTGAAATTGAACTCGGTCGTTCCGCTCTGCCCTTGAAAAACCGCCTTGCTGTCGTTAATGCTCTGGTAGCTGGCGTCATGGGTGATCTTGCCGTCGCTCAGCGTAAGGCGAAGCGTGTCGGTGACGCCTTTTTTCGAGGGCTTCGCATCCATTACCTTCGCGGTGCGGAGAAATTCTTCTTGTTGGCTGACGGTGAGCGTATCGCCTGCGACGAATTGCGCCGAAGTCAGGGCCAGCGCAACCATTGCGAAAAATGGTGCTTTCATGGATCCTCCGTGGGTGTAGGGTCACGCGGATTATATCATCGAAAGCCCGAGATCTATAGTAAAATGAGGCTCCCATGAAGCCCGGCCGATCGCCGCTTTCCGCGCTGGTGCTGCAAGCCTTCTTCATTGCAACTGTGATGATGGCGTGGCAAGTGGCGACGAAAACCACCCGCGACAGTCTGTTTTTGTCCGCCTACGATCCTGTCACGGCTTTGCCCCCGATGATGGTGGCGGCGTCGCTGGCGTCTATCCTCATGGCGGTGGTGAACGCGAAGCTGCTGCACCGCTACGGACCTTCGCGCGTGATCCCCTTCGGATTTCTTCTGGGCGCCGCGCTGCACGGCGTCGAGTACGTGCTGCTCGCCGCCTACCCCGGACCTGTGGCGATCGCCGTCTACATTCACGTAGTGGCCCTCGGTTCGGTCCTCTTGTCGGGATTCTGGGCACTGGCGAATGAGCGCTTTGATCCGCGCGAAGCCCGCAAGCGCTTCGGACAAATCGCCGCTTTCGGCACCGTCGGAGTCTTGGCCGGAGGCATCGTAACAGGAGCGGTCTCGAAGCTGGTCTCCATCCCCAGCCTGCTGCCGATGCTGGCCGGATTGCAGATCGTCTGCGCGCTGGCGCTTTTCGCCTTCGCCGCCTCCAGCAAGACCGCGCATAAGCACGAAGACAGCCCCTCGCTGCCCGACATGATCTCTGGAGCGCCCTACCTGGTGGGTCTCGCGAGCTTCGTCCTGCTCGCCGCCATGAGTGCCTCCACCCTGGACTACCTCTTCAAAGCCTCCGCGAAGATGAACTTCGCCAGAGGAGCTCCGCTCACCGGATTCCTGGCGCTGTTCAACACCGTCACCGCCGTGCTCACCTTCGGCGTGCAGGTGGGCGGAAGCAAGATGTGGCTGAAGCGCTTCGGCCCGGGCAAAACCGTGGCGACCTTGCCGGTGGCCGTGACCGGCGCGACGCTCGCCGCGATGTTCGCGCCCGGCTTGATCGCCTTAACGGTAAGCCGCGCCATCGAATTGCTGCTGCGCGGATCTCTCTACCGCTCCGGCTACGAATTGTTTTACACTCCAATGCCCCCCGCGGAGAAGCGTTCCATCAAAGGCGTGATCGACATCGGCGCCGAACGCCTCGGTGACGGACTCGCGGGTGCTGCGATTAGATTGCTGGTGATGATCCCCGGCTCGTCCAGTGTGATCCTGGGCTTCACCGCCATCCTCTCGGCCGTAGGAGCGTGGCTCGCCTTCCGTCTGGACCACGCCTATGTGAAAGTGCTGGAGAAAGGTCTCGCCAACCACAGCATCGCGATCAGCCCGGATCAGGTGGAGGATTCCGTGACGCAGTCCGTCGTCTTGCGGACCCTGTCGGCCGTGCGACCCGCCGCTCCGCAACAAGCCTCGATGACGGCTGCGCCGCCCGTGCTCAACGACCCCGCTCTGCGGCGTCTGGCTGAGTTGCGCTCCGGCGATCCCGCCCGCATCACGGCGGCTCTCCGGCATGCCGAGACCCTGGAGCCTGTGGTGGTCCCGCAAGTGATCGAGCTGCTGGATCGCGACGACGTCGCGCAGTCGGCGTACCTCGCCTTGACGAAATCCGGAGACCGCATCGCGGGTCAATTAGTGGACGCTCTTCAGAACACAGCTACTCCCTACAACATCCGCAAACGGCTCCCGAAAGTGCTGGCGTCCTGCCAGAGCCGCGTCGCGTGGGACGGCCTGATGGCGCACCTGACCGACGACCGGTTCGACGTACGCGGCCGCTGCGCTAAAGCCCTGGAACGGATTCTGGCGAAGAAACCGGAATTCCGCCCTCATGCCGACGCCATCTTCGAAGTGGTGCAGCAGGAACTCGCCACCACGCAGAAGATCACACACAGTCGTGGACCAGATAGCGGTATTCGCATGGACGAAGCCCTCAAAGACCGTGCGGCCAAGAGTATCTCGCACATCTTCACGCTCCTGGGTCTGGTGCTGCCTCCGCAGCCCGTGCGGCTCGCGTTCCGCGCGCTGCGCGCCGAGGACGGAAAGCTGCATGGCGTCGCTCTGGAATATCTGGATAGCGTGCTGCCGCGCGCCTTGCGCGAGCAACTCGCGGGGTACTTCGAAGGCACGCTCGCCGCGCCCACAGGAGTCCGCAAGGAGGAGGCTCTGGCGAAGTTGCTCGAGTCGAACCCTTCGATCATGCATCGAGTGGAGGACGTGGCCAGGAAAGGGAGTACGACGGCGGGAGGATAGGCTGTCAGGGATTTCCGTTCTTGCTATTCAGGCGCGACCTTAGCGTACTCTCGATGCGAGGGTACCATGACCGTACGTTTTCTTGTTCTCTCTTCCTTCGTCTCACTCTGCTGTTCGACGACCTATGCCGCGACCTATTACGTCGCCACTACCGGCAACGATTCGCACGCCGGCAGCACCAGCCAGCCCTGGAAAACGCTGCAACACGCCGTGGATACGATCAAGCCCGGCGACACGATCCTGGTGGAAGCCGGCACCTACGCGGGCTGCCGGATCGGTAAGGCAGGAACGCAGAGCGCCCCCAAGACGCTCGAAGCGGCACCGAACGCCACGGTGCTCATCAACAAGCCCGGCGCCTCCAACAAGCACAACAGCATCGTCGAGATCGAAGATTTCGACAGCACCATGACGGACTGGGTCATCGCCGGCTTCGAGATCAGCGGCTCTCCGAAGTACGGTGTTGACGTGCGCGTCACCAATCGCATCACGGTGCGGAACAATCACGTCCACAACAGCGCTCTCACCGGGATCTTCACCGCATTTTCCAACTATGTGCTGATCCAAGGCAATGAGTCCGATCACAATGGCGAGCACGGAATCTATCAAAGCAACAGCTCGGTGTACCCCACCATTCGCGGCAACAAGTCGCATCACAACGCGTCGGCGGGAATTCACATGAACGGCGATATCAGTGAGCAACCGGGTAATGGACTGGTGCAATTCGCTACCGTCGAGGACAACATCATCTGGGAGAACGGACTGAAGGGCGGCTCCGGCATCAACTGCGATGGCGTGGATTCCAGCCTCATCCGCAACAACCTGCTGTACAACAACCACGCCAGCGGAATCTCGCTCTACGGCATCGATGGCGCGCACAGCTCCAGCTATAACAAGGTGTTCAACAACACCATCGTCATGGCCGCGAACGCGCGATTCGTGATCAACATCCCGAACGACGGATCGAGCGCGCCTCCGGTGGGCAACATGGTGGAGAACAATATCCTGTACACGCCGGATTCCTTCCACGGATCTCTACTCGTCGCCGGGCCAGCCGTGTCGGGCTTCTTCAGCGATTACAACGTGGTGGTCAATCACGTCTCGGACGACGGCGGCAACACCTCCCTCACCCTCGCGAAGTGGCAGGCCCTCGGGTATGACCGGCACTCCCTCGTGGCGACTCCTGCGCAGTTGTTCGTCGATCCCACCAACGGGAACTATGCGTTGAAGGCGGGATCTCCGGCTATCGACAAAGGAACGTTTCTGGCCACGGATGTTCCGGCGGATCTTCTGGGCGTGGCGCGGCCCAAAGGGCTCGGCTGGGATATCGGCGCTTACGAAAGTTTCTAGCGCGCTCTACCCTCCCGTGGTTTCGCATACTATTTGGTATGGCGAAGCGCTTCAGGGACCTCACCGACCGCGAGATTCTGGCCTTGGCGATTGGGCTTGAAGAGGAAGACTCGCGAGTCTACGCGGATTTCGCCGACGGACTGCGTGAGACCTATCCCTCCACCGCCAAGATGTTCGAAGAGATGCAGGCGGAGGAATCCGGCCACCGCACCAGTCTCATCGATCAATATCGCCGCACTTTCGGCGATCACATTCCGCTGATCCGGCGGCAGGACGTCCGCGGGTTCATCACCCGCAAGCCCGTGTGGCTGACTCGTCCGCTCGGCATTCACGCCGTCCGCAAGCAAGTGGAGATCATGGAGCTTGAGACACGGCGGTTTTACGACCGGGCCGTGCAACAGGTGACCGATGCGTCCACCCGAAAGCTGCTCGGCGATCTGGCGGAGGTGGAACGTCGCCACTACCATCAAGCTGAGACGTTAGAGAAGGAACTCCTCTCGCCGGACGCAAAAGAGGATGAAGACACTGCCGGACGTAAGCTCTTCCTGCTCCAGATCGTGCAGCCGGGCTTGGCCGGCCTGATGGACGGCTCCGTATCGACGCTGGCTCCGGTGTTCGCCGCAGCGCTCGCGACGCACAACGCCAACGATGCTTTCCGCGTGGGTCTGGCCGCCTCAGTAGGCGCGGGCATCTCGATGGCGTTCGCGGAGGCCTTGTCCGACGACGGCTCACTCACCGGGCGAGGCCAGCCCGTAATCCGAGGTCTTTCTTCAGGATTGATGACCGCCCTGGGCGGCATCGGACACACCCTGCCATTTCTGATCTCGGATTTCCGCCTGGCCATGATCATCGCGGGAGTAATCGTGGCCGTCGAACTCGCGGCCATCAGTTACATCCGCAATCGATTCATGGAGACGCCCTTCAGCAGCGCCGTCTTCCAGGTCGTCGCGGGCGGAATCCTGGTGTTCCTGACCGGCGTGCTGATCGGAAGCTCTTAACTACTTCAGCAGGATCGCTTCCTGGCCGTCGACTTTTAACGGCGGCGGCCCGGACGAGAGATCTTTTACTTTCTGGAGCAGCTTCGCGCCCTCGCCCGCCGATGGATCCAGCATTAGCACGTTGTTGTTCTCCCCATCGCGCGTCACGGGAACCAGCGAAACCCGCGCGACGCGCTTGTTTTCGATCACAACTCTCGCCACCATGCCTTCTTTGTTGGGCCGCATGCGAATCCAGTCCGTCGCGAAGTTCCCCAAACAATACATCACCGGCTTGTTCTTGTAGATCTCGACGCCCTTCAGCACGTGCGAGCCGTGGCCGTAAACGATATCCGCTCCCGCGTCGATGGCCGCGTGAGCCAACTCTTTCTCGTAAGGCTCGCTCTGAGAAAACTGCGGCCCCAGCGGAATGGGCGCGATCAATTGCGCCGGGTCGACGGATCCCTGCTTCGTCTCCGGTGCGGCGGAGTCGATCACGCGCCCCAGCCCATCGCGATTGTGGCTCGAGACGATCAGGATGTCCACCTGCGGTCGCAGCCTCCGGATGTCTTCGCGGAGCCGGTCCAGGTCGCCCGGGTCGATCATCTTACCATCGGTAGATTTAATGCGCGCGACGCCGGGCCGCGTTGCGGTGGCGATCTGCTGGTCTTCCTGATACCACTTGGCGGTGTATTGCAGGAATCCGATCTTAACGCCCTTCCGTTCCAGGATCGCCGGTTGATGCGCGGCGTCAATGTTTGCCCCCGCCCCCGTGTGCTGGATGCCCGCGGCATCCAGCACGGCGAGGCTCTTCAGGATGTCCGCCGGTCCGTAGGCGACGTTGTTCGCCACCCCCACCACTTGAATGTTCCCGGCCTTCAGCGCCGCGATAGCCTCCGGGCCGATATGCGTCCAGCCGCTCTTATCCGGAATGTCCTGATCCGGACCCTTCGATTTCACCAGCAGGCCTTCCAGGTTGCCGTAGACCAGATCGGCGTGGCTCAGCGTCTCGCGGACGTGCTGCATCGCCGCCGCGGGATTGGAGCGCTGCTCCACGCTTACGTCGCCCAGCAACAGCAACGTGACGGCCTTGTCGTCGGAAGCGCCGCTCCAGGGCCAAGCCTTATCATCGGCGCCCGTGAGCAGGGCCGCCGCTGCCAGAGTCGCGAGCATCAGTTTCATCACGCCCCGATTCTATCTCAATAAAATCAAAAGGAGGTGCGGCGTGGGCGTCCCGTTCGGAGGAACTCAGGCGATTCTCCGCGTGGAGAATTTCACGTGGAGCCGGATCGGCGTAGAGGAAGCGCCGCGCGTGCGAATCAGCTCAGCGGTACTTGCTTAGCGTCGCGCCACAAACGTTCCAAATCGTAATACGCGCGCGCCTTCTCCGAAAAAATGTGGATGATGTAATCGCCGTAATCCATCAGCACCCAGTCGCCGTTGGTGTACCCTTCCACGTTCGTCGGCATCTCACCCAGCTTCTTCAGGCTCTGCTGAATTTCATCGGAGATCGCCTGAATCTGCCGCGAGTTCGTCCCAGAGCAGATCACGAAGAAATCGGCGAAGGTGGTTACGGGGCGCAGGTCCAACACCCGAATCTCCTTGGCCTGCTTCGCATCGGCCGCTTTCACGGCCACTTGCCACATCGCTTCGGGCTCAACTACTTTCTTGGCTCTTGGCAGTTTTGTTCAGCGCTCCTGCTGGTATCGTACTACAATCGAGCAATTATGTCCCACCTTCAGGTGCTGATTCCGGCGGAAAAAATTCACGAACGCATCCAGGAACTGGCCGCCCAGATCGATCGCGACTACCCGGAAGGCCCTGTCTATATGATCGGAATCCTGAAAGGCGCCTGCATTTTCCTTGCGGACCTGATCCGCGCCATGAAGGCTCCGGCGCGCCTGGAATTCATCGGAATTTCCAGTTACGGCCGCGGCAAAACCAGCTCCGGTGAAGTGCGCCTGACCAAGGATCTCGATACCTCCGTCGAAGGCCAGAACGTCATCGTGGTGGAAGACATCGTGGACAGCGGCATCACGCTGAGTTATCTTTTGCAAGTGTTCCAATCGAGAAAGCCCAAGAGCCTGCGGATCGCAACTTTGCTCGACAAGCCCGAGCGCCGCCAACGCCCCGTGCATGTCGATTACGTCGGGTTCAAGATTCCCGACGAGTTCGTCGTCGGCTACGGCTTGGACTTCGCGGAGGATTACCGCAATCTCCCCGACATCTGCGTCCTGAGCGAGTAGCTACCCGCGCATCAGCCGCATCGCCTCGGCGACCGCGTTGGCTTCGCGAGCTTCTTTCGAAGCGCCAATCTCTTCCACCTTGTCGCCTTCGCCGGGAGCCAGGAACAGATTCGCTTCCAGCCCGTGCTGGCGCGTGTACAGGTCCCAGTAGCGGCCATTGAGCGCGTACAATTCTTCGTGCGTGCCGCGCTCCACAATTTTGCCGGCTTCCACTACCAGAATCTGATCCGCCCTGCGAATGGTGGAGAGCCTGTGCGCGATCACGAACGTCGTCCGCCCCTTCATCAGGTACTTCAACCCTTCTTGGATCAACGCCTCGGACTCCGAATCCAGGCTCGACGTCGCTTCGTCCAGAATCAGAATGCGCGGGTCGGCCAGGATTGCGCGCGCGATGGAGACCCGCTGGCGCTGCCCGCCGGAGAGTTTCACGCCACGCTCGCCGACGATGGTGTCGTAGCCTTTCTCGAAAGCCTCCGCGAACTCATCCACGCGAGCGATGCGGCACGCTTCCAGAATCTGTTCCTTGGTCGCATTGGGCCGTGCGAATGCGATGTTCTCTTCAATCGACCCGTCGAACAGGAACGTGTCTTGCAGCACCACGCCCAGTTGCGTGCGGTACGAATCGAGACGAACCGTGGAAAGATCCACGCCATCCACGGTGATCACGCCGGAGTTCGGAGTGTGGAACGCCGCCACCAAGCTGATGATGGTTGATTTGCCGGAGCCCGAGGGTCCCACCAGCGCCGTCACTGTTCCCGGCTTCGATTGGAAGCTGACGTCGAACAGGATCTGCTTCCCCTGTTCGTAAGAGAACCCTACGTTGGAAAAATCGACCTCGCCGCGAATCGTTCCCAGGGCCACCGTACGGTTAGGGTCCTTATCTTCCTGCCGTTCGCGTAAGACTTCGCGCGTGCGCTCCATCCCCGCGAACGCCTCAGTCAACTGCGTGCCCACGTTCACCACCTGCATCACAGGCGCGATCAGGAACGCCAGAAACGCCACGAACGTCATCAGATCGCCGATCGTCATGTGGCCCGCCAGAATTTGCCGCGCGCCCACGTACCATACCAGCGCTCCCACCACGCCCATCAGCACCGTCGCGGAGAGGCTCATCACGGACATCGCCGTAAGAGACCGAATCACGTTATCCAGCAGGCGCATCACGCCCCCGGAAAACACGTCGGCCTCGCGCTGCTCGGCATGGTACCCCTTCACCACGCGCACGCCGCCCAGCGATTCGGTCAGCCGTCCGGTAACGTCGGCGTTGATCTTGCCGCGCTCGCGGAAGATGGGCCGGATCTTGGTGAACGCCTGTTTCAGCGTAAAAGAGAATGCGATCACGAACACCGCCGCCAGCCCGGTCATCAGCGGACTGATCGTCAGCAACCGGACCAGCGCCATGCCCGCCAGCAGCACTCCGCCCGCGAAATCCACCAGGCCGGTGCCGACTAGATTGCGAATCCCCTCGACGTCGCTCATGATGCGCGAAACCAGCGCGCCGCTCTTGTTCGCGTCGTAATAAGATACCGGTAACAGCCCGATGTGGCGCTGCACTTTCTGCCGCAGCTCCGCGATCAGTCGCTGCGCGGCCTTGGAGAGCAGCTGTGTGAGCGAGAACGACGTCACTCCCTGCAGCAGCGTCGCCGCAAGCACGGCGGCCACCAGAGGACCCAATTGCTGGACCTGCCGCTGGCCGATGACGTTATCCAGCAGCGGTTTGGTGGAGCTCGGCAGCACCAGCGCGCAGAGGCGATTGATCACCATCAGCAGGAAGCCCAGCGCGAGGATTTTGCGCCGCGGCTGGATCAACTCCCGGATGTCGGGCCACAGCTCCCGCAGCCGTTCGGAGCCGCTGAGTTTCGGTTTGGAAACGGCCGCGCCGTCGCCGTGCCGCGGACCTCGCCGGTCGCCGTGCCCCATGCCTCCCATTCCTGGTCCCATGCTTTTCAGTGTAGCCTGCGATATATGGCTGACCTCTATTGTGGAACCTCCGGCTTCGCGTATCCGGCCTGGAAACCGGACTTCTATCCGGCGAAATGCTCGCAGAAAGATTTCCTCAAGCACTACGCCACCCGCTTGAATGCCGTGGAGATCAACTACACATTTCGCCAGCTGCCTTCGGCCTCCACTCTGGAGAATTGGGTAGCCGCGACGCCGCAAGGCTTCTGCTTCGCACTGAAGGCGCACCAGAAGATCACCCACATTTTGCGATTGAAGGACTCCGAATTTACGGCCGTCTTCTTCAAGGCCATCGATCCCCTGCGCTCGGCCCGGCGCCTCGGACCGGTGCTGTTTCAGCTCCCTCCGAATCTCAAAGCCGACCCCGCGTTGCTCGCGGCGTTCCTCGAAAAGCTTCCCGGCGACCTCCGCTGCGCCTTCGAGTTCCGCAATGCCTCCTGGCTGACGGACGAAGTGTACAAGCTGCTGGAGAATCGCCGCGTGGCGCTTTGCCTTGCCGAATCGGAGAAGTTCGAAGTACCCGAAGTCCTGACCGCGGACTTCGTCTACGTGCGCCTGCGCAAAACGGATTACTCCCCAGAAGATCGTGCCGAGATCGCGCAGAGGGCCCACCGCTTAGTGAACGGCGGCCGCGATGTCTACGCCTTCTTCAAGCACGAGGAAACCCCGGCCGGAGCCCTGTATGCGGAAGAGTTGCGAACCGGGTGCAAGGGGCTTTGACCGCCCGGAAGAGTACCATCAGAAGGACGATGCACACTCTCCGCTTCGCCTGCCAGCCCGGCTGCACCAAATGCTGCGATCAGGAAGGCTACGTCTACCTCGGCCTCGGCGACCTCGAACGCGCCGCCAAATTCGTCGGCATGTCTGCCAAGGCGTTCGAAAAGAAGTACGTCTACCGCACCGCGCACCAGATGCGATTCCGCAAGCCTCCCAAGAAGCAGTGCCCGTTCCTCGAAGGCTATGGCTGCTCCATCCATCCCGCCAAGCCCACCCAGTGCCGGACGTTCCCGTTCTGGCCCGAAATCGTCGAGCGCCGCGATACCTGGCAGCACACCGGCCGCTCGTGTCCCGGTATCGGCAAGGGCGAACTGATTCAGATCGGCTCCGCCATGGAGATCGCAGAAGAGCAGCGCCTCGCCTATCCCGACATGTACAAGAAGCGCTGACTATTTCTGGCTGAGCCCGCCATCCACCGCGAGAGTCTGCCCGGTAACGAAGGTCGTCGCCGTGAGGAAAAACGTCACTGCGTCGGCGATATCTTCCTGCGTGCCCGCACGCCCGGCCGGAGTTTTGCAAATCAGGTTCTCCGTGCGGTCGTCCGGCTCGCCGAACAGGATCACGCCCGGAGCCACCGAATTCACGGTCACCTTCGGTGCGAATGCCTTCGACAGCGCTTTCGTCAGCATGATCACGCCGGCTTTCGATGCGTTGTAATGCGCGTGCTGGCTCCAGGGACGAATCCCGCCCAACGAACTCAGGTTGACGATCCGTCCGCCCTCGCCCGCGATCATGCGCCGCGCGGCCTGCTGGCAGCAGAAGAACGTCGCCTTCAAATTCACCGAATGGATGTAGTCCCAATCCGCCTCGGTCACCTTCAGTGCGTCAATCCGGGTGAAGCGTCCCGCATTGTTCACCAGCGCGTCGATGCGTCCGAAATGCCGGTCCACGTCTTCGAACAGCTTCTCGATCTCCGCCACGCGCTCCAGATTCGCGCGAAAAATCGGAGCATCCCCGCACTCTTTCGCCGTCGCCCGAGCCTCAGCCTCCGAACCCGAGTAGTGGATCGCCACCCGAGCGCCTTCCTTGGCAAGCCGCAGCGCAATCCCTCGCCCGATGCGCTTCGCCGAGCCCGTTACCAGGATTACCTTGCCGTCGAGCGCGCTCAAGGTTTTCGCTCCTCCGTCTTCGCCTCTTGCCAAAGCCGCTCCATCTCCTCGATCCCCGCCTCGCGCAGCGATTTCCCCTGCGCCTCCGCCCCCGCCTCCACATGCGAAAAGCGCCGCCGGAATTTCGCATTGGTCCGCCGCAGAGCCTGTTCCGGGTCTACCTTGAGAAACCGCGCGATGTTCACGATCACGAACAACAAATCGCCGACCTCGTCCTCGATCGCCGCCTGATCCGAACCGGCCCGGGCTCCGTCCAATTCCGCCAATTCCTCGCGGAGCTTATCCAGCACCTGCTCGACATTCTCCCAATCGAACCCCGCACCCGCCGCGCGCTTCGCGATCTTTTCCGCCTCCACCAGCGCCGGCAGGGAACGCGGCACTCCGGCCAACAACCCCTTGGGCTTCGGTTTCTCTGTCGCCTTGATCTCGTCCCAGCGCCGCAGCACATCGTCCGAAGTCTTCGCCTCGCCATCAGCGAACACGTGCGGATGTCGCCGCACCAGCTTGCTATTAATCGCATCCAGCGAATCGCTGATATCGAATCGCCCTTCTTCGGAAGCCATCTGTGCGAAGAACACCGATTGCAGCATCAGATCGCCCAGCTCTTCCGCGAGTCCGTCAAAGTCCCGTGCGTCGATCGCGTCCATCACTTCGTACGTCTCTTCCAGCAGATACGGTTTGATGGTGTCGAAATTCTGTTCGCGATCCCACGGGCATCCGCCGGGCGCGCGCAGAATCTGCATAATTTCCACCAGGCGCGCGAAGCCTTGGCCGGCAGTGAGTTTGGGGTCGGAGGAAGGCAAGAAACCAGTGTGCCATAGCGGGAGTTGTACAATGAAGCCGCGTCCATGTTCGTTCCGCTTACTCCTTTGCGATGCCTGCACCGCGCCGTGGATGTGTTCGGCTCCAAAATCGGAGTCGTCTCAGGCTCCCTCGAATTCACCTACGCCCAGTTCGCCGAACGCGCGGAGCGCTTGGCCTCAGGCCTCGCCAAGCTCGGCATCCAGCCTGGCGATCGCGTCGGATACCTCAGCTTCAATAACCACCAACTGCTCGAAGGCTACTACGGAGTCGTCCAGGCCGGAGCCATCGTGATGCCGCTGAACGTGCGCCTTTCCGAAGCTGAGCTCGCCGCGATTCTCAACCACTCCGGCGCAAAACTGCTGCTGTTCGAGACGGACTTTGCTCCCGTCGTAGCAAAGCTCCGCACGGCGTGCTCCTCCGTAGAGCGTTGGGTCGCTCTTGACGAAAAGATCCCCGAAGCCGATCTCACCTACGAAGAAATCCTGGACCAGGGCCATCCCGAACGCGCCGACATCTTCTCCTATGACGAGCTGTCCATCGCCGAACTCTTCTACACCAGCGGCAGCACGGGCACTCCCAAAGGTGTCACGCTCTCGCACCGCACCCTGTATCTGCACGCGCTCACCGTGGCGATGCTGTACGGACATCCGGAGAGCATGGTGGAACTCCACACCATCCCGTTGTTCCACGCCAACGGGTGGGGCCGTCCCCAAGCCTCCACACTGATGGGAACCAAACAGGTGATGATTCGCAGGTTCGATCCGCCCGCGGTCTTCAATCTGGTTCAACAGCACCACGTCACCGACATGTGCCTCGTCCCCGCCATGGCGAACGCCCTGCTGAACGTGCCGAATCGCGAGCAGTGGGATCTCTCCAGCCTGCGCCGCGTGAACACCGGTGGCGCCGCGTCGTCGGCCGAGCTCGTCGAACGCTGGGAACGCGCCTTCCCCGGCTGCGAGTGCGCCGTCGGCTACGGACTCACTGAAACCTCTCCCGTTGTGACTATGTCCACCGCAAAGGACCCATCGTATCCCTCCGATCAGGAGCGTTGGCGCCGCCAGGCGATGACCGGATGGCCCGTCGTCGGCGCGAGCGTCCGCGTCGTCGACCCCAACATGCACGACGTTCCCCGCGATGGGCAAACCATTGGCGAGATTATCGTGAGCGGTGATCAGGTCATGGACGGCTACTATCTCGATCCCGCCGCAACCAGGGCCGCTATGACCGGACCGTGGCTGCACACCGGCGACATGGCCGTGTGGGATGAGCAGGGCTACATCAACATCGTCGACCGCAAGAAGGAGATCATCATCTCCGGCGGCGAAAACATCTCCTCCATCGAAATCGAGCGCGCCATCAACGCCCATCCCGCCGTGAACGAAAGCGCGGTCGTCGCCGCTCCCGACGAAAAGTGGGGCGAAGTCCCCGCTGCCATCGTGACGCTGAAACCCGGAGCCTCGCTTACCGAAGCCGAACTCCGCGCGCACCTCGAACCGCGCCTGAGCCGCTTCAAACTCCCCCGCGTGATCGAGTTTCGCGCCGAAGCACTCCCCAAAACCGGCACCGGCAAGATCCGCAAAATGGATTTGAAAGAGAAGTTCTGGACCGGCAAAGACCGTCGCGTCCAGGGCTGAGCGTCTTTCAGATCCCGGTGCCCGCCGTGCCCATCTCCTTCGTAAACACCCGCAAATTCCGCGGCGTGACGTCCACTTTATCGCCGACGCTCAGCGCCAGTTCGCGATAACGCTCACGCGTGATCTGCGCGTCCAGTTCGATCCCCGTATCCTCGCGCTTCAATTCCAGCCGCACCGCGGGACCCGCCGCCGCGATGTAGCTCACCGTCGCTACCACCGCGCCCGTTCTCTCCACGACCGAGTGCTTCGAAACATCCAACTCATCCGGACGCACATAGCCGACCTCATTCCGCCCATGGAACAAGTTCACGTCGCCGATAAACTGATACACAAACGCGCTCGCCGGATTGTCGTAAACTTCCGCTGGCGTGCCCACCTGCTCGATCAATCCGTGATTCATAATCGCCACGCGGTCCGCCACCTCCAGCGCCTCTTCCTGATCGTGCGTCACGAAAACGCTGGCGATGTGCAACTCGTCGTGCAGCCGTCGCAACCAGCGCCGCAGTTCCTTGCGGACCTTCGCATCCAGCGCGCCGAACGGCTCGTCCAGCAGTAGCACCCGGGGCTCCACCGCCAACGCCCGAGCCAGCGCCACCCTCTGCCGCTGCCCTCCGGAAAGCTGATTCGGATACCGGTCTCCCAGCCAGTCCAGTTGAATCAACGCGAGCAGCCTATGGACGCGGTCGCGAATCTCCTTCTCGGGAGGCCGCGTTGCCCCAGGCCGCAGCCGCAACCCGAACGCGACATTTTCAAACACGGTCAGGTGCCGGAACAGCGCGTAATGCTGAAACACAAAACCCACCCGCCGGTCGCGTGCCGTCGAATTCGTCGCGTCTTCGTTATTCAAGCGGACCGTGCCGCTATCCGGCACATCCAAGCCCGCGATAATTCGCAACAACGTCGTCTTGCCCGACCCCGATGGACCTAGCAACGCGACCAGTTCTCCCCTCTCGATGCGCAGGCTGACGTCCTGGAGAGCCTCGAACGTTCCATACGTCTTTCGTATGTGCTGTACTTCGATACTCACGCCCGCTCCTGACCGGTCTTCCATTCCAGAAACTTCTTGAGCCCGAGGGTAATCACCGCGATCACACTCAGCAGCGACGCCGCCGCGAACGCGCCCGAATAGTTGTATTCGTTGTACAGAATCTCTACATGCAGCGGCAGCGTGTTCGTCTGCCCGCGGATGTGCCCTGACACGACGGACACTGCGCCGAACTCACCCAGCGCGCGAGCCGTGCACAACACCATTCCGTAAAGCAGTCCCCATTTGATATTTGGAAGCGTGATCTTCCGAAACATCTGCCACCCGCTCGCCCCCAGCACCAGCGCAGCTTCCTCTTCGTCCGTCCCTTGCGATTCCATCAGCGGAATCAGCTCGCGCGCCACAAAAGGAAACGTGACGAAAGTGGTCGCCAGAATGATCCCCGGTACCGCGAAGACGATCTGGATATCGTGATCGCCCAGCCACGGCCCCAGCCACCCCTGCGCCCCGAACACCAGCACGAAGATCAACCCGGAGATCACCGGCGAAACTCCAAACGGAATATCGATCAGCGAGACCAGTACGTTCTTTCCTTTGAACTGGAACTTCGTGACGGCCCACGCCGCCGCCACTCCGAACACCATGTTCAGCGGCATGGAAATGCTCACGGCCAGCAGCGAAAGCCAGAGAGCGGACACCGTCTCCGGCTCGCGGACCGCCGCCAGATACACGGCCCAGCCCTTCTCGAACGCCTGCGCGAACACCGCCGCCAGTGGCAACGCCAGCAGCACAAACAGCAACAAAAGGGCGATCGCCGTCAGCCCCCATCGCACCCAAACAGGATCTTGCTTCGTGCGCATTTCAGCCCGCCGCCTCCATGTACTTCCGCGTGCGGCGCTGGAGCGCGTTAATTGCCAGCAGCAAGACGAACGAAGTGATCAGCATCACTGCCGCGATTGCCGTCGCTCCCGCGTAGTCGTACTGCTCCAATTTGGTCACGATCAGCAGCGGCACGATCTCCGTCTTCATCGGCATGTTGCCGGAGATGAAAATCACCGATCCGTACTCGCCCAGCGCCCGCGCAAACGCCAACGCGAATCCCGTGAGTAGGGCGGGCCGCACCACCGGAAAGATCACCCTTGTGAAAACCTGCCATCGCGAGGCGCCCAAGCTGGAAGCGGCCTCTTCGAGCTCGGCGTCTGCGTCCGCCAGCACTGGCTGGACGCTGCGCACCACAAAAGGGAGCCCAATGAATGTGAGCGCGACGATCACGCCCAGCGGAGTAAACGCTACCTTGATGCCGAGCGGCGTCAGGTGCCGGCCGAGCCATCCATTCTCGGTATACACGCTGGTCAGAGCGATCCCCGCCACCGCCGTGGGAAGCGCGAACGGTAGATCGATGAGCGCATCCACCAGAGCCTTGCCGGGGAACCGGTATCGCACCAGGACCCAAGCCACCAGGAATCCTGCCAGCACGCTGATGCCTCCCGCGATGAATGACGCTCCGAAGCTCAGCCGGTACGCCGCCACCACGTTCGGAGACGTGATCGTCTTCCAAACGTGCTCCCAACTGGATGTCGCCGACTTGAGGAACACCGCGCTCAACGGGATGAGCACGATCAGGCTCAAGTACAGGACACTGTAGCTCAGCGCGAGCCCGAAACCTGGCAGAATGCTCCGCCGTCTGAAGGTGGCCCGCACCAGTCAGTTCCCCGGTGAGTAAATCTTGTCGAACACGCCGCCGTCGTCGAAGTGCCGCTTCTGCGCCTTCTGCCATCCGCCGAACACTTCGTCGATGGTGAACAACTGCAGCTTCGGGAACCGAGTCGCATACTTCGCCGCTATCTTCTCCAGGCGAGGACGATAGTAATTCTTGGCGCCGATTTCCTGCCCCTCTTCGGTATAAAGAAAGTCCAGGTAAGCTTTGGCGACTTCCGTGGTCCCATGCTTCGCGGCCACTTTGTCCACCAGGCTCACCGGAGGCTCCGCCAGGACACTGATCGCCGGTGTCACGATCTCGAACTTGTCTTTGCCCAATTCGTTCTGCGCCAGGAAAGCCTCGTTTTCCCAGGAGAGCAGCACGTCGCCGATGCCCCTCTGCACGAACGTCGTCGTCGACCCTCGGGCCCCCGAATCCAGCACCGGAACATTCTTGTACAGCTTCGTGACGAACTCCTGCGCCTTCTTGTCGTCATTGTTGTTCTTCTTCAGCGCATAGCCCCACGCCGCCAGATAACTCCAGCGCGCCCCGCCCGAACTCTTCGGATTCGGCGTAATGACCGAAACCCCCTGCCGCACCAGATCGTCCCAATCCTTGATGTGTTTTGGATTCCCCTTGCGCACCAGGAACACAATCGTCGACGTGTAAGGGGTGCTGTTGTTCGGCAGGCGCGTCTGCCAGTTTGCCGGAAGCGAGTGCGCCCGCTCCGCAATCGAATCGATGTCATAAGACAGCGCCAGCGTCACCACATCCGCCTGTAACCCATCAATCACCGCCCGCGCCTGTTTTCCCGATCCTCCGTGAGACTGGCTGATCTGCACCTCACTGCCGGTCTTCGCCTTCCATTGCTTGGCGAACGCTGCGTTGATGTCCTGGTACAGTTCCCGCGTCGGATCGTAGGAGACATTCAACAGTTTGATGGGCCCCGCCGCGAACAAAGAAAACGCGATCAGGACAGCGGGAAGAGCGAACAATGCTTGTTTTTTCATGTCGGTAAGCTCCCTAGAAATTGATCTGGAACCGTTGCAGCACGGTCTTTTCAGAAGGCCGGTTGCCGCCCGCCGAAGGCGTCGCACCGCCGCCGTAATTGGTGTGGCCGTAATCGAAGGAAACTCGCAGCATGCGGTTCAGATACCAGTTCACGCCGCCCACCCACTCATGCGCGTGGCCCGGAGTCGTCGCCGTCGATGCGAATCCGTAGTTGAAAATCGCGTTCTCCGCCCGGAAGTCGCTCACACGTAGCGCCAGTTCCACTGCACCCCAGGTGTGATTCTTCGGATCGAACGGCTTCCTCGGCACAGGACTCGTGAATCCCTTCTTCTCTCCGGTCAGAACGTAAGCCACCTGCGCCTGCCACGCCCGGAACGCGACGTCCCGCCTCACCGTGCTCTTCTGAAAGCCTTCCTCCGCCACGGTGTATTCGGCCAGCAACCCGAGCGGTCCCAAATAGTAGTAAGCCTGAGGAGCCAGCCGCGTCCGATGCCCTGCCGGCGTCACGCCGGAGGCAAAGGCGAAGAACGTATTCTGCCCAAACGTCTTATAAGAAGGAAGCGCGATCCCGTCAACATTGCCTCCCGTCGCGGCGATTCCGAACCCCAGCCCGCTCAGCGGACTCTTCGCATTCGGCAGAAACGGTGTGAAGAACAGCCGCCCTGCATAATCGCGATGGCTGCTGGGGGCCGCATCGCTCAATCCGTTATCCGGCACGCCGTTGAATACGCCCACTTGGTACGCCACCCGCCGCTTGAGGATGTCGCCCGAAAACTGGTATCCGATGTCACGGCTCGGCACCAGAAGCGTCGGATACCCGCGCTCGATGAAGTTGGTGTCGTCATCCGATTGCAGTCGCTCCAGCCCCACCGGAGGCTTAAACTTTCCCACCCGCAGATTCACCCGCGAGAAATAATTCAACTGCATGTACGCCTCGTACAGCACCACCGATCCCTGTCCGAAATCCGGCCGGATGTAATAGTCGATGTACTTGTACACCGCGCCGGAGAACGACGGCCGTGCTCGGCGAATTAAAATCTGGTCCGTTAGCGGCACCGTGGTCGCGCCGGGAAACGTCCGGTTGTCGATCTGCACGTCCAGCCCGAATCGCAGCGAATAATTCCCGTCGCCCGACTTGATAATGAACCCGCCCGTGTCCGCGGCCGTTACTGTGGCCTTGGTTTTCGCCGCTTCCACGAGGTCGTCCTCTTTGATCTCTCCTTTTCGATCCGAAACCCTCTGCCGCTGGTCCAATTCTTCGATCTTGCGCTCCAGTTCCTGAATCTTCTCGTCCGTCGACACAGGCGTGGGCTGCTGCGCCTGCATTGCCGGGATCGCCAGCGCGAGAACCAATCCTCCCCAAACTTTTCTGTAAGCCATCGCCAAGACTTGCTCCCTGATCTTTTTCTTGAAAACGGAAACCCTCGCGGTGGTCCGGACGGGTTTCGGGATGCGGACGAAAGGGCGCCTCCGGAGGACCGGTCGGCTTGCTTCGCTGAAGCGGCCTAGGATTCGGTCGCTTGGAAGCGGATCTTCTTTTTACACTCTATCTGCACCACCCGCGAATCGTGGATCGTGATCTCAACCGAGCCATATTCCAGGCTCCGGATCGCGTCCAGAATCGCCATCTCCGCCGGAGACGGCGCCGTGTGGTTCGAGTTTGCGGATGGAGAATTCAAGATCGTCTAGAAGTAGAATAGCCGCGAGCCTGACCGTTGTCAAGTATCTCTATAGAAATAGTAGTGATTAGGGAGGCCAGATACATCGCACGCAATATCAATAGGTTAAGAGCAGAGCTTGACGGCAGGTCCTTAGGCGGCTTACGATTGCCCCGTGCGACGCATTCTGGCCTTCGCGCTAGTTGCCCTCTTCAGCTTCTCGCTGATCGAGCCGCTTGCGTTCGCCTCTGACCCCACCTCGAAGCTCCCCGCCTGCTGCCGCCGGCTCGGAAAACATCATTGCGAAATGGTGCTCGCCGAGCTCCAATCGTCCTCCGGCCCCTCATTCGAGTCCGATCCCTGCCAATCCTTCCCGTTGGCCAAAGCCACTACCGCCTCGCCCGACGCCGCGTTGATGCAAGGCGCGCTCACGGGTTCCGTGGCGATGCTCAGCCACGCCGCCGTTCTCCAACCCTCCGATTCAGCGGATCGAATCGCGTTCCGCTCCACCTGCCAAAAGCGCGGCCCTCCTCGCTCGTCTCTTTCCTAAAAACTCCCCGATTTCTTGACGAACGAGCGTGCCCACCCGCACGCGGCAAGGTGTTTTGTTCCATGTTTCGAGTCAGTACGTCCGCCATCGTCGTTTTCTTCGCCGCGCACCTCGCGTCCGCGCAGGAATCCGTCAACTACGCCAGCATCGGAGGCCGCGTCACAGACCCCTCCGGAGCCGTAGTCCAAGCCGCAACCATCACCGCCCGTCAGACCGAGACCAACCAATCCACCATCGCGTCCACCGACCTCGAAGGCCGCTTCCGCCTCCCCTATCTCCGTCTCGGACCCTACGAGCTCACCATCCACCACGACGGATTCTCGGACGTCACCCGAGCCCTCACGCTCACCGTCGGATCCGCCTTCGAGCTCCCCATCTCGCTCGCTCTCCCCACAGCACAATCCGCCGTCACCGTCACCGAAGACGCCGACGTCCTCGAAGCCGCCCGCACCCAAATCGCCGGCACCGTCCGCCAATCCGAAATCCGAGCCCTCCCTCTCAACGGACGCAGCTTCCTCGACCTCGCCCTGCTCGTCCCCGGAGTCTCGCCCACCAACACTGCCGCCAACCAGCTCTTCGCCGAAACCTCCGCCGTCCCCGGCCAAGGCATCTCCATCGGCAGCCAGCGCAACTTCTCGAACAGCTTCGTCCTCGACGGACTCTCCAACAACGATGACGCCGCCGGACTCACCGGCTCCTTCTACGGCCTGGACGTCGTAAACGAATTTCAGGTCGTCACCTCCGGAGCCCAAGCCGAATTCGGCCGAGCCCTCGGCGGCTATATCAATGTCGTCACCAAGAGCGGCACCAACACCCTCCACGGCGATGCCTATCTTTACTTCCGCAACCAGCGCCTCAACGCCGCCAGCGCCCTCTCCCATACCGCGCTTCCGCTCACGCAAGCCCAGTACGGACTCAGCCTCGGCGGCCCGATCGTCCATGACCGCACTTTTTACTTCGCCAATTTCGAACAGCGGGAGCTCAACCAATCCGGCCTCATCACCATTTCTCCCGCGAACGTCGCCGCCATCAACGCCCACCTGCTTGCCGTCGGCTACCCCGGCTCGCCGATCTTCACCGGCCTCTATCCGAACCCCGTCCACAACCTCAACTTCCTCGCCAAACTGGATCATCAATTCAGCGCCAAAGACCAGTTCGGACTCCGCTACAGCGTCTACGACCTCCACAGCACCAACTCCCGCGGAGCCGGCGGACTCAGCGCCTCCACTGCCTCCGCCAATCTCGAGAACACCGATCAAACCGTCGCCATCAGCAACATCGCCACGCTCTCGCCGCGCCTGGTGAACGAAACGCACGGCCAGTTCACCGACGGCAATCTCCAAGCCCCGCCCTCCGATCCCGTCGGACCCGCCGTCACCATCTCCGGCGTTGCGACCTTTGGCACGCTCTCCATCTCCCCCACCGCGCGCCTGAACAAGCTCGCCGAAATCGTGGACAACCTCTCCTACCAATCGGGAGCCCACGCCCTCCGCGCCGGCATCGACGTTCTCTACAACTCCGATACCATCACCTATCCGCGCTCCTTCCGCGGCAATTACTCCTTCTCCTCGCTCGCGAATTTCCTCAGTGGAACCTACAACAACTCCGGCTTCACCCAAACGTTCTCGAACAGCGTGATCCACCAGACCAACCCCAACGCCGGCTTCTACCTGCAGGACGAATGGAAGGTCAACACCCATCTCACCCTGAACCTCGGCCTCCGCTACGAGCTCCAATTTCTCCACGCCATCGCGACCGATACCAACAACCTCTCGCCCCGCGCCGGATTCGCCTGGACTCCGTTCGCCTCCCGCAAGACCGTAATCCGCGGCGGCTACGGACTCTTCTACGACCGAGTCCCTCTCCGCGCCCTCGCCAACGCGCTGCTCTCCGCGAACAACACCACCAGTCCCGCGAATCTCAGCCAGATCAGCGTGAGCCTCTCGCCCACGCAAGCCGGAGCCCCCGCGTTCCCCAACATCCTCCCCAGCCTGACCCTGCCCCCCGGAGTCCTGTTCAACTTCTCCACCATGGACCCGCACATGCAAAACGCATATTCAGAGCAGGGAAGCCTGGAGATCGAACAGCAGCTAGGCGCGCACAGCACCTTCAGCGTCGGCTATCAGCACGTCCGAGGACTCCACCTCCTCGTCTCCATCAACCAGAACGTGCCCGCCTGCGTCGCCTCCGGAAGCAACAATGGCTGCCGCCCGAACCCCGCCTTCGGCAACAACAGCCAATACTCTCCGCGTGCCGATTCCTACTACGACGGCCTGCAGGTCTCCTTCGTGCAGCGCCCCGTGCGCTGGGGCAACTACCGCATCTCCTACACCTATTCGAAGGCTCTCGATAACGCCGGCGAATTCTTCTTCAGTGCACCCATCGACAACTTCAATATCTGGCGGGATTACGGCCGTTCCGATGACGATCAGCGCCACCGCTTCGTCTTTGACGGAACTATCCACTCGCCCACCGGACCCGCCGCGACGCCGTGGCAGCGCGTCACGCACGGCTTCGAACTCACCGCGATGCTCCAGTATTATTCCGCGCTCCCCTTCAACATCACCACCGGAGCCACCACCGTCCAAGGAACCGCCGCCCGCCCCACCGTCAACGGAGTCTTCATAAACCGCAACGCCGGCTCCGGTTTCGATTTCTTCAACGCAAATGCCCGCCTCAGTCGAGGCTTCCGCATCACGGACCGCCTCCGCGTCGACGCCTTCGTCGAAGGCTTCAACCTCACCAACCACGTGAACGGCGTGACGCTCAACGGCACCTTTGGCACCGGAGCCTATCCCACCAACCCCCTGCCGGCATTTGGACAAATCACCGCCGTCGGCGATCCGCGAACCTTCCAACTCGCCCTCCGCGCGACTTTTTAGGCAGGCCGCCGCAGCCGCACCACCAGCGCCGCCGGAATCTCGCTGAAGTTTCTCCACGAAAGCGCGTTGCCGCCAGACGCCTTGTCCGCCGGGAACGCCCGTTCCTCCACACCGTCCAGCACCAGTCCCGCCTCCAGCGCCGGAGCCAGCAACAATCCCAGAGGCCGGTGAAAGTAAGGGTGCGCCACCGGTTGCCCCTCCATCGCGAGGCCGATCTGGGTGAACGGCGTCGCGTATCGCGCAATCTTCACGGAATACGTCGTGACCAGAGCGCCCTGCAGGTCCTCCATCTCCGCCATCTGGATCGCCGACGGATTGTTGAAGCACGGATGCACCACGGAGAAAACGAACCGCCCACCCGGCTTCAATAAAACAGGCAGCGCGCCCAGCAGCGGACCGATCTCCGCCATATCCATCAGCGCCATATTGCAGAGCGCACCGTCGAATGCGCCCAAAGCGAGCAGTGCGCCGCGATCCCTGGCATCCAGCACCCGGTAATCGATCTCACCAGCCCCAGCCCGTTCACGCGCCCGCGCGATCATCGCAGGCGAGCCGTCGAACGCAACCACGCTCGCCCCCGCCTTCGCCAAACGCCGCGGCGTCAGCCCATTCCCGCAGGCGATATCCAGGAAGCGCTCCCCCGCCACAGGCCGAAGCAGCCTCTCGACAGCGGGCCACAACAGGGTCTCGAAGAAATCGTTCCCCTCGCCCATCCGCTCGTCCCAGAAAGCAGCGTTAGCTTCCCACGCAGACTTCGCCTGTGTGTTCTCGTCTTCGATGCGTGACATGACCGTTACCCCCGGGATCTTGCCCAACGCTCAAGGGTAACGCGCGGAACCCTAAGGAACGCGCGCTAATTTCCCACGCAAACCGCGTGTGACTTCAGCGTCCGCTCCGCGCGGAACCAATCCTGCTCCGGCAGACCCTCCGGGCAACCCCGAGCCTTCCACAGTGCCCGAGCCAGCGTGGCAACCTCAGCCCGCGTCGGCTCCGATCCAATCGCCGAAAGCGCGTCCAGGGCCTCCCGAAGCTGGCCGAGCCTCGACGCCACGGCACCCAGTTCCTCGTCGGAAGCATCTCCCGCCAGCCGGATCAACCGAAGGGCCTGTTTATACGCGCGCTCCGCCATCCGGTAGTGCAGTTCCGCAAAGGCCCAGTTCTCCGCCGACTCCAGAGCCTCCTGCGCATCGCGAAGTCCCAGATCCAGCTCGCTGCTGGCGAGATGGATCAACTCCCTGTCGGTCTTACCCCGCAGCTCGTCGAACTTGCATCGTCCAGTCATATAACGTTAGACGCTCCTCATCGCCCAATGGTTCATACCGGACGAAGAAAAATTGGTTACCACCGCCGTTGATCATGGCCCAGCGGGATCGCCAACGGGACATCCGGCCCCCGCCACCCGGGCGTATACTGTCGGTATCAAGCACAGATCGGCTCGATGACCGAGATGCCCTCCTTTCTCAGATCACGATTGTGGGCTTCGGTTCTAAGCGCGCTCTTCATCGGGGTCGTCTGGCTGGCTGCCGAACGTCCTGCCGCTGTTCCTGTTCCCCACGAGTATTCTCCGGATCTCCCACAAGGTTTTCCCAAGCTCAAACTCCCGCCGGACAATCCGATGTCGGAAACAAAAGTCTTGCTGGGGCGATATTTGTTTTACGACAAGCGTCTGTCCGTCAACGCCACCCGATCCTGCGCGGATTGTCATCGCCAGGGACTCGCCTTCACGGAAGGCCATGCGGTTTCGACCGGCGCTACCGGCCAGATGCACTCGCGGAGTGCGATGAGCCTGGTGAATGTAGCCTACAATACCGTACTCACCTGGAGCAATCCCGGCCTTCGCAGTCTTGAGGAACAAGTCCTCGTTCCGCTCTTCGGAGAACATCCTGTGGAACTCGGGATGCGCGGCAAGGAAGCGGCTCTTCTTACACTCGTTCGTAACGATCCCGTGTACGCGCCGTTGTTCCCCGTTTCTTTCCCCAAGGAGCAGGATCCGTACACCGTGCGCAATTTGGCCAAAGCGATCGCCACCTTCGAGCGGACCATCCTTTCCGGCCGATCTCCCTATGACCGTTTTCACCTCGGCGACCGGCGCGCGATCTCTGAGGCAGCGCAGCGCGGCGAAGTCCTTTTCTTCAGCGAGCCTTTTCAATGTTTCCGGTGCCACGGCGGATTTGACTTCAGCGATGTGACCGAGTCCTCGCCGAGATTTCACAACACGGGCCTCTACAACGCTTCCGGGCCATTCTCCTATCCCGCCCCGAACCTGGGAATCTTCGAGTACACGCGGCGCGCGCAGGACGTGGGCAAGTTCCGCACGCCTACGCTAAGAAATATCGCGGTGACCGGTCCTTACATGCACGATGGAAGCGTGCCGACATTGGAGGCCGCCATTGACCATTACGCGGCGGGAGGCCGCACTCTCGTGAGCGGACCGCTGGCGGGCAAAGGTTACGCGAATCCGAATAAGGACCCATTAATAGCTGGATTCCAGCTTTCACCGCAAAACCGCGCGGATTTCGTTGCCTTTCTGGGAAGCTTGACGGACGAAGAACTCCTCCACGACGTAAGATTCTCAAATCCCTGGAGGAAGACCGCGATTCGGCGCCCGGATCGGGTGAAATAATCCGAGAATCCAGCCCGATATATCGATACAATCGAAACATGCGCGACTTGGTTGCTGGGATGCTTCTTGCGTTTGCCGCTTCTTCCATGGCTCAATCGCCGGCGCGGACCTCCAGCAGTCCCGTGCGAGTTCAAGGCCGGTTCTTGGTGGACCGCGCGGGGCAACACGTCTTGCTCCGTGGGACTCAGCTCCCCGAACTGGCCGGGGATGCCTCCGATTTCGGAATGCCGTCCCGTCACGCCTACGGCCCCCTCTCGGCAACCACCTTGAACGCGATTCGTAAGCGTTGGAATATGAATACGGTTCGCTTGCCTGTGGACGTAGGACGGTATCTGGACGAACCGTCGTATGCCGAACGCCTCGCCCAAGCCGTGCGGATCGCGAATCGTCAAGACTTGCTGGTGATCCTGGCCGCGGTTGAGCCCGGTTCGGACTTGCCTTCGGAAAAAACCATTCGTTTTTGGAAGGAATGTGGGGCGCGATTTCGCGACAACGCGGGGCTATTGTTCGATCTTTTTTCCACACCACGTGCCAGGGCGATCCCCGGGCATCGACCCGGCATGGATACCGGCGCGGACTGGCGATTCTGGCTTCGCGGCGGCCGAACGGCGGACGGCCACGCGGCCGTGGGGATGCAGGGGTTGGCTGACGCCATTCGCGGCGTAGGCGTGGCTCAGCCTCTGATCGTGACGGGCCTAGATGAGGCACCCTTGCTGGAAGGGCTCACGCCCGAGTTCTTCCTTTCGGACGCCGGTGTGATCTACGAGACCAACGTCCGATTCAACGAGATCGGAACAGACGCCCAGGGGGATCGCTCTTTTGGCGTCTTGTCCGCCCAGGTTCCTCTCGTGGTCAATGACGCGGATCTCCACCTCGATCGGGTGCAAGATTGCCAGGCGCTTCCGCAAGACCCGGCTGTTGTGGAACGAACCATTCAGTCAACCCTGACCGACTACGACCGGCTTCAAGTTTCTTGGACCATCTCCACTTTTGCGCCGGGCAAGTTGATCTCCGACTATCGTCACTTCTTCGCCACCACGCTGGCGAACGGCTTGCCTTGCGGATCTGCCGCCGGCATCGGTACCGTGGTTCAATATCACCTCATCGGGGTGCCTCTGCGCGGCCTCGTCACCACAGCTTTAAATGCCACTTTTGTTCTGGCACGCGGAGCCGCGGCGCAATCCTACGGGCCTACCCTCTCTGAAGCAGAAGCGGATGGCAACGGCGCACTTCCGCAGAAGCTTTCGAACATCGCGGTGGAAGTCTTCGACTCCGGAGGCGTGGCACGTTTGGCGCCGCTGCTCCATGTCGGAATCGGCTGGAGTTTTGTGAACTTCGTAGTTCCGCCGGACACCGCCAAGGGGCCCGCCAAAGTCTCGATCGTCCGGTCTGACGGGTCAAGGAGCGAGAGCAGTGTGCTCATCGCCGACCTGTCCCCAGCCCTGCTGACAGGGAATGGTATCGGGTGGGGACCTGTCATCGCCATCGCAACGCAAACGCCGCCGAGCGGACCTGCGCACAGCTTCCTGACCTACCAGTGCGGCAAGGCCGATTGCACCACCATCCCGATCCCTCTCTCCAAAAACGTTTCCACCACGGTACGGCTGCTAGGGGATGGATTTCGCAACGCAGCCGCGCTGGGCGAGTTCAGGGCGGAAATCGGCGGAACGCCGGTGCCGGTTGTCTCATTCGGCCCAGCGGAAGGTCCCGGCGCCGATCAAGTGACGCTACGCTTGCCCTCGATCCTCCGTGGCATGGGAGAAACAGATCTCATGCTGACCGTAAGCGGCCGGCCCGCGAATGTGGTCCGCATCAACTGTGGATCGTGACCACCGGAGCGTCTCCGGTATGCGTTCACGTTGCCAAGTTTCAAGATCGACAGAAAGTTCACGTTAACGCCGATGCGACCCGCCAGACGTACCTCTTCTCTAACGGCAGTTCGACGACTTCCTCCACGTGTGACGTAATGTTTTGGGATAGCGTTCGCTGAGTCTCCTTTGACGCCTGTAGAGCAAAACACAAAGTCGGTTAAGGGTCCTCTTCCGATTACACAGAGCCTCGGCGTTGAAATAATGAGCAACCGTCTTTTATTACGGACAAATGGGCGAACGATTAATTTAAGATTCCAGTCCCAACTTTCGCACAACTATAACTGCCCTATTTCTAACCTTTTCAGTATCAATCCTCTCCTCCGCCCCCGCCTCCCGCGTTACGCTGGAGCAAAGGAGGATCCACCCCGATGCCCGTTACCACGCCCCTCGGCCCCACTCAATATCCCCCCCGCCGCCCCTCCAGCCCGCCCAGAAATTTTTCCTACCAAACGAACCTACCAGCTACCTGAAAACACACAACTATCTCCCGAACATCCATCCCCAAAACCCCCAGAAATGAGACCCTAGCCGATGTTCTCCGTCCGCCTCCATCCCGACCCCGCCGACTACGACGCGCTCGTGGCCGACCTCTGGGAGCACTCCACCCTCGGCATCACCGAAGGCCCCGGCTACCTCGAAGCCTTCTTCGCCGACTCAGCCTCAGCGAGCCATTTCGGCGAGCCCGTCCCCGTCGAAGAAGTCGATTGGGTCCAGCGCACCGAAGACGCCTGGCCGCCCCTGCTCGTCGGCGAAAAATTCTTCGTCGTCGCCCCCTGGCGCACGGAGCCCACCCCTCCCGGCCGCTTCCGCCTCGAAATCAACCCCGGAGCCCAATGCGGCACCGGCCAGCACCCCTGCACCCAGCTCTGCCTCGTCGAAATGGAGCGGCTCATCCGCCCCGGCGATTCCGTTCTCGACGTCGGCAGCGGCTCCGGCATCCTGTCCATCGCAGCCAAACTCCTCGGGGCAGGGAAGGTGGTCGCCTGCGACGTCGATCCCGAAGCCCTCCGCCCCGTCCCCTTCTTCGTCGGCAGCGTAGACGCCGTCCGCTCCGCCTCCTTCGACGTCGTCGTCGCGAACATTAATGAGGACGTCATCGGCCCCCTCCGCCCCGAATTCGAACGAGTCGCCCGCCACCGCATCCTCTCCGGATTCCAAGACGACCAAGGCCAATGGACCTGCGTAGTGCTCTAAGTGGCACCGGCTTCAGCCTGTGGACCTCCCACTGCTACGATAAAAACATCCCCGCTATGGCCCTGCGCTTTTACAACACTCTGACCCAGAAGTCGGAACCCTTCACGCCCCTGCATGACAACGTCGTCCGCATGTACACCTGCGGACCCACCGTCTACAACTACGTCCACATCGGCAACCTGCGGGCCTTCACCTTTCAGGACATTCTCCGCCGCGTGCTGAAGTCGCACGGCTACACGCTTGATCACGTCATGAACATCACTGACGTCGAGGACAAAATCATCCGCGACGCCGCCGCCGCGAACAAAACCATCTTTGAGTTCACCGAAATCTACACCAAAGGTTTCCTCGAAGACACCGCCATGCTCCGCCTGCAACGTCCGGAGCGCATGGTGAAAGCCACCGATCACATTGACGACATGGCGTCCGCCATCGAAACCCTGGAACAGAAGGGCTTCACCTATCGCAGCGACGGCTCCGTCTACTACCGCATCGCCAACTTCCCCACCTACGGCAAGCTCTCGCACAATGACTTCACCGGCATCCGCGCCGGAGCCCGCGTTGACGTCGATGAATACGATAAAGATGACGCGCGCGACTTCGTCCTCTGGAAAGCCCAGAAGGACGGTGAGCCCGCCTGGGAAACTCCTCTCGGTCCCGGCCGCCCCGGCTGGCACATCGAATGCTCCGTGATGGCCATGAAGTACTTGGGCGAAACTCTCGACATCCACACTGGCGGAGTCGACCTCACCTTCCCGCATCACGAAAACGAAATCGCGCAATCGGAAGCCATCACCGGGAAACCCTTCGCGCGCTTCTGGCTGCACTCCGAACACCTGAGCGTCGATGGCCAGAAGATGTCCAAATCGCTGGGCAATTTCTATACCCTCCGTGACCTCGTCGCCAAAGGCTACGCGCCCGAGTCTGTGCGTTACCTGCTGGCCTCCGTACCGTATCGCAAGAAGCTCAACTTCACTTTCGATGGACTCAAAGCCGCCGCCACCTCTATTGACCGCTTGCGCAACTTCAAGCTCCGCCTGGAAGCCGGAAAATTCCCCGAAGGTGTCAATGCCGCGCTCGCCGACCGCACTTCCGCCGCCGCGCACGCTTTTGAAGAAGCTCTCGATGACGATCTCAACACCGCCGAAGCCCTCGGCACCGTGTTCGAATTCGTCCGCGACGCGAACACCGCTATGGACGCCGGCGAATTCCTCGCCGGTAACGCCTCCGTGGCCCTGAACTTCCTCGCCAAGTTCGATGCCGTCTTTGACGTCCTCAAACCGACCGAAAAGTCCGGCGGTCTCGGCGACCCCGAAATCCAAGCCCTCGTCGACGAGCGCCACGCCGCGAAAAAAGCTCGCAACTTCGCCCGCGCCGATGAAATCCGCAAGCAACTCGCCGAGCAAGGCATCGTCCTCGAAGACACCAAGGAAGGAGTTCGCTGGAAGCGTCAATGAAGCCGGAAACCAAAACCGTACATTGGGGCGACCGCCGCCGCACGCCCGCGAAATCCGTCGGCGTCACCACGCCCATCCACACCGCCACCGCCTACTTCTATAAATCCATGGAAGAACTGGAGCGTGTCTTCGCCGGCGAAGAACAGGGCTCCTCTTACACTCGGTACGACAACCCCACCCGCATGGCTCTCGAAGAGCTGGTGCGCGAGCTCGAAGGCGGAGCCAGCGCCCATGCCTGCTCCTCCGGAATGGCCGCCCTCCACCTCGCCGTCCTCACCGCGTTGATGGACCGCCCGCGCCGCGTCCTGGCCGCGGAGGGCCTCTACGGCTCCACCACCGCGATGCTGATGAACATCTTCGGACCCATCGGCGTCGAAACCACCTTCGTCAATGTCTGCGATCTCAAAGCCGTCGAAGCCGCCGTGAAGGAAACCAAGCCCGGCGCCATCGTCATGGAGACCATCTCCAACCCTCTGATGCGCGTGGGTGAAATCGACAAAATCGCCGCAATCGCGCGCCACGCCGCAGCCGCGCTCATCGTCGATAGCACCTTCTCCACCCCTCTCATGGTGCGCCCGCTCGACCTCGGCGCGAACATCGTCATCCACAGCGCCACCAAATATCTTGCCGGACACGGCGACGTCCTCGGCGGCGTCGCGATTCCCGATAAAGAGCACGCTGAAACGCTCCGGTCGCTCTCCCGCACGCTCGGCCCCGTGCTCGGACCCTTCGAAAGTTATCTCACCATGCGCGGCATCAAAACCCTGGCTCTCCGCCTGGAACGCCAGTGCGCCAACGCCTGCAAAGTGGCCTCCTGGCTCGCCGCGCACCCGAAAGTCGATCGCGTCTACTTCACCGGCGACCCCGCCCATCCCGACGCCCCCGCCATCGCGCGCTTCTTCCCGAAGAATCTCTCCGGCGCGATGCTCTCCTTCGAACTGAAGGGCGCGGGACAACCCGAAATCTTCCGCTTCATGGACCGCCTCAAGATGATCGTCCGCGCCACCTCGCTCGGCGACGTCCACACCATGACCAGCTACCCCGCGATGTCCTCGCATCGCGAGCTCACCGCGAAGCATCGCAAGCGCCTCGGCATCCATGACAACCTGATGCGCTTCTCCATCGGCATCGAAGCCGTCGAAGACATCCTGGCCGACCTCGAACAGGCCTTCCATTAACGCCCCCCGGGTGTTCCCGGCGTCCAAGAGTTGTAGTCTAACGGGTAGCCGTCATGCGCATGCCGCGCCAACTCGGTCTCTTGCTCGCCTGCATGAGTTGTGCCCCGTTCGCCCACTCCCAATATCTCGTCAGCGCCCGAGCCGGCATGGTCCAATCCACCGAAGGCGCCGTCTTCCTCGACTCCAAGCCCCTCCGTCTGACCCCCGCCGACTTCCCCGTCCTCAACAACGGCCAAGTCCTCCGCACCGATAACGGACTCGCCGAGCTCTCCCTCGCCCCGGGGTCTTCCTCCGCCTCGGCAGCCAAACCTCCGTGCGCCTCATCAGCGGACGCCTGCAAGACACCGAAGTGGACCTTCAACGCGGCACCGCGCTCGTCGAAGTCGTGAGCCTCACTAAAGGCAACCGCATCCGCGTCCAGTTCGGCGACACCCACACCGAATTCAAACGCATGGGCGTCTACCGCTTCGAACTCGAGCCGCGCGAGCTCCGCGTCTTCGGCGGCGACGCCGTCGTGCAATCCGGCACAAGACACATCGACGCCGGCCGCGGCAAAGCGGTCCACCTTACCGCTCTGCTCACGCTCTCCTCTTTCGACCTCAATCAGCGCGACGTCCTTCATCGCTGGTCCGCCAACCGCTCCTTCACCATCTTCACCGCAAGCAGGGAAGCCCGCGCGGTCCATACGCACTGGGAAACCACTGCTTTCGGATGGTCCTGGAACCGCGACTTCGGCATGCGCCTCTACTCGCCTGTGGTCGCGCAAGAGTATCGCGAGGAGCAGGCTCGGGAAGCCAAGGCGCAGTCCGACGAAGAGGCTGTGCAGAAGCAACTCCGTGCCGTGGACCGCCAGCAGCAAGCCCAGGCGCGCCAACAGCAGCAACAACAGCAGGGATCCACGCGACCCATGCGAATCCCTACCGTACTGTCATCGCCTCAGTGACTGTGGTAAACTTTGTTTTTATGCTCGTCGTGCACCATCGCCACCACCATCATCACGGCCATGCCATGCCGCGACGGGCTCACTCGTAAACGCCAATTTCAATCAGCGAAATTCGAAGAGCCTGCCGGCAACGGCGGGCTTTTTTATTAGGGAAACGTTTGGAGAAAATCTATGGAACTAGACTTTAAGAAACTCGACGGCCTGCTGCCCGCCGTAGTCCAGGACTCGAAGAGCGACCAGGTGCTCATGGTCGGCTTCATGAATGAAGAAGCGTTCCGCAAGACCGTGGAGAGCGGCTTCGTCACGTTTTACAGCCGCACCCGCAACAAGCTCTGGATGAAGGGCGAGAGCTCCGGCCACAAGCTGGTCGTGAAGGAAATCTTCACCGATTGCGATCGCGACACCGTGCTCGTGAAAGTGGAAGCGATCGGCCCCGGCGTTTGTCACGAAGGCTACAAGAGCTGCTTCTTCCGCCACCTGGAAGACGGCAAATGGATCGACGAAACCGAGCGCGCCTTCGACCCCAGTCAGGTCTATGGAATTTAACTCATGAAATTGAAACTCGGCATTCCCAAAGGCAGCTTGGAAAACGCCACGGTGGACCTCTTCCGCCGCGCCGGATTCCAGATCGTCACCAGCAGCCGCTCCTACTTCCCCAGCATCGACGATCCCGAAATCGAATGCATGCTGATCCGCGCTCAGGAAATGGCCCGCTACGTCGAAGACGGAGTTCTCGACGCCGGACTTACCGGCCGCGACTGGGTGGAGGAAAACGAGGCGAAGGTCCAGACCGTGGCCGACCTCATCTACGCCAAGCAGAGCTTCGGCAAAGTGCGCTGGGTACTCGCCGTGCCGGAGGCTTCTTCGTTCCAATCGGTGAAGGATCTGGAAGGCAAGATCATCGCCACCGAGCTCGTCGCCGCCACCCGCCGCTACCTCAAAGCCAACGGCGTCACCGCGAAAGTCGAGTTCAGTTGGGGAGCCACCGAAGTGAAGCCTCCCGTGCTCGCCGACGCCATCGTCGAAGTCACCGAAACCGGTTCCTCCCTGCGCGCGAACAAACTCCGCATTGTCGAAACCGTGATGGAATCGAACACGCAGCTCATCGCCAACGCCGATTCCTGGAAAGACTCCTGGAAGCGCCGCAAACTGGACGACATCAAGATGCTGCTGGAAGGCGCCATCGCCGCGATGGGTAAAGTCGGCCTCATGATGAACGTGGAGCGCAAGCAGCTCGAAGGCGTCCTGAAAGTCCTGCCCGCCCTCAAGAACCCCACCATCTCTCCGCTCAGCGATGGCGAATGGCTGGCGCTGAACACCATCCTCGACGAATCCACCGTACGGTCCATCATTCCTCGACTCAAAGAAGCTGGAGCCCAAGGCATCGTCGAATACCCATTGAATAAAATCGTAATGTAATGATTCGCATTCTCGAATACAAAGACGCCGCCGCACTTCGTACCCGCAAAGCTCAGCGGCTCGAAGAGGCCGAGCAGATCGTCGCACCGATCCTCGCCGACGTGCGCGCCCGAGGCGACGCCGCACTGCTCGACTACGCCCGTAAGTTCGATCGCTTCGAAGGCTCCAGCGTCCGCATTCCCATCAGCGGCACGCTTACGCCGGAGTTCGAAGAAGCCGTCCGCATCGCCGCCGCCAATATTCGCGAGTACGCCGAACTCCAACTCCCGCCCGCGAAAATGGTCGAGTATCCGGACGGCCGCCGCCTTGGCCAGATCGTCCGCCCGCTCGATTCCATGGGCGCCTACACGCCCGCCGGCCGCTATCCTCTTCCGTCCACACTGCTGATGAACGTGATTCCCGCGCAGGTCGCGGGAGTAAAGAACACCTGCGTCGCGTGTCCTCACCCCAGCGCCGAAATCCTCGGCATCGCCGCATGGCTCGGGGTCACCCACTTCTTCCAAATGGGCGGAGCCCAAGCCATCGCCGCCCTGGCCTACGGCACCGAAACCGTTCCGCGCGTCGATCGCATCGTCGGCCCCGGAAACATCTACGTCGCCGCCGCGAAGAAACTCATCGCCGGCGAGACAGGAATCGACTTCATAGCCGGCCCCACCGAAATCGTCATCATCGCTGCGGAAGGCAACCCGCGCTGGATCGCCGCCGACATGCTGGCGCAAGCTGAGCATGACGTCGACGCCTCCGCGATTCTGCTTACCACCTCGCGCGTCCTCGCCGCGGAAGTCTCCGCCGAGCTCGAGCGCCAACTCGCGACGCTCTCCACCGCCGTCGTCGCGCGCCTCTCCATCGACAACAATGGAGCCATCGTGCTGGTAGACGAACTCTCCCGGGCCGTCGAGTTCTCCAATGCCCTCGCGCCCGAACACCTCGCTCTGCACGACGCGTCGCTGTTGCCGTCGATCCAAAACGCCGGCTCCGTCTTCCTCGGCCCTGCGAGTCCGGAAGCCGCGGGCGACTACGCTTCCGGTCCCAATCACGTGCTGCCGACTTCCGGTGCCGCTCGACTCCGCGGAGGCCTCTCCTCCGCCGATTTCGTCAAAGTCATCTCTGTGCAGGAACTCACCGCGGGCTCGCTCGCGAAGCTCACTCCCGCCATCACTACTCTGGCCCGCGCGGAAGGCCTCGAAGCCCACGCCCGCTCCGTGGAGGCTCGCCAGCGTGGCTGACATTTCAAAACAGAGCTCGCTCCAACCCCGCGAAGCCGTGCGCGCGATGGCGCCCTATCACCCGCCGAGCGGAGGCCGCGAAGGCAAGCTGCGTCTGGACTTCAACGAGAACACCGTCGGTTGCTCCCCCAAAGTGATCGAGCTCCTGCGCGAAAAGCTCACGGCGGAGCGCCTCTCGCTCTATCCCGAATACGCCGACGCTCTTCGCGACCTTGCCACGTTTTTCCAAGTCTCGCCAGACGAGTTCACGCTCACCAACGGCACAGACGAAGCCATCCAACTTCTGGTCAACACCTTCCTTGACGATGGCGACGACGTCCTCACCCTGAAGCCTTCCTACGCGATGTACCGCTTCTACGCGGAAGTCGCCGGAGCCTCCATTCGCGAGATCGAATTTCGCCCCGACACGCTGGCGTTCCCTCTTGAAGAGTTACTCGCCGCGATTCAGCCCAACACCAAAGCCATCCTCATCGCGAACCCCAACAACCCGACGGGCACCAGCGTCGGACTCGACGGCATCCGCGCCATCCTCGAAGCCGCTCCCCACGCCGCCGTCCTCATTGATGAGGCCTACTTCGAATTTTCCGGCGTCACCGCGCTCCCTTGGATTCGCCAATACTCGAATCTCTTCGTCAGCCGAACGTTTTCGAAGGTCTACGGCATGGCCGCGATGCGCTGCGGGTGCCTCTTCTCCTGCGCCGAGAACATCGCATGGGTCCGGAAAGCCCAGTCTCCCTACAGCGTGAACACACTCGCCGTCCTCGCCGCGCGAGCCGCCGTGCAGGATCGAGACTACGTCGCCAATTACATCGCCGAAGTCCAGGAGGCCAAGCGCATCGCGCGCGCGGGATTAGACCGCCTCGGCATCCGCTACTTCCCCAGCGAAGCGAATTTCCTTCTGTTCTACGCGGGTGAAAGCGCGATCCCCATCCGCGATGCTCTGCGCGACCGCGGCGTCCTCATCCGTGACCGCAGCTACGAAATCGCCGGCTGCGTCCGCGTCACTCTCGGCACCCGCGCGCAAATCGCACGATTCCTCGAAGAACTGGAGCGCTTGTGGATTCGATAATCGTCTTCGACATGGACGGCGTGCTCGCGGAAGTTACCGAGTCCTACCGCGAAGCCATCGTCCAAACCGTGGAGCACTTCACCGGGAAGCGCATCGAACGCGCGTCCATCCAGGAATACAAAAACGCCGGCGGCTGGAACAACGATTGGGCGCTCTCGCAGAAAATCTGCGCCGACCTCGGCACCGAGATCGAATACGGCGCCGTGGTCGACTACTTCAACCAAATCTTCATCGGCCAAAACGGTGATGGCCTCATTCGCCGCGAGAGCTGGATCCCCCAGCCCGGCTTCCTGGAACGTCTCCAGCAAAACCACAATCTCGCGATCTTCACCGGCCGCCTGCGCTATGAGCTCGATTTCACGCTCTCCCGCTTCGCGTCCGAGCTGATCTTCGATCCCATCATCTGCGCCGAACACGTCCCCGCGCCGAAGCCCGCGCCGGACGGCCTGCACATGATCCAGAAGAAAAAGCCCGGCCGCAAGCTCTGGTACATCGGCGATACCGTCGATGACGCGCGCTCCGCCAGCGCCGCCGGAGTTCCCTTCCTCGGCATTCTCGCCGCCGAACACTCGCGCCGGGAAGAATTAATGCGCCTGTTCCAGCAGGAGAACGCCGTCGCGATCGTCGAAAACGTGAACCAGATCGAACCCTATCTAAAGGACGTTGCATGAGAACCGGCACCATCCAGCGCGATACCAAGGAAACCCAAATCGGCGGCACGCTCCGTATCGAAGGCAAGGGCAAGTACGACGTCCGCACCGGCATTCGATTCCTGGACCACATGCTGGAGCTGTTCACCAAGCACGGCGGCTTCGATCTCACGTTGCACGCCACCGGAGATCTCGACGTGGATCAGCACCACACCGTCGAAGACTGCGGTATCGTTCTCGGCCAGCTTTTCGCGAAGGCTCTGGCTGACCGCCGTGGAATCAATCGCGCCGGATACTTCGTGTTGCCGATGGATGAAACGCTCGCCGTCGTCGCCGTCGACCTCGGGGGCCGTCCCGCGCTGGTCTACAAAGATCGCGTCAAGACGCGCCTTGTCGGCGATCTGCAGACTGAGCTGCTCCCGGACTTCTTCGACGGCTTTGTCCATCACGCCGGTGCGAACTTCCACGCGAAGATCCTCTATGGCCGCTCGAACCACCACAAAATCGAAGCGATCTTCAAATGTTTCGCGCGAGCCATGCGCTACGCCTGCTCGAAAGACGCGCGCCTGAAGGAGCAGCTGCCGTCGACGAAGGGCTTGCTTTAAATCAAGAAACGCCATGATCACGATCTTCGATTACGGGGCAGGGAACTTACAGTCGGTGAAGAACACCCTGGGGGCCCTCGGCGCCCCCTACGGGTTGGTCCGCGACGCCGACGGTCTCCGCCGCGCCACCAAGATCATCCTCCCCGGCGTCGGACATTTCGGCCAAACCATGCGAGCCATCGACGAACTCGGCGTCCGCGAAACCTTCGTCGAACGCATCCGCGCCGGAGTCCCGTATCTCGGCATCTGTCTCGGCATGCAAGCCCTCTTTACCGCGAGCGAAGAAGCCCCCGAAGTCCGCGGCCTCGGCATCTACGACGGAACCGTGAAGCGCTTCCAAGGCGATCTTCGCATTCCGCACATGGGCTGGAATCAAGTGACGCCGGTCCGGCCCTCGCGTCTGATGAAAGGCCTCGGCGACGCGCCGTTTCTCTACTTCGCCCACAGCTACTACTGCCCCGTGATTCCTCCTACCGCCGCCACGTGCGAGTACATCGTGCCCTACACCGCGGCGATCGAACTCGACAACGTTCACGGAGTCCAGTTCCATCCCGAAAAGTCCGGAGCCCTCGGCCTCGCCATCGTCCGCAACTTCGTCGAGAACTAACCGATGCTTGCCAAACGAATCATCCCCTGCCTCGATGTCACCGCCGGCCGCGTGGTGAAGGGCGTCAACTTTGTCAATCTCCGTGACGCCGGAGATCCGGTCGAACTCGCCGCGCGCTATAACCAGCAGGGCGCCGACGAGCTTGTGTTCCTCGATATCACCGCTTCGAGCGACGATCGCGACACCATGGTCGACGTCGTGGCCCGTACCGCGCGCGAAGTTTTCATCCCGCTCACCGTCGGAGGAGGCATCCGCACCGTCGACGACGCGCGCCGCATCCTCCACGCCGGAGCCGACAAGATCAGCGTCAACACCGCGGCCGTCCGCCGCCCCGAGCTCATCACCGAATGCAGCGAAGAGTTCGGCGCGCAAGCCGTCGTGCTCGCCATCGACGCCCGCCGCCGCCCCGCGACAGCTTCAGCGCCCGCAGGATGGAACGTCTACACCCGCGGCGGCCGTCACGACGAAGGCATGGACGCCATCGAATGGGCCCGCCGCGGCGAAGAGCTCGGCGCAGGCGAAATCCTGCTCACTTCGATGGATACCGACGGCGTGCAGACCGGCTTCGACTGCGCGCTCACCAGCGCGGTGCGCCGCGTCACTCAGATTCCTGTCATCGCCTCCGGGGGCGCGGGCAAGCCCGAAGATTTTCTCGAAGTGCTGGGCCCTACGGATGCCGATGCCGCCCTCGCGGCGTCCATCTTCCACTACGGCACTTACACCGTCGACGACCTGAAACAATTTCTGAGAACCCGAGGAGTCCCCGTCCGCCTATGATCGTCCCCTGCATCGACCTGATGGACGGCAAAGTAGTACAGCTGGTCCAGGGCCGCGACAAAGCTCTCGAAGGCGACGCGCCCCTGGAGATGCTGCGCAAGTTCGCTGCCTTCCCCGAAATTCAAGTGATCGATCTCGACGCCGCGATGGGCAAGGGCGAGAACAGCGCGTTAGTCGAACTCCTCGCCGCCCGCGCCCGCTGCCGCGTCGGTGGAGGAGTCCGTGACGCCGCCCGAGCCCGCCGCCTGATCGACCAGGGCGCGCACCGGGTCATCGTCGGCACCGCCGCCTTCACGCCCGCGCTTCAAGAGATCGCCGCCGCTGTCGGACCCGAGCGAGTCATCGTCGCGCTCGATTCGAAGAACGGCAAGGTCGTCGTGAAGGGCTGGGTCGAAGCTACTAACTTCACCGCCGAAGAAGTCATCGGCCGCATGGCCCCCTTCTGCGGGGGCTTCCTGTGCACCTACGTCGATAAAGAAGGCATGCTGCAAGGCACCGATCTCGATTGGTTCCGCCGCCTCCGTGCCGCAACGGACCGCGAGATCACCGCCGCCGGAGGCATCACCACCATCGATGACGTCCGCCAGCTCACCGCGATGGGAATCCACGCGGCGCTCGGTATGGCGATCTACACCGGCCGCCTCGACCTTGCCGAACTCGCCGCGCTCAACGCGCAACCCTAGAGTTCGTTCGCGAACGCTTCAAACAACCGCCGCTGCACTGCCACCCGTTCCACCATGTCCTCGGGATGCCACTGCACTGCCACGGCAAACCGCAAATCCGCACGCTCCAATCCATCGATCACCCCGGTCGGGGACTTCGCCGACACCGTCAGCCCCGCGCCCATCCGCTCCACCGCCTGATGATGCCGTGAATTGACCGCGTGCACGCCCGCTCCTAAAATCCCGGCGAGCCGGGTTCCTTCGAAAACCTCCACGTCATGTGTTCCGTGGTTCGAGATCCGGTGTCCTTCCAAGTGCTGCACCAAAGTCCCGCCGGCATGCGTGACGTTGAACAATTGCATCCCTCGGCAAATCGCGAGCACCGGCAGATCCGCGCTGAGAGCTTCCCGCAGAAGCTTCTGCTCCAGTTCGTCGCGCGCCGCATCCGAAGCCTCGCACTGTGGATCGCGCGCCGCACCGTACAACGCCGGATCGACATCGCTGCCGCCACAGAGCACCAAGCCCATCCCTTGAAGCGATTCGATCGGCTGCTCTACGGTCGCCACCAATACGTCCACGCCCGCCGCCGTTAGTGCGTCGCGATACGGATCCATCTTTTTCAAGTTGCCGATGGTCAACACCGCCCGCTTCATAGCAACTCGCGAGGATCGTCGATCCAGTAGTCCGGCTCCCACTTGGCCATTTCCTTCAGATCGCCGTAGCCGTACCGCACGCCGCAAATTTTCACGCCTGCCGCGCGACCCGCTTCCATATCCGCCGCCGAATCGCCGATCATGAGGCATTCCGAAGGCTCCGCCCCCAGCGCCTCCATCGAATGCAAGATCACATCCGGCCGAGGCTTGGAAGGAAAATTATCCGTCCCCTGCACATGCTCAAAGTATTGCAACAGCCCGAACTGCTGTAGCACGATCCGAGTATTCGCCGTGCTCTTGATCGTCGCCGTGGTCTTGCGTCCACCGAGCCCCGCGAGCATCTCCGGCACTCCCGGCATCGGAGCCGTCTGCAAATGCTGCCGGGCCGGATAAATGCGGCGATAGTGCTCGATCATCGGATCGATCTGCTCGTCGGTAAATCCGAAGTCGTAGAACATGTCGAGGAGATGCCGCCCGATGTAGCGGCGCAAGTGCGTGTCGGGAATATCGCTGCGGCCATTTGCCGCCAGCACTTCCTGGATCGCGCCGCAGATATCGCGGGCCGAATCCATGAGGGTCCCGTCCAGGTCGAAGATATAGACGGGGTATTGGGAAAGCGCAAAAGGCACGGCGCGAACCTCAATCCCTTCGGGAAGAAGCTCGCGCCGTGCCCCGTGTTGCGCGATGGAATTGATCTACTTTCAAGCGGGCTGCGGACCGCCCTCAAGCATCCCCGGTGCGCGCCGCGGCGTTTCCGGTTTGATCACCTGCTGAGAGCCGTCGCTCGGCGGAGCCGTCGGCGTCGGCGGAACAAACGCCCGCAGAGGCAGCCCGTCGATCAGCTGTTTCACTTCGCTACCGTCCAGAACTTCGCGTTCCAGCAGCGCCAGCGCGATGCGCTCCAGCGCGGCCGAATGCTCCACGATGATCGCCTTGGCGCGCTGGTATCCAGAATCCACCAGCTTCTTCACCTGCTCATCGATGCGGATCGCCGTGGCCTCGCTGTAATCGCGATGCTGCGCGATCTCGCGGCCCAGGAAGATCTGCTCTTCGCGCTTGCCGAAGCTCATCGGCCCGAGTTCGCTCATGCCCCACTCGCACACCATCTTGCGAGCCATGTCCGTCGCGCGTTCAATGTCGTTGCTCGCGCCAGTGGTCATGTCGTGCAGGAACATCTCTTCCGCCAGACGCCCGCCCATTAGGATGGCGATCTCACCTTGCAGATATTCCTTCTTGTAACCTTGCTTGTCGTCGATCGGCAACTGCATGGTCAAGCCCAGCGCCATGCCGCGCGGAATGATCGTGACTTTATGCAGCGGATCCGCCTCCGGCGTCAGCGCCGCCACCAAGGCGTGGCCCGCTTCGTGATACGCCGTGACCTTCTTCTGGTCGTCGCTGATGATCAGGCTCTTGCGTTCCACGCCCATCATCACTTTATCTTTGGCCAGTTCGAAGTCAATCTGCGTCACCACCTTGCGATTCTGCCGCGCTGCGATCAGCGCCGCTTCGTTCACAAGATTCGCCAGATCCGCGCCCGCGAATCCTGGTGTCCCGCGCGCCACCACCGACAATTCCACGTCGTCGGCCAGCGGAGTCTTCTTGGTGTGGACCTTCAGAATCGCCTCGCGGCCCTTCACATCCGGCCGTCCCACGACAACCCGCCGATCGAAACGGCCCGGCCGCAGCAGCGCCGGATCCAGCACGTCCGGACGGTTCGTCGCCGCCACCAGAATCACGCCTTCGTTCGATTCGAACCCGTCCATCTCCACCAGCAACTGGTTGAGAGTCTGCTCGCGCTCGTCGTGACCGCCGCCCAAGCCCGCACCGCGATGCCGGCCCACAGCGTCGATTTCGTCGATGAACACGATGCACGGTGCGTTCTTCTTGCCCTGCTCGAACAAATCGCGCACGCGGCTCGCGCCTACGCCTACGAACATTTCCACGAAGTCCGAACCGGAGATCGAGAAGAACGGCACGTTGGCCTCGCCCGCGATGGCGCGCGCCAGCAGCGTCTTGCCGGTACCCGGGGAGCCGATCAGGAGCACGCCTTTCGGGATGCGTCCGCCCAGCTTTTGGAACTTTTGCGGCTCGCGCAGGAATTCGATGATCTCCTGCAGTTCTTCCTTGGCTTCCTCCACCCCGGCCACATCCTTAAACGTGACCTTCTTTTGCTGCGAGGAGTGTAAACGAGCCCGGCTCTTGCCGAAGCTCAGCGCCTTGTTCCCTCCGCTCTGCATCTGCCGGACCATGAAGATCCAGAACCCGGCCAGCAGCACGATCGGAAACGCCTGTACCATGATGGAAACCCATCCGCCGTTGTTATCCTCTTTGTACTTGACTGCGACGCCCTTATCCAGCATCAGCGTGGTGAAGTCGTTGAAGTTGGGAGGAATGGTGGAGCGGAACTCGTCCTTGCTCCGGTAATGCCCCGTGATCTCGCCGGTGGCGGAGTTGATCATCACATCGGTGACTTCACCCGCCTTAACCTTCTGGAACAGGTCCGAAAAGCCCGGTTGATCCCCGGTTTTTTTGTTGCTTTGGATAACAACCCAGGCCAAACCCACCAGGCAAATGATGATGACCCACAGTACAACGGTGCGAACACTAGAATTCATGCGTTCTCCCAATCTCTCCTGCTTCTAAAGACGATGTGACAGAGCCAAATGATTCACACTTTGGGAAGTTTTTCTTCCACCGGCTCATCCCAGATAAAAAAACCTGGGTCGGACTCGCCGGCCACCCACTTCGCCGCGGCTCCGAACTGCCGGGCCCAGAGGATTTCAGCTCCTTGACAAAGGATCGGCCAAGAAACCCGCCGCCATGAGGGTATACGGGCTTGCTGAAACATTTCCTTGAGCTTTTGATCCCGGAAATGTCCTGCCGGATGGTAATGGTCACCTGCTCTCCACCCGCGCAACGTGAGCGGCGCGGCACTGGCTACTCCAGATAACTTCAGCCTAGCACAGCCGCCGGATACCGGCTTGACGCCAGAATCCAGGCACACCAGCGATCCCTCCCACTCATACCTCCCTGGTACTTTCACGTCCATCGCCCCCGGAGTCACAGGACCACCAGCCGTCATGAATCGCACTCGATCAAAGGACCGGACCACCCGCACCGCGCCCAAATCCAGGCTCCCTTCTCCCTTCTTCCCCGCCGCGAGTTCGATCACCCGCTCCACCGCGTCGAAACCCGTGGCGCGGGCACTGGTGCCTGCCGCGTCGAGACTCGTCTCGACGCTCCGTCCCACCAAATACCTGACCAACCGCCTCCCTACCGCTTGCGGCAAACCCGCCACCGCCCGAGCATCCACCTCCACCCCGCCCGAATCCTCGACCGCCACCTTCGCCGCCAGCCTCTCGATCTTCCCCCTCCACCACCGCTCCTCTTCCGATGCCGTGTCCCCCAGCCGAGCCAGCGCCGCCCTCACCTCCGGATTCCACTCCCGCGCCAACTCCGGCATCAGCGTATGACGAATCCGATTCCGCGCAAACCCCTCGTCGCGATTCGAGGCGTCCTCCCGCCACTCCTCTCCCCTATCTCTTAAGAACCCTTCGACCTCCTCCCGCGATACCTCCAGCAGCGGCCGTACCAGCCCCTCCCGAGTCACCGGCAAGATCCCCGCCAGACCCGCCGATCCCGCCCCCCGCAGCACGCGGAACAACACCGTCTCCGCCTGATCGTCCCGAGTATGCCCCGTCGCGATGCGATCCCCGCCGCCCTCCCGCAACACTTTTGCAAAAAAGGCCTGCCGCGCCCGCCGCGCACTCTGCTCCAGATTCCCGCCCGCCGCCGCGACATCCGCCGACTCGCCAAAAAATCGCACGCCCCACCGCTCCGCCAGCGCCGCCACGAAGTGTTCGTCTCCGTCGGACTCCTCGCCGCGCAACGTGTGATTCAAGTGCGCGATCCCCGCCACCGTGAAGCACAACCGCGGAGCCAGTTCCCGCAGCACATGGAACAGGCACACCGAGTCCGCGCCCCCCGATACCGCCGCCACAACGCGGGTGCCCGCGGGCAGCATGTTATAACGGGAAATCGCCGTGAGCGCCTTCTCTAGCACTGAACAGGGCATGAATGATGCCTTCATTGTAAGCCTCGACATCGGAACCTCCTCGGTGCGAGCACTCATTTTCGACGCGGGCGCGCGCCCCATGGAAGGCTACTCCGCGCAGCTTCCCTACAGCATCAAAACCACGCCCGACGGCGGCGCGGAGATCGACGCGGAGGAACTCGCCGGCCTCGCGCTCGATTGCCTCGATGAAATTCATCGCCTCGCGGAAAGCGCCGGATTCCGCATCGCCGCTGTCGCCTCCAGCGCCTTCTGGCACAGCTTCTGCGGTGTCGGAGAAAACGGCAAACCAACCCTTCCGATCCTCCATTTACTCGATACCCGCAGCGCCTCCGAAGTCTCTCGCGTCCCCGACACGCACGCGAGCACCGGCTGCCCCGCGCACTCCAGCTACTGGCCCGCCAAACTCCTGTGGCTCGAAAAGAATCGCCCCGCTGAGTTCAAAGCTACCCGCCGCTGGCTCAGCCCGCCCGAATTCCTGTTCGAAAAACTCTTCGGTCGCGCCCGAGTCTCCACCTCCATGGCATCCGCCACCGGACTCTGGAACCAGCAGCAAAACGACTACGACGCGGCGACTCTCGCGGCGCTCCCCATCCGGCGCGAACAACTCGCCGCCCCCTCCGAAATGGACCAGCCCGAGCGCGAACTCCTGCCCGAGTACAAAAAGCTCTGGCCCGCCTTCGCGAACGCCCAGTGGTTTCCCGCAATCGGCGACGGAGCCGCGAATCACATCGGCAGCGGCTGCCTCCGCGCGAATCAATTCTCTCTGATGGTCGGCACCACTGGAGCCATGCGAGTCCTGGTTCCCAACGCCATCAACATTCCCGAAGGCTTGTGGTGTTATCGCCTGGACCGCGAACAATCTCTCATGGGCGGCGCGCTCTCCAACGGCGGCGACGTCTACGCGTGGCTCAAGAAAACCCTCGCCTTCCCCAAGGACGTCGAAGCCCGCCTCGAAAAATCGGCCCCCGGAAGCCACGGCCTCACCGTCCTTCCCTTTCTCGCCGGAGAACGTTCTCCCTACTGGCGTTCCGACCTCCGCGGAGCCATCACCGGACTCTCGCTCTCTACCGAACCCTTCCACATCCTGCACGCCTCGCTCGAATCCGTCGCGCTGCGCTTCCGCGAAATCTACGATCCTCTGGCCGCCCGGGTCGGAGTTCCCGCCGAAGTCATCGCCTCCGGCGGCGCGCTGCTCCGCTCCGCCGGCTGGACCCAAATGATGGCCGACGTCCTGGAGCGCCCCGTCACCGCCTCCACCGAACCCGAAGCCTCCAGCCGCGGAGCCGCCCTCTACGCCCTGCACCGCCTCGGCCTGATCCCCAGCCTGGACACTCTGCCCGCCTCGACCGGCGGCCTCTTCTCCCCGCGCGAAAATCTGGCTCAACCCTACACTCATCTCCGGGAGCAGCAACGTGCTTTGTTTCAGAAACTCTTTGGAAATTTGACATGACCCCCGACATCCACCCCCGCTTCGCTCGCGCCCGGCTCCTCCTCATGGACGTCGACGGCGTCCTTACCGACGGCCGCCTGATCAACATCCCTGGCCCCGATGGCAAAGTCGTCGAGACCAAAGCCTTCGACTCCCAGGACGGCATCGCGCTCCAGTGGCTGGATTGGCACGGCATCAAAACCGGAGTCATCAGCGGACGCATTTCCCCGGCCACGGAAGAACGCGCGCGCCAAGTCAAGATGACCTACGTCTATCAAGGCCACATCGAGAAGGTCCCCATCCTGCAGGAGATCCACCAGGCCAGTGGCATCGCCCTTGACGAGATCGCCTACGTCGGCGACGACCTCACCGACATCGTCGTCATGCGCCGCGTCGGACTCGGCATCGCCACCGCCAACGCCCGCCCCGAGGTCAAGCGAGCCGCCCACTACGTCACCTCCGCGCCCGGCGGCGCCGGAGCCATCCGCGAAGTCTGCGAGCTCCTCCTCCAAGCCCACGGCCACTGGGCGGATATCCTGAGAAAATACGAAGTCGATTAACACCAAGGAATACAAGGCTAAGGAAAACGAGTGGCCCAAATCGGAATTGAAATAACCGCGCAGCCCGGACCCGGCATTCTTCACCAGCTCTCCGGAGTCATCGCCGCCCACCACGGCGATATCCTCAGCGTGGAGATCGTGGACAAGCACCGCACCTACTTCGAAGTGGAGGCCCCCGGCGATCCTCCCGTCCTCATCGCTGCCCTGCGCGAGCTCGCCATTGTCGAGAACGTGGTCCAAGTCCAGACCATGCAGAAGATCTACGGCAAGCGCATCATCATCATGGGCGGCGGAGCCCAGGTCGGCCAGGTCGCCCTCGGCGCCATCGCCGAAGCGGACCGCCACAACATCCGGGGCGAACACATCTCCATCGATACGATTCCGCTGGTCGGCGAACAAGCCCTCGCCGACGCCGTCCGAGCCGCCGCCCGCTTGCCGCGCGTGAGCGCTCTGGTGCTCGCCGGGTCGCTGATGGGTGGAGAAATCGAACAAGCCGTCCGCGACGTGCGCGCCCGCGGACTCATGGTAGTCAGTCTCAACATGGCAGGCAGTGTTCCAGACGCCGCGGATCTGGTGGTTACCGATCCGGTGCAGGCGGGTGTGATGACCGTGATGGCCGTCGCCGATACGGCTAAATTCACGCTGGAACGCCTCAAACGACGCGTCTTCTAAAAGGGCGCCTCTTCCAACACGAAAGGAGTCCCTCGTGTCTCCTCACGATTTCCGGGATCAGCGCGTGCTGATCACCGGAGGCCTCGGCTTTCTCGGCTCGAACCTCGCCCGCCGCCTGCTCGACCTCGGCGCCTCCGTCACTCTTCTCGACAGCCTCATCCCCCAGTACGGCGGCAATCTCTTCAATATTTCCGGCCTCGAACCCCGCGTGCGCGTCAACATCTCCGACGTCCGCGATGCCCACAGTATGCGCTTTCTGGTCCAGGACCACGACATCCTGTTCAACCTCGCGGGCCAGACCAGCCACATGGATTCGATGGAAGATCCCTACACCGATCTCGAAATCAATTGCCGCTCCCAAATCTCCATCCTCGAAGCCTGCCGTCACCACAATCCGAAAATTAAGGTCGTCTTCGCCAGCACCCGGCAAATCTACGGCAAGCCCGACTATCTGCCCGTCAACGAAGCCCACCTCCTTCGCCCCGTCGACGTGAACGGCATTAACAAAATGGCGGGCGAGTGGTATCACATCCTCTATAACAACGTCTTCGACATCGCCGCCTGTTCGCTGCGCCTCACCAACACTTACGGACCCCGCATGCGAGTGAAAGACGCCCGCCAAACCTTCCTGGGAATCTGGGTGCGCCTCCTGGTCCAAGGAAAACCCTTCGAAGTCTGGGAAGGCCACCAGCTCCGCGACTTCACCTATGCCGACGACGCCGTCGAGGCTCTGCTCCTCGCCGCAGGCGACCCTCAGATGCGCGGCCAAGCGCTCAATGTCGGCGGAGACCGCGTCGTCAGCCTCAAAGATCTCGCCGACCTTCTCATCGAAGTCAACGGCGGTGGCGAGTACACTCAGCGCTCCTACCCCGCCGACCGCAAGCGCATCGACATCGGCGACTACTACGCCGACGACTCCCGCCTCCGCGCGGCGCTAGGCTGGGAACCGAAGGTCGACCTCCGCACCGGACTTGCGCGTACTCTGGAGTTCTATCGCCAGAACCTGGAGCACTATCTTTGACCTCTGAAGAATTTCGCAAAGCCGGCCACGAAGCCGTAGACTGGATCGCCGATTACCTCCGCGACATTCGCGACCGCCCCGTGCTCCCGTCGGTCCAGCCCGGCGAAATCACGGATCGCCTCCCGAAATCCGCCCCCGAACGAGGCGAGCCCATGGAAGCCATCCTCAAAGACTTCCGCGAGCTCATCGTTCCCGGCTCGGTCCAATGGAATCACCCGCGCTTCCTCGCCTACTTCGCGAATTCCGCCTCCGGCCCCGGAATCCTCGGCGAGATGCTCGCGGCAGCGCTCAATGACAACCATATGTTGTGGAAGACCGGCCCCGCCGCCACAGAGCTCGAACAAGTCTCCCTCTCCTGGCTCCGGCAATGGCTCGGATTGCCCGAGGAGTTCTTCGGCATCATCCACGACACCGCCTCCACCGCCACCATGCACGCCATCATCGCGGCGCGCGCGGCCGCTTCCGCCGAAATCTCTTCGCTCGTGCTCTACACGTCGGAGCACGCCAATCTCTCGGTGGACCGGGCCGCCCTCGCCGCCGGAGTCGGACGCGGCCAAATCCATCACCTACCCGTGGATGACCAGTTCCGCATGCTTCCCGGCGCACTCTCCCTCGCCATCGAAGCCGATCTCGCATCCGGACGCAAGCCCTTCTGCGTCGTCCCTACCCTCGGCACCACCTCCACCGCCAGCCTCGACCCGCTGCCCGAAATCGCCGAAATCGCCCGCCGCCACGGTCTCTGGCTCCACGTCGATGCCGCCTACGCCGGACCCGCCGCCATCCTTCAGGAGCACCGCTCCCTCCTCCAGAGCGCCGAACTGGCCGACTCGCTGGTCATCAATCCCCACAAGTGGCTGTTCGTCCCGATGGACCTCAGCATCCTTTATACCCGCCGCCCCGAAGATTTCCGCCGGGCCCTCTCGCTCCAAGAAGTCCCCGCCTACCTCCAGACCGCCGGCTCCGGCCGCGAAGTAAACCTCTGCGAGTACACCGTAAACCTTGGCCGCCGCTTCCGAGCCCTCAAGCTCTGGTTCGTTCTGCGCTCCTACGGCCGTGAAGGCGTCGAAAATATCCTGCGTTCCCACATCCAACTGGCGCAAACCTTCGCCGACCACATCCGCTCCCATCCCGATTTCGAGCTCGCCGCCCCGCCCATGTTCTCGCTCGTCTGCTTCCGCCAGCGGGGCTCCGACGAGCAAAACCGGGAATTGCTCGAAAGAATTAACGCCTCGGGACAAGCTTTCCTCTCCGGAACCACCCTCAAGGGCCGCTTCGCGCTGCGCCTCGCGATCGGCAATATCGGGACGTCCAGCGCCGATATGGAGGACGTGTGGCGCCTCATCTCCACAGGGGCGCCCCTCTCCAAATCCTCCTAAAAACACAGTACGCTTCAGTACTAGTACTTTTATGTATGCAGTTCATTTTTAAGGATTTTTCTTGCAGTCGTTAGGACTAGTACGCTATACTACCAAGGCAAACACAGTTATAGGTTTTTGCTGTAGTTCAATTCCTCGGAGGGGTCTATCTTCTATGCGATTGTCCAAACTCACTCTTCTCGTTGCTGGGCTGTTCGCTGCGGCTTCCGCACATGCCACCAACGTTTTTATCGATTTCGGAGGTGCGGCTACCGGTATCAGTAGCGCCTACCCCGGAAGCTCCAACGCCGCCAATGGCGCGGCGTTTACCATCGGGACCACCCCGATCCTTCTGGATGGCGGGATCCTCTCGGTTACCGGAAGTAACACCCTGGTCTGCGTGACCGGCACGGTCGCTAGCACTTGCGGCACGACGGCCACGGACACAAATGCTACTGCGGCAGGCTTGGGTATCGCTTCGGGAGTCGGCGGCGATAACCGCCTCGACGGCACCGAAACCATCACCATCACCTTGGTCAATAGCGGCTTCACCGTGAAGCTGGTCAGTTTCGGCTTGACCGCTTTCAGCGGCGCAGCCGGCGCGGAAACCGCCACGTATGCCGTGGATGGCGGCTCGGCGACAACTGTAGGCAGCACCGCCGCCACGGGGCTGATCACCACCACCCTGGGCAGTGAGCTCGCCTTTAACAACACCCTGACCTTCGGCACCACCGCCGGCAACTACGACTTGGCTCAGTTGACCCTGGACGTCACGGCCAACGCCGTTCCGGAACCGGCCACCTTTGGGCTGGTAGGCGTGGCCCTCGCGGGTCTCGGCCTGCTCCGCCGCAAGCGCACCCAAGCGGCAAAGCAAGTCTAGCCTCGATCCTCAGTTCGAATCCGCAAGCCCCGGCCCTTCAGTGGACCGGGGCTTTTTCATGTCGATCCCGATCCGCCCCCTCCGCTTCCGAGCCGCGACAGTAATGGGGCGGCCTTCCGCCCACGAGAAGCGCTCCCCTAGCCCCCCGCCTTCGACGCCGGCAGCCACACCTCCAGCCGAGCCCCGCCCTCAGCCCGATTCGTCGCCGTAATCGACCCGCCGTGCTGCGAAATAATCCCCTCCGCCACCGTCAACCCCAGCCCGGTCCCTCTCGCGTCCAGCCGCGTTGTCACGAACGCCTCGAAAATGTCTGGCAGCACGTCTGCCGGAATCCCCGGACCATTGTCCTCCACGTCCAGCGCGATCCCCGCCTCGCCCGACCGCTCCACCCGGTGCGATCGCACCAGGATCCGCCCCGTGCCCGTCTCCACCGCGTTCAGAGCGTTCCTCAGCAGGTTCACGAACACCTGGGCGAGCCTATCTGAATTCCCCACCACCCGGTCGTCCAGCAGAACATCGTTCACAAACTCCACCGCCGACGCCCGCTCATCGATCGCCACCAGGGACCACGCCTCGTCAATCAGCGCCCGCAGGCCCAGCGGCTCCAGATGCTGCTTCCGCACCCTCGCGAAGTCCACCAGGCTCTCGCTGATCCTGCGCAGCCTCTGCGCCACCCTCTGCATCCTCTGCAGCCGCTCTAATGTTTGAGTTGCCCCGGCGGTATGCGCATCCGGATTTGTCTCGATCAGCTTCTCGATCGATCCGTTCAGCACCGCCAGCGGAGTATTCAGCTCATGCGCCACGCTTGCCGCCAGCAATCCGAGGCTCACCAGCCGGTCCTGCTCCTCCAGCCTCCGCAGCGCCCGAGCCAGCTCGTCCTCATGCCGCCGTAGCGATTCCACGGTCTTATTGCGCGACCGCATCAGGTACCCGATCTCGTCCCCCAGAATCTCCCGCTCCGGAATCAGCTCCCGCGCCCGATCCCCCGCCTGTGTCGCCGCATCCGCTTCCAGCATCCTGCGCAGCGGACGGTAGACATACAGCGGCATAATTGCCGCCTCCAGCAGCAGCACCGCCAGAAGATACAAGCTCCCCAGCACCAGGAACAGCGTCACCTTCGCTTTGTCGATCGCCTGCCGGTACGCCTTCTGCGGCAAAGCCCTCGGAATCTGCACCCCTCCCGACGCCCGGGCCTGATCCAAAATCCGGAGCTCCCGCGTCTGCGCATCCGCCACCTGCCGCTCGAACAAAGGGATCAAAGTAAAGTACGCCGCGAGGGCCAAAACCAGGAAAAATAAGTTGTGCAAGACGATCAACTTAGGGCGAACCTTTAAGTTTCCGAATATTCTTGCTATACTAGACGAGTTCTTATCAGGCAAGAATTGTTGCTCCACTTGCGTAAGGTGTCTGGTTATGATAGAAACTATAGAAGCCCCAGCAATGCATCGAACCCGCCCGGTCCAGGCTAAATTTGTTGACCGGACGCCAAGGACTATAACCTAAGATGGCTGCCATCTTTCCGAAGTCTTCGGACCTCATCATGAAGGTCGCAGGTGCGCTCATAGGATTAGGCGCCGTCGCCGCGATCAGCGCCTACGCCTACTATAGCTACCCTGCGCAAATCGACGTAGGATACCAGCCCGTGCAACCCGTCGCGTACAGCCACAAGCTGCACGCCGGGGACCTCGGTCTGGATTGCTACTACTGCCACTCCACGGTCTATAAAGCCGCCTTCGCCGCCGTGCCCTCCACCAACACCTGCATGAACTGCCACACCAAGGTGAAGACGGACAGCCCGCGCCTCGAAGTGGTGCGCGAGAGCGCCCGCACCGGCCAGGCGATTCCCTGGGTTCACATTCACAGGCTTCCCGATTACGTTTATTTTAACCATGAGGCTCATTTGAACGCCGGCGTCAGCTGCGTCAGCTGCCACGGCCGCATCGACCAAATGGTCGAAGTGGAGCAGGCCAAGCCGCTCAACATGGCCTTCTGTCTGGATTGCCACCGCGATCCCGCGCCCAACCTCCGGCCCACTGAGCAGGTCACCAAGCTTGCCTGGGTTCCGGACCGCGATCCGCGCGCCATTGGCGAAGAGATCATCGCGCAGAAGCATATTAATCCGCCTGTAAATTGTTCGGGGTGCCACCGATGAGTTTAGTTTCGATCAAGACAGCGGCTCCCACTGGCCCGAAGTACTGGCGCAGCCTGGATGAGCTCGCCAAGACTCCCCAATTCCGGGAGTTCGTGGAGCAGGAGTTTCCGGCGCACGCCGACGAGATGCTGGAAGGCAACTCGCGCCGCACCGTGCTGAAGTTGATGGCCGCCTCCTTCGGACTCGCCGGACTCGCGGCTTGCCGCCGGCCGGTGGAGCATATCTATCCGACCGCCAAGGGCTGGGACAATTACGTTCCCGGCGAAAAGCTCACGTACGCGACCGCCGTTTCCCTCGCGGGTCAAGTCACTGGCCTGCTGGTCGAAACCCATGACGGACGCCCCACCAAAATCGAAGGCAATCCGGACCATCCGTTCAGCCAGGGCGCGGCCACCGCTCTGGTGCAGGCTTCTCTCCTCAACCTCTACGATCCGGACCGCTCGAAGTCGGTCCTCGAAGCCGGCAAGGAAACCAGCTGGAGCGCTTTCGAAGCCACCGTAAAATCGCTTTCCCTCGGAGATGGCTCCGGCCTCCGCTTCCTGAGCGAAACCGTAGCTTCCCCGTCTCTCTTCGCGCTCCGCGCCGACGTCCTCAAGAAATTCCCCAAGGCCAAATGGGTCGAGTACGAAGCCTTCCAGCGCAATGCAGGCCGCGCCGGAGCGATGATCGCCTTCAACGAAGCGGTCAGCCCCCAGACGGATTTCTCTAAAGCCAAAGTCATCGTCGCGCTCGATTCCGACTTCCTCGGCCAGGATTGGCAGACCCCTCTGCCCACCAAGCAATTCAGCTCCCGCCGTCACATGGACAGCGAAGAGGATTTCGACAAGATCAATCGCCTCTATTCCGTCGAGAGCCAGTTCTCCATCACCGGAGCCAACGCCGACCACCGTCTGCGCCTCCGCGGCAGTGAGATTAAGCAATTCGCGGCCGATCTGGCCGCCGCCCTCGGGGCTCTCCCCGGCCTGAACGTCCTGAATAACGGTACGGATCGGCGCTCCAAGTTCCTCGCCGCCATCGTCAAGGATCTCAAAGCTGCCGGCAAGGACTCGCTGGTCATCACCAGCCCCCGCCAGCCCGCCATCGTCCACGCCTTGGCGTTCCTGATCAATCAGTCGCTCGGCTCCACCGCGATGGAGTTCGCCAAGTCTGGCACGCAGGAGCGTGTCGAAGCCGGTGTCGACGCCCTGAAAGCCCTGGTCGGCGAAATGAACGCCGGTCAAGTCTCCACCCTGGTCATGCTGGGCGGCAACCCGGTCTACACCGCGCCCGCCGACCTCGCCTTCGCCTCCGCGCTCGCCAAGGTCGCCGCTTCCCTCCACCTCGGTCCCGACGAAGATGAAACCGCGGCGTCCGCCAAGTGGCATGTCCCCGAAGCGCACTACCTCGAGAGCTGGGGTGACGCCGTCACCTCCACCGGTGTCGCCACCATTCAGCAGCCGATGATCGACCCGATCTTCGGAGGCCGTACCGCCGCCGAGATCCTCGCTCTGGTCTCCGGCTCCCCCACCACCAAGGCCCACGACATCGTCAAGAACTACTGGATGTCGACGTTCCCGGGATCCCATCCCGGGGAAACGAAGTCTGTTGCCAGCGGCAAGGACGCGGTAAAGGAAATCACGGCGAATCCAGCGGAGCAGGCCTGGCGCAAATCGGTCCACGACGGCATCGTCTCCGGAACCAAGCCGCAGGAAACCGCGAAAGTCACGGCCGACGCCAAGCGCATCGCCGCGGCGTGGGCAACAGAACCCAAGGCTGCCGAGGGCGGAATCGAAGTCGCCTTCGTCCCCAGCGCCAGCGTCTTCGACGGACGCTTCGCCAACAACGGCTGGATGCAGGAAGCTCCGGACCCCATCAATAAAGTCGTCTGGGGCAACGCCGCTCTCATCTCTCCCGCTACCGCGAAAGCCAAGAACCTCTCCGATGGCGACGTTGTCACGCTCACCCGAGGCGGGCTCAAGATGGAAGTCTCCGTCCTGACCCAGCCCGGCCAGGCCGACAACGCCATCACCATCGCCCTCGGCTACGGCCGCGAGCGCTGCGGTCGCGCCGGCAAGGACGTCGGCTTCAACGCCAACCTGCTCCGCTCGAGTGACGCCTTCTGGTACGCGCCCAACGTCGAAATCGCCACCACCGGCAAGACCTACACCCACGTCACCACTCAGGAACGCGGACTCGCCGACGGCATGAACAACCGCCCGCTCTATCGCGAAGTCGATATCGCGGAGTACAAGAAGAACCCCAAAGCCATCGAGGAGCAAAGCGAAGTTCCGCCGCTCCACTCCATCTACACCGAGCTCAATTACGATAAGGGCTACCAGTGGGGCATGGCCATCGACCTCGGCTCCTGCACCGGCTGCAATGCCTGCGTCGTCGCCTGCGTCGCCGAAAACAACACGCCGGTCGTCGGCAAGGATCAAGTCGCTCGTGGCCGCGAAATGCACTGGATCCGCATGGATCGTTACTACGTCGGCTCCGAGGACGAGCCCCGCGCGGTGGAGCAGCCTCTGCCGTGTATGCAGTGCGAAAACGCCCCGTGCGAAAACGTCTGCCCGGTCGCCGCCACCACGCACACGCCCGAAGGCTTGAACGACATGGTGTACAACCGCTGCGTCGGCACGCGGTACTGCGCCAATAACTGCCCGTTCAAGGTGCGGCACTTCAACTTCCTGAACTTCCACAAGGGAGATTCGGACATCCTCAGCATGGTGCATAACCCGGACGTCACCGTCCGCATGCGCGGTGTGATGGAAAAATGCACCTACTGCGTGCAGCGCATCCAGGAAACCCGCATCGCTGCCAAGGCCGACGGCCGCCGCGAAATCAAGGACGGCGAGATCAAGACTGCCTGCCAGCAGACTTGCCCCGCCGACGCCATCGTGTTCGGAAACATCAACGACCCGCAATCGAAGGTATCGAAACTAAAGAAGCAGGAACGCAATTACGCCATGCTGGCGGAGCTGGACATCCGGCCGCGCACGACGTATCTGGCGAGGTTGCGTAATCCCAATCCGGAGTTGGAAGCATGAGCGTAGCTGTACCGCAAGATCCACAGTTGCTCGAAGTCAATCCGCCGCTGGTGCCGGGCCATCCCGACTACCACGACGTCACCGAGCAGATCAGCACCATCGTCGAGGGCGACGTTCGCACCACGCCGATGAAGTATTGGATCACCCTGGCCTGCACCAGTTCCATCGTCGTGCTGCTCGGCGGCATGCTGACCTACCTGGCTCTGACCGGTATCGGCGTGTGGGGCAACAACCGTCCCGTCGGCTGGGCGTGGGACATCACCAACTTTGTGTTCTGGATCGGTATCGGCCACGCCGGCACGCTGATCTCCGCGATTCTTTTCCTGTTCCGCCAAAAGTGGCGGACCTCGATTAACCGCTCTGCCGAAGCGATGACGTTGTTCGCCGTCATGTGCGCCGCGATCTTCCCGGTCTTCCATACTGGCCGTCCCTGGCGCGCTTACTGGCTGTTCCCGGTTCCCAATACCGATCTCGGCATGTGGCAGAACTTCCGCAGCCCGCTGATCTGGGACGTGTTCGCGGTCAACACTTACTTAACCGTTTCGATCCTCTTCTGGTTTACCGGCCTGGTCCCCGATCTCGCGACCCTTCGCGATCGCGCGGTGGGCAAGGTTCGGCAGTACATTTTCGCGGCGCTGAGTATGGGCTGGCGCGGCTCGGCCCGCCACTGGAGACATTACGAAGCGGCCTATCTCATCCTGGCCGGCATCTCGACGCCCCTCGTACTCTCCGTGCACTCCGTCGTGAGCTTCGACTTCGCGACGTCGGTCATTCCCGGCTGGCACACCACGATTTTCCCGCCCTACTTCGTCGCCGGCGCCATCTTCTCCGGTTTCGCCTGCGTGATGACGCTGCTGCTGATCGCCCGCTGGACCCTGAACCTCCAGGACCTCATCACAATGAAGCACCTGGAGAACATGAACAAGATCATCCTCGCCACCGGCACCATCGTCGGCTACGCCTACGCGATGGAGTTCTTCATTGCCTGGTACAGCGGCAACATGTATGAGCGCTTCACCTTCTGGAACCGGGCTTTCGGACCCTACTGGTGGGCGGCCTGGTCCATGTACACCTGCAACGTATTTATCCCGCAGCTGTACTGGTTTAAGAAGCTCCGCACCAATCTATGGGTGATGTTCATCATCTCCATCACCACCAACATCGGGATGTGGTTCGAGCGCTTCGTCATCATCGCCACCAGCCTGACGCGCGACTTCCTGCCGACCTCGTGGGGCTACTTCCATCCCACCTACGTCGATATCTGCACCTTTATCGGAACCGTCGGCTTGTTCCTGACGCTGTTCCTGCTGTTCGCGCGGTTCCTGCCGATGATCGCCATCTCCGAAGTCAAAGGCGTGGTCGCAGTCGAAAAGGGCTCCTTCCCGAAAGAAAGGCAGGAGGTGCACTAAAGTCATGCCTGCACCATTGGACCTTGAGCAAATAAAAGACAAGCTCGGCATCGGCGCCGACAAAGTCTACGCCGTCATGGGCGAGTTCAGCGAACCGAGCGAGCTGGTCGAAGCCGGCAAGAAAATCCGCGCCATGGGCTACACCAAGATCGATGCCATGTCGCCGTTCCCGGTGCACGGCATTGACGACGCCATCGGCATCCGCCGCTCGCGCCTGGGCTGGATCGTCGTCTGCTTCTCCCTGACCGGCACCGCCACCGCGATCTTCTTGCAGTGGTACACCGGCGCGACGCCCCTCACCAGCCTGGTCAAATACGGCCTCAGCGGCTACCCGCTGGTGATCGGCGGCAAGCCTCTGTTCGACTTCTCGTTCTCCATCCCGGTAGCCTTTGAGCTCACCGTGCTCTTCACCGCCTTCGCCACCTTCCTCGGCATGTGGGCCTTGAACGGGCTGCCCCGGCTCTACCATCCTTCGATGAATTACAAGAACGCGCACCGCGCCAGTGACGACCGCTTCCTTCTCATGGTCGAAGCCGACGATCCTTTATTCGAGCCCAAGAAAACCGCGGACCATCTGCGCAGCGTCGGCGCTCAGGAAGTGGAGGTCGTCGAAGGATGAACCGCCGTTCTCAATTCTCGACCGCGCTCCTCATCCTCGGCGTCGGAGTCCTCTCGGCCTGCTCCAGCATTCAACGCGATCCTCCCATCATGATCTTCTGGGACATGAAGCGGCAGGCCAAGTTCCGCACCGAAGGCGAAACCGGATTGTTCCCCGACGGCCGCAACACCCGTCCCGCTCCCGAGGACACCGTCGCGCGGGGCCAGCTCTTTGAGCCCACCGCCTACAACACCGGTATGGATGGAGCCATGTACGTCGGCAAGAGTCCCGTGCCCGTCACGCCGGAACTGCTGCATCAAGGCCAGCTTCGCTTCAACACGTACTGCTCCCCCTGCCACGACGGCATCGGCGACGGCCACGGCATCGTGCCCACTCGCGTCGCCACCTGGCAGCCCGCGAACCTCACCGAACAGCGTGTCGTCGACATGGCCGATGGCGACATCTTCAACGTCATCACCGGCGGACGCCGGACCATGCCGGCCTACAAATATCAGATTGTTACGGCGGACCGTTGGGCGATCATCGCCTACGTGCGCGCGCTCCAACGCGCGGCGAACGCAACGGCGGACGATGTTCCGGCCGACCATAAGGCGGATTTGAAATGAGTACTCTGGAAGCTATCAGCTTTCCGAAGGACCACCCGGTCCATAAGGATAACTATCAAATGGAGGCGGCCCGGTGGTCCACCGGCCGCAACGTGCTGTTCTTCATCGCCCTGGTTTCGGTCGCGGCCTGCGTCGCGGGCTACTTCCAGGACCAGGACCGCTTCTTCCGGTCCTATCTGGTGGCCTTTACCTATACCTGCGCCATCGGCCTGGGCGCGTTCTTCTTCGTCATGGTCAACTATATGAGCGGTTCGGCCGCCAGCGTCACGGTGCGCCGCATCATGGAAAACATCATGGTCACGCTGCCCGTCGGCGCGATCCTGTTCCTCCCGCTCATCTTCGGGCTCAAGTCCATCTACTCCTGGACCGACCCGACCTTCATGCAATCCACCGTGGCCCTCAAAGGCAAATCCGGATTCCTCACCGAAAACCTCTTCATCCTCCGGACCTACGCCTACTTCCTCCTCTGGACCGTCTGGATCTTCTCTATTTATCACCAGAGCACCAAGCAGGACACCGCGCGCAGCGCCCGCCAGATGCACATCATCGCCCGCTGGAGCGCTCCTGGCCTGTTCTTCGCTGTGGTTGTCGGCTCGCTCGCTTCGTTCGACTGGCTGATGTCCGTTCAGCCCTCCTGGTACTCCACGATTTTTGGCCTGTACTATCTCGCTGGCGGAGCTCTCGCCTTCATGAGCGTCGTGACCCTGGTCTGTCTCGGCTTCCGCCGCGCCGGCATCCTCAAGAACTCCATCAACACCGAGCATTATCACGATCTCGGCAAGTGGCTCTTCGCCCTCACCGCTTTCTACACCTACATCGCCTTCGCCCAATACCTGCTGATCTGGTACGCGAACATCCCGGAAGAAACCAGCTTCTTTCGCGTCCGCATGGAAGGGAGCTGGCTGTGGCTCAGCCTGTCGCTGCCGTTCCTGCGCTTCTTCATTCCTTTCTTCATCCTGCTGTGCCGCCCGGCCAAGAGAAATCTGAAGGTCATCGGGACCATCGCCGCCTACAGCCTGGTGATGGAGTTCATCGATCTCCACTGGGTCGTCATGCCGGTCCACTATCCGCACGGAATCACGCTGAGCTGGATGGATTTCGCCACCCTCGCCGCCACCCTCAGCATCTGCGGGTTGCAATTCTGGAATCGCTTCCGCCGTCACAAAATGGTTCCCGTCGGCGACCTTCGCTTTGAACAGAGCCTGCACTTCGAGAACGCGTAAAGAGAAGCCCATGCACGAATACGAACACAAACTTCCGCACCACGACGCCACCGAGGGCTTCGACGATACCGAACCGGAAGCGGCGCCCATCTGGGCCTTCACCGTCGGCAGCGTGCTGGTGCTGGTGCTGGTCATCTGGTCCTTGCAGCAATATTTCGAAAAGGTCTGGAACGACGCCGTCTACGAAAACGTCCTCGCGCCCACCAGCCAGCAGTTGGAGGGCGTCCGCAATCGCGACGAGTGGGCTCTCACCCACTATCAATACCAGGAGCCGACCAAGAAACAGGTCCGCATCCCCATCGACCGTGCCGAAGAACTGTTCCTTCAGGAATCCGCCGCGGGCAAAACTTTCTACCCCGCGAAGCCCACCGTTCCCAAGAAGGAAGAGCCCGACACCCCAGCACCTGGAGCCGCGGCGACTGGAGCCGCAGCGCCCGGAGCAACACCCGCAGCGCCCGCAACGAAGAAATAAAGAGAAGTAAAATGAACTCACTCCGCACATCCCGAATTTCGCCGGCGCTGTCCGCCCTGGCGCTGGGGTGCGCTCTCTCGATCTCCCTGAGCGCCGGCACCGGCTACGACACCTCCCGCATCGGCGCGCAAGGCCCCGGCAAAGGCGGCGAGCTTCCTCCGGGACAGGTTCCCCTGCAACTCGAAGGCGTCGGCATCGACGAACATCTCGGCAAGCCCATCGACCTCAACCTCACCTTCATCGGGGAGGACGGCTATCCCGTCCCGCTCAAGAATTTCTTCCACACCGGACGTCCCGTCATCATCGACCTGGTCTATTACTCCTGCCCCATGCTCTGCAACCTGATCCTCAACGGACAGGTGGAAGCCATGCGCGATATCGATTGGACCCCCGGCACTCAGTTCGACGTCGTCACCATCAGCTTCAATCCGATGGAGTCCTTCGATCTGGCCCGGCAGAAGAAACAAGGCTACATGGCCAGCTACGACCGCCCCGGCGCGACGTGGCATTTCATGACCGACGATCACGGCAACGCCAAGCGCCTTGCCGAGGAGATGGGTTTCCACTACCGCTACGACGCGAAACAGGAGCAGTTCGCGCACCCCTCGGCCATCATGGTCCTGACCCCGGAAGGGCGCATCGCGCGGTATCTCTACGGCATCAAGTACCGGTCGCGGGATCTCAAGTTTTCACTCGCGGAAGCGTCCGCGGGCCGCTATACCAACGCGCTCGATAAGTTGATCTTGTTCTGCTACCACTACGATCCGCAGGCGAACGCCTACGTCCTGTTCGCCGGCCGCTTCATGCGGGCGGGCGGCGCGCTTACGGTTCTGATTCTTGGATTTTTCTTGTGGCGAATGATCCGGACGGAACGCTCCCGGTCCACGGGGCGATCGTTCCGGGAAAGGCCTGCATAAGCGGGAGAGGATTTTTAGATGGATTGGTTTCGTAACATCATGATGCCGCCGCAAGGGTCGGCGTACGCGGGGGAAGTGGACTTCGTCTACATGTCCCTGTTCTGGATGAGCGTGGTTCTGTTTCTCGGGATCGCCATCCCCGCGGTGTATTTCGCTTGGCGCTATTACTACAAGCCCGGCCGCGTCACCCCGCACATCACGCACAATACGTTCCTCGAAATCACCTGGAGTGTCCTGCCCCTGCTGCTCTGCGTCGGCATCTTCTTCTGGGGCCTCAAGGGCTGGATGGAATACGCCGTCGCCCCCGGTGAGGCCATGGAAGTCCAGGTCACCGCCAAGAAGTGGCTGTGGCAGTTCGAATATCCGGATGGAACCCGCACCGTGGGCGACCTCCACGTGCCCATCAACAAGCCCGTCAAGTTCGTCATGACCAGCGAAGACGTGCTGCACGATTTCTTCGTGCCCGACATGCGCGTGAAACACGATCTCATCCCCGGCCGCTTTACGGAAGTCTGGTTCAACCCCACTGTGATGGGCAAGCACATCATCACCTGCGCCGAATACTGCGGCAAGGGCCACTCCGATATGCGCGGCACGCTCACCGTCGAGTCCGATGCGGATTTCGCGAAATTCCTCGAAACCGGCGGCACCGAGTGGGAAGACTACAAAACTCATATGCAGGACTGGGGCAAGATCCAGTGGGAGCGCAAGGGCTGCAATAGTTGCCACACCTACGACGGCGCTACCAGCAAGGGTCCCACGTGGAAGGGAATCTGGGGCTCCACTGTTGAGCTCGAAGGCGGCGGTAAAGTCGTCGTCGACGAAGCGTACCTCAGAGAGTCGATGATCAATCCGCAGGCCAAGATCGTGAAGGGCTTCCAGCCCATCATGCCCACCTTCCAGGGCTTGCTGCGGGAGAACGAAATTCAAGGGCTTGTCGCTTTCATAAAGTCGGTACAGTAGAAGTTTGAGGGCTAGGAATTATGGACTATAACGTAACTACGATGGCGGTACAGACCGGACCGGTCAGTTCCGCGCCGTCTCGTCCGAAAAAACACTATCTCAACGAAACCAAGGGCTTCAAGAGCTGGGCCTGCACGCTGGATCACAAGCGTATCGGCGTCATGTACCTGGTGGGTGTCCTGTTCGCGTTCATGCTGGGCGGAACTTTCGCCCTGCTGGTCCGCCTGTCGCTGATGACCTCCAAGCACATGCTGTTCGGCAAGGTCCTTATGACGGCGGAACAGTACAACCGGGCCTTCACTCTTCACGGCGCCATCATGGTGTTCCTGTTCATCATCCCGGCCGTGCCCGGATCGCTCGGCAACTTTGTTTTGCCGCTGATGCTCGGGGCCAAAGACGTGGCTTTCCCGCGCCTCAACCTCGCTAGCTTCTATCTCTGGGTCACCGGCGCTGTGATGGCGCTCACCACCCTGGTTCTCGGCGCGGTCGACACCGGCTGGACCTTCTACACCCCCTACTCCACCACCACCGAAGGCCCCGTCACTCTGATGACCGGAGCCGCCTTCGTCCTCGGCTTCTCCTCCATCTTCACCGGACTCAACTTCATCGCCACGGTCCACAAACTCCGAGCCCCCGGCATGGGCTGGTTCGACATGCCTCTGTTCATCTGGGGCATCTACTCCACCGCGCTCATCCAAGTTCTGGCGACCCCGGTTCTCGGCATCACCCTGGTCCTCCTGATGCTCGAACGCGCCTTTGGCATCGGCATCTTCGATCCGCGCATCGGCGGCGATCCCGTCCTCTTCCAGCACTTCTTCTGGTTCTATTCGCACCCCGCCGTGTACATCATGATTCTGCCCGGCATGGCCATCATCAGCGAACTGATCCCGACGTTCTCGCACAAGACGATCTTCGGCTACCGTGCGATTGCCTACTCCAGCGTCTCGCTCGCGCTCGTCAGCTTCATCGTGTGGGGCCACCACATGTTCGTCGCCGGCCAGAGCCAGCTCGCCACCGTGGTCTTCTCCGCGCTGACGTTCCTGGTCGCGATTCCCTCCGGCGTCAAAGTTTTCAACTGGCTCAGCACCATGTATAAGGGCAACATTTCGCTCGAAGCGCCGATGCTCTACGCGATCTCGTTCCTGATCCTGTTCGCCATCGGCGGACTCACCGGCATCTTCCTCGGTACGCTTTCCACCGACGTCCTGCTGACCGATACCTACTTCGTCGTCGCCCACTTCCACTACGTCATGATGGGCGGCACGGTCACCGCGTTCATCGGAGGCCTCCACTACTGGTGGCCCAAGATGACCGGACGCATGTACTCGGAAGCCTGGGCGCGCATCGCCTGCGTGCTGTACAACATCGGCTTTAACATGACCTTCCTCACCCAGTTCTTCCTGGGCAGCAAAGGCATGCCGCGCCGCTATTACAACTATCTCGATCAGTTCCAGCCGCTGCACCAGTTCTCTACCTTCGGCTCCTGGATCCTGGGCTTGAGCCTCTTTATGACGCTCGCCTACCTGCTGGCTTCGCTCCGCAAGCCGATGGACGCTCCCGAAAATCCGTGGGGCGGCACCACTCTCGAATGGGCCACCTCCTCGCCGCCTCCCACCTCCAACTTCCTGGAGCAGCCGGTGGTCGAGCGTGAGCCTTACGATTACCGCCCGGTAGTGGCCGCGAAATAACGAGCGCCAAATAACACACACACCATGAGCACAACGAGTGTAGACATTCACGGCGAAGGGCACGGCGACGGCCACGCCCACGATCCGCACCATCAGCATCACTTCACCACGATGGAGCAGCAGTTCGACACGGCCAAGATTGGCATGTGGCTGTTCCTCGTCACCGAAATTCTGCTGTTCGGCGGCCTGTTCGTCGGCTTCGGGATGATGCAAGCGCGCTACCCGAGGGAATTCCTGGAAGCGCATGAGCATCTCACCCGCTGGCAGGGCGCGCTCAACACCGTCGTGCTGCTGTTCTCCAGCTTCACCATGGTGATGGCGGTCGATTCCGCCAAGAAGAATAAGAAGGACAAAACTGTCTTTTACCTGGCCATCACCATCATTTGCGCTTGCATCTTCCTGGTCGTCAAATACTTCGAGTACGCGCACAAGTTCGAAGAAGGCTGGCTCCCCGGCCGCTTCTATCACGGCGAGCATGACGCCATCGCCGGAAGCCACGGCTACGCGACGTTCTTCGCCTTCTACTTCATGATGACCGGCCTCCACGGCTTCCACATCGTCGCCGGAATCGTGGCCCTGCTGTGGATTCTGTTCCGCGCCAAGAAGGGCGAGTTCACCTCCAGCTATTACACCCCGGTCGACTTGGTCGGCCTCTACTGGCACATCGTCGATTTGATCTGGATCTATCTGTTCCCGCTGTACTACCTAATTCAATGAGCACCCATACCGATACTCACGAAACGCACGAGCACGGCGGTCCTGCGGTCTACGCCAGGACCCTAGGAGCCCTCATCGTCCTGACCGCCATCACCGTGGGCGCGGCCTACGTCGATCTGGGCGCCGGCAACGTCGTCGTAGCCCTGGTGATCGCCACCATCAAGGCCACCCTGGTAGCGCTCTTCTTCATGCACCTCAAGTGGGATAAACCGGTGAACGGCATCATCGCCATGGCGGGCTTCCTGTTCCTGGGCATCTTCCTGATGTTCGACTTGCTCGACTACGATTCGCGCAATAACTTCATGCCGCAGAATCTCCACATCAGCGCCGACATGCCGTTAGCCCCCGGAACCGCTCCCGCCGGCGTAAAACCCGCGCTCCCCGCACCCGAAGCCGCACCCGCCGCCGCCGGCGACAAAAAAACCGAGCCGGCCGCCGAAAAGAAGTAGCCGGGCCCAGCCCCCGCGTCGCCCGCTTTCCGAGCCGCGACAGTGATGGAGCGGCCTGCCGACGTCCCTCACCGTCAGCAGCACAGGCTCCAGCCTGCGACCCTACACCCGTTCGAGCAACATAGCCATCCCCTGGCCCACACCCACGCACATCGACGCAATCGCGTACCGAGTCCCCGTGCGCTTCAACTGACGCGCTGCCGTCAGCACCAACCGGGCCCCGCTCATCCCCAGCGGATGCCCCAGCGCGATCGCGCCCCCGTTTGGATTCACCTTCTCGCTATCGTCCGGCAGCCCGAAGTTCCGCGTCACCGCCAGCGCCTGCGCCGCGAATGCTTCATTCAACTCCAGAATCCCAATCTCATTGATGCTCAACTTCACCCGCTCCAATAGCTTCTGCATCGCCGGAATCGGACCCAGCCCCATCACTCGAGGCTCCACTCCCGCCGATGCCGACCCCACCACCCGAGCCACCGGAGTCAGCCCATGCCTCGCCGCCGCCTCTTCCGACGCGATGAACATCGCGCAAGCTCCGTCATTCACGCCCGACGCATTCCCCGCCGTAACCGTCCCGCCCTTGCGAAACGGAGCCGCGAGTTTCGCCAGCGCCTCTAGCGTAGTCTCCGCCCGAGGATGCTCGTCCACCGAAACCACTTTGGTCGACCCCTTCGGCCCCGGAATGCTCACCGGCTCGATCTCCTCCGCGAACACTCCCGCCGCCTGCGCCGCGGCGCACTTCTGTTGCGACCGCAGCGCGAACAAATCCTGCGAAGCGCGATCCACCCCGTGCGCCTCCGCGACATTCTCTCCCGTCTCCGCCATCGAATCCGTCCCGTACAACTTCTCCATCAGCGGATTCACAAACCGCCACCCCAGCGTAGTATCGTAAATCTCCGCATTCCGCGAAAATGCCGACGTCGCCTTCGGAATCACCATCGGAGCCCGGCTCATGCTCTCCACCCCGCCCGCAATCGCCAGCGAAATCTCGTCATTCGCAATCGCCCGAGCCGCCACCGACACCGCCTCCATCCCCGAAGCGCACAACCGGTTCACCGTGACACCCGGCACGCTCGCCGGCAGCCCCGCCAGCAGCAGAGCCATCCGAGCCACATTGCGATTATCCTCGCCCGCCTGCGTCACACACCCGTAAATCACCTCGTCCACGCGCTCCCAATCGAGCAGCGAGAACCGGCTCCGCAACGTCGCCATCGGATGCGCCGCCAGATCGTCCGTCCGGACCCCCGAAAGCGCCCCCGCATACCGCCCGATCGGCGTCCGCACTCCTTCGCATACATAAACGTGAGACATGTGATCTTATTCTACCCGCCGGCTTCTTACGCCCTTCGAAACACCAGCACCGCGTTCAGCCCCCCGAACGCAAACGTGTTCGACATCGCCCATTCCAGCTCCGCCTCGCGATGATGATTCGGCACCACATCCAAATCACATGCCGGATCCGCCTCCGTATAATTCGCCGTCGGCGGGATCACTCCGCCCCGCAGCGCCGCCAGCGTAGCCGCTGCCTCCAGAGCCCCCGCGGCCCCCAACGCATGCCCATGCATGGATTTCGTCGAGCTCACCATCAGCCGATCCGCGTGCGCCCCGAACACCGCCCGAATCGCCGCCGTCTCCGTGGCATCGTTCGCGACCGTCCCCGTCCCGTGCGCATTGATGTATCCCACCGCCTCCGGACGCGCCCCCGCATCCTCCAGCGCCCCCCGCATCGCGCGAGCTGCCCCCTCCGCCAAAGGCTGCGTCAGATGATGCGCGTCGGACGACATCCCGAACCCCGCAATCTCCCCCCACACCTGCGCCCCCCGAGCCCTCGCCGCCTCCAGCGGCTCCAGCACCAGCATCCCCGCGCCCTCGCCCAAAATCAGCCCCCGCCGATCCTTCGAAAACGGTCGGCACGTATCCGGCGCCACCACCCGCATCGCCTCCCAAGCCTTCAGGAATCCCAGCGAAAACGGAGCCTCGCTCCCGCCCGCCACCGCGAGATCCACCATCCCGTTCCGCACCATCCAGAACGCCTGCCCGATTGCGTGATTCGACGAAGAGCAAGCCGTCGACACCGTATAAACCGGACCCGTGATCCCCATCTCGCGCGAGATCCAGCTAGCTCCCGCATTCCCCATCACCCGAGGAATCGTCAGCGGAGAAATCCTCTGGTTCCCCGCATACAGCGCCCGAAAATTTTCGTCCTCCGTGGCCTGCCCGCCCGTGCAGGACCCCGTCACAATCGCCGCGCGATGCCCAGCCCCTTCGGCGATCTTTACGCCCGACGCCTGCACCGCCTCCCGAGCCGCCACCACCGCGAACTGCGCGAACCGGTCCAGCATCGCGGCTTCTTTCTCCTCGAAGTGCCGCAGCGCATCGAACCCCGCCGCCTCCGCCGCGTTCGGAAACCGCAGCGCGCCCGGAGGTACCGATGTCATCGGACGAATCCCACTCGTCCCCGCCGCCATCGCCGTCCAAAAATCCCCGAACGTATCCCCGAACGGAGACACCACTCCCATCCCCGTCACCGCCACGCGCCGCGCCGTCATGAAGCCACGCTCATACCGGCTTCGCCGCGACCAGTTTCTCCACGCCCTCCGTCATCTCCCGCACCGTCTTAATCGTGCGCGCCGCCTCGTCCGGAATGTCGATGTCGAACTCGCTCTCCAGCGCGAACAAAATGTTGATTCCGTCCAGCGAATCGATCTTCAATTCCTCGAAGGTCTTGTCCAGAGTCACGGATTCAGGGGAAATCTTTTGGGTTTTAGCAATCACGCCCGCAACGCGCGCGGCGAATTCGTCAGACATAGCATCTCACTCACCGTTTCGAATTGAAATCCACGATCTTGAAGCAGCGGCACCGCAGTATCCACGGCGTCCAGCGTCGCGCGAATATCCGGAGCCGCCCGCACCCCGCGCCCGTCGTGCAAACACAAAATCCCGCCGTTCGCCGCGCCTCCGGTAAGCTTGCGCGCCACCCGTCCCCCCGGCCATTTCCAATCGCTGCCGATCACCGTCCACATCACGCCGGTCAAGCCCAGCCGAGCCTGCGCGTCCTTCAGCCCGAACCACCGGACCCCGTACGGAGCTCGAAATAAATGCGGAGCGGCGCCGGTGTGCTCGCGAATACTCTCCTGCGCCCGCGCCAATTCCTGGTAAATAAACTCAGAGGATTTAAAATCGAACCGGGGATGCGTGTCCGAATGATTGCCGATCTCGTGCCCCGCGTCCGCGACTTCGCGTGCGATATGCGGCAGCCGCCGGACGTTCCGCCCGCACATGAAAAACGTAGCCCGCACCCGATGCTTTGCCAGAATCTCCAGCAACTCCGGAGTAGACTCGCTAGGCCCGTCGTCAAAGGTAAGCGAAAGCACCGCGCGCGACCGGTCCCCGTGATAAATCGAAGGCCCAAACACGGCCGATGAGCGTCCGCGCACCGCGTAGCTCATCATTCCCCCGGCGGCCACAAGCCCCCCAGCCGCGCCGGTCCATATCGGATCCATCCCTAACATCATAGTGGCACAGGCTTCCGCACCGCTTTGCTTCCGCACCGCTTCGCTTCCGCTTCCGAGCCGCGACAGTAATGGAGCGGCCTGCCGACGTCCCCCGCGCCCCCACCCGAAGACGCACCCGCGAGTGGCTCAGGCTTCAGCCTGTGTCCCTACCTCGGCTGGAACTTAAACTCCGAAATCCCGATCTCGTCATTCCCCTCGACGATAAACCCAAACTTCCCTTGCGAGAAATTCCGCCCCGTCTCCGCCCACGAATCGAGCGTGGTCCACTCCCCGCCCGTGAACAACTTGTGGACGATGTGATCCGGCATCACGTCAATCTGCACCGTGAACGACTTCTGTTTATCCAGATCCTTCAGCGGAATATGCGTCCGCTCCAGCTTCTTGCCCTGCGAAACCACATTCGCCCAGAAATTCTTGTCGTCCATTTCGTAGCGAGCGTAGTTCTTGTCATCGGTCCGGTTCACCGCCCACTTGATGCGTCCGCCGCGGAACAGATTTCCGCCCTTCAGCATCTGCACCGTGAACGTGAACGTCCCCTGCGGAGTCATCTTATAGGGAATGAACGCCGCGCCCTGGTGCATGAATACACCGTTCTCCTGGCGCCAGACGCTGTTGTCTTCCCAGTCCGCCATCGTCCCCGGAGTAGGAGCCGGCGGAGCCGTCGCCACTTGCTTCGGCGCAGGCGGCGGCGGAGTCTGCTTGTTAGCCGGCTGCGGCGGCGCCTGCACGCGCTCCGCCGTCAGCACCGCATCCGGACCGGAAATCGTAATCGTCTGTCCCGCGCGGAACGTGCGCGGCAGTTGCCGCGGCGAATATTGATCGCGCCGGATGCCCACCACATGATCTCCCGGCGTCAATCCTCCGCTCGTAAACGTGCCGTCCGGCCCGATCACGCCCACGGACCGCTGATCGATCACCACCTCCGCGCCCGGAGTCCCACCCGTAATCTGCAGCGTCGAAAACTGCGGCGCGGCCTTCAGCGTGAAATCCAGCCGCGTGTCCACGCCCTTCTTCACTTCCGCGGTCTGCACCGGAGGCTGATCGAAGCCCTCCTTCATCACCCGCACCGAAACCGGTCCGATGGTCTGAATCCGCACCAGCCCGCCCTTGGTCTTCTGCGGCTGCTCGCGATTGTTCACGAATACCCGCACGCCGTCTTCTTTCCCGGTAGCCACAATCAGCGTGCCGATGTTCAGGTCGGAGCGCAGGAACGCCGTCAGCATCGGCGCGGGCCCGAAGCTTTCCTTCACGCTGCGTTGGTCTTTCCCCTCGCCTACAATCAACTCGTCCACGCCCGGCTGGAACGTCTTGAGGTCGGTTCCCGCGGGACTCACGTCCGCCTCCGCCTGCCCGTTCACCTGCAGCTTCAGCGGCCCGGCGTTCGTCACCACGTGCGCCTGATTGCCCAGGCTCGCCACCATCACCGCGCTCAAATTCTTCGCGGTCACCGGCCCCGTGATGCTCGGCATCTTCGCCGCGGCAATCTCGAAGGAGAACGAAGCCTCCCCCGTCTTGGCCGTTACCTTCACCGTGTGCATGCCCGGTTGAATCTTGTCCACCGTAAATTGCCCGTCCTGTAAGTCGGCGGGCGGCTGATCGTCCAGTGCGATTTTGCCTTGCGGCAGATCCGTGAGGATGCGCAGGCTCTGCGCCTGCGGCTCCAGCGCCAGGCTGAAGGACGTCTGCCCGCCCGTCGCCGCTACCGTGATACCGCTGGCGGCTGGTTCGTATCCATCCAGGAACGCCGTCACCTGATAGTTCCCCGGCGCCAGCGAGAGCTTGCAATCCGAGTTGCACTTTTGCTCGCCGTTGATTTTTACCGAAGCCCCCGGAGGCGTGGTCGTAATCTCCACCGGCACCTCTGCCGACGCGACGTCCGTCTGTTGGTGTTTGCGCTTCCACAGCACAAACCCTACCGCCAGGATCGCGATCAGCGCTCCTGCAATCCCGCCCATCATCAGCGCGCGCTTCCAGTTCACCGGAGGCTTGGGCGGCGGCGCGACCCTCGACGGTCCCGTGGTGCCCACCGCCGGCACCCGCTGCGAGGCGGTCTTCGACGGTCCCGCGGGAGCCGGTCCTGTCTGAGCAGATCCGGTCTGCGACGTGCCAATCGGAGGAGGCTCCGGCGGCATCATCATCGGCGGCGGCCCAGCCGCATACGGCGGAGGCTGATTTCCCGTGGAAGCCTCCGGAGAGTAAAGCGAAGCCTCCGGCGGATACATCGGCGGCGGCGCGCTCGAAGACGCCACCGGCATGATCGACGAAGCCAGAGGCGCTGCCGGGTCAGGCGACGGCTCCCACGACGGAGGAGGCATCGGCGCAGGGGGCATGGGCGGAGGCGAAGCGGGGAAGTTGGCGGAGGGCGCGGGAACCGGTGGCGGCATCGGCGGCCCCGCGGAAAACGGAGGAGGAGCCGCGGCCATCGGAGGCGGCATCATCGGCGGTGGCAGTGGCATCGTGGGCGGTCCCGACGGCACCGGAGGCGGACCCGCCGAAAGCGGCGGAGGCGCCGCCGGAAGCGTCTGCTTCAACCTGGTGCCCCGGTTCACCAAATGCTGCTTGATATCGCCGACCGCCAACTGCACTTGGAAGTCGTTCGGATAGTCCTTGGCGATCTCCTCCAGCCGGAAGAAAATCGGCTTCAGTCCGGACAGGTCGGTGACCTGTTCTACTTGCTGGTCTAGCTGATGTAGCTCGTCGAGAGGATTCAGGTTCTGTGGGCCCACGATGTTATCCTACACTCTTGGCGACTCGCGCAAAACTCCGTGCTGCGCGCAAGCGGGGCAACCAGGCCGTCTCCCGGCTCCTGCCGTGAATCTTGCCCTTGACGCCACGCCTCTCACGATATCGACAGGAGGCGTCTTCCGCTACACACACGAACTCGCGCAAGCCTTGGCTCTGGAGTTTTCCCAAGATCATTTTTGGTTGCTATCGGATCAGATATTCCAGATGCCTGGGATGTTACGCGGGAATTTACATCAGGGCGCGCCGCCACAAACCTTAATCGGGCGTAAGTGGTGGCTCTGGGGTCTGGATCAGGAGATGTCCCGCCACTCCATTGATGTTTTCCACGGAACCGACTTCTCCGTCCCCTATCTGCGCCGCCGCCCCAGTGTGATGACGCTGCATGATCTCTCTCCGTGGCTCGACGAAACCTGGCAGCCAGGCGCGTCCCGGGTCCGCCGCCGCACTCCCGCCCTGCTGCGCTCCGGCCGCGCCACTTTCGTCATCACTCCCAGCGAAGCGGTTCGTCGCGCGGCGACCGAGCGCTTCGCCTTGAACCCGGACCGCGTCGTAGCCATTCCTCTCGCCGCCGCCGAGCACTTTCGCCCCGTCGAAACTCCTCCGCCGCCGAAGCCGTACTTCCTCTTCGTGGGAACGCTGGAGCCTCGCAAAAATATCGGGCGCCTTATTGAAGCGTGGCGCGAAATCCACCAACGGCACGATGTCGACCTCGTTCTTGCGGGCCGCACCCGCGCGGATTTTACGGCTCCCTCTCCGGAGCCCGGCCTGCGCCTCCTCGGAGCGGTTCCCGAAGAAGATCTCGCCGCCTTGTACTCGGGCGCGCTCGCCTGTGTCTATCCGTCGCTCTACGAAGGCTTCGGACTCCCGGTCCTCGAAGCCATGCAATGCGGAACGTTGACGGTCACGTCCAACGATCCCGCCATCCGCGAAGTCTCCGGCGGGGCGGCGATTCACGTGGAAGCCTCTGAAACACAATCGTTCGTAAATGTTCTCGCCGCCATCGCGCATTCCCCCGAAACATTTTCCGAGCAGCGCGTGCGAGGCCTCGCCCGCGCGCGGGAATTCACCTGGCAGCGAACCGCCCGCCTCACCCGGGAAGTGTACGAACAAGCAAGGCGCGTCTTTCATGCCTAGAGCCCTCTTCCTCTCCCCCGAACCACCCATCGCCGGCGCAGGCGGAGGAGGCCTGCGCTCCGCGTCGCTGCTCGCGTTCCTGCGCACCAAGTTCGAGGTCGATGTCGTGGACTTCACTCTTCGAGAACACTCGAAATCCACCCCCGCGCGCGTGTGGCGAAACGCCGCAAGACTCGGCCGCGGCGTGCCGCCGCTGTTCGATCGCTATTCCGGCTACGAAAGACAACTCGCCTCGAAACTCGCCGCCAAGAAGTATGCGCTTGGCATCGTAGAACATTTTTGGTGCGCCTCGTACGCGCCTCTACTGCGGCAACATTGCGATCGCCTCGCGCTCGACCTGCATAACATCGAAAGCGAACTCGCGCAAACGCACGCCCGCGCCGCGCGATGGCCCGCCTCGTGGGCCTCCAGCCGCTTCGCGGAAGCCTATCGCCGCCTGGAAAAAGAATGGCTCCCGCGCTTCGACACTCTGCTTGTCACTTCCGAGCAAGATCGCGCGCGAGTCACTCATCCGCACGTGATCGTGTATCCGAACGCGCTGCCGGCGATCGCCGAGCCGCACGTGCCGGAAGAACATTGCATCGTCTTCAGCGGCAACCTGGAATATCATCCCAACATCGAAGCCGTCCGCTGGTTCCGCGCGAACGTTTGGCCGCGAGTCCGCTCCACCGGCGTCGAATGGCGCTTAGTCGGCCGCAATCCGGAAGCCATCGCCTCGTTGGTTTCCGGCGATGATTCCATCAAATTAATCGGACCCGTCGACGACGCCGTCGCCGAACTCGCCCGCGCGAAAGTTTGCATTGTGCCGCTGCTCTCCGGCTCCGGAACGCGATTCAAAATCCTCGAGGCGTGGGCCGCCAAACGAGCCGTCGTTTCGACCACACTGGGAGCTGAGGGGTTGGGCGCCCGGAATGACGAGCATTTGTTGATCGCGGACAATCCTGAGAAGTTTGTTGCCCAAATCGAACAATTGCTGGGGGATACGGCGCGTCGCGAACGGCTCGGGGCGGCGGCGCGGGAGCTCTATTTGAAGCAATTTACCTGGCCTGTGGCGTGGCGCGCGCTGGAGTGTTTCACGTGAAACAGTTGAAACTCAGTTGCAGGGCTGTCACTCTGTTGCTGGCCCTTTCGGTTTGTGCCCAACCCGCGTTTGACATCGAATTTGTCAGAATTCCCGCTGGGAATTTTATAATGGGCTGCGGTCCGAGCGATTCGTCGTACATGCCCGACGGCACGAATGCGCCATGCCACGACAACGACCCCCCGGGTTACTTGCGGGCGTCGAAACGCTATCCGTGCGCTTGTACTTCGCGGGAGCTTATTTCTTCTTCATCACCGCGCTAATATCGTCGGGGTTGATTAAGTCCGGCACGGTCCAGCCGTCGAGATCATATTCGGCCATGCATTGCTCGGCGAAACCTTTGTATTTGGCGGACTGGCCCATGGCGTCGGCGACCATGAGTGTCTCGAAACGAATGCTTTCGTGGCTGCCGAAGTAATTGCGCTCGTAGAGTTCATGGCGTCCACCGAATTCGGTGCCGATGGCGTCCCACATCAGCTTCATGAGCTTCACACGATCGACGGCGGAGTAGCCGTTGGAGCCGCGCACGAATTGATCCAGGTAGGGACGGATTTCGGGATTCTTGAAATCGCTGGAGTGTGACGGCAGATAGATGAGCGCGCTGGCGAGGACGTTTTCGATGATCTCTTTCAAGCGCGGATAAATGGTGCTGGCGGCGACGCGGTAGGCGAGGCCGTATTCGAGATTCGGCAGGACGTGGCCGGGAGTCCACGGGGTGGTGGTGCGCGCCATCGCGTCGGTTAATCCCCAGAAGAGATTTCGCCACGCGAGCACTTCGCCGACTTGCGCTTGCACGCCGCGGAAGTCTTTCGTGCCGGTGGCGTCCACGCCTTTGAGCAGCAGGCCTGCGATGAAGTCGAGCTTCACGGCGAGGCGCACACAGCCGTGGAACATGAAGCGCGGCAGGAAGCCGGAGCGCGGGAAGAAGTTGTTGACCTTATCGATATCGCCGTAGGCGAACACGTTTTCCCAGGGCACGAAGACTTTGTCGAACACCAGGATGGAATCGTTTTCGTCGAGGCGGCTGGACAGAGGATAGTCAAAGGGGCTGCCGGTGGCCGTGGCGGCCATCTCATACGACGGGCGGCAGAAGAGCTTCACGCCTTCGGCATCGGTGGGGACGATGCAGACGAAGGCGAAATCCTTGGTCTTGATGGGGAGGGCTCCGTTGTTGGCGATGAAGTTGTAATGGGTGAGCGTGGAAGTGGTGGCGACGACCTTTGCGCCGCTGACGATGAGTCCGCCGTCGGTTTCCTTTTCGACGTGCATGTAGACGTCGCGGACTTCGGAGAGATCCTTGTTGCGATCGACCGGAGGGTTGACGATGGCGTGGTTGACGAAGGTGACTTCTTCCTGCACCTTCTTATACCAGCGCCGGGCGTTCTCATGATAGGGATGATAAAAATCGGAATTCGCACCGAGCGTGGCGAGGAAGGCGGCCTTGTAATCGGGACTGCGGCCCATCCAGCCGTAGCTGACGCGAGCCCATTCGGCGATGGCGTCGCGGCAGCCGACCATGTCTTCGGCGGTGTGGGGGGCCTGGAAGAATTTGTGCGTATAGCCGCCGCTGCCGGTGTCTGTGGTGGTGCAGAGGACGCTCTTGCGTTCATCATGCAGCGCATCATAGAGACGCGCCATCATGCGCGTGGTGTTGCGGAAGGCGGGGTGCGTGGTGACGTCCTTGACGCGTTCGCCATAGATGTAGATTTCCCGGCGGTCGCGGAGGCTTTCCAGGTACTCTTGGCCGGTGAAGGGTTTTGTGCGAGAGCTCATTGGGGTTCCATCAGTGTAGTGCAGATGGGGGATGTTGTGCTCGGAGCAAAAGGCGGGAATGGCCTCAGATCAGCGCAGATCACGCAAGCCGGGTAAGATGTAGGCGTGAAGGTGCTCGGCTTCCTGTTGATAATTTGTGGCCTGCGATGCGCGGCGCAAGAGACCATTGCTTTGAGCGATCGCGTGAAGGGGATTTCCTCGCCTGCGCTCTCGCCCGATGGGATGACCCTCGCGTACGATGCGGTGCGTCCTAATTACTCGATCTGGATCGACGTACGTCCCCTCAACGGCGGAAGAGCGATTCACTTTGTGGGGTCGCAAGATGACGGTGCCCCGACCGGGCCGCGCTGGTCTCCGGATGGCAAGCAGGTCGCGTTTCTGCGGTTCTACTGCCATAGCTGTAATTACAAGCTGTTCGTGAAGGCTCTCCCAAACGGCAAGGAGAGAATGCTGGGCGAGGTTTGCGGAGGCGCGCCCTCCTGGACCCCGGACGGGCGCTTCTTGATTGCTACAGAGATAGTTGGTGATGATGCTGGCTGGGGCCCGTGCCGATTGGTGCGGATACGTGTGGATGGCGGAGGGCGAGTCAGGCTCGCCAAGGACGGGGATGAACTCGCGCTTACGGCCGACGGGAAACGCCTCGCGTACGCGGTGGGAAATGCCGTGAAGACGGTTCATCTCGACGCCAATTATCGATTCGCGGATGCACCGGTCGAGATTGCAAGGGAGCCTTACGCGATTTCCTCGCTCCACTGGTGGGGTGACGGACCCACCTTGGTGTACCAGGTGCGGGAATATGCAAGAGCGGTGATGGATGGAGCGCCGCGCCTCATTAAAACGGATGCCGCTATTCGGATTTCGCAGATCCTGGCCGATGGCAGTGTACTAGGGACCGAAGAACGCGGGGCCTCTGCGTTGTGGCGCGTCGATTTGAAGGCCGCGCGGCAAGTGCCGGAAGAGGTCCGGAGCATTTCTTGGACGGATGAGAAGTTGGTTGTCTCTCCCGATGGCCAGTGGCTGGCGTTCGCTACGACCCGCAACGGTCCAACGCAGATCTGGGTGTCGCGAATGGATGGCAGCAACGCACGAGTGCTTATCCCGGCGATTCCTCCGTTCGACCATTACGGAGACAACACGTTGGTGGATGGCGTGAGCTGGTCGCCGGACGGAAAGTCAATTGCCGTGCAGACACAGCCAGGGATCGGGCACGGAGTCGAAGACGCACGCATCTTCATCATTCCTGCGGCGGGTGGGCGTTTGCGGAAGCTCGTTGACTACGGGTCCGGGCGCGTGCCGCTTTGGACTGAAGACGGCAAGGGTCTGTATATCGTCAAATACTCGGAAAGTTATAGTCCGAGCTATTTCCTGGCGGACATCACCACCGGCAGTTTAACTCCGATTGCGACGGAAAGAGTCCCGAAGCTTCCGCGGATCTCGCTGCCGGAGGGTTCAAGGGCACCGCATCTGAGCCAGGACGGCCGCTTCCTCTATTACGAAGCTCCGGTGGACAGAGAACCTCGACTGGTAAAGGTGGAAGGCCTGCTTTCGAGGTAGACGGTCTGGCAGGCCGGAGCCATCGCAGTGAACCCGGCGTTATGTTACTAGCGCCCAATCGCGCTCGAAGTGGAAGACTTCTTTTGAGGGCGGCAGGGGGGCTGGGTTTCGATTCAGCGGACGGCTCCGGGCCGAGGTTTTCGAAGCTGGATGCAACTGACGCTTGGGGTATATCGATCGTCGAGACGCTCAGCGGATTGCAGGGTCCTGGTAGGCTACAAGGGAATTCATGGGTCTCTTCGACAAGTTGCGCCGGAAGCAGCAAGGGCCGCCCGTACCTACGGCTGGTTCGGACGAGGGCTCCGAAAGGATCAAACTTTTCGACAAATCCGGGGCGGTCATTTCGGTAACGAAGCAGGAATACCGCATCAAGATTTTGCCCGGGATGCTAAGCGCCGCTATGGAAGATCCCGGTCGGCTCTATACGATCATTGTGGGCTCGCTTCAAGATGGCTTCTCCGCCGACGTTTTGGAGGCCGCGGAACACCTTCACCGGACTGATCCCGTTCCGTCCCGGAGCGTTTGCGCCTACGGAATTGCTTTGATGAAGAATGGCCGGCTCGATGACGCGGAACGAATCTTCCTTGCCCACATCGAAAAACATGGTGAGGACGGGGCCGTGCTTACGAACCTCGCCAAGATTTACTCCGAACGAGGTGAGACCGATAAATCGCACACCACGTTGTGGCACGCGTTGGAGGTGGATCCCAACACGGAAAGCGCCTTGACATGGTTCGCCGCTCTCGCGCATGAGCGTGCTGGTAAGAAAGCGATGGAGGAGGCGTGGCGGCGGGTCGCAACGCTCCCGGGGAGCTGGCGTGCTCAGCTCTGGCTAGCCCGGACGGCTCTCGAAACACACGATCGAGAAGCGGCGCTTGCTTACTATCGTCAGAGCCTGGCTCGTGTTGGAGATAACGTCCCCGCGGACTTCTTGATGCAGATGAGCGGCGATCTGGGGAAACACGGCCTTCTGTCGGAACTCATTGAACTGAGCGAGCCTCCGTTTGTTCCGGCGGTTCACGGTTTGCAGGCCGGCAACAATCTGATCAGAGCCAATGTGGGACTGGGCAGGATCGACAGCGCCCGCAGAATTCTGAACCAACTGCGCCTGATGCAGAGGCCTGACTGGGCATCGCAGCTCGATTTCTGGGAAGCAGAGATCGCAAAACACTCCCGCTAATCCGGCGTTAGGTCACTTGGGCCAGTCGCGCTCGAAGCGGAAGACTTCTTTTGAGGGCGGGAGGGGGGCCTGGGTTTCGATCCAGCGGACGGGCTCGGGGCCGAGGTTTTCAAAGGCATGGATGCAGCCGACGCTGGTCCAGATGACGTCGCCGGGGCCGAGGTCGTAGGTGTGGCCTTCGGTGGTGGCGCGGACGCGGCCGGAGACGATGAGGTAGGACTCCTCAAAGGTGTGGTCGTGCGGATCGATTTTCGCGCCGGGCATGTACTGGATGAGGAAGAGAGATTGGTGGATGGCGCCGAAGGAGCGGTCGACGAACATTTTGATGGCGACTCCGGTGGTGGGGTTGAAGCCTTCCATTTGCGCCGCGCTCTTTGATTCAAACCCGGGGCGGGGGAGTTGGGAGTCGTCGAAGTGGCCGAGGAGTTTGTCTTCCGAGGTGGGGGAGGCGCCGTGGGTGGGCGGTTCTCCGTCTTGGAAGAAGGTGTCGCGGCCGCGGTCGGCGGGGCGGGGTTGAGGGGACTGCGTTTCCAGCCAGCGGACGGGCGCGTCGGTCGTGTTTCGCCAGGAGTGGCGGGTGCCGGTGGGGATCAAGCCGAAGTGGCCGGGACCGAGAGCGTAGGGCTTGTCGCCTATTTCGAGGAGCACGCTGCCTTCGAGGACATAGAAGCTCTCTTCGAAGGAGTGGAGGTGCGGCTGGATGAGGCCGTGGGGATCGAGGAGGGAGACGGCGGTGCCCATGTGGACGGAGCCCATGGAGTGGTCGACATAGGTGGAGCGTCGGAAGCCGGTGCTGTGGGCGGTGTAGAGCGACGGGGTCTGTGCCGCGGCGGGGTCGATGCGGGAGACGAAATGCATCACACCATAATATAGATGGTCGCGCCGGCGGCGCGCTAGTTTCCCGTCGGCACTTTTTCGATGCGGTCGATTACCAGCACGTCGACAGGGCCCTTCTTAGCGTCGAGCTTCAGGCCGAGCTGGCGTTGCAGGGCGACGGAGAAGGACGGATAAGAGTCACCGTTAACTGGTGGGAGTGCGCCCGGCGGCTCGATGTTCGGGAGGGTGACGGAGTCGGGGGAGAAGTCGAGCGTGAAGTCGTATTTTCCAGTGAGGCGGGTTTTGTCCACGGTGAGGTGTCCCATCATTTCGCGAACCATGTCCGCGATGTCGGTCGAGGATTGCTGGCGGGCGAACATGCGCGCGTGGCCGCAATAGGTTGGTTCGGTCGAACGTGCACAGGCTCGACCGAGGAGGATATGAGTTGGTCCGGGAGGTAATGATAGAGGGCGCTGGGGAGGGTCCAGGGTTGACTTTTCGATGACGCCCTTCTTCATGACGGTCAGCTCGTAAATGGGCAGCGCTCTCGTTTCATTGTGGACTTTCATCAGAAACCGGTCTTCGAGAAGCGACTGAAGCATCCGGCTTAGCTGCTCTTTGGTCGCGCCTGAGGGGACCTTGGCCGAGATTTCGTATTTTTCTTTTTCGATCCAAGTGGGAGCGGAGAGCTGACTGGGAAGCTGGAGGTTGAAGGCCGTCATGACGAGTCGCTCCAGGGAAATATTGCGGTAGACGATGCGCTCGGGATCTTGGGTTCCGGGGCCTCCTCGGAGGGGATATTCGAATGAGTCCGGCGGCACGGGCTTTACGGAGGCTACCTCGAATCGTTGAGGGGGGGCCTGTGCGGAGGCGGCGACTCCGGTAAGCAGGATGAGCGGAGCGGCAAGAAGGGCGCGTGGCACTGAAGAGCACGACGATGGAGGGCTCGGGGACGTGCAGGGGATTATGATGCGTACATGAGGGAGATCGAGACGGCTCGGGTGCGGTTGCGGGGATGGGTGGAGGAGGATTTGGAGCCGTTGGTGGCGATGTGTGCGGATGCTCGGGTGATGGAGTTTTTTCCTTCGGTCGCATCGCGGGAGGACACGGAGGCGATGTTGGGGCGCATCCGGAGCCATCATGCACGGTATGGATTCGGGCCGTGGGCGATGGAGGTGGAGGGAGAGTTCGCGGGGGCGCTGGGATTGAATTGGGTCCGGTATGAGACGAGCTTTACGCCGTGTGTGGAGCTGGGGTATCGGATGCGGGCGGAGTTTTGGGGTCGGGGGCTGGCGACGGAGGCGGGGCGGGCGGCGCTGCGGTACGGATTCGAGACGCTGGGCTTGGAGGAGATTGTCGCGTTTACGATTCCGGCGAATCAGAGATCGCGGCGGGTGATGGAGAAGCTCGGGCTGGTGTACTCGGGGGAGTTCGAGCATCCGCTGGTGGCGGAGCGGCATCCGATGCGGCGGCACGTGCTGTATCGGATCGCGAGGGCAAATTGGGAGGCGTCAGGATAAGCGGGGGGCGGGGATGTCGCGGCCGGCTTTGTGCAGGGTGAGGCTGGTGGCGGAGCCGGTGGGGGCGGTTTCGAAGGTGATCTGTGAATTCGAAACCTTCGCGAAGAATTTCTTTGCGGTTTCGGCGAAGAGTTGGAACTTGGGTCCGGAGACGGCGGGTGCGTGGGTTTGGCCGAAGAGGTGGCTGGCGTCGCGCGTGACTTCGAAGACGAGCTCGGGCGCCATTTGGTAGCGGCCGGTGTAGTGGTCGAGGAGTTGGGGGTCGATTTGGATTTCGGTGCGCTGCTGGGGAGGCTCGATTTTGGCGAGAGGCCATTGCCGGTCCAGGAGGTGCATGCCGATGTCGAAGCCGCCGATGGTGGTGGCGGCGTTGGAGAGAACGACGACGCCGGTGCGGTTGCTGGGATCGTAGCCGATCCAGGAGCGGAAGCCTCCGGTGCCTCCGTCGTGCGCGGCGATCTCGCGGCCGTGAGGGGAAAGGATGATCCAGCCCAGGCCGGTTTCGCCTTTGGCCGGACTGGCGGGGGTCTGGGCACTGGGGGTTTGGGCCATGGGGCGGCGCACCTCGAGCATGGTTTTCATGGCGGCGGCGAGAGGGGAATCGGCGTCGCTCTCCCGTGCGCGGAGGAACGCTTCGAGGAACGTCAGCATGTCGTTGGCGGAGGAGCGGAGGGCTCCGGCGCCGGCGAGGGTGGGGAGGTCCCAGTTGGGAGTCGGGTTGAGCATCGCGGTATGGCCGGTGGCCATGCGCTGCTGCATAGAAGGAGAGAGCGCGATGCCGGTGTCCGGCATGTTCAGCGGTCCGGTGATGCGGGTGCGGATCAAGGTTTCGTAGTCGGTTCCGGCGCGCAGGGCGAGGATGTGGCCGAGGAGTCCGCCGCCGAGGTTGGAGTATTCGAATTCGGAGCCGGGGTCGCGCGGGAGTTCGTAGGTGGAGAGGAACTCGTAGAGGTTGTCGACGGTGTAATCGGCGTAGGGGTTGCGCGGGTTCTTGGGCTTGAGGTTGGTGGGGAGGCGGGGGAGTCCGGAGGTGTGGGTGGCGAGGTCGAGCAGGGTGATGGATTTGCCGTTGTGCTCCGGCATCCGGACGTGGGCGGGGAGATACTTCGAGGCGGCATCTTCAAGGGAGACTTCATGGCGGTTCGCCATGTCGGCGAGGAGCAGCGCGGTGAACACCTTGGTGACGGAGCCGATTTCGAAGACGGTGTCGTCGTCGAGCGGGCGAGAGTCGGCTTTGTTCGGATCGGCGGCGGCGAGGTGGCCGTGGGCGATGACGCGGCGGCCATCCGCGTCAATGACGCCGGCCACGATACCGACCGCTTGCTTCTGATGATCGATGCGTTGAACGAGGATCTCGCGGATCGCGTCGTTGCCGGGAAGGGTAAGGGGCATGCTTAGTTTTCGGTCGGTGTTTTCTCGATGTGGTCGACGATGAATTGGTCCACTACGGCTTTGCGGGACTCGAGTTTGAGTCCCATGGATTGCACGGCGTCGGTTACGGAGGAGCCTCCGCCGGGTTCGGAGGCCGCTGCCGCGGCGTTGCCGGGTGCGGCTCCGGCAGCGCCGGGGGGCAGCGCGGGGACGTCCATTCCCGCGGATCTGGCAAGAGCGAGGATCTGGACCAGCGAGATTTCGAGGGAGGCGTCGTAGTTGCCTTCGATGCCGGTCATGTCCACGATCTGGCGGCTGGTGCCGCCCGCGCCGCCGAGCTGCGTCATCAGTTGGGTCATCATGTCCGCGAAGCCGCCCATGGTGGTCATGCTGAAGTCGATGTGCAGGGATTGGGTGGCGGGGTTTGCTTTGTAAGACATTTTGCCTTTGAGGCCCATGTCGATGACTTGCGTGCCGGCTGCCAAGTCGATCTTCAGGCGGACGGGTCCGTCGGGGCCGTCGAGTTTCGTCTCGCCTGGCTTGAGGGGCGCGTCCTCATCGATGGCTACCGGTTTTTCGGCGGAGGGCTTGAGTTTGGGGCCGCCTTTGCCGACGACGAGGGCCAGCACGGGATGTTCGGCGCTGGTGCGATGGGTCTCCAGCTTGAACCGGTCTTCGAGAAGAGATTGCAGCATTTTCGGCGCGTCGCTTTTGGCCGATCCGGCGGGCATCTTGGCCATGATGTCGAAGCGCGTGGTGGCCATCCAGTCGGGTCCGGTGATCTGGAAGGGCTTGACGCCATAGGCGTAGGTCAGCAGAGTCTTCAGATCGAGGTACAGGTATTCCGCGCGGCCGCCGCCGACGGTTGCTCCGATGGGCAGCTTCCCACCGCTTTGCAGGGCGGCAAGTATTTTGGCCTGGTCCATCGGCTGGGCGGGTTTGATGGTGGCCACTTCGAAGGATGGCTTGGTCTGGGCGAAGGCGGCCAGCGTCACAAATACGAATGCGGCAAGTTTTTTATGCATTTTCGGTCTCCATTGCTTTCAACTCTTTTATTTTACTGTCTAGCCGCCGCGCGCCCTTTTCGTTGAGGGCGCAGATGCCCACGAAGACCAGAAGCGAGAAGGCTCCCGAGGCGATCAGGCGGGCATTGATTCCCCGATCGATCCCGGCTACGAACAGCACGGCTACGGCTCCCGGCAGGAAGGGGAGCAAGTACCAGCGCCAAACGCCGCGGGCCGCGTCGCGCTGGCGTTCCAGTTCTCCACGGTGGAACTCTATCGACGTTTTCAATCCGGCATCGGCGGGAAGGGGGCGGGCGCTGGCTCTCCGATGGAGCTGGAACATTACATAGATCGTCGCGAGGATGGACAGCAGGGCCGGCGCGAGGCGCCATCCTTGGACTCGCCCGAGCTGCATTGAGAAGAGGACAATCACCACGGCTCCGGCTACGTATTCCCGGAGGTTGCGCCGATGGACGCGGCGCTCGAAGTGAGTGGCACGGGTCCGGATCTCGGCGGCGGTGAGGAGGATCTTCTCCACTTCCTGGCCTTGCCAGAGGTTTCTGGGATCGGCACTCGGGTAACGATCGGCACTCGGGTAGAGATCATCCGGCATGACCGGCTCCTTCGTGAAAATAGCGGGCGAGAAGGTTCTTGATGCGGTGAATCTTGGTGGCGACGTTCCGCGCCGAGAGTCCGGTCAACTCGCCGATGGCTGCTGCATCCATACCTTCGAGGTAGGCCAAAATTACTTCGCGGTCGCGCGGTTCCAGGCGCTGGACGAGCTGGGTGAGGCGGTCCAGAGCGAGGCGGCGGCCGGCGTCGGGCGGTGCGGGTGTTGCATCCAGTTCCTCCAGGCTGACCAGCATTTGCGGCCGGCCGCGCTTCTGCCGGGTGATCCAGGTGATCGCAGTGTTGTGCGCGACGCGATACACCCAGGTGCGAAGCGAACACTGGGCTCGGAATCCGTCCAGGCTTCGCCACAGGGCAAGATGGACCTCCTGAAGGAGATCGCGGCGCTTGTCGGGGTCCGCCTCATAACCACGCGCCAGGCGACCGAGAGCCGCGCCGTATTCTTCGGCGGCGCGTTGATAGAGGTCGTCCTGTTCGCTCAAAGTGGAGGTAGTCTACAACGCGGGAAGTTTCTTACAGGCTGCCGGCTACGAGTTTAGCCGTTGTGGGGGTGGAGGGGCGTATCGGGGGAAGCGGGGAGTCCCCTCACTGACGCTCGGGGCTGCATCGGTGTGGCCGGGCGGTCCGGATGGCCGGGAGGTTAGGGGAGTTGGTAGAGGCGCAGCTCCCCGCCGAGGATTTCCGCGACGTAGTGACCTTGGGACGAAATCGCGATGGGGACGAGCAGGGCGCCGATGCTCCCGATGCCGAGATAGGAGACTTGCTTGGGGGGCTGCCAGGCGGCGACTTCGATTCCGGTGCGGAAATCCCACACGACGTGTCCGGTATAGGTCTGCGCTCCTTCGCCGCTGAAGGTTCCCTTGCCGCCCAGGTGGCCGCCGGGCAAACGGTTGAGCTTCGAAACGACCAGGCGGGAGGCACCGGCGCTGGCGGCTCCGGGTTCGCCTCCATCGACGGCGGGGAAGTCGGCGATCGATTTTCCGGTGGCGACATCCCAGCATTCGGGGTGGCTCTTGAAGGCACCTACCAGCGCGGCCTCGCAGAGGGTCCGGCCGTTTTGGGCGAAATAGGCTTGAGGGGCGGTGAGCGGGACGGTTTCGCAGATGCCGGATTGCTCGAAGCCGCACGTTGAGCCGTTGAAGCCGGTGGTCTGATTCTGATTCTTGATGGTTTGGACGATTTTGCCGGTCGAGTCATCCACGATCAGGGTTTGGGAGCCTTCCGTGTCGGGGAACATCGCGACAAGGCCGTGCGCGGAGTCGAGCGCGGCGAAGTGGGCGTTTCGGGGGCCCCGCCAGGGCGTGAGAGCCGAGGTGTGGACGTCGATGGTGTCGAATCCGGAAAGCGCTCCGTTCGATTTTTGGTGACGAGCGAGGAGGCGATCCGGGGCGATGAAGCCGAGGAGCGGTCCGGCCGGAGGGCCGGTCCAGGTAAGCTCGCCACGGAGGTTATAGATTTTGGTGGGCTCCGGATCCCTTCCGAAAATGGAGCGGGCGGCGATGGATTTCGAATCGGGGGCCCAGAAGACGGCGGCGCGCGGGGTGAGATCGATTCGGATACTCTGGTCGCCGGTTGAGGAGCGCAGAGGGAGGAGCAGGAGGGCTGTGTTGGTGATTTGGAGAGACTTCGATTGGGCCGTTTTGGCTTCGGTGGCGCGCATGCCGAGGGTTACGGCGATCCACTGCTCGTCTGGCGAAAAGGCGAAAGAAGTCGGGGTGTAGTCGAAACCGGGAGGGGGCGGGACAAGTGCGGGGTCGGTGTCCAGCTGGTAAATCCCGACGAGCGTTGGCGGCGGAGCGTCGGGCGCCGGAGCGGCAAGGGCGAGGGCGGAGGCGGACAAGAGCAGGAGCGAAATTCTGTACGGCATAAAGACTCCCATCTACAAAGATGCGGATCGGCGGGCTAACGTTAGTCTAGGGTGCCCCGGTCGGCGCGAACATACTTGCACGCTGGTATTTTTCGACGCGGCGGGGGCGTACGGGGCCGGTGGACCGTGATAGATTGGGGGCTCCGGCGTCCTCGGAGGAATTCCCTTGAAACTTTGGGTTCTTGTTCTCTTTTCGACGCTGGCGCTCCGTGCGGCCGACTATGCGACCTACATCGGAGACGATCTGGCGTCGCGTCCGAAGGCCATTACCACCGACTCGGCGGGAAACACGTACGTGCTCGCCGACCGGCGCAACTTTCCCGGCTATTTCGTGGGCACCAGGCTGGTAAAGCTGAATCGCGCGGGAGCGCTGGTGTCGGACCTGGATCTGACGGATCTTGTTCCGCGGGCGAATTCGGTGGCCGTGGACGGTGCCGGGAACGTCTTCCTGGTTGACTCCGGCGGGTCTGTTACTAAGATGGATGGGCGCGGGGCGGTGTTGCTGTCGGTGCCTTTGGGGGGGACTCAAGGGGGCACGACACTAAAGGCTGTGGCGGTCGACGCCGCCGGGTTTATCTACGTCGCGGGAGAGACCGGTGCGCCGGATTACCCGCACGTGGGAGGCTCGCTGGCAGGGGTTGTCCAAGGCGGGCCTTATCCGACGTATGGCGGGTTTTTCGCGAAGCTCAGTCCGGCGGGAAAAATTATCTACGCCGGCGCGATCGCCGCAACCCAGTACTGCAGTCTGTGCGTGCCCAGCACTGGTACGTCCGGCAACGCGATTGCGGTGGATTCGGCCGGCAATGCCTACATCGCCGGCAACACCACCGGCCTCGCGCTGACCGGCACGGAAGGCACGGCGAACGCGAAGGGCACGGGGAACTTCCTGATGAAGCTGGACCCGGTGGGAGCGGTAGCCTTCCTCAACTTCGAATTCGGCTCCTACGTAGGAGTGGATTCCGGAAATAATGTTTACACGGCCGGCGGTGGTGGAGTCGCAAAGTTGAATCCGGCAGGCGGGGTGATCTGGACCGATCCGCTCGCGGTTTTTGGAGGCACTCCCTCCTCGACATCCCTAGCCGTGGATGCCGCAGGGAACGTTTGGATCGTGGGACAGGCGAACCCGGGGCCCTCAGGTTCCTCGAGCGTGGAGTATCTGGCGGAGATAAATTCGGCCGGCGCGGTCCTCTCCACCGAGCCTCGTGCTACAAACACGACGGATGCGGGGCTCGCGGTGGACCTGAACGGTCTCGTGCACCTGGCGGGATCGACGGGGCTGATCTCCACATTTACGCCGGGTCAAGGCCAGGCTCCGCGTATTTTCGGGATCGCGAACGCGGCGGGGGGAGTGCTCTCCGGCCGGGTGACGACGGGCGAGATTATTGCGATCTACGGCGAGCATTTCGGCGCGGCGGCGAACGTGGGGAATACACGCTTGAGTTTCGCGAATGGCTCCGGTACGGCGTTGCAGTCGCCCTCCGTCCTGTATGTTTCCGATACGCAGATCAATGCCATCGCGCCGCCGTTCGATCCGAGCAATGCAACATCGGGGCTGCAAATCACGATCAATGGGGTGGCGCTGGCGGCGATGCGCCTGGCGGTGGATCCCGCGGCGCCGGAGATTTTCCAGGTGGCTTCTGGCTCGGCTGGTATGAATCAAGCTGGTGTGAATCAGGATGGAAGCCTCAATTCTTCCGATCATCCAGCGAAGCCCGGGTCCTTCGTTTCGGTCTGGGCGAGCGGAGCGGGCGGGAGCGGACCGCAGATCGCCAGCGGGGCATACGAGTATCCGTTTTGCTCGTGCGCCGTGGTGGCAGGCAGTTACAACAACGTTTTGAACGGCTCGCTCTATGCTCCCTACTTTGGAGCGGCACCGGGATTGATGGCTTCGGTGACCCAGGTGAACTTTCAGATTCCGACGGGGGTGCAAGGGCCGATCACGGTGCGTCTGAACGTGAATGGTGTTTATAGCGATCCGGTGGAGATTTGGGTGGCACCCTGAAGCTGGGTCTACGCTGGGCTTAGGGGCATCCACCTGGGCTATTTGGGGGCATCCCTTGTGTCATTCTGGGACCGAAACGAGATTGACATTGGGTCCGGGATTCGGTATCCTAACAATTCGTTAATCTTTCGGTTCCGCCTGCACAAGCATCTCCGGCCTACGGTTCCCCCCGACCAAGGTTTACCAACCTAGGGATCGTGCCGATATTTGAATAGGAGAAGAATGAAGCAGCACTATTTTGTAGTTGTCCTGGCGCATTCCCTGCACGGGCGGCTGCGGCGCATCCACATCCCCCACCAGGCTCTCTATGTAGTCGTCGTACTGGCGCTTTTCGGCTCAGTTTCGCTGTTTGGCATGGTTTCCAGTTATCTGCGGATGACCTGGAAGGTTTCCAACTACAACTCGCTGCGGAGTGAAGTGGACACGCTGCGGGACAAGTACAAGGCTCTGCAACGCGAAAACAACCAGAAGCAGGAGCAGCTGGCATCGCTCCAGATGATGGCCAGCGAGGTCAGCATGGCGCTGGGGCTGCATCAGAGGCTGGAGACTCCGGACGACATTACGAGCGAGGGCGCTCAGGTACCGGGATATAAAGAATCCTTGGATGAGTATAACTTCCTGAAATCGGCCAGCTACTCGCGGGTGCAGCATCAATATGCGCACGCGTGGCAGAAGAACATCGTGCCCAGCTTGTGGCCGGTGAATGGGAAGATCTTGAGCCGCTACGGCGACCGGCAGGATCCGTTCTCGGGCGAGGGCGAGATTCACACGGGCGTGGATATTTCGGCGGCGATGGGGACTCCGGTGCACGCGGCGGCGGACGGGGTGGTATCGCACGCTGAGTTTACGGCGGGCGGATACGGCAAGATGGTGGTGATCGACCACGGCAACAACATGACGACCCGGTATGCGCACTTGTCGAGCTTCGAGGTGCTGCCGGGGCAGGAGATCCGGCGCGGCGAGGTGCTGGGGCATTCGGGCGCTACTGGACGCGTGACGTCTCCGCACTTGCATTATGAGGTTCGGGTGGGCGGCGCGGCGGTGAATCCGTATCAGTATTTGACGAAGTCGCTGATGTTGCAGCAGATTCAGTCGGATCTGCCGTTTTAGCGCGGGGGGGCGGGACGTCCCCGGGAAGGCCGCTCCATTACTGTCGCGGCTCGGTTTGTTGGGGTGCGGATCGGTTGTCGGGGTGCGGGTCGGTTTGTTGGGGCGCGGGTCGGTTTGTTGGGGCGGGGGTCGCGTGGTGCGATATAAGGGGCGATCCGGTGCGGTGGTTTGTCGGGGCGCGGGTCGGTTTAGTTGACCGCAGCGCGGTTTATCGAGCCTAGGGCCGGTTTGGATCGGTGATTCGCGATACTATCGAGTGATGGAGCGGCGCTCGCGGAGATGGTTTCTTCTTGCGGCTCCTGCAGTGCCTCTACTGGCGCAGAAGGCTAAGACTAGTTCCCCGTTTGTTCGATACGAAGATCCCGCGACTGAGTTTCCGGTTCTGCGGTTGACCGATCCTTCCTTCACCAGTCTGCTGCCGGCGCACTATAATCGTGCGGTTGCGCGGCGGGGCAATTTTCTTATTTACGCTTCCGATGCCGAGGGCATGATGGCGGTGCACCGGTTGGATCTGAAGACGGGGGTGTCGCGCGCGTTGACGGAGGCGGCGGGGCTGGATCCTTCTTCGATTACTCTGACGGCGGATGAGCGGTCGCTGTGCTGCGTCGCGGGCGGGCGGCTGGTTCAGATTAATTTGGGGAGCGGGCGGGTGCGCGAGGTGTATCGCGTGCCGGAGGGGTTTGAGGCCAAGGGCGGGATGAGCGTGGCCGAAGACGGATTGTACGCGGCGCTGATCGAGAGGCAACGGGAGAAGTCGCGGCTGCGGCTGGTGAAGATGGCGGACGGGTCCGCGACGACGCTGGCGGAGGCGAATGAGGAGATGAGCGATCCGATTCCGCGGCCGAAGCGGGCGTCGGTGTTGTATCGGCGAGGCGACGGGTTGTGGATCGCGAATTACGATGCGCAGCAGAATTATCGCTTGAAATTGGCGGAGGGCGAGTTGGGGTCGGCGAATTGGGGTCCGGACGGGCGGAGTGTTTTTTACTTAAACTATCCGGCGGATTCGCATCGTCTTCATGGTATTCGGGAGCTGGTTCCGGATACGAAGGAAGACAAGGCGGTGGCGGATACGACGCAGTATGTGGGGTTCGAGCGGAACGCGGATGCGAGCGTGTTTGTGGGCGCGAGCGGGAGCAAGGCGTCTCCGTATCTGTTCCTGCTGGTGCGGGCGGTGAAGCGGGAGTTGACGCTGTGCGAGCATCGGGCGAGCGATCCGAAGATGGTGGCTCCGGTGTTTTCGCCGAATAGCCAAAGTATTTATTTCGGGAGCGACCGGCATGGGAAGCCGGCGATCTACTCGATGGCCGTGGAGAAGCTGGTTTCGGAAACCGATAGTAGTCAATAGGGGGGCATTCGGATGAAATTTGCGGTGGCGATGGTGGTGTTGCTGGCGGCGGCGGTTCCGGCTACGGAGGCGAAGACGGCTCGGGGGAGTTGCTTGGCGCAGGCGCAGAGCCAGTACAAGTTTTGCTTGAACCGGTCGACCACGAGGAAGGGGAAGGCGATGTGTAAGGTGTCGCTGCGGCAGTCGAGGAAGCAGTGCCCCAAGTAGGATGAGGGTGGTCGCCGGAGTTGCGGTGGCGATGCTGGCGGCGGTGCCGCTGGCGGCGATCATGGTGCCTCCGCCGACTACGCCGGTTGACCGGTTGATTCAAAGCGCCCAGGCAGAGATCCAGAAGAAGCCGGACGATCCGCAGGGCTATTACCGGCTGGGCAGGACTCACTACGTGGCGCTGGCGCTGAAGGGGCGTATTATTCAGGACTTCGGGAACGGGAGAGCATCGGGGCGGGGCGTTGCCGATCCACCGCTTTCCGAAGAAGAGCTGAGGCAGCACTACACGGAGGCGGTGCGCAATCTTCGCGAGGCGATCCGGCGCGATCCGGGTATCGGCTATTTCCATCTCACGCTGGCCTGTGTGTACGAGGAGAGCGCGAAGCTGAAGGGCGTCGCGCCGGAATTGCAGGCGGCGCTGGACGAATTCGGCCAGGCGTTCCGGCTTTCTGAAGCGGAGGACGCGAAGAACCAAAGCAAGCCTCTTTTCGGGGTTGGAACTCTGGTGAGTTATGAGGCCGCGACCTCCTACCTTCAGCTTGCCGAGGATCGCAGCGTTCGGCCGGACCCGGCGCTGGCGACGGCGATGAAGGATCACATGGCGCACCTCAACAGGCTGCCCACGCGTGTGGTGTCGCCCATCATTCTGCCGGTCGGCGGCGAGATGAGACTAGCGGATTTGCTGGATGCGAGCGCGACGACTTCGTTCGATCTCGACGGTACGGGTCGCGGGCAGAAGTGGGCTTGGGTGAAGGCGGACACGGGGATTCTGGTGTGGGATCCGGAGCGGTCGGGGGAGATTACTTCGGGTCGGCAATTGTTCGGCAACGTTACTTGGTGGATTTTTTGGGAGAACGGGTATCAGGCGCTGGCGGCTCTGGATGATAATCGCGACGGGTGGTTGCGCGGGGCGGAGACGAAGGGGCTGGCTGTGTGGTTTGACCGCAATCAGAACGGGCGGAGCGATCCGGGGGAAGTGATTCCGATTGAGCAGACGGAGATCGAGGCGATCGCGGTGCGGTTCGATGGGCGGGAAGAGGATGGGTCCTGGCGGGCGGCTCGGGGCGTGGAGATGAGGGATGGGTCGTTTCGGCCGAGTTGGGATTGGCTGGCGCGGCCTAGTTCTCCGAAGGTTTCGCGACGTGGTCTATGGTCGCGAAGTCGGCCTGGGCTTTCTGTGGGTCGAGCTTCAGGCCGAGTTGCTCTTGCAGGTCAGTGAACAAAGACGGCCAGTTGAAGATCGCTCGCTTGGATTGATCGGGGGGTAGGGATGTGACCTGGGAGTCCGAGATCAGCAGGGTGAAATCGTAGGTTCCCGAGAGTCCGGTTTTGTCGAGCACGGGGCGGTTGTCGACGGGCGACAGGTTGGACACGAAGTCGGCGAGCGAGGACATGGACGTGTTCTTGAAGGAGAGTCCGACGCCGGTGGAGGCGAGCTGTGGGCCGGATACGGACTTGCTGTCGGCGGGTTGAAGCTTGGGGCCGGTCTTGCCTGGGCCGTTTTTCAAAACCACGAGCGCATACACAGAGAACTCTTTTTGTTCGCGGTGGAGCGTGAGTTGGAAGCGGTCTCTTAGGAGGGCTTGCAGCATCACGCGCAGTTCCGGTTCGGTGGCGGGGCTGGCGGCGGTGGCGGTGACGTCGTAAGTTTCCGAGGTGATCCAGGAGGGGCCGGCGGAGAGTTGGTAGTCCTTGAGATCGTACGCGAGCAGGATGAGGCTGCGGAGGTTCAGCGCAGTGGCGGTGAAGCGTCCGGGGGTGAAGTTGCGGGAGCCGCGTTCGTTGGGTGTGGTGTTCAGACGGATAGAGGCGGCGTCGAACTCGGTGGGCGCGGCGGCGGAGACCGAGAGAGCCGCGCCGAATAGAGCGCAGGCGAGCTTGAGTTTTTGCATGGCGGGTCCTGTTATTGCGGCGTGGTCTTGAGCTTACGCTGCTGGAGTTCCTCTTCGAGCTTGCGTTTATTTTCCTCAGCGAGCTTGCGCTTGTATTGGTCCATGATGTTCGCGTCGGTGGCGCTCACGTAATCGGCGGGGATCTGGAAAAGCGCGGGGTCCTGCGGGCCCTGGACGATGTTGGTCACTTCGTAGGTTGTGTCGCCGAAGCGGGGATCGGAATTGATGCTCTTGAGCAGGATTTGGAGGTCGTCGGAATACCAGCGCTCGGTGACGATGTTGATGGGTCGGTCATTGCCGAGGGCTCCCATGGGGATGGTGGTGGTGGTGCGGGTGCCTTTGGCGAGGACTCCGCCCATCATTTGGGGAGCGAGGGTTTCGGTGGGCGGGGCGAGAGTTTTTCGGTTGAGGGCGGCGGCCTTCTTCAGGTCTGCGTCCTGCTGCTCCGCGAGGAGCGGGGTGTTGGTCGCGTTCTTGTTCAGGATGAGCTTGGATGCGGGGTTGAGGTTGACGGATAGTCCGGCTTTCGGATCGAGGAGGGCGACGGTGCCGTTGGACTCTTCGACGCGCGTGCGACCTTCGGCGTCGCGGAGGATGTGGGTCGTCTGGCGGGTCTCGATGCGGGTGCCATCGGAGAGGATTTGAAGTGAGTGACGTTCTTCATTGGCGGAGAAAGGTCGGCCGGTGACGATTTGGCGAGCGGAGACTTTTGCGGCCGCGGCGGCGGCTTGCAGCTTTTTTGTGACCGCGTCAGAGGGATCGCCGAGTTGTTGGGCGCGCGCTGGGGCTAGAGCGGCGAGTAGGGCGGCGGTGATGAGGATTCGCTGATGCATTCTCGAGGCCCTCCTTATTCGTTGAAATTGGAAATGGAAACTAAGCGGACGGCTCTGGGGCGGCCGTCCTGGCCGACGAGGACGTCGGCTTGCACGCTGGCTCCGGCGTCGTCGGCGTCAATTTGCATTCCCGCGGCGATGAGCGCGGAGACGGGGAGATCCATGCGGACGACTTCGGCGCGCTCGTAGGGGTCGAGCGGGGCGACGTAGGGGATCGGGATGAAGGGGCGGTCTTCGTTTTTGACGAGTTCGGTTTGGACGGGCTGGGTGGTGGGGGCCGAGTGCACGGGGGCGGGCGCGGTTTGCGGCTCAGACAGAGCGGACCACGGGGCGGCGGGCTGCGCGAGCGAGACCTGGAGGGTCGCGGTGGGTTGGGGGCGGACGAACCAGAGGATCGCGGAGGCGGCGGCCGCGGCGGTAATCGTCGCGAGGAACGTGCGGGCGCGGCCGTGGCGATGGGTGCGGTCGAACTCGCGGAGGAGCGTCGATTCGAGATGCGCGGGGGGCGCGGCACGGTTCGACTCGTCGGCGAGGCGGGTGATGGCGGTGTTCCAGCGGTGGAGGTCGTTCATGCGGGACATCCTTGTATTGCGGAGCTTCCTTTGGCCGCAGCGCTTCCAGTGAGCTTGCGGGCTAACAAAGCTCGCGCGCGGTGCAGGCGGGAGCGGACGGTGCCTACGGCGCACTCGATGATGACGGAGGCTTCTTCGTAGGTTTTCTCCTGGAGGTCGCAGAGCACGACGACTTCGCGGTAGCGCGGAGGGAGGGCGGCTATGGCTTGGCGGAGGTGGGCGAGGTCGTGGTCGGAGCCGTCGTCCGGGCCGGCGTCGGCGGCGCGATCGAAGAGCGATTCTTCGAAGGGGACGGACTTGCGCTCCTCGGTGTAGAGGTGCTTGAGGAGCTTGCGGGCGACTCCGATTAAGAAGGCGCTGAGCTCGCCGCGGGTGGGGTCGAATTTGTGGGGGTGATGGATGAGCCAGACGAAGACGTCCTGGGTGATTTCGGTGGCCTTCGCGGCGTCGGCGGTCATGAGGAGAGCGAAGCGGTAGATGGAGCGGTTGTGGGTGCGGTAGAGGTCGGTGAACGCGTCGCGATCGCCGGCGCGGAAGCGCGTCAGCAGGTCGCGAGTGGAGGGGCGTTCGAACTCCGGCATGGTTCCTTCTAGCCGTATTGGGTGGGCGGAAGGGCCGGAGTTCCAAAAGTTGGGCACGACTTCAACTTATCAGGCGGGGGGCATGTAAAGGCTTGATGAGGTGGTCGAAAAGCAGGGGCCAAAGTAGGGGGCTGGTGGCGGAGCGCGCCGGTCTGACATAACATCGGATTCTCGGCTGTTTCTTTGATCGGACTGGCAAGGGGGGATTGACAGAGCTACGCTTGTCGCTGTACGCTACGAGTGTCGCTCAGATGCCGCCACCCAAAGCCAACTCCGCCTTGCTGACCCGCCGCGAGCGGGAGATTATGAACGCCGTCTTCGCGCTGGAGAATCGCGCTCCATCGGATGAAATCCGCGCGCGGCTGACGAACCCGCCTAGCGAGTCGGCCGTCCGCGTCATGATCGCAAGGCTCGAAAAGAAGGGCTTCCTGAAGCACCAGCAAGACGGCGCTCGCCATCTCTACTCCGCCACAATCTCACCAGCCGTCGCCAAACGCACGGCGCTGCAGCAGTGCTTGCAGACCTTCTTCAGCGGGTCGCTCCGTCACATGGTCAGCGCTCTTGTAGCCGAGGAATCCTGGACGGACGAAGAACTCGGCTCACTCAAGGACGAAATCGAGCGTGTTCGCAAGGAAAGGAAGAAGCGGTCATGATAACGGCTATCATTGACCTGATGCTGGCGGCCGGCGGTTCGCTGGCCGGGTTGATTGTGCTTAAGGTAACCGTTGTGGCTACTCTGGGCCTTGCTGTCGCCTGGCTGGCGCGTAGAAGCCGTGCGGCGGTACGTCACGCTCTGCTGGCAGTCATGTTCGGCGCATTGTTAGTGTTGCCGATGGCCTCTGTCTTCGCGCCGCCGGTCCGTGTCACAGTGCCGGTTACGGAAGTGAGGCGGGCGGCCTCGCCACTTGTGGTGAACACGACCGCGCTGTTGCCGCTAGTTGCCGACGACGACAACGGCGCTCGTGTGGCACCGGCAGCTCCGCAACGATCGCCGAGTTTTTCCCTGTCCTTCTTGTTGCTGGCAGGATGGATCGCCGGGACCGCGGTTTTTCTAATTCCGATGCTGATCGGCCTCTGGCAAATCCGCTGTTTGCGTCGATCCGGTTTGCCGTGGCTCGATGGGCAGTCGATCGCTGAGGGTCTGGCGCTCGACGCCGGTATTCATCGCCGCGTCGAAATACTGTTGCATGAAGCGCTGCCGGGGCCAATAACCTGCGGCGTCTTAGGCCCTGCCATCGTGCTGCCGCGGGACGCAGAGAGCTGGCCGCGAGAAGACCTGAACCGCGCGATTGTGCACGAGCTGGAACACGTGCGGCGTGGCGACTCCGCGACCCGTTTCCTCGCCCGAGCCGTCTGCGCCTTGTATTGGTTTCATCCCTTGACCTGGATCGGCTGGCGCAAGCTCTTGCTGGAGGCGGAGCGGTCCTGCGATGACGCGGTGCTTAGATGCTCTGAGGCGACGGCTTATGCTGACCAGCTAGTCGAGCTCGCGAAACGCCTGCCGACGGCCCAGAGGTCGCCGCTCCTGGCGATGGCGAGCCGTTCCGATTTGGCGGCGCGCGTCAGCGCGGTGCTCGACGGCGGGCAGCGGCGCGGCCGGGCAGGAGCTCTCTTGTTAGGACTGGCAACAAGTTGCGCGGTCGCGCTGGTCATCGCGCTGTCGCCGCTGATTGTGGTTGCCATGCCGCAAGCGATTCCTGCTGGAACGGTTGCGCCACAAAAGTCTGACACGGCGTCCGGAAAACTCGCCGATCTCACAGTTCAAGGCCAGCAGTCGCACAAACACTCCGATCCTGTACGCCTTTTGGCTCAAGCGCAGCCGACGCCGACTACGGTCGTCGCCCCCACGCCTCATCCGAAGCCCCAGTTCGAGGCCGTCTCCATTCACCGTTGCGACGGTACTTCCGGCAGGAGTGGTCCGGCGCGAGCCACGCCGGGGCATATTACCGCTGAATGCGCCACGTTGGGCGGACCGTTCCCGGGTTTAATTTCGGAGTCGTTCGGCATGTTCTCCGATGGACATCGCCACTCGCCAACTCTGAGTCCGCCGGTCGAGGGTGGCCCTTCGTGGATCAACTCGGAACGCTACACAATCCTCGCTAAGGCTGAGGGGGATGATCCTGGTGAAGGTGCAATGATCGGGCCGATGCTGCAAGCGGTGCTTGAGGACCGTTTCAAGCTGAAGCTACATCACGAGACTCGTGAAATTCCTGTGTATGCTCTGACGATCACCAAAAGTGGATCAAAACTTCATGAGGCCGTGGGTCCGGCATGTGTGCCCGTGGCCGGAAAGCCCTGTTTGGCGGGAATGCAAGTCCAGGGGCACAACCTGATATTGAATTTGCGCGGGACGGTAAGACAGTTTGCGGAGACACTCATGGCTAGTTTAGATCGCCCCATCGTCGACAAGACCGACCTTACCGGGACGTATGATCTCCATCTGGAGTTCGCGATTGACCAAGTCACGACGCCGGCCTTCGCGGCATTGGCTACCGCAGGTGATCCAACAGGCGGTGTGTCAATCTTCACAGCAATCCAAGAGCAGCTCGGCTTAAAACTGGAGCCGACAAAAGGGCCAGGAGATTTCATCGTGATCGATCACGTGGAGCGCCCTTCCGAAAATTAGCTGCCGGATAACCGCACATAAAGGACGTTATGTCGCGCATCCAGACGGCCTGCCTCTCTCACACTCAGCTGATTAATCGGGCGATGGTGTAGGCGGCTCCGGCGGCGAGGCCTCCGATTACGCTGGTGCGGAGCGCGCTGAGGAGCGGGGGTTGGCCGGTGAAGCGGCCCTTTACGTAGCCGAAGATGGCGAGGGCGAGGATGGTGGCTCCGACGGAGTAGGGCAGGGCGGCGGAGGCTTTGGTGGAGATGATGTAGGGCGCGAGGGGGATGAGGCCGCCGGCGATGTAGGAGGCCGCGATGGTGGCGGCGCTGCGGACGGCTCGCTTGGGGTCGGGCTCTTCGAGGCCGAGCTCGAAGCGCATCATCCAATCGACCCAGACTTTGGGTTTGGCTTCGAAGGCGGCGAGGATGGGTCCGGATTCGGCGCGAGTGAGGCCGTAGGATTCCAGGATTTCGAGGACTTCGTGGCGCTCATCATCGACGCGGTCGACGATTTCGTGCTCTTCGCGGCGGCGTTCGCTTGCGTAGTGCTCGGCGTCGCCGCGGGCGGCGAGGTATCCGCCGAGTCCCATGGCGATGGAGCCGGCGGCGATTTCGGCGAGGCCGGCAACCACGATTAAACGGGAGGCGTCGACGGCTCCGGTGAGTCCGGCGGCGAGGGCGAAGGGGACGGTGAGACCGTCGGCCATGCCGATGACGACATCGCGGACGGTGTCGGAGGATTCGAAGTGATGCTCAGTGTGCGGAACTGTGGGCATATTTGATGTTGCGGGCTACGCGCCCGCGCTGACGCGCAGGTACCTGCCAGTATATGATTCCGGGACGGCGGCGATTTGTTCGGGAGTGCCTTCGGCGACGATGCGGCCTCCGCCGGAGCCGCCTTCGGGGCCGAGGTCGATGACCCAGTCGGCTCGCTGGATCACTTCGAGGTTGTGCTCGATGATGAGGATGCTGGCGCCAGAACGGATTAAGCGTTCGAAGGCGTCGAGGAGCTTGGCGATGTCGTCGAAGTGGAGTCCGGTAGTAGGCTCGTCGAAGATGTAGAGCGTGCCTTGACTGGTGGCTTGGGAGAGATGGGCTGCGAGCTTGACGCGTTGGGCTTCGCCGCCGGAAAGTGTGGTGGCGGATTGGCCCAAGCGCAGGTAGCCGAGGCCGACGTCGTTCAGGACTTTCAGTTTGTCGCACAGGCGGGGGGAGGCGGCGAAGAAGTTGATCGCTTCCTTCACTGTGAGCTGGAGCGCTTCGTGGACGTTGAGGCCGTGGTATTTCACTTCCAGGACTCCGGGCTTGAAGCGGGTTCCTTTGCAATCTTCGCAAACGAGTTCGACGTCGGCGAGGAATTGCATTTCGACGGTGACGGTGCCGTCGCCCTGGCAGGTTTCGCAGCGGCCTCCGGGGATGTTGAAGGAGAAGTGGCCGGCGCCGTAGCCTCGGCGATCAGCTTCGGTGGTGGAGGCGTAGAGCTCGCGGATGATGTCGAAGGCTTTGATGTAGGTGACGGGGTTGGAGCGCGGGGTGCGGCCGATGGGGGATTGGTCGACCAGGACGACTTGGGTGAGGAGGTCGGCCTTTTCGACTTTGCGGCAGGTGAGCTTTTCGGGCGCGGTGGCGAGGTCCTCGTTGCCGGGGGCCAGACCGGCGGGGGACGCCTGGCGGTCCATGCGCTTCTCTAGCGATTTATAGATGACGTCGTGGACGAGAGTGGATTTGCCGGAACCGGAGACTCCGGTGATGGCGACCATCATGTTTAACGGAATCGCGACGTCGATACCTTTGAGGTTATGGGCGGTGCAGCCCAGGAATTTCACGATGCGCTTGGGGTGGGGGACGCGGCGTCCGGTGAGGTGCGAAGTCTTGAGCTCGCCGCGGAGGTAGCGCGAGGTAAGCGAGGTGCTCTTATCGGAGAGGAGCTCGGGGAAGGAGCCTTGGAAGACGATGCGTCCGCCATTTTCGCCGGCTCCGGGGCCGAGGTCGAGGATGTGGTCGGCGGAGCGCATGACGTCGGGGTCGTGCTCGACGACGAGGATGGTGTTGCCGAGGTCGCGGAGCTCTTCTAAGATGCCGATCAGGCGGGCGGTGTCGCGGCTGTGGAGTCCGATGGAAGGTTCGTCGAGAACGTAGCAGGCTCCGACTAGGCGAGAGCCGAGGCAGGTGGCGAGCTGGATGCGCTGGGCTTCGCCGCCGGAGAGCGTCATCGAGAGACGATCGAGCGTGAGGTATTCGAGGCCGACGTCGTTGAGGAATTTGAGGCGCTGGCGGATCTCGACCAGGATGCGGTCGGCGATGGCGGATTCTTCGGAGGTGAGCTGAAGCTGATCGAAGAAGGCGAGGCACTCGGCGATGTTCATCTTCACGGCATCGGCCATGTTGATGCCGCCGACGCGGACCCACAGGGCCTCGGCGCGCAGGCGGGAGCCGCCGCAATCGGGACAGAGAGTGTAGCCACGGTAGCGGCTGAGGAAGACTCGGACGTGGACTTTGTACTTCTTGGTTTCGACTTCGCGGAAGTAGCGGCGGATGTGGTCGTAGAGGATGGCGCGCTCGTCGTCGCGGAGTTCGTAGATGGGGACGGTGAGGCGGACCTTGCCTTTCGTGTCTTTGCGGAAGTCGGCGAGCGCCCAGGCGTGTTGGGGTTTGGTCCAGGGATCGACGGCTCCGGTTTGGATGGTGAGGGCGCGGTTGGGGATCACCAGGTCCATATCGAAGTCGATGGTGTTGCCGAAGCCCTGGCAACGCTTGCAGGCTCCGGCGGGGTTGTTGAAGCTGAAGAGGCTCGGCTCAGGGTCGGCGAACTCCTGGCCGCAGGTCTTGCAGGAGAATTTTTCGTTGAAGCGGAGGGTATCGCCGGCCGGCTTTCCCTCCATCGATGCCGGCTCGAAGAGGGCTTCGCCGGCTTCGCGGTAGCAGATTTCCAGAGTGTCGACCAGGCGCTGGCGCATGCTGGGCGAGATCGCTAAGCGGTCGACCAGGATGAAGACGGGCTTGGTGAAATCGACGTCGAGCAGCGATTCGGGCGTGGAGAATTCGAAGACTTTGCCGCCTTGGTAGAGGCGGGTGAAGCCTCGCTTGCGGAGATCGAAGAGGCGGTCGCGGAGGGCGTCGGTGGTTTTTTCCTCGGCTAATTTGAACAGGGCGTACCAGCGGGAGCCTTCGGGCAGCGCCAACATTTTGGTGGCGACTTGATCGACGGAATCACGCTCGACGTGGATGTTGCAGTTCGGGCAGAAGGTGCGCCCGGCTCGGGCCCAGAGGAGGCGGAGGAAGTCATAAAGCTCGGTGGAGGTGGCGACGGTGGAGCGCGGGTTTCGCGTGGTGTTCTTCTGCCGGATGGCCACCGGGGGGGCGATGCCGTCGATTTCTTCGACGGCGGGTTTCTCCATGCGCTCGAGGAACTGGCGGGCGTAGGCGGAGAGTGATTCGACGTAGCGGCGCTGGCCTTCGGCATAGATGGTGTCGAAGGCGAGAGAGGATTTGCCGGAGCCGGAGACTCCGGTGACGACGGTGAGTTTTTCGTGAGGGATGGAGAGCGAGAGGTTCTTCAAATTGTGGACGCGCGCGCCACGGATACGGATCTCGTTGTTCTCGACTGGTCTGCTCACAGGGGTTAGGGGAAGGGGACCGCTGATACTAGTATAAAGGTTGAACTTTCTCCTCCTGCGCCGCAAGCTGAAGCATTGGTATGACACGCATCGGCGCGATCTGCCGTGGCGGCGGACGCGCGATCCTTATGCGATCTGGATCTCCGAGATCATGCTGCAACAGACTCGGGTGGCGGCGGCGATTCCTTATTACGAGAAGTTTCTAGGGCGGTTTCCCGGCGTGGGTGAATTAGCCGCGGCGAGTGAAACCGAGGTGCTGGCGCACTGGAGCGGACTGGGGTATTATTCGCGTGCTCGGAATCTGTATCGCGCGGCGAAGGCGATTGCGGAGGCGGGCGCGTTTCCGAAGGAGTACGAGGCGATCCGGGCGCTGCCGGGGATCGGGGACTATACGGCGGCGGCGGTAGGGAGCATCGCGTTCGGACTGCCGCATGCGGTGGTGGATGGGAATGTGAAGCGAGTAGCGGCTCGGCTGGCGAACGATGCGTTGGTCGATGTGCAGGATGTGGCGACGCGGTTGATGGATCGGGATGATCCGGCGGCGTCGAATCAGGCGCTGATGGAATTGGGGGCGCTGGTGTGTTTGCCAAAAACTCCGTTGTGCTCGCAGTGTCCGGTGGCGGGGCTGTGCGGGGCGAAGAAGCATGGCACGCAAGCGGAGTTGCCTGCGAAGAAGGCGCGACGAGCGACCGAGAGGCTGGCGCGGACGCTGCTGGTGATCCGGAGATCGGGCAAGGTGCTGGTGGTGCCGGGGGAGAAGGTGCTGGGATTCTGGGATCTGCCGGAACCTTTTCGCGGGGCAGAGGCGGGGGATGTGCTGGGGGTGTTCCGTCACACCATTCTGCATCGTCAATATACGTACAAGGTTAGGGAAGGGATTGCGAAACGTGTGCCGCTGAACTCCCACTGGTGGAGCGCGGGGAGCGGACATGAAATCCCGTTAAGCACCACAGCAAAAAAAGCTCTGCGGTGTTTACAGCATTAGTTGGTACCGGGCATGAGATGCTGCGGAGCCTAGGGAGATTATGATCGCGAAACTGCTGTTGGCCGTGTCGCTGCCGGCCTTACTGTTGGCTCATGAGTATGGACCGGATCCGGGGTACGATGGCGCTCCGAAACAGCCGCCGGGCGTGGGAGTGCATCCGAACGCCTGTGCCAGCGGGGGATGTCATTCGAACGACCAGAATCCCAGCGGGGCCGGGGGGCCGATCAATGCGTTCGTCGCGGGGGCGGTGGTGGCAGGGTTTTCGAATGGGAGTTCCTACACGCCGGGGGGCGCTCCGATCACGATTACGGTGAGCGTGGTGGACCCGGTGAACACGCATTACGGATTCGAGATGAGCGCGCGGCCGGAGAGCGATCTGGCCAATACGTCGGCGGGCGATTTCACGCCGGGGAAGAATCAGATCGTGGTCTGCGCGGATGGATCGGTGAAGTTTAAGAAGTGTCCGGCCGGGAATACGATGCAGTACATCGAGCATTCCTATCCGATGGGGTTTTCCGTAGGGACGACGCCGTACACGTTTACGTGGACTCCGCCGGCGACCAATATCGGGAAGATCCATTTTTACGTCGCGGGGAACGCGGCGAACAACGACTTGAAGGCCGACGGGAACGACCATATTTATACGGCGGAGTACATCCTGACCCCGGCGCTGTGTTCGGGCAAGACTCCTGTGATCGGGAAGGTGATCTCGGCGGGCGGGTTCGGCGCGTCGCCGAGTTTCGCTTCGGGATCGTGGATCGAGATTTACGGGTCGGACTTCGCGAGCGACACGTGGCAGTGGCAGGGGATGGATTTTAACGGCACGGCCGCGCCCACTACGCTGGCAGGAATTAATGTTTCGGTGAACGGGAATGCGGCGTTCATGTACTTTGTGAGTCCGGGGCAGGTGGACGTGCAGGCTCCCGCGGATTCGAAGACCGGTACGGTGGACGTTCAACTGATGAGCTGTTCCGACGCGAGCGCGGCGATCAAGGGGCAGAAAGACGCGCTGGCTCCGGGATTTCTGGCTCCGCCGGGGTTCCTGAAAAACGGGAAGCAGTATCTGGTAGCGCAATTCCAGGACGGGACGTATGTAGGGGATCCAAAGGTGGTGGCGGGGACAACTCGTCCGGCGAAGCCAGGGGAGTTGCTGACGATTTACGGGATCGGGTTCGGGGACGTGACTACGGCGAGCGGCGGGGCCGTGGTGCCGGGCGTAGTGGTCACGGACACGAATAGCCTGGTAAATCCACTGCAGTTTTCGTTCGGATCGACAGTAGCGAAAGTCCAATATTCCGGCTTGGCGCCTGGGAATATTGGCTTGTATCAGTTCAACGTGACGGTACCAAATGTAGTGGACGGGGACGCCCAAATCAGCGTGCGCCTGAACGGGAACGCCGTTCCGCAGGCACTGTTCCTGTCCATCAAGCAATAAGAGGGCAAAAACTGCGCTCGGTGGGAGGTACGTACTATTGTATTCGTATAGTACGTACTGCTCCGGGGTAACGTTTTTGGGGCAAATCAACTATCCCATATAATCTGTATTGCTAAGGCTTGAGCGGCTACTCTATACTCTTATAGGACCGAAGCACCAGGGGATTGCAGAACCCTTGGTGTTCGTATCCTTTCGGAGGACACTTGAAGACACTACACTCTCGATTACTCACCTCGCTTCCCGTGGCCGTTACGCTTCTTGCGTTTGGCGGCAGCGCGGCACAAGCAGCACCCATTACTTTCGATTTCGGCACTGGTTCCAACGTAAGCAGCGGCTGGGCAGGAACATCCAATGCCAGCGCTTCCGGCACAGGGGTTGCGATCACGAATCCGGTCCTGTTGGACGGCGGAATCATGTCTGTCACCGGCAGCTCCAGCCTGTTTTGCGATTTGGGCGTGACCGCAGGCACTTGCGGAACCGCCACCGGGCTCACTACGGGCACGGGCTACGGTCTGGGCGTCGGCGATGGACGCGTGGATGAGGGCGACACGATTACCATCACGTTGGCGAACGGCGGCTACACTGTTTCGCTGGTGAGCTTTTCGCTCGCCTCCTTCGGGCACAGCGCCACGCCGCAAGAGCAAGCCTATTACACGCTGGATGGCGGTTCCCAGAACGTGGTGACGGCTCCGGTGACGAACGTGGCGCTGGATACCTTCACGGTTAACTCGGCCAACTTCAGCACGCTGGTGTTCGGCGTTCCGACCGGGAACGGCGGCAACTACGATCTGGCCTCGCTCACGCTGAACATCACCGCGAACGCGGTACCGGAACCGGCGACGATCGGTCTGGTGGGCTTGGCGCTGGTTGGTCTGGGCGCGACTCGCCGCCGCTGGCTGAAGAACTAGTTTTACCCAAGAGCGGGGCTTTACCGTCCCCGCTCATCTCCCCACACATCAATGTGGAGGCGCGGGCTGTAGCGGTAACGCTCGCGCTTGCACAGTTCAATAATCCAAGGGGCACGGCTGCGGATCGAACCCGCCGTCGTGCCCTCTGGCATTAGGATGACCTTGCCCGGATCCGCCTTCGTTTCCCCCACGATTCCCTCGATCTCTTCCATATCCTCCGGCGCGCTGACGACAAATTTGAGTTGGTAATCGTACTCGCGCATCAACTGGCGCAGAACTTCGGGCTGATAGCGGAGGCGTTCGTGTTGCGCGGCCCACTTGCCCTCCTCGCGTTCATGCGGCGTGGAGTTGGCGAGCTTGGGGCTGATGCTCATAAGGTCGCAGGCGACCTTCTTATAGACGGTGCCGGCGGTTTCGACGGTGATGTGGAGGCCCAGCTCTTTTAGTCCCTCTGTGAGCTCGACGATCTTGTCGGAGATCATCGGTTCGCCACCGGTGACGACGACGTGGGTGGACCAGCGCTTGCGCACGTCGGCGAGGACTTCGCCAAGCATGAGGTCCTGGCCTTCTGGATTCCAGGAGGCGTACGGAGTGTCGCACCAGGTGCAGCGCAGGTTGCAGCCGGAGAGGCGCACGAACACGCTGGGGACTCCCGCGAGCGCGCCTTCGCCCTGGATGGAATAAAAGATCTCCGAGACTCTCAATCCGGGTAGTCGAGCGTGTCCGTGAGGCCCGCCTCCGAAAAACCTTTCCTCCTCAGGAGACAGGAGTCGCAATGGCCGCATGGGCGTCCTCCTTCATCGGGATCATAGCAGCTATGGGTGAGGGAAAAGTCGAGGCCGACTTCGGCGGCGAGTCGCACGATGCCGGCTTTGTCGAGTTGGGAGAGCGGGGTGTGGATGCGCGTATGGGTGCGGCCTTCCACTCCGGCCTTCGTTGCCAGGTTCGCCATGCGCTCGAAGGCTTCGATGAACTCGGGGCGGCAATCGGGATAGCCGGAATAGTCGATGGCGTTGACGCCGATGAAAATGTCGGAGGCTTCGAGGACCTCAGCCCAGGCGAGCGCGTAGGAGAGGAAGATGGTGTTGCGGGCGGGGACGTAGGTGATGGGGATGCCGTGCGACATTTGATCTAGCGAACGGTGCTTGGGGACATCGATTTCGGCGGTGAGGGCGCTGGCACCGAAGGCTCGAAGGTCGATCTTCACGATGCGGTGTTCGTAGGCGGAGAAGTGGCGGGCGACGCGGGCGGCGGCTTCCAGTTCGATGCGGTGGCGCTGGCCGTAGTCGAAGGAGAGCGCGTAGCAATCGTAACCGTCGCGCTTGGCGAGGCCGAGGCAAGTGGAGGAGTCGAGTCCGCCGCTGAGGAGACAGATGGCTTTCAAGCTTCCATGGTAAGCCTGGGGCGCGGGGATTTATGTCCCCGCGCTTATGCTTGGGGCTACTTCGTGACGATGTCAGACTTCATGGGGGCAAGTGCGCCGAGGAGTTCGCCCTTTTCCTTTCCGCCGACTTTGAATTTGTCGAGCGCGCCGGCGAGGTCTTCGACTAGCGCGTTGAAGTCGCCACTGGTGATACCCATGCCCCTGTGCGCGGACTTCATGTCCTTGCCGGTGTACTTGCAGGGTCCGCCGGTGGCTTGGCAGATCTGGTCGACCAGCTTCATCTTGAAGCTTTTGAGTCGCGCGGGATCGGCGGCGGTTTGCGCGAAGTAGTGATTGATGCGGGTGTCGGCGGCGACGCGGCCTACGAATTCATCGACGACGGCGGTGATGGCTTTCTTTTTTCCGAGGCGGTCATAGAGAGATTTATCGGCGGCGTGCGCGGACGATGACAAGGTCAATACCGCGGCGAGTGCGAGGGTCCCCGATAGTTTTTGAATCAAGTTCTTCATGTGTGTGATGTGTCCTTTCATTGGTTGTTACGAGGGCGGCGCGCCTTCGGATGTGCTCTACACTGGAATTTGTCGGACGAATCGATAGCTCGTGAACTGGCGCATCATGAGGAGCTTTACTCTGGCGAGGCACAGGAGCTCTTTGCGAAACCGGCGGTGCGGGCTCTGCGGGAGCACATGGCTCAGCGGATTCTGGCGGTGACGGGAGCGGGGAAGAGTTCGCGGGTGCTGAGTTTGGGGTGCGGAATCGGCGATACGGAGTTGCTGCTGGCTCCGCATGTGGGGTCGGTCACGGGGATCGATCTTTCGCCGGCGGCGATCCGGCAGGCGCGCGCGGATGCGGAGGCGAAGAGCATCAAGAACGTCGAGTTTCTCGAAGCGAGCGCTGACGCGGCGGAGCTGGACGGACGCCGCTTCGACGCAATCATCGGAATTTTCTTTCTGCATCATGTGCCGGATGCCGAACTGCGTCCGATGGCGGATCGGATTCACGGATGGCTCACGAAGGACGGAGTTTTTTATGGGCTGGATCCGAGCCGGTACCGGCTGTCTGGATTTATTGGGTCGATATTGATTCCGAAGATGATGAGCCGGTATCAGACTCCTGATGAGCGTGAGTTGAAGCCTGCGGAGATGCGGGCGCTGTTCACGGAAGCCGGGTTTGACGCGCGCACGAGTTATTACGACTTCACGTCGACGCCGCTGGCGGGGTTGGCGCCGTCGTGGAGGGCGGGGTATCGGGCGGCTCGGGCGTTGGATGAGGCGCTGATTCGCGTGCCGCTGCTGCGGGCGGTGAGCAGCAACTTCGAGGTCGTTGCTAAAAAAATCTTTGCCAAGAGGACGGCGTGACTTCGCCCGGCGAGTTTCCTTACACGCGGGGCATCCATCGCCATATGTATCGCGGGCGGCTGTGGACCATGCGGCAGTTCGCGGGGTTCGCTTCGGCGGAGGAGACGAACGCTCGATTCCAGTATTTGCTGGGGCAGGGACAGACGGGGCTTTCGGTGGCGTTCGATTTGCCGACGCTGATGGGGTACGACTCGGACGACGAAGAGTCGTTGGGCGAGGTGGGGAAGTGCGGTGTGGCGGTGTCGTCGCTCGCGGACATGGAGACGCTGTTCCGCGGAATTCCTTTGGGCGACGTCACGGTTTCGATGACGATCAATTCTCCGGCGTCGATTCTGTGGGCGATGTATCTGGTGGTGGCGGAGCAGCAGGGTGTGGAGTGGCCGAGGTTATCCGGGACGCTGCAAAACGACATCTTGAAGGAGTACATCGCGCAGAAGGAGTACATTTACCCGCCGCGGCCGTCGATGCGGCTGGTGACGGATTCGATCGAGTTCGCGACGGAGAAGACGCCGCGATTTAATCCGATTTCGATTTCCGGATATCACATCCGCGAGGCGGGGTCGACGGCGGCGCAGGAACTGGCGTTCACACTGCGCGATGGCATCGAGTATGTGGAGTGGGCTCTGGAGCGAGGGCTGGCGGTGGATGCGTTTGCTCCGCGGCTGAGTTTCTTCTTTAACGCGCATAACGATTTTTTTGAGGAGATCGCGAAGTATCGGGCGGCTCGGCGGCTGTGGGCGGTGACGATGCGGGATCGGTTTCACGCGACGGACGAGCGGAGCCTGAAGCTGCGGTTTCATGCGCAGACGGCGGGGTGCTCGCTGACGTGGCAGCAGCCGCAGAACAACATCGTGCGGACGGCGATTCAAGCGCTGGCGGCGGTGCTGGGCGGGTGCCAGAGTCTCCACACGAATTCGCTGGATGAAGCGTACGCGCTGCCGTCGGAACATGCGGTGACGCTGGCGCTGCGGACGCAACAGGTGATCGCGTACGAGAGCGGTGTGACGCGCGAGCCCGATCCCTTCGGCGGGAGCGTGTATCTGGAAGAGCTCACGGACCGGATGGAGGCGGAGGCGAAGGAGTACATCCGGCGCATCGATGAGATGGGCGGGATGATTCCAGCGATTGAGCGAGGGTTTCCGCAGACGGAGATCGCGAACTCGAGTTACGGATTCCAGCGCGAGGCGGAGCGCGGGGAGAGTGTGATCGTCGGCGTGAATAAGTTTACCGAGGAGGCAGAGGCTCCCATCGATCTGTTGCAGATCGATTCGAGCGTGGAGAAGCGGCAGGTGGAGCGCCTCGAAGAGGTGCGGCGCCGGCGGGATGGCGCGGAGGTGGCGAGGGCGCTGGACGCATTGAGGCGGGCGGCTTGCGGCGAAGAGAATACGATGCCGTTTCTGATCGACGCGGTGCGGGCGTATGCGACGGTGGGAGAGATCTGTTCGGCGCTCAAAGAGGTGTTCGGGACGTATCGCGAGACGAGTGTCCTTTAAGTAGTTTTAATCGTAACGTTTGAACATTCCTATTGCATGCGTTGGATGACTCGGGTAGTATAAACATTTCAAACGATAAATGTTTTTGGAGACGTGGCGCAGGAAGCCGCGCTCTGGAGGATACTAAGGTTTCCGCCGAAGAGGTGTCTAAGGATGAAACGCTTAGTCGGGTTTCTGTTGCTCCTGCTGTGTGCCGGTGTGTCGAGCGTAACGCTGCACGCCGCGGACAAGCCCCATGTATCGGATTGCTTCACGGTCCACGCGCTGGTGAAGACCGATGCGGATCACTATTGGGCGGATTGGACCAATCACTGCCCGTACACCATCGACGCGGTTTACGTGATGGTGACGTTCATGGACAAGGCCCGCAAGGTGATCGGCGATGGAGTGTGGCCGATGTATTTCGTGGAGCCGGGGCGTCATCGAGTGATGCGGTTCAGTGTTCCCGCGATCGCGTCGGCATACGAGTTCGTAAACGTGCGGCGCATTACGACGGACGCGGAGATCGCGCTGCGCTAGGTGAGCGCATAGCCCGGCGGGGCGGCGGGATGCTACGATTCCCGCTATATGCTCACCGTCATCCTGCTACTGGTTTCCAACACCTTCATGACGTTCGCGTGGTATGGACATTTGAAGCACCGGTCCATGCCGATTGTGCAGGCGGTGCTGATCAGCTGGCTGATCGCGCTGGGCGAGTATTGTTTTCAGGTGCCGGCGAACCGGATCGGGTATGGACGGTTCACGGGGTATCAGCTGAAGATCATCCAGGAGTGCGTGACGCTGGTGGTGTTCGTGGTGTTCGCTTACTTCTATCTGGATGAGCCGGTGCGGTGGAATTATGTGCTGTCGTTCGTGTGCGTCCTGGGGGCGGTGTTCTTTGCGTTTTGGGGAAGGGCTTAAATCGGGTCGCGAGAAATTAGGCGCGGTGCGCGCGGGCTTCAGATCGTCCTCTCTGTCGGGGTGCCGACACGGGCGGTACTGGTCGGAATCCTCATCAATAATTCGCGGCTGGGCGATCTTAACTCGCGGCTTAGCGATCTTCGGTCCCGCATGGATGCGCGGTTTGACGACATGCGGGATACGTGGCGCTCTTTGTTACGGCGGGTGGAAGAAGTTTTGGACGCGCGCCTCAAGCACCTGGAAGAACGCTAGCCGCGGCTTGACAATCCCTTACGGCGCTAAACGAGCTATACTGAGCGTGGATACATTGCCCGTTGCACCGCCCTGCCTTCTGAAGGCGCTGCGGCGCATCTGGTACTTGAATCATCGGGTCTCCGTTTATCGAACTGAAAATGGAATCTAGAATCCGGGTGCTGGTTGCCAAGCCCGGCCTCGACGGACATGATCGTGGCGCGAAAGTGATTGCTCGCGCGCTGCGGGATGCCGGTATGGAGGTCATTTACACGGGCTTGCGTCAGACTCCGGAAATGATCGTTAACGCCGCGCTTCAGGAAGACGTGCAGGTCATCGGCCTGTCCATCCTTTCGGGAGCGCATAACGCCATCGTGCCCCGCGTGATGGAATTGCTGAAGGAAAAACACATGGACGATGTGGTCGTCCTGGTCGGAGGCATCGTACCGGATGAGGATGCCGAACAATTGAAGCGCCTGGGTGTGGCCGCCGTGTTCCAACCCGGCGCCTCGCTCGAGGGAATTGTGGAATTCATCCGGCGCGCGGTTTCGCAAGTGGCGTGACCGTACACAAAGGAAGATCGGCGCCTGCCCATGAGGCCGCGCCCAGGAGAAAAATGACAATGCAGGACAAATTGAACATCGCCGTATTCGTCGATTACGACAATATCGAGATCGGCTTGAAATCGACGTTACGCCGGGAGTTCGACGTATCGCTGGCGCTGGACGCGCTGAAGGAGCGGGGAGACATCGTGGCCAAGTTCGCTTACGCGAACTGGGGCCGCCAGGACGGGGCGACCCGGCAGATGGCGGAGAACGCGGTGCAGATGGTGCAGCGGATTCCTTCGCCGCGCGGAGATAAGAACGGAGCGGACATCAACCTCGCCCTGGATGCGCTGGAGATGGCGTTCACGCACACGCATGTGAACGCGTTCGCGATCGTCAGCGGCGATAGCGACTTCATTCCGCTGGTGAACAAGCTGAAGGAGTACGGCAAGACGGTATTCGTGGTGGGCGGCAAGGCGTTCACTTCGACGATTCTTCAACAGAATTGCCACGAGTTCATCAGCTTCGAATCGCTGCTGGCGGACATTCCGGTTCCGGTGACGCTGCCGGGGGAAGTGCGCGTGCCGCGACCGGCGATGATCGGCGACCGGCCGCCGGGAGACCGTCCGCAGGGAGACCGTCCGCATCGGGACCGGCAGGATCGTGAGCGGGATCGGCAAGAGCGGCAGGAGCGCGATCGTCAGCAGGGCGGCGGTGGACAGGGCGGACAGAGCGGTGGACAAGGCGGCGGGCAAGGTGGACAGGGCGGGCAGGGTGGCGGAGATCGCCGCCAACGTCCGGCTCCGCTGGATCTGGCGCAGGCGATGCCGTTGGTGGAGCGCGCGCTGCAAGTGCTGGAGCGCCGCGCGGTGCAGCCGCAGCTGGGATTGTTGAAGTCGACCATGTTGCAATTGGATTCGGCGTTCAATGAACGGGCCTACGGCGCGGGCAGTTTTTCGGATTTCGTCGAGAAGCTCAAGAAGGGCGATCTGGTCCATGTGAGCGGCACGGGCGGACGCTACGTGATCGAGCGCAAGGGTTCGTCGCAGCCGGAACATCCGGCGTTGAAGGCCGAGGATCTGCTGCCGCCGTTGCGCGACGTGCTGGAGAATCACCGCCTGGAGATCGAGAACGGGTGCCCGGTGGACGATCTGGCGGCGTGGTTCAAGACCGAGCAGCCGACGTTCGACACCAGCGCTTACGGCTTCCAGCAATTCAACGAGTTCATGAATTACGCGCAGGACAAGACGGTGGTCCGCATGGTGCCGCAAGAAGATCAGGGCACGATGATGGTGTTCCTGGGCGCGGAATTTTATCCTCCGGCCGAACCGGTTCAGGCTCCGCCTCCCCCGCCTGCCGCGGAGATCGAGGAAGAGGAAGAGTACGAGCCGCAGCCTTACGTCGAGGGGCAGCCGACGATCTTCGAGCCGAATCCTCCGCCGGCGAAGCCGAAGCGTGCGGCGTCTCCGCGTAAGCGCGCGACGAAGGGTCCGGGCGGTGGCGGGAGCCGTGGCGGTGGCGGCGGGACCAGCCGTCCGCGGCGGAAGAAGCCCGAGGGGATGTAAGCTTTTCGGAAAATGAGCATCGAGCGCATTTTTCCGAAGAGCGTTCCGACGCCCCGCGGGCCGTACTCGCCTGCGGTGCGCGCGGGAGACTTTATTTATGTAAGCGGGCAGGGTCCGGTGGACCCTGTCACCGATAAGCTCTCGCAGGGTGACATCCAGCATCAGACTCGGGTGACGCTCGAAAATATCCGCACGATTCTTGCGGCTTGCGGGGCTACGCTGACGGATGTGGTGAAGTGCTCCGTGTTCCTGAGGGACGCGTCGGAGTTTAAGGCGATGAACGAGGTGTATGCCGAGTTCTTCCCGGCGGAGCGGCCGGCGCGGACGACGATTGAGGCGAAGTTCCACACGGCGGAGATGCGGGTGGAGATCGACTGCGTCGCGTATAAGCCGCGGGGTTGAGAAGCGAAGCCCGATGTCGTTACCGCATGCTGACGCAGGGCGGATCAGTAGGTGTTAGTTCGAGCGCAGACGCGAGGCTAGGAAGCCGGTGGCTTCGGCCAGGTCTAGATCCGCGATGAGCAATCCTTCTTTCCCGTAGGGCTGATAGCAGATCAGTGTGCCGTCGGGGCGCACGATGGCGGAGGTGCTGGGCGAGCCGGGGATCGCGCAGCTGACGGTCGCGTAGAAGCAGGTGTTCTCGGCGGCGCGGCACAGGGCGGCGGTCTCGTGGAAGGAGTTCGCGGGATCGGCGTAGGTGGTGGGGCGGTAGGCACCGGGCGCGGGCTCGTGAAAATGCGGATGGAACACGATCTGCGCGCCGTTCCGTACGGCCCAGCGGACGGTCTCGGGATAGCGAAATCCTTCGTGGCAGATGGCGATGCCGAAGGTGCACGGACCCGCCTGGAACACACGGCGATCGGAACCGGGCGAATAGGTGGCGTCCTCGGAGGGATCGAGCTGCACTTTGTCCTGGAAGCCGGCGACGGTTCCCTCGCTGTTGATGACCAGCGCGGCGATGCGGAGAGCGCCATCGACGACGCGTTCGGTGCCGAGGATCACGGTGATGTTTGCTTTCGCGACGGCAACTGCCACGTTGGACCAGGCTTGTTCGAGGAACGCGGGGTCGGGCGGCGGCACGGGCTTCGGAGAGATGCGATAGCCGGGAATGAAACACTCAGGAAAGCAGAGGATGGCGGCGTCTTGACGGGCTGCGTCCACGATGGCTTGCTCGGCCAGCGTTACGGACTCCTCAGGAGTTGCAGGGCGGCGGACATTCGCGAGGGCAATTCGAAAGTTGCTCACGGGTTCTTCTGATTCTTGCACGGCGGGCGCGCCGGCCTCGCTAAAATGGAAGCTGCATGTCCCGCACAGACCGCATTAACTACCTGAACATCGGGCTGATGCTGGCTTCGTGCGTGGTGGCGCTATTCGTGCCGTTTGAGCTGTTCCTGTTCGCGTATGCGGTGCTGGGTCCCGCGCATTATCTGACGGAGATTTCGTGGCTGCACAAACGGAATTTCTTCACGAAGGGGCCGTACGATTCCTGGCTGATCGGGGGGCTGGCGGTGGCGCTGTTCTTCGCTTCGCCGATTTTTTCGCGGGACTTTAACCAGGCGGACCACTTTTACACCATGGCGCAGTTTACGGTGCTGGCTCTGGGCGCGGCGCTGGTGTTCCTGCTGACGGAGAAACTGGCGCACCGCCTGGTTGGACTCGCCGTGGTGGTCGCGGTCGCTTTTGCTTCTTTGAACGTGAGCCTGTTTTTCACGATGATGGTGGCGGTGTTCGTGCCGACGTTGATCCACGTTTACGTTTTCACGGGATTCTTCATGATCTACGGTTCGCTCAAGGAGCGGAGCCGCACGGGGTATCTGGCGTTTGCGATTTTTCTGGCGTGTCCGCTGCTGTTCCTGGTGCTGAGTCCCGCGCCGTTCCTGTCGAGCAAGTACGTGATGGAATCCTACTTCAAGCATTTCGCGGTGGTGAATCAAGCGATGCTCGGGCTGGATCCGCCGCGCTCGGTGTCTGACCTGACGAATGTGATCCAACAGGTATTTTCCTCGCATGCGGGGATGGTGGTGATGCGGTTCCTGGCGTTTGCCTACACGTATCACTACTTGAACTGGTTTTCGAAGACGTCCATCATCAAGTGGCACCAGGTGTCGAAGGGACGGCTCGGTGTGCTGGCAGGGCTATGGGCGGCGTCGGTGGGATTGTATGTGTACGATTACTCGCTGGGGTTCAAGGTGCTGTTCTGTCTGAGTTTCATGCACCTATATTTGGAGTTTCCTCTGAACCACCTATCGATTATCGGGACGTTCAAGGAATTGCGTTCGATGGCGGGCGGCGGAGCGCCGCAAGTGGCGGCGGCGCACGCGGGGGCGGGGAAGCGCTAGACCTGTAGGCGAAACCCTACTTGGACCGCGGCGGCACGAAGCCGGGGGGCAGGGCGGCGCCTTCGCCGAAGAAGTACTCCTCCATCTGCTTCAGCAGGAATTCCTGGGATTCCTGGGTGGCTAGGTTCAAACGGTACTCGTTCATGATCATCTTCATCTGTTCCAGCCACATCTTCCACGCTTCTTCGGAGACATTTTCGTAGATGCGCTGGCCCAGAGGATGGGTGTCGAAGGGGGCTTCGTCGAGCCCGGGCATTTCTTTCTGAAACTTGACGCAGAACACTTTGTGCCCGCTTTGATTTTCTGATCCAAACCGAGGATCGGGTATTCCGCTACCGCAGCTCATGGTTTCAGGATAGCAGCCGGGGCAGCGCGCTCTAGCCGACGGGAGAGACCGGAGGAGCGGCCGCACTCTGCGCCGCGCGCTTGGCTTTGACGCTTTCAAGATACTCGGACAGCTTCATGGGGAGCCGCGCTCCCTTTTCCATCTGGCGCTGCACGGCGCGCTGGTATCGCTTCAGGGTTTCGCGCTTGGCGGATTCGCGAAGGCTGCAACCTTCGATGTCCAGCAGCAGTTCCACTTCCCAGGGCCGGAAAGTATTCCGGTGCATGTTGCCGCGCAACAATTCCTGGATCAGGCGATTGAACTGCGCCAGAACCGCTTCGCTATCGGGTAAGGATTCGTGCATGCTCTAGAAGTTATATCGACGGTTTGCCAACAGCATGTTAGCACATCCCTTGGATCTGAGCTCGGAGGCGGCCTTTCGGTTATTTTTTCTTCAACGCGGCTTCTACAGCCGACTTGATTTCGGGCGAGAGAGGTTCCACTTCCGGCTCGAAGCGGCGGAGCACCTTGCCCTCGCGATCGACTAGGAACTTGGTGAAATTCCACTGGATCTCGCCGCCGGTCTTAGGGTTAGCGGTCTTGTCGGTCAGGAATTTATAGAGTGGGGCCTTGTCCGCGCCCACCACCGAGATCTTGGAGAACAGAGGGAAGGTCACGCTGTACTTGCTGTGGCAGAAGGTCTGGATTTCGGCGTCGGTGCCGGGCTCCTGCTCGCCGAAGTTGTTTGCCGGAAACCCTGTGATTACAAAGCCTTGCGATTTGTAGGTCTCGTACAGCTTCTCCAGGCCTTCGTATTGTGGGGTGTAGCCGCACTGGCTGGCGACGTTCACCATCAGCACGACTTGGCCCTTGAACTGCGCCAGTGCTGCCATCTTGCCGTCAATGGCTTTCATTGTAAATTCGTGTACGCTGGAAACGGCGAAAGCGGTTCCCGCCATCACTAACGTGGAGATCAGAAACGCTGTACCTGCAAATCTTGGCATACGGAAATTATAGTCCCGGATGCGGTTTCTGGCCAAAGCTTATTGAGCGGGAGGTGGTATGAGTCTGAACGAGATGATTTCAGAGTTGCGGGCGGAGCTTGCGGCCGTCGATCAAGCGATCGCGGCGGTCGCGCGCATCGCGCAATCCCAGCGGAAGCCGCGTGGGCGTCCTCCCGCATGGATGGCTGCGAGGGCGCCTGCTTCGGACGCTTCGATGATGGAGGTCCCCCGGCGGCGGGGGCGGCCCAGAAAATCCTAAAATATGCCTTATGTCCTTTTGCAGGAGGAAGATGCTGTCGCGACTCTGACCCTGAGCCGCCCCGAGCGGCGCAACGCGCTCTCGCTCGATCTGATGAGTGAGTTGATCGGCCACCTTCGGCGGATGGCGCGTGAGCCGGGGATTCGCGCCGTGATCCTGGCGGCGGAGGGCAAGGCGTTTTGTTCGGGGCACGACCTCAGCGAGATGATCGGACGGACGGCGGCCGAGTACCGGCGGCTGTTCGAGGTGTGCTCCGAATTGATGGAGCTGATTCAGTCGATCCCGCAGCCGGTGGTCGCCCAGGTGCAGGGAGTCGCGACGGCGGCGGGGTGCCAGCTGGTGGCGACCTGCGATTTGGCGGTCGCGGCGGAGCCAGCCACGTTCGCGACGCCGGGAGTGAAGATCGGGCTGTTTTGCACGACGCCCGGGGTGGCGCTGGCGCGTGCTGTCGGCCGCAAACGAGCGCTGGAGATGCTGCTCACTGGCGAACCGATCAACGCGGCGACGGCCGCCGAGTGGGGACTGGTGAATCGGGTGGTCCCGGCGGAAAACCTCGCTGCCGCCGCGCGGGAGCTGGCGGGCCAGATCGCCTCCGCCAGCCGGTTCACGCTGGGGCTGGGCAAACAGGCTTACTATTCCCAGTGCGATCTGGATCAAGCCGCGGCCTACGCTTCGGCGCAGGAGACGATGTCGCTCAACGCGCTTTCTTCGGATGCGCAAGAAGGGATGTCCGCTTTCTTGGAAAAGCGACCGGCGAAATGGACCGGCCGATGAACATTACCCGGCGGACATGGCTGGCGGGCGCGGCGGTTGGTCCTCTATTGCGGGGCGCGCGGCGGAGTGGTGTCCAACTGGAGGCGCTTTCCGGGCCGCAGCTTCCGCACAGGCTGACGGTCCCCGGATTTCCGGAGCATGCATCGCCTTATTTCGAATTGCGCGAATACCAGGCATCCGATCCAGACGGACTTGACCGGCTTCATGGGGCTCTCATGAGGGGTGAGTTCATCCCCTGCGGCATCGAGCCACTGTTGTGGCAGCGGGATCAAGGCCTGCACTATTTGTTTCCGTTCGAATCCCTGGGCGCGAGGGCGCAGTCCTGGACGCTGCTTGCGTCGGATCCGTCATGGGTCCGCCTGAGGGAGTCTGTACGAGTCTCGGGTGTTGCGATCTATCGTCGCGCTTCGTGATCCCCTGGCTTACGCCAGCGGTTTGGCAAAGATGAGCGGCCCGGAAATACGGGGGATATTCACGAACCGCTCACCGCAAGGGATTCCGCTAGGCCGCGTTCAGATCTAACGGGGGAAAGCGAAGGTGCTCCGGCAGCGTCCGCTGGAAGGTTCGCGGTGCGTGTGCCTGACCCATCTCCAGCCGGGAGGGCCCGTTGAAATACTCGTCCAGCGGGAACATCGGATAGGGCTCCAACTCCCGAAACGTACGGCCGAGTTTTTGTTCGATCCGATAGACGGCATGGAAGAAATTGCCCCGGTCGAGCTCGAGTCTGCGGGAGCACAACTTCCAGTCGGCTCCCAGAATGAAGTGATAACGGAAGAGCTTATATTCGAAATCGTCCAGCGTTCTACGCGCTACCAGACTGAAGTCGGCGATATACTCTTCGTCTTTTCGTCCCCAGGAACTGGTGCGTTTCCGGCCCATATGCGGTTCGAGCGAGATCCGGCTCAAATGCCGCTCCTGCGTGATACAACGGACAAATCGTTGGTAACAGATCCGAAAGATACTTCGTAATACGCAGTTACAGGGCGCGACCGCCCCTTTTCTGCTCAGACGCAATCCTGACCCGTGGCATTGCGTACAGTTATGCATGGCAAGCGCCAGTGTTTCTGAACGTGTCCAATCCATGCTTACAGTTGTCCTCTCCCGCGCGACCACAAGGTCGAATGACCGAGTGGGTAGCAGGGGTATAGTACTGCTATTCCAAAAGTAAGTCAAACTTTATTTCTTAATTGATTGAGAGATTACGCGCTTTTCGTGCTACTTAATAGTCTCGGAATAAACGGTTAGAACATCGTGTGCGGTTGTATCCCAGTGGAAGCGGCGGGATTGTTCCAAGCCCGCCAGGGACATGCACGCGCGACGATCGTTATCGAGCAAGACCTCGCGCAGGCCGCGGGCAATATCGAAAACGTTGTCGGGAGTGACCAGTTCGGCGGCCTCGCCCACGGCTTCGACAAGCGGTGGTAAGTTCGAGGCAACCACGGGAGTTCCGCAGGCCATCGCTTCCAGGGGCGCGAGTCCGAAGCCTTCGTAGAGCGATGGGAAGGCGAAGATCGAAGCGGCACGATAGAAGACTTGCAGCGTTCGAATAGGGACAAATCCTAGAAATCGCACAAAAGGCTCGACGCGCGTGGCGATAACCGCCCGCCTTACAGAGGGATTGCGTGATAACTCGTCCCCGATGATGACCAGTTTGAGATCGCGGAACTCGGGATGATTTTCGAATTCTGACCGGACCACGGCAAAAGCTTCCACCAGACGAGGAATATTTTTCTGCGGCCGGATGGTTCCGGCATAGAGAATAAACGGAGGCTTAATCGAATAACGCTCAAGAACCGGCCCGTCGTGCGCGGGATCCGCATGGGCGTCCCTAAAAGTGGGGTCGGGGGCGCTGTAAATGGTGCGAATGCGCTCGGCGGGGATGTGGAGCACGCTTTCGAGATCGCGGCGCGTGGAGTGGGAGACGGCGATGACACGGGCGGCACGGAGGGCTCCACGGCGGTAGCGTTCCTCATGGAGAGTTCCGCGGAGATCGCCTTTCGCGGGGAACAAGAGGGTGCTCATGTCATGGATGGTGACGACGTACGGCTGAGGCATCCAATACGCGACGGAATTGAGCGGAATGTGGTAGAGATCGGCGCGAAACTGGCGAAGAAAATTCGGAAATGCGACGTTGTGGAGAATATCGGTGTCGTGGCGGCGGTAGGCCGTGACCTGAAAATTATCGGGAAGGCTGAAGATTTCCTTAGAATCCTCGGCGCGGGTGATTAGGGTGTAGCGATTCTGAGAATCCAGACGGGCCAGCGCACCCACGAGGTTACGGATGTACGTGCCGATGCCGAAGTCGGCCCAGCGGCGGGCATCGAGGACGGCGTGGAACGGCACGAAGTTTCTCCTTGCTCCAGCGGGCTGCGTTCTAACGGGCGGCGAGGGGCCGCAACTTCCAGGCGTATAGAGGGAAACGCTCTGTCAGGACCGCGACTCGGCGGCGCACTTCGTCGAGGACGGTTTCGTTGGAGGCGTTCTCCAGCACGCGGACGATGAGTTCGGCGACGTCCTTCATTTCGGGCTCGCGGAATCCGCGGGTGGTGACGGCGGGACTGCCGAAGCGCATGCCGCTGGGGTTCAGGGGCGGATTGGTATCGAACGGGATCGCATTCTTATTGGCGGTGATATGGGCGTGGTCGAGGGCGGTTTCCGCCTCTTTGCCGCGGACTCCTTTGGCGAAGACGTCGACCAGCATCAGGTGGGTGTCGGTGCCTCCGGACACTACGCGGCATCCCGCCGCGGCAAGATTGGCGGCGAGCGCGTTCGCATTCGCGAGGACATGGCGCGAGTATTCGACAAATTCAGGGGTCATGGCTTGCTTAAAGCACACCGCCTTCGCGGCCATGATATGGACTAGCGGTCCGCCTTGGGTGCCGGGGAACACGCTCCGGTCAATGGCGGCAGCGTATTTTTCACGGGCCAGAATGATGCCGCTGCGGGGCCCGCGAAGCGTCTTATGCGTGGTGGACGTGACGATGTCGGCCCATTCGCAGGGATTCGGATGAAGGCCGGCGGCGACCAGTCCGGAGAAGTGCGCCATGTCGCAGAGGAAGATGGCGCCGACGCTATCGGCGATGGCACGAAACTTGGGAAAATCCAGAGTGCGGGGATAGGCGCTGCCTCCGGCGATGATGAGCTTGGGGCGGTGTTGTTCGGCGAGTTTGGCGAGCTCGTCGTAGTCGATGCGTTCATCGTCGCGGCGGACGCCGTAGGGGACGATCTTGTAGGTCTTGCCCGAGAAGTTCAGAGGATGGCCGTGGGTCAAGTGGCCGCCGTGGGCCAAGCTCAGGCCGAGCACAGTATCGCCCGGCTGGATCACGGCGGCGTAAGCAGCCTGGTTCGCCTGCGAGCCGGAGTGCGGCTGTACGTTGGCGTATTCGGCTTTAAACAGCGCCTTGGCGCGGTCGCGAGCCAGGTTCTCGACGATGTCGACGTGCTCGCAGCCGCCATAGTAGCGCTTGCCGGGATAACCCTCCGCGTATTTGTTGGTGAAGACGCTGCCATCGGCTTCGAGCACCGCTTCGGAGGTGAAGTTCTCGCTGGCGATCAATTCGAGGCGCGAGTTTTGCCGCTCGGTTTCCTGTTTGATCTGTTCGTAGATCTCGAGGTCCACTTGGGAAAGTGGGAGTGCCATCCGTTCCTGTTCCGTCATAAGGTTTCCATGGCCATGATTTTGTCGACTCGCCGCTGGTGTCGTCCGCCTTCGAAGGGGGTTTCCAGAAACAGCCGCACCAGTTCATCGGCGGCGGCATCGTCTGTATATTTCGCGCCGAGCGTGAGGACATTGGCGTTATTGTGCAGGCGCGTGAGGCGGACTTCGTCCGCGTTCATCGCGAGGGCGGCGCGGACGCCGTGGACTTTATTCGCCGCGATGCACATGCCCATGCCGGTGGTGCAAACGAGGATGCCGCGGTCCGCCGCTCCGGACGCGACGCTTTGGGCGACCGGTTTGGCGTAGTCGGGATAATCGGTGGAGTCGGCGGAGTCCGTGCCGAAGTCAATGACTTCGTGGCCGTCCTGACGGAGCGCGTCGCGCAGATGATTCTTGAGGGGGAAGGCGGCGTGATCCGCACCCAGGGCGATTTTCATGATGTGAGTTCGACCGTCAAATACCTAAAGAGAGTCGAATCTTGATTGTCACACAGCCTCTGTCCTAAGGTGTTCCGCTGGTATTACGGCCCGGCAATTTCTTCTACAATTGCTTCAGGGGGATTTCCATGACTCGCCTGCTTACATTTGGTTTTCTGCTCGCCACCAGCTTGCGAGCTCAGGGTCCGGCCACGGACTGGCGCTTCGCACATCCGGATGCCGCGATTCGCGCGAGCATTAATGTTCAGACACTGCTGAAATCGCCGGTGATCGCGAGTATTAAGGATCAGGTTCCAAAGGAGCAGCAGGCGCAGGTGGCGATGGGTCTGGCATTGCTGTCGAGCATCGACCGGGTTTCGCTGTCCATGGCGGCTCCGGCGGTGAAGCCCGCCGATGGGAAGCCGTTCGATCCCGATGTTCTGGCGGTGGTGAGCGGAGGCTTCGATGCGGGGTTTCTGCAGAGCATGTTGGCGGGCAGCGGCAGCGCCGGTACGACACAAGTGAAACAGGTGGATGCGCATACGGTGCTGGTGGGCAGCAACACTTCCTTCGCGGCGTCCCTGCGGCGGTTGTCGGGCGGGCTGAAATCTTCCGGCGCAGACGAACTGGAATCGAACGACGTCTGGTTGTGGGCGGACCTGAATCAGCTAAATAAGCTACCAGACACCAATTTGCAGATGGAAGGCCTGAAGTCGTTCTCTTTCGGCGTGAACCTGGGGGAGAACGTGGACTTGAATCTGATCGCAACCGCGGCGGACGCAGCAGGGGCGCAGAAACTTCTGGAGACGTTCAATTTCCTGATGAAACAGTCCGGGATGCCGGCGGACTCGGCGGCGATGCTGGCCAAGGCGCTGGACATGCGCGTGGACGGGACGAAGCTGCGAGTGCATTTCGCGCCTCCGCCGGAGATGATCAAGGCCGCGCAGCAGCAGGCCTCGGGCGGTGCGGGCGGCGGGCTGAGTCCGGCGTCGCTGCAGCCGCTGCTGGGGATGCTGGGCTTGGGCGGAGGGAACGCGGCGGGCGGCGGGCCGGCTGCGGCTCCGCAGAAAGCTAACGAGCCGCCTCCGAGCAACGGCGGGAAGATCATGATCTACGGGCTCGACGACGGACCGAAGGAAGTTAAGCCGGGGAAGTAATCGGCGGCACCAACGCTTCGGACCACTCCAGGGCTTCTTGCTCGCGCGCGAGGTCTGTGGCCATGTCGCGATAGGCGGCCTCTAGATCGTGGGGAACGACGTGAGGGCGTGCGAGCTTTTCGATGAACTTGCTGATGTGGTCTGGTCCCACGGTCCGGTGGAGGCCTTCGTAGACGTCTTCGCTGACAGTGATGGTGAGTTGCCCGGGCACATTCGTTTTGTTCATCGTGTAGCCCTAGCCGCAAGTCTAGCGGCGAAGAGGAATCTTCGAATCACGGATGTTATGTTGTGCATGGAATCCGCTGTTTCCCAGTAGCTCCGCAGAGCCACGGTCCCCGACAAAATAGGGACCACGAATAAGACTGGTCAACGCGCTGTCCTCCTTGATCGGAATGCTAGCGTAGGGAACAATCCGATGCCCAGACTGCCGATAGCCGCGCTCGCCGACGAGAATCGCTTGGCTCACCAATCGCCACTCGTTTTCTTCTGTGAATACAGGGTCCTTGAACGCCACGACTAGTCGACCCATTGTACGGGCCGCCATGCTCCAGAACCACTGGGCTCCAGTGTCGCGGACCTCAAATTGTCTTGATACGGTCGTAGCCCCTTCTAGATAATGATGAATCAAGCGTTGCTGGTCATCGGGAGAATAGATGACCTTTTGCAGTCGGCACGGAGCGCCATCAAAGGCGGCCTGTGTTGAGAGCCATAGACGGCTAAATCCCAGCGCAAAACCAGCGCCCGAACCTCCGTATCCCCGCCACTGGCTCAGGAGGTTGCCGTTTTCGCAGAAGCAGGTGACGAACGGTGTGTACAAGGGCAACTCTTCTGTCAACGCCTTGGTGAATGCCCGTACGTGTTCCGGAGTCAGGAATTGACACTTCCTCTTGACGGCTTTGAGGATCAGCGTATCGGCATAGTCCGCCTCCGATGCGTCGCTCAGGCATAGCATGTCCGAGGCCCACAGAGACCGTGAAGTTACTATTCCGATCAATCCCTCCGCTGACGTGTAATGGAACAACTCCGAGGGTATGTCGGTGGAGTGGTCGGTTAGTTCACGGGCAAGACTGTCAAGCGCCCTCCACGCATGGTGCATTGCCTCATTGAGGTCCATCTCAACCTCCCACCAATTCCAGGAACGCTGCTGCGGCGTGGCTGAGGGCGCGCTTGGCGGGGTAGACCAGGCGGATCTTGCGCTCCATGTCCATTTCTTTAACGCGGACTTCGCGGACCAGGTGGTGAGTCAGTTCTTCCTCGACGCACATGCGCGGGAGGAAGGCTACGCCTTCGTTGCGCTCCACCATTTTGCGGATGGCTTCCACGGTGGGCATTTCGAGGTCCATATGGAGAGGAACCTTGTGGCGCTGGAATTCGCGGATCACCATGCCTCGGTAAGGCGAGACCACATTGTGGGCGATAAATGTTTCCGCGCCCAGTTCCGCGATGGGGATCTCTTTGCGCGAGGCGAGGCGGTGCTTGGGCGAGACGATGAACGCGAGGTGGTCCGTATAGATCACGCGTGATACGAGGCGGTCGTCTTCGGGATCGTAGGTCAGGATGCCGAGTTCGAGATCGCCATCGATCAGTTCGGCGGGGATTTTGCTCGAGAGACTGCGGCGGATCTGCACGCGGATCTTGGGGTAGCGGCGGCGGTACTTTTCGATGTGGTCCAGGAGGTAGAGCGTGGAAGATTCGTTGGCGCCGATGGTGAGACGGCCCGCGGATTTATCGCGCAACTCCGCGAGGGCGTTCTCCAGGTCGCCTTGCAGGTTCTCGAAGCGGCGGGCGTAGTCGAGGACGATGCGGCCGGCGTCGGTCAGCATGAGGTCCTTGGCGGAGCGGTCGATCAGCTTCTCGCCAAGGACGATTTCCAGGCGCTGGATGGCCAGGGAAATCGCGGGTTGGGTGCGTAGGAGCTTCTCCGCGGCGCGGGAGAAGCTCTTCTCGTTCGCGACGGTGAGGAAGACTCGAAGCGAATGCAGCTCCATAACGATCCATTATACATGCGGCGAATACTATTTATTTGCTAAATTTAAGGGGCGGGGGATAATAGGTCTAAAGGAGCCCCAAGTCGATGCCCGACCGAGTATATATCTTCGACACCACGCTTCGTGACGGAGAGCAGTCGCCTGGATGCAGTATGACCGTGGCGGAGAAGCTGCGGATGGCGGCCAAGCTCGTGGATCTGGGGGTGGACATCCTTGAGGCGGGTTTCCCGATCGCCTCGGAAGGCGATCTGGAGGCGGTGGACGCGGTGGCTCGGGAGTTTCCCTGGACCAACGTGGCGGCGCTGGCGCGCGCGAATCGCGGCGACATTATGGCAGCGGTGAAGAGCTTGCGCAATGCAAAGCGGCCGCGGATCCACACGTTTATCGCGACCAGCGATATCCATCTGAAGCACAAGTTGAAGAAGACCCGGCAGCAGGTGCTGGACGAGGCGGTCGCGGCGGTACGGTTGGCGCGCGAGTACGTGGATGACGTGGAGTTCTCGGCGGAAGACGCGACGCGCACGGATTGGGATTACCTCGAAGAGGTATCGCGAGCGGTGGTGGCGGCGGGCGCGCGCACGGTGAATTTGCCGGATACGGTGGGGTACTCGGTGCCGGACGAATACGGCGAGATGATCGGGCGGATGGTGAAGGCTCTGGGCGACAGCGCGATCGTCAGCGTGCACTGCCATGACGACCTGGGTTTCGCGGTGGCGAATTCGCTGGCCGCGGTGAAGGCGGGGGCTCGGCAGATTGAGTGTACGATTAACGGCATCGGCGAGCGCGCGGGGAACGCGGCGCTGGAAGAAGTTGTCATGGCGATGAAGACTCGCCCGGACCGCCTGCCGTATGAGACGCGGATCGTGACGGAGCATCTGTATCCGTGCAGCCAACTGCTGACGTCGATTATCACGTTTGGTCCGCAGCCGAATAAGGCGATCGTCGGAGAGAACGCGTTCGCGCACGAGGCCGGCATCCACCAGGACGGCTTCCTCAAAGAGCGCACCACGTACGAAATCATGGAACCGCAGTCCGTGGGCGTGCCGGAATCGCGGCTGGTGCTCGGCAAGCATAGCGGTCGGCATGCGCTGGCCAAGCGTTGCGACGATCTGGGCGTGCATTTGACGCGCGAACGGCTGGACGTGATGTACCATCGCTTCACGGCGCTGGCGGATCGCAAGAAGGGTGTCCGCAACGACGAGATCGTGGCGCTGGCGACGGAGATCGCGGCCGAGATGAAGACCTCCGTCGGCGCGACGGATTGAGATAAGCGAACAGGCCGCTCCCTTACTGTCGCGGCTCGGACGCCACCTGAAGTTCCCACAACCTAAAACATGAACCTGAAAATCCTACTCTTACCCGGTGACGGAATCGGCACCGAAGTTACTGCTGCGGCGGTGGACGTCCTTAAGGCCGTCGCGAAGAAGTTCGGCCATACGCTGCAGTTGAGCGAAGGCCTTCTGGGCGGATGCGCGATCCACAAGACCGGCACGCCTATTCCCGAGGAGACGAAGACGCTGGCGATGGCGGCGGACGCCACGCTGATGGGCGCGGTCGGGCTGCCGGAGTTCGACAACTCGCCGCCGCTTCAGCGTCCCGAAGCCGGCCTGCTGAGCCTGCGCGCGCTGCTCGACGTGTTCGCGAATCTGCGGCCGGTGCGGACGTGGCCGTCGCTGGTGGAATCCTCGCCGTTGAAGAATCATGTGGTGGAAGGCACGGACATGCTGATCGTGCGTGAGCTCACCGGAGGCCTGTATTACGGAACTCCGCGCGGCATCGACGCCGATGGGCAGGCCGCGCGTAACTGCATGTCCTACACGAGAGCCCAAGTGGAGCGCGTCACACGCCGCGCGTTTGAGCTGGCGCGGAACCGCCGCAAGAAGCTGACCAGCGTCGATAAATCCAACGTGCTCGAGGTCTCGCAGTTCTGGCGCAGCATCGTGGTTGAGGTCGCCAAGGACTATCCGGACGTCGCGCTCGACCACATGCTGGTGGACAACGCCGCGATGCAGATGGTGCTGCGGCCCACGTATTTCGACGTGATGCTGACCGAGAATACGTTCGGCGATATCCTGAGTGATGTGGGGGGCATTTTGGCCGGCAGTATCGGCATGCTGCCCTCGGCTTCGCTGGGCGCGACCAAGGGATTGTATGAGCCGGTGCACGGCTCGGCGCCGGATATCGCGGGCCAGAACAAGGCCAACCCGCTGGGAGCCATCGGATCGGTGGCGGCGATGCTCGAATACACGTTCGGTCTGGTGAAGGAAGCCGGCGCGGTGAACGCGGCGGTGGGAAAGGTTCTGGAGGCCGGCAAGGTCACGGCTGACCTCCGGCCCAAGGGCAAGCCGGCCACGACTTCGGAAGTTGGACAAGCAGTGAGTGAGGCGATATGAAACCCCGTACGATCGTAGAGAAGATTTGGGACAGCCATGTTGTTTCGCAGCAGCCGGGCGCGCCGGCGCTGCTGTACATCGATCTCCATTTATGTCATGAGGTGACGACTCCGCAGGCGTTCACGACTCTGCGCGAGCGCGGGTTGAAGGTACGGCGGCCGGACCTGACCATCGCGACGATGGATCACAGCACGCCGACGACCCCGCGGAGTATTCCGATTCTGGATAAAGAGGGCGCGGCGCAGTTAGCCCAGATGGAAAAGAATTGCGCGGACTTCGGCATCCCTCTGCACAATCTGGATAGCACCAAGCAAGGGATCGTGCACGTGATGGGGCCGGAGCAGGGATTAACGCAGCCGGGCATGACCATCGTCTGCGGCGATAGCCACACGGCCACGCATGGGGCGTTCGGGGCGCTGGCGTTTGGCATCGGAACCAGTCAGGTGGGCCATGTTCTCGCGACGCAATGTTTGTTGCAAGCTCCATCGGACACGTACGCGATTCGCGTCGAAGGCGCGCTGCGGCCGGGAGTCTCGGCGAAGGACATCATCCTTGCCGTGATCGCGAAGATCGGCATCGGCGGCGGCACGGGGTGCGTATTTGAGTTCACCGGCTCCGCGATTCGCGCGTTGTCGATGGAAGAGCGCATGACGGTTTGCAACATGTCGATCGAGGGCGGCGCTCGCGCGGGTCTGGTGGCTCCGGACGATACGACGTATCAGTACATGGCGGGCCGGCCGTTCGCTCCGAAGGGCGCGGATTGGGATGCCGCGGTGGCTCGGTGGAAGCAGCTGCCGACGGACGAAGGCGCGACGTACGCGAAAGAGCTCGTGATCGATGCGGCGGAACTGGAGCCGATGGTCACGTTCGGCACGAACCCCGGCATGGGGATTTCGATTTCCGGCAACATTCCCGATCCGGCGTCGATTGCGGATCCGATCGAAAAGTCCGATTTGATCAAGGCGCTGAAGTACATGGACCTGGAGCCGGGCAAGCCGATGCAGGGTCATAAGGTGGATGTGGTGTTCGTGGGGAGCTGCACGAATTCGCGGATCAGCGATCTGCGGGCCGCGGCGTCGATTATGAAGGGGCGCAAGGTGAGCCCGAACGTGAGGATGCTGGTGGTGCCGGGATCGCAACAGGTGAAGGCGCAGGCTCTGGCAGAGGGGCTCGACAAGGTCTTCCGCGAGGCGGGCGCCGATTTCCGCGAAGCGGGCTGCTCGATGTGCCTGGCCATGAACGGCGATCAACTGGAGCCGGGACAGTACAGCGTCTCCACCAGCAATCGCAATTTTGAAGGACGGCAGGGCAAGGGCGGCCGCACGTTTCTGGCGAGTCCGCTGACCGCTGCGGCGTCCGCGATTACCGGTGTCGTCACCGACGTAAGGACTTTAACCAAATGACATTCGAATCGAAGACTGTAGTGATTCCTATCGACAACATCGATACCGATCAGATCATCCCGGCGCGCTATCTGAAGTCGATTTCGAAGGACGGGTTGGGCGACGGCTTGTTCCGCGATTGGCGGAGTCTCCCGGATGGAAGCCTTCGAGACGATTTTCCGCTCAACAAACCGGAGGCGAAGGGCGCGGAGATTTTGGTCGCGGGCGACAACTTCGGCTGTGGCAGCTCCCGCGAGCATGCGCCGTGGGCGCTCACGCAATACGGGTTTAAGGCGGTGATCAGCACTTCCTTCGCCGATATTTTCAAAGGCAACGCGCTGAAGAACGGGCTGCTGCCGATTATCGTGCCGGCGGATGCGCACAAGGAGTTACTGAACGCTCCGGGCGCGACGGTGAAAGTGGACCTCGCCTCACAGACGGTGACGCTGCCCAGCGGGCGCGCGGTGCAGTTCCCGATCGACGCGTTTGCGAAGGAATGTTTGTTGCACGGCGTGGATGAGCTGGGGTACATGCTGAAGCAGGAGGCCGCGATCGCGGCTTACGAAGCGAAGCGCGTCGGCTCGGTAAACACGCTGGCCTCCGTATAAGAATCGTAAAGAGTCCGGGCTTGCATTCGCTGCCCGCTTGTGTACACTCGCAATCAAGGGGTGAGTATGCAAGCGGGTACTGCATTCGCTCTCGCGCTGATTCTGGGCGCCGCCGCCTTCGGGCAGCAGCCGCCGTCGGAGAACCAGACTGTACCCCGGCCCCCGGCTCTGGCTGCCGCTGTTTCCGGAGTTCCTTTTTCCGCCGAGCGGCATCGCGTTCGTACGCACATGCTGGAGGACGGAACTCGCATTACGGAAACCTGGCCCGTGGAACGCATCGCGCGTGACGCGCAAGGGCGCATCCGCACAGACCGCGCGTTGCTTCCCCTTGCGAATGCGCCGGAACTCCCGCGCGTCGTGCAGATTGACGACGCGGCGGCTGGCGTCCAGATTGTGCTGGAGCCGTTACGCAAGGTGGCCCATCGCTTCATGAAGATTTCGGCCGAATCTTCGCATCCGGATGCCGAGGCCGAGAGCTTGGGAGCATGGGTGATCCAAGGTTTTCGCGCCGAGGGACGGCGCCGGGTAACGGAATCTGTAGTCACGGAAACGTGGACGGCGCCGGAACTGCAATTTGTCCTGCGCCAGAAGATCTCGGAGCCGCGACTGGGCGAATCGGTGAGCGAGCTCACGCGAATCCGCACGGGAGAGCAGGACGTGAACCTGTTCGAGATTCCACCCGATTACAGCGTTGTCGACGAGCCGGGACCTTTCGCGATCTCGTATGTTCATCACTCGCACGCTTCCCTGCCCACCCTCTTGAGCAGAGTGCCCGCGGTTTACACGGAGGACGCGAGAAAGGCCGGCATCCAAGGTACGGTGCAGCTGACGCTGCTGGTGGACGAGGCCGGGAAGGCCCAGGCCATTCGTGTAGAGCATTCGCTTGAACCGGGTCTGGACCAGGAGGCGATTAAGGCCGTCCGCCACTGGCGCTTCCATCCGGGCGAGCAGGATGGGCACGCGGTCCGGGTGCCGGTGCGGGTGGAAGTGTCGTTCAGTCTGAACAATTAATCCTTAAAACTCCAAAGTATTGTTCCGTGGGAAAGTGGTACCATGAACCGCGCCCACGCTGAATATTCCGCCCTCTCATGCTCCGGTTCAAGGCTGAAATATGTCGTAAAGCTGCGGAGCTTCTGCTCCCCGCGGTTGCCTTCCCCCTCATTCTTCTCTTCATAAACGCCACTATCGCGGCAAAGCTTTTCGTGGAAGAATACACCGGATATCTGGAGTCCAACGAAGGGACGTTCATCGCGATTGCCCGGCAACTTGCCGCCCACCCGAAAGATTCATTGTGGTGGAGCCTTTGGGATTGTGGACTCCCTGTTCAGAACACCTACCTGCCGCTTCTCCAGGTAATGGTTGCCGCCTTCAGCAGAGTCACCGGACATTCCGTGGCGCTGTCCTTCCATCAGGTGACCGCATTTTTCTATTGCGCCGGGCCGATGGCGATGTATTGGATGGCGTGGAAGATGACCCATCGCCCGGGTCCGAGCTTCCTGGCCGCGCTGACCTTCTCCTTGATCTCACCCTGTGCATGGCTGGTGCCGGCGACCCGTGTGGATCTTGGCGGACTTTGGAACCTAAGGAGACTGCAAAACGTTGCCTATTATGGCGAGGCGCCCCTCGCTGTCTCGCTGGCATTTCTCCCGCTGGCGATTCTCTTCCTGTATTGGGCTCTTTCGCGCGGACGCCTGTGGATGAAAGTCGCGGCCGGTGTCGCGATCGCCGCAACGATCCTGGCAAACGCGTTCGGAGCTGTTCTCGTCGCACAGGCGGGATTATGCCTGCTGGTCTCCCTGCGTCTCGAACGCGCCTGGCGCAATCTCATCGTTCTGGGTACGATCGGGGCCTTCTGCTATGCGTGGATTTCTCCGCTGCTTCCGCCGTCTGTCCTCGCGGCTATCCGATTGAACTCTCCCACAGTGGAGGGCGATTTTCGCTATAACGCGCGCTCGTTTCTCGGACTATGTTTACTCGCGGCGGCTTTCAGTCTGGCCGCGTGGTTGGCAAGGCGGCTCGCTTCTCCGGCGTTGCGGTTCTTCTTGCTGTTTACGCTCCTCTCCACGGGGATCGTGGTCCTGGCAGCGGTAGCCAAGATCTACGTGGTTCCGCAACCGCATCGCTACCAACTCGCCATGGATATGGGCTGGGCAGTTCTCATCGTTTTTGGTTCATACCATTGGCTGGGTTCCTTCGGCCCACGCGCGACGGCGATGGCCGCGGCGATTCTGTTGGCCGGGCTGGCGTTTCAGTACCGGAACGTTCTGAATTATGCGCATCACGAAATTCGATCTCAGGATATGACGCGGACGCCGACGTATCGCGCAGCGCTTTGGATGCGGCAGAACATGAGCGGGGAACGAATAGAGGTCTCGGGGGCTTCGTCCTTCCACGTCGATGATTTCGCCGATGTGCCTCAAGTTTTCGGCGGACATGAACCGATGCTTCCCCATTTCGTCATGCGCGACGCGTACTATGTGATCCACCGTGGAGAAGATTTCGGCTTCACCAGTCCGGCGATCAGCGTCTTGTGGTTGAAAGCTCTGGGCGCCCAGGCGATCCTGGTGCCGGATCAGAGTAGTGCGGTGTACTATAAACCGTTCGCGAATCCCCGCAAGTTTGACGGCGTTCTCTCGCCCCTCTGGAGCGATCGCGGCAACACCATCTACGCGATCCCGAACCGGTCCGTCTCGCTGGCGCATGTGGTGCCGGATGGTTCACTCGTCCTCCACGTGCCTGTGAACGGCGTCGATCTTGCGGAAATCCGGGAATACGTGAAAGCGCTGGACGATCCCGAGTTGCCGGAGGCCACCCTGACGTGGACGGATCACCACACCGCGGCGATTTGTGCCCGAGTGCGTCCCGGCCAGAGTCTATCGGTGCAGATCACTTACAACCCGGGATGGCGTGCGGAGATGGACGGCCACCCTCAGCATCTCGAGGAAGACGGCCTGGGATTTCTTGCCCTCAAGCCTTCGTGCGCGAATGCCTGTGTGATCCAACTCACTTACGATGGAGGGCCGGAGTGGCGCGCGACGTTGTGGGCGAGTGCCTTGAGCATGGCCGTGGTCCTGGGGTTTGTTGTGTTCCGCAGAGACACGCTGGTTCCGAGTCACACGTGATCTCAATTTTTTATTCGGATGCTTTTCAGTGCGTTGGACCGATCGACGCACTGCCGCACGCGCCCCCTTGTGTGCAAGATGAGGCATGAAGACATACGTTCGCGAGATTTTGAAAGATCTGACGGAGCCGAAGAGCTCGCGCGATTTTATTCCTGACGTGCCGAAGGCGGCGACGGAGGCTCCCACCGTGGATCTGGATGCTCCGGAGGCGCCGGTGATGCCGGACGATCTGGAGAATCAGGAGCTGTCGCGCGATCCGGCGGTGCGGTTGCAGCAGTTGGATCAGCAGGCTCAGGATAACGAGCGGCGCGAGACCGATTCGTGAGTGGATTTCCCCAGGACGGCGCCGTGGCGGGCGCCGGTGGCGGAGGGGAGATTGCCGGGGCGTCCGCGCACGGTTTGATGCGCGAGCACGGCGAAGGCGATGGCCTCTTTGGCGTCGGGGTCGATGCCGAAGTCGGCGCTGGTTTTCACCGGCACCGGGTATGCCTCTTGGACGACGCGTCGCATCATCCAGCGGTTGTGGACGCCTCCGCCGGAGACGATGATTTCGTCAGGTTCGATGGTGCGAAAAATCTGGTAGACGATCGAGTTCACGGTGAACTCGGTGGCAGTGGCGATCAGGTCCGGCAGAGCAATGCCGGTGGCGAGGAGGCCGGAGACGAACTCCGAGCCGAACAGCTCCCGGCCGGTGGTCTTCGGAGGGAGAGCGCGGACATAGGGATCGTTCACCATCGAGGTGAGCAACCCTTCGTGCACTTTGCCGCCGCGGGCGATGCGGCCGTTGCGGTCGAAGGTTTGTTTGCCGCCGGTCATGTGCGTGACCAGCGCGTCGATCACGATGTTGCCAGGTCCCGTGTCGAAGGCGATGACGTCTTCCAGGCGCGCGCGGGGAGGGATCGCGGTGATGTTGGCGATGCCTCCGATGTTGACGGCGACTCGGGTCAATCGAGGGTGGCGGAACAGCAAGGCGTCGACGAAGGGGACCAGCGGAGCGCCCTTGCCTCCCGCGGCCACGTCGGCTTCGCGGAAGTTGGAGATCACTCGGAGGCCGGTGCGTTCGGCGACGACGGCGGCCTCACCGATCTGGAAGGTGCTGGCAATTTTGCGTCCGAGGAAATCGGCGGGGTCACCTTCGTGATAAATGGTCTGGCCGTGCATGCCGCAGAGTTCGATGGACTTGAGCGAGACTCGGGTGCGGCGGCAGGTTTCGATGATCGCTTCGGCGTAGAGTTCGCCGAGGAGAAAGTTCAACCGCGAGATGGCGGCCGTGTGGGTCATGGTGTTCGAGACGCTGAGCAGCGCGGCGCGAACGTTCTTGGGGTAGGGAATCGAGCGGAAGGCGACGGGGGTGATGCGCTGGCCGCGGATGTCGACGATGGCGACGTCGATTCCATCGAGCGAGGTGCCGCTCATGACGCCGGCGATTCTCAGGAGAGCTCCTTTTGCAACTCGGCGAGGAGTTGGAGCGCTTCGATGGGGCGGATCTGATCCAGGTTCAGTTTGCGGATGCGCTCGGCGATCTGATAGTTGACGGGCTCGAAGAGCTGGATCTGCATGGGGGCGGATTTCGGGGACAACTCCTCGGTGACGGTGTGCTCAGCGGATTCGTGCAGGGCGAGAATTTGGCGGGCTCGCTCGATCACGCTGAGGGGAAGCGCGGCGAGGCGGGCGACTTCGATCCCGTAACTGCGGTCCGCTGCGCCGGGCTCGACACGGCGGAGGAAGAGGATCTGGTCACCGGATTCTTTCACGGAGACATGCAGGTTGCGGACCCCTTCCATCTGCACGGCGAGCTCCGTGAGTTCGTGGTAGTGCGTGGCAAACAGAGTCTTCGCGCGGATGTTCTTGTGGATATGCTCGACGACGGCCCATGCGAGAGCGAGTCCGTCGTAGGTGGAGGTGCCTCGGCCGATTTCGTCGAGCACGATGAGGCTTCGCGGCGTCGCGGTGTTGAGGATGACGGCGGTCTCGGTCATCTCCACCATGAAGGTGGAGCGGCCTCGAGCGAGATTGTCGGCGGCGCCGATGCGGGTGAAGACGCGGTCGACGATGGGCATTGTGGCGGATTCGGCGGGAACGAAGGATCCCATTTGCGCGAGGATGACGAGAAGTGCGGCCTGGCGGAGATACGTCGATTTGCCGCCCATGTTGGGGCCGGTGATGACGGCGATGAATTCGGTATCGGCGTGGAAGTAATGGTCGTTGGGGATGAAGCGCTGGGCGTCCTTTTCAGCGAGCTTCTCGATCACGGGGTGGCGGGCGGCGACGATTTTCATCTCGCCGGAATCGGAGAAGCGCGGGCGGGTATAGCGGCCTTCGGCGGCGACTTCGGCGAGGGCTATGGTGAGGTCGAGCTCGGCGACCGCGGCGGCGGTGGCCTTGATTCGTGCGGCCTGGGAGGCGGCGAGGAGCCGGAGGTTCTCGAAGATTTCGCGCTCGAGGACCAGCATGCGCTCCTCGGCTTCGAGGATTTTTCCCTCGAGGACTTTTAGTTCGGGCGTGGTGAAGCGTTCGGCGTTGACGAGGGTCTGTTTGCGTTCGTAATCGGCGGGAGCTTTCTCGATGTTGGCTTTCGAAATTTCGAGGTAGTAGCCGAAGACGTTATTGAAGCGGATTTTCAGGGAGCCGATGCCGGTGCGGTCGCGCTCGCGCTGCTCGATTTGGGCGAGGAAGGTTTTGCTGTTTTTCGAGATTTCGCGGAGCTCGTCCAGGCGCGAGTCGAAGCCGTCGCGGATGGCTCCGCCGTCGCTGAGGTTGACGGGAGGTTCGTCGGCGAGCGCGCCGAGGACGCGGTCGCGGACCTCGTCGATTTCGTCGAGGCGGCCGGCGATGTCGGTCAGGCGGGCGGCCTTCGCGGCGGTGAGGCGAGTCTTCAGCGAAGGAATGACGGCGAGAGAGCGGGCGAGGGCGAGGGCGTCGCGGGGACCGGCGGAAGCGAGGCTGATCTTCGCGAGCAGGCGCTCCAGATCGAGCATCGAGGAGAGGTCCTTTCCGAGCTCGGCGCGCAGGATCGAGGCGGCGTGTAACTCTTGGACGGCGTCCAGGCGGGCGTCGATTTCGGCGATGTCGATGGAGGGAGACAGCAGGCGGCGGCGGAGCAGCCGGCCCCCCATGCCGGTGCGGGTGCGGTCGAGGACGTGGAGCAGCGTCGATTCTTTGGATTCGCCTGCGAAGAGCGGTTCGACCAGTTCGAGGTTGCGGACGGTGGTGGAGTCGAGGACCAGCGCGGCGGCGCGGTCGTAGAAGGCGGGGCGCTCCACGTGATCGAGGGCGGCTCGCTGCGTGTCGCGGAGGTAGTGGAGAATCGCGGAGGCGGCTCCGGTGGCGAGAGGACGGTTTTCCAGGCCGCAGCCGTCGAGAGCCAGCAGGTGGAGATGGTCGCAGAGGCTGCGCGTCGCGTAGTCCGCGCCGAACACCCAGGCCTCGATGTCGGTGCGGAGGCAGGGGACCTTTTCGGAAGCGCCCATGGGCATAAGGGCTTCGCGGGCGTTCAGAGTTTCGATGGCGGCGGGGACTTCGGCGGCGTCAAGCTCGGTGGTGCGGAATTCGCCGGTGGAGATGTCGACGTGGGCGAGTCCGGCTCGGCCATTGCGGAACATCACGGAGGCGAGGAAATTGTTTTCGTGCGAACGCAGCAACTGCGGGTTCATCGCCGTGCCAGGCGTGACGATGCGAGTGACGTCGCGGCGGACCAGCTTTTTCGCGGCGCTGGCTTCTTCCATCTGATCGCAGATGGCGACGCGGTGGCCCTTCTGGATCAGGCGGGCGATGTAGTTTTCGGCGGCGTGGAACGGGACGCCGCACATCGGGATGGGCTCGCCTTTTTCCTTGTTGCGTGCAGTGAGGGTGATCTCGAGTTCACGAGCGGCGACCACGGCGTCGTCATAGAAGAGTTCGTAGAAGTCACCCAGGCGGAACATCAAGAGTGCGTTCGGAACCTGCTGCTTGATGCCGTGATACTGCCGCATTAACGGCGTGGACGGTTCTGTACTCATGCGCTCACTGGTTGGAGAAGACGAACTTCCCGCCGCTTTCGATAACAGTGTGAAGAGCCGCGGCGCCGACGAGCTTCCGCAGGCGTTCGACTTGCGGCTGCTCGACGCAGATGTAGAAGAGGTCGGGAGAGAGCCAGCGGTTTTGGAATCCCGCGTCGTCGATGAAGATGCCTTGTGGGGCGTCGGGGGCGTAAGAGCCGTACTCCAGGTTGTTGACGCGTCCGTTCAGGAGCAGGAGTCTTTGCAGATGATATTTCTCGGCATAGAAGACGACGGAGGAGAACGTGTAGTATTGATCGTCCAGAATGAGCGAGCCGCGCGGGGCTTGGTTCAGTGCTTCCGCAAGGGGGCGCGAGGCGAGATAGGGATCGAAGACGACGAGAGCCATGCGGGCGGCGTGGACGAAGAGGACCATCATCACGACGGCTCCGAGGGCGGTGCCGCGCGCGGTGAGGACGGCTCCGGCGAGGAAGGCGATTCCGGCGACGATCAGCGGCGCGCGGAGATACGCGAAGGATGCTAACGTGAGGTCGCCCATGTGGCCTAATGAGAGAGTGTACATCTCCGGGTGCTGCGTGAGGGCCTGCGAGATGTCGCCGGGGGCGGGAAGATTCCACACTTGAGCAAGGATCGCGATGATCGCGACCGCGGCCGCGCCGGCGATCACGGTGAGGGCGATGCGCCCGCCGCGGAGATAGCGGTCGATCGACGCGGAGAAATAACGTTGGTCCAGCGCGGAGGCGATCAGTAGCGCCAGAGCGGGGTAACAGGGCATCGAATAGTATTCCTGGGTGGAGGAGAACGTGAAGAACGTCAGCAGGAATCCGGCCCAGCAGAGGCACAGCAGACGCATTCTCGACGCGCGGTCCGTGCCTCGGAATTGAAGCCTCGCGATAGCGGGGAAGTAGACGCTCCACGGGAAGAGCCACAGCAGATGGAAGAGCCAGAAATAGGCGCGCGGGACGGTGTTGTAATCGCGCGGGTAGCGCAGGTTCAGGAAGCGCAGCACGTGCTCATTCATGAAGTAGAACCAGAAGAAACCTCGATACTCTCCTGGGGTGCTGTGCATGGTGACGTCGAAGTAGGGTGGATTTCGCAGGGTCGCCAGGATGTGCCAGGGCGCGGCGATGGCGAGCGCGATGACGATGCCTCGGAACACGTGAAGGCGCTGCCAAGTCGCGCGGAGGAAGAGTTGTCCGGTGATGGCAAGGAAGATAATCGCGGCGGCAATGGGGAAGACGGCCGCGATGAGGCCTTTGAGGATGAGGCCCGTGCCGATCGCGGCGGCCATCGCGGCAGCCCATACTCCGGGGCTCGGCTCTTCCGGATCGAGGGCGCGAAGGAAGCTCCACATGGCGAGGGCGATGGTCGCGGTGATGGTGACGTCGGGAATCTGGATACGGGTGAAGAGCCAGAGCCCGATGCATGTGGATAGAATGAGACCCGCGAACATTCCGGCGCGTGCGCTAAACGCCCACGAGCCGATGCGGAAGACCAGCCAGCAGAGAATGACGGCGGAGAGTGCCACGGGCAGCCGCGCGGCCCAATCGTGCACGCCGAAGATTTTATAGGAGGTGGCGATCAGCCAATATTTGAGCGGCGATTTTTCGAGATACGCGATGCCATCCAGATGCGCTGTGACCCAATCGCCCGAATCGAGCATGTTGCGGGCGATCTGCGCCTGCACCGCGTCCACGTCGTCCATCAAGGATGGCGGGCTGATGATGCAGCCCAGGAAAACGGCGAGGGCTACCGCGAGAACGATCAGCTCGCAACTGCGATTGCTGCCAAGTCCCCGTGTCTTTGGGAGGGGGCCGGCATGGTGATTCCCCAGCGTTTCATCCAGAGGAACAGAACCAGAAGTCCCCATAGGTGATACCCGAGGTTAGCACGGCGTTCGAGGTGAGCGTCGAGAATTGCTTTGACCGCGGGCCAGGAGAAAATTCCCGATTCGCGGACGCTGCGTTCGGTGAGGGTATCGAGCAGCAGAGGCTTGAGCGAAGTGCGCAGCCAGTGATGCGTGGGGATGTCGAAGCCTTCCTTGCGGCGGCTGACCACGGGTGCCGGGAGCTTGTCCTTCATGAGCTCGCGCAAGACGAACTTGAGTTTGCCCCCGTTGATTTTGAGGCTTTCCGGAAGGCGGCCGGCGAACTCTACGATGCGATGGTCCAGGAAAGCGGGGCGCACTTCAAGCGAATGCGCCATGCTCATACGGTCCGACTTGTAGAGGATGTCGTCCGGCAAGTAGTACATCTGGTCGAGCCAGAGGAAGCGGTTCAAGCCGGCGCTGGCGCCATTGCGGGCGAGCGCGAGAGGATCGGGCGAATTCAGGAGTCCGCGCGCGGTGAGGCTCAGCAGGCTGCGCCGGATGTGGGGAGAGAAGGTGCCGTTCCAGAATTGGTGAGCCTGCTCGGGCTCCAGCGCGGAGCCTTGCAGCATACGGACGATTTTATAGTCCAGGCCGATTTTTTCATCGGAGACAGGGAGGAATCCCGCGGCGCTGCCGGCCCATTTACGGAGGCTCAAGGGGAGCTTGCGGAGGTGCTTGGCGTAACGGTCCGCTTTATAGGTGACGTAGCCGCCGAAGAGTTCGTCGGCGCCTTCGCCAGAGAGCGCTACCGTGACGTGGCGGCGGCTCATCTGAGCGAGGAACCACACGGGGACGGCTCCGGCGTCGGCGCTGGGCTCGTCGGAGTAATGCGCAAACTCCTCGATGGCGTCCTGCACGGGGGCGCCGGGCTGGAGGTCGAACTCGTGGTGATCGGTTTCGTAGCGGCGGGCGATTTCGCGAAAGTAGGCGCTCTCGTCGAATTTGCGGCCGGAGAAACCGACGGAGAAGGTCTTGAGACGGCCGGAGGCGTGTTCCGAAGCGTAGTGAACGACGGTCGAAGAGTCCAAGCCTCCGCTCGACCAAACGCCCAAGGGAACGTCGGAGACCATGTGCTCTCGGACGGCGTCGCGGAGGAGCGAGTCGAGTTCTTCTTTTGCCGAAGAAAGAGTGATGCGTGAGTCGGGGTGGAAGTCGAGCTCCCAGTACGCTTCCTGGTGGATGCGTCCGCGGCGCCATTCCAGCCATTGGCCGGGAGGCAGCTTCTCTATTCCGTTCACCATAGTGTGCGAGCCCGGAACGTAGTTGAGCGACAGATAATGATGCAGGCCGGGGCCGCTGATGTTACGGTCGAATTCCGGGTGCAGCAGGATGGCCTTCATCTCGGAGCCGAAGTAGACGTCGCCCCGACGGTGCGCCAGGTACAGGGGCTTGATCCCCATGCGATCACGGACCAGCACGAGACGGCGCTGGCTTTCGGTCCAGATGGCGGCGGCGAACATCCCGCGCAGGCGCGAGAAGGAGTTGGTGTCCCATTCGAGGAACGCCCGCAGGACGACCTCCGTGTCGCACTGGGAGTGGAAGCGATGGCCGCGCTCAATGAGTTCGCGGCGCAACTCGGCATGGTTGTATATTTCGCCGTTGAAAACCAGTACGGTGTCGCCGTCATCGCTCCGCATCGGCTGATGGCCGTGGTCTAAGTCGATGATTTTCAGGCGCACCGCGCCCAGGGAGACATCGGAGGACTCCCAAACGTTTTGTTCGTCGGGACCGCGGTGAGTCAGCGAACGTGTAATCTCCCAAATCCGGTCGGGATCGGGAAAGCAATCTCTATGGGTGAACCCAGCTATTCCACACAAGTTGACGAATCCCCCAGACCGGCGCTTCGACCCCCGTTACGAACTCGAAGCCCAGCCTCTGCCATTTGGCTTATTACGGCTATCGCGTTGAGAGTACCACAATTCTGGAGGATGTCAAATATTTCATCTACGGCGAGTAAACCTTTGGCGAAGGATATCGTCCACGGGTGGTAAGACGGGGGCGGTTACGGCTCTAACTGTTCGGGAAACAGTGCGTAGCCGGCCGGGGGAGGGAACATTTCCTCCAGGGCGACCAGACGTTTGCGAAGGTACCGGCTGGGGAGCTGGCGCGGACCGGTGTCCACGTCGATATCGCAGCAGATGCCGTGCAGGTAGAGCGTCATCGTATCGATGAAAGATTGACGGGCGTAGGCTTGGAAGGATCGGGCGACCGTGCCTTTTTGCGACCGCCGGAGCCCTTGTTTGAGGCGCCAGCTGGGCTCGTCGACTTCGCCGTGCGCGTCGGCGCTGAGCTCCTCGCGGAGGATGCGGCTATAACGAGTCTGGGTTTCTTCGCTCCACTTTTCGCCGAGCACGGTGGCGAGGAGGTGATAAAAGCGATAGTGATACTCGGCTACTTCCTGGTCTTTGAGCGCGAAGGCGAGGACCGTTTCTCCATCCAGATTCACCTGTGCGGAGTTGGCGGTCTTGCCGTCGGCGGGCTTTTCCATGGCGACGAAATCCCCGCCGCCGGGTTTTTCGCGGTCCTTCGAGAGGGTGCGGTCCTTGGCGGAGCCGCGGTCCTTCCCGTTGGCCCGCTCGAGGTAGGGCACCAGAAGGATCGAGATCTTCGGAAGAGCGAGTTTTGGGGGGAGAGCGGCTACGGGCTCCTCCAGGTATTCCTTGAGGTCGTCTTCCGATAAAGGCGTGGACGCACAGAAGTAAGAGAAGGTGTTGCTGAGCGGGATCATTTCACCGCGAAAGCGTTCTGCGAATTGGCGGACGCTCAGCTTGGCGAGGTCATGTGGAACGGTCATCAAAGCTGACTACATTCTAGCAGCAGGGGCGCGAAGGGCTTTACCGTGTGTTCCGGGTAATTGTGAGTTGGTGGGCGCCCTGATCCCAGGCGAGGAGAGCGGTGGAATCGCGCGGAAGGAGGGCGGTGGTTTCGGGATCGTGGAGTTCGTGGAGGTCGAGCGAATTGGTATGGAGCAAGTATTTAAGCGCGCCTTCCACTCCCCAGGATTGGAAGCCGTCGGGAGTTCTCGAAAAGATCCAGGCGGTAACGGACTGGTTGTTGTGGACGAATTGGCCGAGCGTGGAGATGTAGGCGCGGATGTCGGTATCGCGCGCGAGGGTCTCGCTACGGCGGGCGCGGAGTTCGTGGTAATCGAGCGGGATCCATGCGGCGAGCGCCAAGGCGAGCCACGCAGGGCGCACATCGGCGGCGAGTCCGGAGATCGCGAGGGCGAGTCCGGTGAAGGGGACGTAGCAATAAGCGCTATAGAGCCGGCCGGGGAGGAAGAAGAGCGGGAGCGCGAGCGTAAGGGCCATGGCGAGTCCGAAGTACAGCCGCCGGTTCTTGTCGCGGGAAACCGGGACGGCGGCGGCCCCGGCGAGCGGGACGAGGAGGATGCGGCCCAGGTAGAACGGCACGGTCTTCGCGAGCGCGGTGAGGCTAAATCGAAAGGTGTAATCGTTATCGTGGTTCGGGTTGAGCAGGATGCCCTGGAGCCCGAAGGAGAACGAGGCGGCGAAGAAGGGGAGTAGCGGCTTCCAGCGGCGGGAGCCGAACCAGAGCTCGTAGCAGAGCAGAACGACGGGGAGCATGACCGCGAGCTCCTTGGCTTTGTAGGCGATCCAGAAGGAGACAAAGCTGAGGATCCACTGTCCGCGGACGAAAAGCAGGGTCGAGGCGAGGCAGAAGGTACCGCAGAGCAGATCGAAGACGTACATCGGTTTCCAGAAGACGTCGAACAGCGCCATGTGGAAGGCGAAGAAAGCGCATCCGGCAGCGGCGGCGAGCGCGGATGCACCCAAGCGCCGCGCGAGACGCCAGAGCAGCCAGACATTCAAGAGATGAATCGCGTGGAGGATCGCGACGTAGCCGGGAAACCGGAGCCCGAAGAGCTTCTCCGCGGCGTAAAAATAGAAGTGCCCGGTGGGGCGGAAATTGTTCGGCTGAAAGCGGGGACTCAGTTCGGTGAGCACGTAATCCATCACGGGGACGGCCGGCGTCCAGCTCAGGTTGTTCATCTCATCGTCCTGAAAATAGCCCTTGTAGGCGGCTCGATTCACCACTAGGAACAGCAGCGCGGCGACGAGGAAGAGAGCGAAGCCCTGGAGCTTGGACATCAGCAGACTATTGTAGAGCCGGAGCGCGGTTTTTCCGTTGCGATTCGTGCGCGCGGGTGCGTTATGCTGAAATTTGCCCTATGTCTTCTATTGATGTTCCGCTACGTCGCGGCGGCTTCGGCCAAACTGCGCGCAAAGACGCCTGGTGGATTCAGCCGCTGGCAGTTTTTCTGGGATTTCTCGCCTTCATCGTTTACTCGACTTGGGCTGCGATGCAGGGCAAGAACTACACTTTCGGTCCCTATCTCTCCCCGATGTATTCGCCGCTGTTGATGACGTCGGCGCCCTCGTGGTGGACCAGCGTGGTGCCGTCGTTCATCACGTTTTCTCCGGCGATGCTGATCCTGTGGGCTCCGGGACTGTTTCGCTTCACCTGCTACTACTACCGCGGGGCGTATTACAAAGCGTGGTGGGGCGATCCGCCCAACTGCACCGTCGGCGAGCCACGCAAGACGTACTGGGGCGAGCACAAGTTCCCGCTGATTTTTCAGAACGCGCATCGCTACTTTCTGTACCTGGCGATTGTGTTCATCTTCATCCTGGCCTACGACGCGTGGAAGGCGATGTGGTGGGAGGTTCCCGGGGGCGGGACGGTCTTCGGCATCGGATTGGGCACGCTGGTGATGATCGTTAATCCGATTCTGCTGGGCAGCTACACCTTCGGATGCCACTCCCTGCGCCACCTGGTGGGCGGACGCCTCGACGAAATGTCGAAGAAGCCGATGCGCAAATCCTGTTACGACTGTGTGTCCAGCCTGAATAAGCGCCACATGCTCTTCGCCTGGATGAGCTTGTTCTGGGTCGGTTTCACCGACGTTTACATTCGCATGTGCGCCATGGGCATCTGGTCGGACTGGAGAATTTTCTAAAGTGGCAGCCGAATATCCGATTCATGAATACGACGTCCTGGTAGTGGGCGCCGGCGGCGCGGGGTTGCGCGCGGCCATCGAAGCCGCCAACAGCGGCGCGAAGACCGGCGTGGTCACGAAATCGCTGTTGGGCAAAGCCCACACCGTGATGGCCGAAGGCGGCATGGCCGCGGCGATGGGCAATGTGGACGATCGCGATAGCTGGAAGGTACACTTCGCGGATACGATGCGCGGCGGGCAGTATCTGAATAATTGCCGCATGGCGGAGGTTCACGCGAAGGAGGCTCCGGCGCGCGTCCGCGAGTTGGAGGCCTGGGGCGCGGTGTTCGATCGCACCAAGGAAGGCAAGATCCTGCAACGCAACTTCGGCGGGCACCGCTATCCGCGGTTGGCACACGTAGGAGATCGCACGGGCCTGGAGATGATCCGTACGCTTCAGGATCACGCGATTCATCAAGGCATCGAGTTCCATATGGAGAACACGATCCTCCGGCTGCTGATGGATGGCGATCGATGCGTGGGCGCGTTCGCGTATGACCGCGAGCGGGGCCGCTTCCGTGTGTTCCACGCCAAGGCGGTGGTGCTGGCGACGGGCGGCATCGGACGTGCGTTCCAGGTGACCAGCAATTCGTGGGAGTACACGGCGGACGGCCATGCGCTCGCCTATCTGGCGGGCGCGGAACTGCTCGACATGGAGTTTATCCAGTTCCATCCGACGGGGATGGTCTGGCCGCCCAGTGTCAAAGGGATTCTGGTAACCGAAGGTGTCCGCGGCGAAGGCGGAGTGCTACGCAACAAAGACGGCAAGCGGTTCATGTTCGACGATATTCCGGAGAACTATAAAAGCCAGACGGCCGATACTCCGGAAGAGGGCTGGCGTTACACGCAGGGCGATAAATCCGCGCGGCGTCCGCCGGAGTTGCTGACGCGCGATCACGTGGCACGCTGCATTAATCGCGAGGTGAAGGCGGGGCGCGGGAGCCCACACGGCGGCGTGTACCTGGACATCGCGTGGATCAAAGAGAAGATTCCGAACTCCGTGGAGCACATCAAGAAAAAGCTGCCGAGCATGTATCACCAGTTCAAGCAGCTTGCGGACATCGATATTACACAGGTGCCGATGGAAGTCGGGCCCACCACGCACTACATGATGGGCGGCGTCGCGGTGGATGCGGATTCGCAAATGTCGACGGTGCCGGGCCTGTTCGCCGCGGGCGAATGCGGAGCAGGCTTGCACGGCGCGAACCGGCTGGGAGGAAATTCCCTCTCCGATTTGGTCGTGTTCGGCAAGCGAGCGGGCGAGTTCGCGGCGAAGTTCGCCAAAGAGAAGGGCACGGGCCGTCTTCCGCAGGATCAAGTGGAGGCCGCGGCGAAGCTGGCGCTGGCTCCGTTTGAGCGCGGCGCGGCGGGCGAGAATCCGTTCACGGTGCAGCATGACTTGCAATCGCTGATGCAGGATCTGGTGGGCATCGTGCGGCAGGAAAGCGAAATGCAGCAGGCGCTCGAAAAGATCCAGGCGCTGAAGGTGCGGGCCGCGAAGGCCGGTATCACGGGCAATCGCGAGTACAACACGGGCTGGCACACGGCGCTGGATCTGGACAATCTGCTGACGATTTCGGAGATCGTGGCGAAGGCGGCGATCGAGCGGAAGGAGAGCCGCGGAGCGCAGTTCCGTGACGATTATCCGGAGAAGAGCACGGAGTGGGCCAAGTACAACTTGCGTGTTACGCGGAATGCGGACGGCTCACCGAACGTGCGGAAGACGCCGGTGGTTCCTGTGCCGGAGGAATTGAAGCAGGTGATTGAGGAGCAGGCAAAGTAATGCCACAAGCAACGTTCCGGATTTGGCGGGGCGACGCCTCGCAGAGCGGCTTCAAGGACTACAATATCGAGATCTCGGAAGGCATGGTGGTGCTGGACGCGGTCCACAAGATCCAGGCCGAGCATGCCAACGATATGGCGGTGCGCTGGAACTGCAAGGCGGGCAAGTGCGGGTCGTGCTCGGCGGAGATTAACGGGAGTCCGCGGCTGATGTGCATGACGCGGCTGAATTCGTTGCCGATGGATCAGCCGGTGACGGTGGAGCCGATGCACACCTTCCCGCATGTGAAGGATTTGGTGACGGACGTTTCGTGGAACTATCGCGTCAAGACCAAACTCAAGAAGTTCCAGCCGAGGAAGCCGGACGCTCCGGATGGGACGTGGCGTGTACAGCAGGCCGACATCGACCGCGTACAGGAGTTCCGCAAGTGCATCGAGTGCTTCCTGTGCCAGGACGTTTGCCACGTGCTGCGCGATCATCACAAGCACGACGAGTTTATCGGGCCTCGCTTCTTCGTGTACTCGGCGGCGATGGAGATGAACCCGCTGGATACGGCCGACCGGCTCGGCGATCTGCGCGACAGCTGCGGCATCGGGTATTGCAACATCACCAAGTGCTGCACCAAGGTATGTCCGGAGGAAATCCACATCACGGACAATGCGATCATTCCGCTGAAGGAACGCGTGGTCGATGAATATTACGACCCGCTGCGGAAGCTGTTCAAGATGTTCAAGTAGGCGGCCGGCCTCACGCTCCTGCTTTTCGCGCCGATAAGTTTGCCGGGACTATTTATGATCACGGCAAAAGTGTCTCTCTCCGCCATTCTGCGCGCACACGGGCAATGGCTGGAGAATCCGGCAGCGGGAAGCCCGGCGAATCTTGCGGGAATGACTCTCAATGAGGCGGATCTGGCGGGGGCGGTGCTGCGCCGGGCGATGATGAATCGCGTGACGCTGCTGGATGCGAATCTGGCGGACGCGGATCTGTCGGGTGCGCGGCTGAACGGCGCGGATTTGCAGCGCGCGAGTCTTACCGGCGCGGACCTTGAAGGCTCCGACCTCGGGAGTGCCGATTTCGGGGGCGCGTGGATGGAGCGGGCGAATCTCTCCGAGGCTTCCGGCGCGGACGTCTGCTTCCGGCGGGCGAGGATGGCGAAGGCCCGGCTGGCGGACGTCTCCTTACAGCAGCCCGATTTCCGGAACGCCACACTGCCGGAGGCGGCGTTTCAACAGGCGCGGTTGTATGAGGCCAACTTCGACGGATGCGATTTGGCGGAGACGCAGTTTCATCATGCGCGGCTGCATCATGCGCGGATGACAGGGGTGGGCGCGTATTCGGCGAACTTCAGCGGAGCCAAGCTCGATCATTGCGATTTTACGGGTGCGGACCTCCGCAGCGCCCGGTTCTCTCGCGCCGAGTTAGTGCAGTGCACCTTCGAGAGCGCGCGCTTGCAGCAATGCGATCTTCGCGAGACGAGGCTGCGCGGCGGCGATTTCAGCTACGCGGTGCTGGAGGGCGCTCGATTCCAGGGGGCGCAGTTGACGATGGCGGATTTCCGCGGCGCGAATCTTAAGGGCGCCCGCGAGATGACACCGGAGCAGTTGCTACAGGCCCTGACCGATCAAACAACGGTTCTGCCGAATGGAAGCTACGGGCCGTATTTGAGATATTCGGGAGCGGAGAAACCGAAGTAGCTAGTTCGCCTGAATGACTTGCGTGCCGGCCGGAGGAGTGAACTCGAACGCCGAGTCGGGCAGGTTCGGATTGATCTTGAGGTCCGAATAGGTTGCCAGGATGTAGTCTCCCTTGGTGCCTTTCCAGATCTTCTCCTGAACCGGATTGCTCTCGCCGTCCGGAATCCATAGATCGATGCGCGTGAAGATGTCTTTGAGATCTTTGCTCTTGGGCGTGAGCTGGATCACGGTAGCGTGTTTCCCGCCGACCGTATCGGCAGCGCCCGCTTGGATGTCATAAGTCTTTTTCAGATCCGCGATGCGCGCGCCGAACCCCAGCAGGAGCGTTTCCTGAAGCGAGCTGACTTCTTTGCCGGCTTTGTACTCCTGGTCGATGCTGGCCTTCGGCTTGTAGATTCTGGCCGTCTTGCCCTTCAGCCGAATGACTTCCGGATCCTTGCCCGTGAAATCCCAGAGGGCCGCCGGTCCGTCCTTGGTGCGCTGCATGCGCATAGTGCCCGTCTTCTCTTCCTTTTCGTCCCAGCGCATGCTGTAATTCAGGCGCTTCAGACTGGCCGACATGGATTTGAACTGGGGCGCGGCCGCATCCATGCGTTTGAGGATATCGTCGAGCGAGTCGGCCCGGGTCAAGGCAAGCGAAAACGCGAGTGCGACCGCTGCTTGAGAGGCTCTCATGGCTTGGTAAAGGCTGTGTAGCCGATGATGGTCTGCTCGTCGTCCTTCATCGCCTCGACGCGGTTGATCCGGTTCTTGATCTTGAATCGTTTCTCAATCAGTGCAGCGGCTTTGGCTACTTGTTCGTTTTCGCCGAGGCCGGAGAGCGAACTGGAATCGATCCAGTACATGCCGGCTTGGCCGGAGAGCATCACCACGGTGGCGGCCTTAGGCTGATCGCGGAAGATGTCACGCGGTGTGGCGAAAATGAACGCCAGGATCAGGATCACCATCACGTCGTACTGCCAGCTGGCGCGCGGGAAATCCCAGAACACGAAGCGGCCCAGAGTGCGCATCTGGCTTCAGTTTATCAGATAGGAAAAACGGCTCATTTCTTCTTGGGGTCCGGCGCGCCGCCGGCCGATTCCGGAAGTTTCTCGCCTGGACGGAGCAGGGAAGGCCCCTTCTTCGGCGCGGCTTTTTGCTCGGCGTCGTCGCTCTTGGCCCGTTCCTCGGGCGTCATCGCCGCACGGCGGGCTTCCTTCTCCTTGGCGGCTTCGGCCTCCACGGCGGCGGTCCGCGAATCCAGATCCTGCTGCGCGAGATCCAGGCTGTCGGAGGTGGTGTCGATGGCTTCTTTCAACACGAAGTCGTAGCGCGCCAGATCTTTCGGATTCGAATCCTGAATGTTCTGCAGAGACGCCAGCATTTGCTTTTCTTGCTCCGCCGCGAGGGCGTTGCCTTTGTCGATGAGGAGATGGCGATGCAGCGAATCGTCCGCGACGGTGTCGATGGCCTCGATCACTTTTGTATATTCGTCCAGTAGATCGTGCACCAGTGCGCTGCGTCCAGCCTTATCCTTCTCCATCAGCTGGAGAATCTGGTCCAGGCGCTGCTGGGCAAAGTGGACGTAGAGCTTGATGCGGTCATTCGGATCCTGCGCGATGCGGATCTGGTTGGCTTCGTCGTTGGTCAGGTAGTCGCGCTTGGCTTGGGCCTGGGCAAACGGCGCCGCGCCCAAAGCAACTAAGAATAGGGCGAACAGCGGGACTCTCATTTCTTCCTCTTGGTCAGAACCCCATTGATCAGGTCGTCATGCACGGCAGACACCCGTTCGCGGACCCTCTCCACCATGCCGCGGTCGGAGAAGCTGACGGATTCGCCCAAGCCCTCCAGGCGGCGCAGCAATTCGCGCGTGCGAAGCTCGGCGCGCTTGAAGAATTTGGGGTCGCGGCGCGGATCTTTGCCGGTGGCGGAAAGCGATTCGTACGCGAGGTCAACGGATTGCTCCACCTCCTCTAACGCCACCTCGGTTTTGTCGAACTCTCCCTGATTGTAGGAGTCGCGCGCGGCATCCAGCGCCGTGTTGGCGTTGGTGAGCGCAAGATCGCTGCGCTTCTCCAAATTCGGCTCGGACTTGACCCCGGCCAAGTCGAACGCAAGCGCCAGAACCAATACCCACTGCATCGGAAGTTACCTCTTGCCCAACTCCTTTTCGAGCGTCCCTACCCGCTGGCGAGCCTGAAACTCCTGATCGGCGTGCTCGCCATGGCTGCCGGCTAGAAACCTATTGTAGTTCTCCAGCGCGTTCTTCGCTTGGTGCAGGCGGTCATACGCCATGGCGACAAAAAAGTAGTTCGCGGTGGTCTCAGCGCCCAGCGCCCGCACGCGGTCGAACGCTGCCAGAGCCTCGGCGAATTTGTCGGACACCAGGTAGACCCCGGCGAGTTCATTCCAGGCCTCGACCGAATCCGGCTGTTTTTGCGCCGCGGCTTGAAACTGCGCTGCTGCCTCTCCAAATTTTCTTTGATCGCGCAACAGGCGGCCGTAGAACAGGCGGAGCGGGATGTCCTCCGGGGCGCTCTTCAGTGCCTCGGCGACCAGCGGCTCGGCTTTCGGAGTCTGGCCTTCGTGGACGTACGCCTGGGCCAGAGCCAGGCGATTGGCGGAGGTGGGCGATTTCGCCACCGCGGCCTCCAGGGGCTCGATCGCGTCCTTTGCCTGGCCGGAGGAAAGCAGCAGCGCGCCCATCCGTTCCTGTGCGATCGGGTTGCCTGGGAATTCGCGGTACAACGCAATAGCCTCGGTGGACTTGTGCGCATCATCGTACAGCGCGGCGAGTTCCAGCAGCGCGTCGTGATACGAGATGTCGAGCATCGCGGCTTTGCGGTATTGGGGCTCGGCTTCGGACAACCTGCCCTGCCGCCCGAGGGATCGTCCGAGTCCGAGCACGGCGGGCGCGGCCGTGGAATTGAGAGCAATCGACTTGGTATAAGCGGCCTCGGCGTCCTTAAGTTCATTGGTGGCGAAGAGCGCCTCTCCGAGTGCAAACACCGGCCGATACTCGTTGGGCTTCTTTTGCGAAGCGTCGCGGAGCAAGGGGATCGCCGCGGAGGGATCTTTCGAGCGCACCAGCGTCATCCCCAGGTTGAGTTCCGCCTCGTACAGGCCAGGCCGAAGGTCCAGGACGATCTTGTATTCCGGAATGGCCTGCGCGTCCCGGCCCAGCATGCCGTAGGACAGCGCGAGATTGAAGTGAGCGCTGAGATCCTTGGGGTCCGCCGCGATGGCCTGCGAGAACGCCGTGGCGGCAGCCTCGTAATTGCGGCTGTCGAGCGCTTTTACTCCTTCGGCATTGAAGTCCACGGCTTGTGCGAGGAACGCCAGAAGGAGCAGGTACATCTTATTTCGATTTTAGCTTGCTTACGCTACGGAGACTATGGCGTCACGGTAATCTTCGCCGGGGCGCTATCCACAGTACCGATGGTCACGATAACCGGCTGGTCCCCCAGCGGGGCGTCCGGCGGAATCTGGAAATTGACCTGGGTTACACCCACCAGGCCGCTGGGGATGCCGATGAACTGGATGGGCGCATCCACGCCGCCGATGGTCATCTTCGCGCTGAGACGCGGTCTGGGCAGTTGGAACACGGGCGTCGTAGCCGGGGGCGATTCCCCCGTCGCCAGCGCCGGACTGACCTGTCCTTCGCCGGTGATGAACAAAATCAGAGTCTGTCCGCGGGTTCCGGTCCGGAAGGGCACCGTGAATCCGTTTCCGTCCGCGAAGATCCCCGGAGCCGAACTGGAGACGCCAAAATGATAGGTGCTCGACTTGAATCCGTCCGCGGAGACGACCAGGAGCGTCGCCGGCCCGGGCTGCGTTTCGTAGGGAATCTGCACGTTCACCTGGCCGGGGGAAACGTAGTAAAGGGGCACCGGAACATTGTTGATGGTGGCATAGAAATGGTCCATGTACGTCAACAGAGGGACGGCGGAAGCGGCCTGAGGAGCTTCGCTGATGAACTCGCTGCCGAAGACTGCCATTTGCATTCCCGGCGCGAAGATCGTCTGGAACGACGCCGCGTTGGCGACGCCCGTGACCCCCGGGATGGGTGCCGCTGCCACGAAGGGAAGAGTGAGAAGCTGGCCCCACGGTTGACCGGTGGCGTCGAACCCGGAAAATCCAAACAAGAGGCTGGTATTGAGCACTCCTTTGAAGCCGACGCTTGCGGTGATGCTTCCCTGACCGGGGATATTCGTGTTCGCGAAATAATTAAGGTGGTTGACGCCGCCGATCGCGAAGCTGGTGAGCGTTGCCGAGCCGCTGCCCTCATTGTTGACGGTAAACGTCACGAACCAACTGAAACCGTTGGCGTCGGGCGTCCCCTGATACACGGGATTCTGGTTCACGGAAATCTGGAGGGAGGAACCGGCGGTTGTTCCCACCAACAACGTGCTCCACTGGTGTACCAGCAGGTTCAAATCCACTGATCCGAGCCCGGTGGCCTGGTCGTAGCCCGGGGCCGCGGCGTAGCCGTAGGAGCCCACACTGCAGCCCGTGGATCCCGCGGCGCAGGGAACGACGTTGTCTCCGGTGGTGATGTCGTGAAACGCCGCGGGGAAGGTCTGCGCCATCCGGTACAACATCGGGTTGATATTCCCCAATCCCGCCTGACCCGCTTTCGGGGCCACAGCTTGATTCAGGAGCGCCACCATGCCAGCAAACACGGGAGTGGATGCCGAGGTTCCATACGCGGAGGCGGGCCCCCCGCCGTAGTAGACAAAAAACGGATCGTGAGAGGCGGCCGAGAGCGCCACATCGGGCGAATCGCGAAAGCCGTCCGTGGGCACTCCTTGACCGACCTGCCACAGCGGCTTGAAGAAGAATGTACTGGTCCCTCCTCCGGTAGCCAGCAGAACGTGCGACGCGGGTGTATCGTTCCAGGCTCTCTCCGGTATGTAGCCCATAGCGGAGGCTCCGTTGGCGTCATTGGTGGGATTCCAGTAGGTGCCCCCGGAGTCATCGAACTGCGTGCCGCCGACCACCGTTACTTCCGGAATTCCCGCCGGTACCGTCAGGTTGGAGCCGTTTTGTCCCAGGGCGGTTCCTTGGAATTCGCATCCGGCCGCACCCGCATCACCCGATCCATTGACCCAGGTGATGCCCTGCGCGTTGGCTTGCCGCGCGAGATTCTGGATCGCGGAGAGGAAACTCGGAGAGTTGTCTTGTTCACAGCCAAGCACAAAGCTGACGCTCATGACGGGCGCCAGGTTTTGATCGATCGAGTACGCGATCGCGGCCACAATGGACGTCGAATAGACGTAAGTGATCGCGGCGCCGCGTGCAATCGCGCCGGTCCATTGTAGATCCAGCGCCGTCTCCCCTGCCGTCGCGCTCACTCCCGGATCCGCGAAGCCCGGCACCAGGACCAGCGTGGGCACCAGCGGAGGCAGGTTGAAGGTGCTACGGAAAGCCCGGAGGTCGGATAGGCTGGCGCGGCTGGTTCCGACCACGACAATACTCTGCCCGGTTCCGTCGATTCCCGAGGCATAGAGCGGAGCGACGTCGTAGATCAGGGCGAGATCGTCCGGGGCCAGCCGGTGCGAGCCGTCTGCCGCATTGAATTCGGGGGACGGCTTTAGCTGCGGTTTCGATGCGGGGGTAGGAAAGAAGTCGTCGAGGCCGCCGATCAAGCCCACGATGTTGGCAAGTGGGACGGGAAGCGCAGGCTCGGCGACATTCGCGTAGTGCGTTTCGCCCCGGTCGCGAAAACGGTGAATCGGAGTCTGGAAGGCGCTGGCTACCTGCGCCGCCGTCCCGGAGAACACGATCGCATTGCGGCCGCGCGCCGCGTGGTCGACGGCAAATCCCTGGCTCTCCAGCCAGCCGGTCAGCTTCGCCACGTCGGCGGAACTCGCGCCGAAGCGATCCGCGAACTGTTCCGGCGTGAGCCATTTATGGAAATTCGCCGACGCGGGATCCTGCTGTTCCGTCAGAAGAGTATCGAGTGCGGCCTGCTGTTGAGCGGACGGGGCCAGATGCAGCGTGATTCCCTGCACGGGAAAGTTTGGCTCAATCGCGCCCACATCGTTTTGAGGAATCGCCCGCCGGTGGACATTTCCTCGAAGGCTGACGCGCTGCGCATTCTCCAATGCGCCGGTAATTCGGTCCGGTTGGGCGAAAAGCCTGGGGGTTAAGGAAATGGTTAAGAGAAGTACAACCTGAAAACCAAAGCGCATAAGGTTCGATTTTAGCGGATATGGAATCGCAGCAAAGATCCGGCGCATGTGGTAACGGGTGGTGGTATGCTCCGTCTAGAGGTTGCATGAGAGCCATCGGGCGCGCAGCGTGGACCGTCGCTGGCACGGCAGTGCTGGTCAGCACCCTGTTCGCGTTCCAGAAACCGTTCCGTGAGTACCCGGGCATCGAGTACAACGACTTCCCCCTTCCCGCCGACTATGCCGACAAAACCGAGTTCCAGTTCGCGCGGCTCATGTATCCGATGATGCCGGGAGCTCGTGGGTTCGGCGTCGGCGGATTCCGCGGTGGCGGGGACTGGAAGCATGGCTACTCCATGTGGACCCAGGATTATCCGCGCGCGGACCGGCATTTCCTGATGGCCCTGCGGCGGTTGACGCGGATCAACTCGCGCAGCGTGGAACAGCCCGTGGATCTGGACGACGGCGACGATGTCTACAATTTCCCGTGGCTCTACGCGGTGCAACCCGGTACCTGGCTGTTGACCGATGCGCAGGCCGCGAAGATGCGAGACTACCTGGCGCGCGGCGGCTTCTTCATGTGCGACGATTTCTGGGGCCAGCAGGGATGGTCGGTTTTCGAGAACAGCTTCCAGCGCGTGTTTCCGGATAAGCAGGTCGTCGATATTCCGAATGCGGATTCCATCTTCCACGTGGTCTACGATCTGGACGACCGCTACCAGGTGCCCGGGGCGCGGTACCGCAACACCGGCATCACCGAAAAATGTGACGGCTGCCCTCCGGCGTGGAAAGCGGTGTACGACGAGAAGGGCCGCGTCTCCGCCGCTATGACCTTCGACTCCGACCTGGGAGATTCGTGGGAGTGGGCCGACGATCCTTCCTACGATGAGAAGTACTCAGCGCTGGGAATTCGCATCGCGCTGAATTACATCGTCTACGCGATGACGCACTAGGGGCTGAACGTTCTAATGGTTGAACTCGACGACGCGAGCGACCGTAATCGCCTTGTTCTCCAGGAACTGCTTCAGCAGCGCTTCGGGAACCGGGCCGTCGGTCTCCAGCGTCACCACCGCTTCGAGCGGCGCTCCGGGCTTTGACGGCGCATCCTGCCGGCCCAGGTAGAAGTGCGCGATGTTGATGTTGTTCTTCCCCAGAAGTGTCCCCAGCCAGCCGACCACTCCGGGAACGTCAGCGATGCGCAAATAGATGAGATGCCCTTCGAGCGGCGCTTCGCAGCGGATGTCGTCCACGCGGAGCACGCGCGGGCGGTCCATCACGATTGCGCCTTCGACTACGGTGACGCCCGAGTCCGTGGCGAGTTCCAGGCGGATGGAATCGACATGCGCGGCGCGCTTCTGATGCTCCTCGGCGTAGGTCAGGCCCCGGTCCGCGGCGATCTGCACCGCGTTTACGACGTTGGCCTTCGTGCTGAGTGAGCGTATGAGGACTCCCGCCAAGCCGGAGTTCCGCACCATAACCGTGTTCTGTTCCGCGATTTTGCCCTGGTAAACCAGGCGCACCGATTTCCGGTTGCCTTCCGCGACGTACGCGGCAAACGATCCGAGGCGCTCCGCCAGATCCATATACGGACCCAGTACGCGATACTGCTCGGCGGTCATCGCGGGCACGTTCACGGCGTTGAGCGCGACTCCGTGCTGCAAGTATTCGACCAGTTGCTCCGCGATGCGTACTCCGACGATTTCCTGGGCTTCTTCCGTAGCGCCGCCGATGTGGGGGGTCGCGATGACGCTCTCGAGCGCCAGGAGAGGCTCGCCCGCGGCGGGCGGCTCAGTCTGGAACACGTCAAGCGCCGCTCCGGCGATGTGTCCTGATTCGATGGCGCGCCGCAGGGCTTCGCCGTCGATCAACTCGCCACGCGCGCAATTCACCACGCGCGCGCCCTTTTTCATTTTGGCGAAGGCCGCATCGTTCAGCATGCCCATCGTTTCGGTGGTCAGAGCCACGTGCAGCGTCAGATAGTCGCTGAGCGCGAATAGCTCGTCCAGGCTCACCAGAGCGATGCCAAGCTCCGCAGCGGTCTGCGAATTCACGTACGGGTCATAGCCCGCAATCTTCATCTCAAAGCCGCGGGCGCGTTTCGCTACTTCCCGGCCGATGCTGCCGAGTCCCATGACGCCGAGCGTTTTCCCCCGCAGCTCGTGGCCCAGGAACTTCTTCTTTTCCCACTTGCCGCCCTTGGTGGAGGAACTGGCCTGCGGAATGGACCGCGCCATGGCGAGCATCAACCCGAGGGTATGCTCCGCCACCGACACCGCGTTGCCGCCGGGAGTGTTCATCACCAGAACTCCAGCTGCGGTGGCGGCCTTGAGATCGACGTTATCGACACCGACCCCGGCTCGCCCGACGGCCTTCAACTTGGGAGCCTTCGAGAGTAATTCGCGATCTACTTTGACCACGCTGCGCACCAACAATGCATCGCAATCCGCCAGGTGCGGAGCGAAAGACTTGGGATCTGAGACGACCACGTCCCAACCCGGCTGCGCCTTCAGGTGTTCGATGGCGGCCGCGGCGAGCGGTTCTGCTACCAGGATTTTCATGTTTGAGAAGATTTAGGCCTTGGTGGATTCTTTGTTCGACTAGCCTTCAGGATAACAGCACCCACGAAAGTAGCTGTTACGTCTTCGTGAATGGTTTGAAGTCTTGCATGCATTCCCGGAGGTGCCTGTCGAAACGGACTTTTCCTCGTGAGCGGCGTGAAAGCGTAAGATTACATTTATGAAGAAGCTGCTCCTGATCCTTCTGGTTCCGGCGCTGTACTCCGGCTGCGACCGCACGCCTGCGACTCCCACTGTGCACGACGCCAAGAAATTCCTGGCGGACGCCGAGGAGAAGCTCCTGGCCCTGAACGTCGAGGATCAGCATGCGGACTGGGTCCACGAAAACTTCATCACCGACGACACGGAAGCTCTCTCGGCCAAGGCAGATCAGCGAGCCATCGACGCCAGCGTGCAACTCGCCAAGGACGCCACGCGCTTCGATAAGGTGCAGCTTCCGGACGACATGGCGCGGAAGATGAAGCTTCTGAAAATCGGACTCGTGCTCGCCACGCCTTCGGATCCTAAGGAGAGCGAGGAAGTGACCCGTCTTGCCGCTTCGTTGGACGGCACGTACGGCAAGGGAAAGTATTGTCCGGATCGGCTAAAGAATGACCCGAAGAAGAAATGTCTCGATATCGAAGACATCACCCGCATCATGGCCACCAGCACCAAGCCGGACGAGTTGCTCGACGTATGGAAAGGCTGGCATTCCATCTCTCCGCCGATGCGCAAAGATTTCGCGCGCTTCGTACAGCTTTCGAATAAAGGCGCAAGCGAGCTCGGCTTTAAAGACACCGGCGCGATGTGGCGCTCCAAGTACGACATGGCTCCGGACGATTTCAGCAAGGAACTCGACCGCCTGTGGGATCAGGTTCGTCCGCTGTACGTGGCGCTGCACACGTACGTACGCTGGAAGCTCCACGAAAAGTACGGCGATGTGGTTCCTGCCAACGGTCCGCTCCCCGCCTACCTCATGGGCAACATCTGGGCGCAGGATTGGACCAACATTTACAAGTTGGTGGCGCCCGCGTCGGCCGACCCCGGCTACGATCTCACGCAGATCCTGAAGAGTAAGAACACTAAGCCGCTCGATATGGTGCATTACGGCGAAGATTTCTTTAAGTCCTTGGGATTCGCGCCACTCCCGGCGACCTTTTGGGATCGCAGCCTCTTCGTGAAGCCGATGGATCGCGATGTGGTGTGCCACGCCAGCGCTTGGGACGTCGACAACGTGGAGGATTTGCGGATCAAGATGTGCATCGAGATCAACGCGGAAGATTTCGTCACCATCCATCACGAGCTCGGCCACAATTTCTATCAGCGCGCTTATGACAAACAGCCGCTGCTGTTCCGCGACAGCGCGAATGACGGTTTCCACGAAGCGATCGGCGATACCATCGCGCTCTCCGTCACGCCGGAATATCTGGTGAAGCGTGGACTGCTCCCGAAGGTCCCGGACGCGTCGAAGGACATCGGCCTGCTGCTCAACAAGGCTCTGGAAAAGATCGCGTTTCTGCCCTTCGGACTGATGATCGACCAATGGCGCTGGAAAGTTTTCTCCGGTGAGATTCCCCCCGAAAAGTACAACCAGGCATGGTGGGACTTGCGGCTGAAGTATCAAGGCATCGCGCCCCCGGGAGAGCGCACGGAGATGGACTTCGACCCCGGCGCCAAGTACCACGTCGCCGCCGACGTGCCCTACATGCGCTACTTCCTGGCGGATATTCTGCAATTCCAGTTTCATCGCGCCCTGGCGCAGACCGCGGGATGCCCCGCCGCGGGCAGCGACACGCCGTTACATCGCTGCTCCATTTACGAAAGCAAGGAAGCCGGCGCGAAGCTCAATTCCATGCTCGAGATGGGGCTGAGCAAGCCGTGGCCCGATGCGCTTGAAAAGATCACCGGCCAGAGAACCATGGACGCCACCGCGATCCGCGACTATTTCAAGCCGCTGGAGATCTGGCTGAACCAGCAGAACGCCGGCAAACCGTCCGGCTGGTAACGATTCCCAAACTGCGCCGCGACAGTGGTGGAGCGGCCGATCGACGGTGTATTGTGGCGGTCATGTCACAGGCGGCCATGTCACAATAAGAGAACGCCATGACTGGTTTACATCAAACTGGCTCCGCTGTTCGCCAGAAGTTCCTCGATTATTTCGCCGCCCGCGCTCATCGCATCGTGCGCAGCTCCTCTCTTGTGCCTGCGAACGACCCCACGTTGCTGTTCACCAACGCGGGCATGAACCAGTTCAAGGACGTCTTCTTAGGGCAGGAAAAGCGTGACTACACGCGAGCGACCACCTCACAGAAATGTGTCCGGGCAGGCGGAAAACACAACGATCTGGATAACGTCGGCTATACACGCCGCCATCACACGTTTTTCGAGATGCTGGGAAATTTTTCCTTTGGTGACTACTTCAAGGCCGATGCAATCGAGTTCGCCTGGACGCTGATCACCAAGGAATACGGCCTTTCCAAGGAACGCCTCTACGTGACTGTCTTCCGCGAGGACGATGAAGCCGAAGAGTTGTGGCAGAAGATCGCGGGCGTGCCGAAGAGCCGCATCTTCCGTCTCGATGAGAAAGACAATTTTTGGCAGATGGGCGAGACCGGCCCCTGCGGTCCGTGCTCGGAGATCCACTACGACTTCGGCCCGGAAGCGGGCGAGGGAAGTTTTCCAGACGATCCCGGTGAGCGTTTCGTCGAAATCTGGAACCTGGTCTTCATGCAGTTCGATCGCGATTCATCAGGCAAGATGAGTCCGTTGCCGCGCCCGTCCATCGACACCGGCATGGGCCTGGAGCGCGTCACCGCCGTGATGCAGGGCGTGATTTCGAATTACGATACGGACTTGCTGAGTCCGATCGTCAATAAAGCGGGCGACCTGTTCGGCAAGACGCTGGGCGAGGATCCACGTACGGACACTGTCCTTCGCATCAACGCCGACCACGCCCGCGCCACCGCGTTTCTGATTCACGATGGAGTTCTGCCCTCCAACGAAGGCCGCGGCTACGTGCTCCGCAAAATCATGCGTCGCGCGATGCGGAACGCCCGCATGATCGGGACGGCCGATGCGTATCTTTACAAACTGACCGGGTTCGTGGCGGAATCGATGAGCGATGCGTATCCGGAAATGCTGGAGAGCATCCAGCGTGTGGCCCGCGTCGTCAAGGACGAAGAGCGCCGCTATGCCACGACGTTCCAGGTCGCCGAGAAGTTCTTCCAGGACGAAGCGAAATCCGCCGTCGGCGGCGTCCTTCCCGGGCCGGCGGCATTCAAGCTTTACGACACCTACGGCCTCGCTCTCGATGAGCAAGAGGAAATGGCTCGCGAGACCAATCTGACCATCGATCGCGAGGGCTTCACGGCGGAGATGCAGAAGCAGCGTACCCGCGCGCGCGCCAGTTGGAAAGGCGCGGAGAAGTCGGTAGTGAATCCGGTTTATCAGGCGCTGCCGAAGACCGAATTCGTCGGCCGCGAAGCTCTTGAATCCGAAGCGCACGTAGCCGCGGTGCTGGAGGGTGAAATTGCGCTCGACCGGACTCCGTTCTACGCCGAAGCCGGCGGCCAGGTTGGCGACACGGGAATTCTTGTTTCGAAGGACACGGGCGAGACCGTCGCCGTCGTGGAATCGACGTACGCCGCGGCGCCGGGCAAGAGCGTGCATCGCGTAAAGATCATGGGTCCGGTGAAGGAAGGCGACACGGTCATCGCGCGTGTGGATGCGCCGGCGCGCCACTCCACCATGCGCAATCACACCGCGACCCACCTCCTGCACGCGGCGCTCCGCACCGTGCTCGGCACGCACGTGAAGCAGGCCGGCAGCGTGGTAGAACCCTCGCGCCTGCGCTTCGATTTCACGCATTACACGGCGCTCGATCAAGCCGAACTCGCGGAAGTCGAGCGGCTCATGAACGAAGAGATTCTTAAGAACGTCGAAGTGAAGACCAACGTCATGGACTTGGACCAGGCGCTCACTACGGGAGCGATGGCGCTGTTCGGCGAAAAGTACGGAGACCACGTCCGCGTGGTTTCGATTGGCTCAAACGGCGACACGTTCAGCAAGGAACTGTGCGGCGGCACCCACGTCGCGCGTACCGGCGACATCGGCATTTGTAAGATCGTTTATGAAGGCTCCATTTCCGCCGGCGTCCGCCGCATCGAAGCGATCACCGGAGAAGGAGCACTGCGGCGGTTCCAGGAGTCGCAGACGCAACTGGCGCGAGTCGCGGGAATCGTGCGCGCGCCGGAGCCGGAGATCCTGGAGCAGATCGAAAAGCTCCTGAGTCGCGAAAAATCGCTGGAGCATGAGCTTCAACAGCTCAAGCAGAAAGCCGCGCAAGCGGAAGCCGGCCAACTGGAGAGCCAAGCCCGCGAGATTAAAGGTGTCAAAGTTCTCGCCGCGTCCGTGACTGGATTTGACCGCACGCAACTGCGCACGCTGGTGGATTCCCTTCGCAACAAGTGGAAAAGCGGAGTCGTCGTCCTTGCGACGGCGGAAGATTCTAGCGTTTCCATCGTCGCCGGGGTCACTAAGGATCTCACCGCAAAGGTTCACGCGGGCAAACTGGCGGGAGCCGTCGCGCAGGCCGTCGGCGGCAAGGGCGGCGGCCGGCCCGACATGGCAGAGGCGGGCGGTAAGGACGCCGCGGCGCTCCCCGGCGCGCTTGAGCAAGTCTACACGAGTGTTGAGGGGATGCTGTAGCCCCGTGGAATCCTGTGACGTCGTGATCGTCGGCGCCGGACCCACCGGCCTCGCCTGCGGCATCGAACTCAAGCGCCGCGGCGTCAACGTGGTGCTGATCGACAAAGGTTGCGTGGTGAACTCGCTGTACAACTATCCCACCAACATGGTGTTCTTCACCACGCCGGAACTGCTCGAAATCGGCGACATCCCCATGACGTCGCTGAACGAAAAGCCGGTGCGGCCGGAGGCGCTCAAGTATTATCGCCGCGTGTCCGCCCATTACAACCTCGACATCCGGCAGTATCAGCGCGTCGAACGCGTGGCCGGCGAAGACGGAGCCTTCGTCACGCACACCGTCGATCAGCACGGCTGCGCCCATCAGTATTCCTCGAAGAAGGCGATTCTCGCCACGGGTTACTACGACGTTCCCAACCTCCTGGACGTCCCCGGCGAGGACCTGCCGAAGGTGATTCATTACTACAAGGAAGCGCACCCCTACTACAATCACGATGTCCTGGTGATCGGTGCGAAGAACTCCGCCTGTATCGCGGCCCTGGAGCTATGGTGGACCGGCGCCCGTGTCACGATGGTCGTCCGCGGTGGCGAGATTCATCGCCAGGTGAAGTACTGGATCAAACCTAATATTGAGAACCGGATCAAGAACAACGAGATCCCGGCCTACTTTCACTCGCATGTGGTGGAGATCGGAGAGCGTTCCGTTCGGATCGCCACGCCCGAGGGTGAAAAGGAGATCGCCAACGATTACGTGTTCGCGATGACCGGCTACCGTCCGGATACCGAGTTCCTCGCGGCACATGGGATCCAGTTTGACGCCAAATCGCGCCGTCCGAATACGAATCCCGACACGCTGGAGAGCGATCGGAAGGGAATGTACTTGGCCGGAGTATTGGTGGCGGGGATGCACACCAACGAAATCTTCATTGAGAACGGTCGCTTCCACGGCAAGATCATCGCGGAAGCGATCGCTAAAGAACTTCAGCCCCCAGCGTAAGCAAGGGGGACCGGCCTTATTCCGATACCGGCTTCTTGTTGTCGGTCGCCTTCTTCGGCGTGCTGGACGTGCTGCCAGTGGAAGGCTTCGCGTTGCTGGTCGACGGAGCGCCGCCCAGCAGGTTCTCGATCAGGCCGCGCAAATACGCTTCGTTTTGCAGCTTCGCCGGGCCGTCGGGATTCGCTTCAGTCTGCTGCACCAGCATGCCCTTGCGGTCGATCACCGCAATCTGCGGCACCACCAGCCGGTCCATGATGGAGAAGCCCATGAAGCTAAGCACGGTGTCGCGAGCGGCGGGTCCCACCGGGAAGCCGACCTTGTACGTCGACACGTACGCCTTCACCTTGTTGTTGTCAGCCTCGTCGAACGCCACGCCCAGGGCCTGGAAGCCGCGCGGGCCGTACTCCTGCTGGAGCTTGGTCAGCACATCGCGCGAAAACGCCTGGCAATGCGGGCACGTGGTGAACAGGAACTGCACCACCACCACCTTACCCTTGTAGCTGGAGAGCAGGTGATGCGCTCCGCTCGGTTCAGCGACGTCGAGTTCCTTGGCCTGACGGGGGACGGGTGGTGCGGCCAAAGCCGAAACGCCCAGCGCGATAAATGCGGCGACGGTGGTTAGCGTTCTCATAAAATTAGATTACCTCACTTGGTGTTGGCAGTCTTGGGGGTTGCCGGGGCTGCTTTCTTCGGGGCTGCGGCTGGGGGTGTGCCCAACAGCTTTTCGATGAACTTGCTCAGATACGCCTGATCCTGTAACTCTTCGGTGCCGTCCGGAGCGCTTTGCGCCTGGATCTGGCCCTTGCGGTCGATGATCACCACTTGGGGAAATGACAGCCGCTCGTTCACCACCAGGAACGTTGAGGCGAGTTCATAGGGAACCGCGCCGACCGGAAAGCCCACGTGCTGCTCGGTCACATAATTCTTGACCAGCGTGGGATCCGCGGTGTTCACGGCTGCGCCCAGCGCTTGGAACCCGCGCGGACCGTACTTCTCCTGGAGGGTCGTCACCATGCGGGACATCGCCTGGCAGTGCGGGCACGTGGTCAGCAGGAACTGGATCAGCACCACCTTGCCCTTGTATTGAGAAAGCAGGATATGCTTCCCGGCGGGATCGGAAATGTTCAATTCCGGCGCGGGGCGGGGCACGGGAGCCGCCGCGAACGCTTTCAATCCTAAGGTCAGCAGCAACGCGGCCGTCGAAAAACGCATGTGAACAGTCTACCTCATCCCCTCAATACACTGGACGGTCTTGCCGGACAAACGTAACTCAAATTTTCCGGTATCGCCTGCACCGGTGACCTCGGTCGCGGAATTGCGCGCGACCTCCATCTTTTTCCACTTCGCTTTCAATACTTTTGCGTACAGACGATAAAATGTTTCGGCGGCCTCAGGCGATTCCCAGTCGGAAACGAACGCCAGCACATCGTTCTTGTCGTTCTTGTTCTCGTAAAGCCGGAAGGCCGCGCCGCGCAAATGAGCCGCTGCCGCCGCGCCTTCCTTCTGGTCCAGATACTGGCGTAGCAGCGCGGAAAAATCGAATTCGCCCAGGGCGCCTTCCGTCAACACGCGGAATTTATGCGCCTCCTTGCCAAGCGCCGCGTCGAGAGCTGGAGCCATCGGCATCGTCGGCTCCGTCGCGGCGAAATAGGCGTCCGGATGCAGGACCTGCAAGGTGCTGGCCGGCGGATGATGAAACACCTCGTCAAAGCCATCCCGCCCAAACTTACGATACACCGCGTCCAGGAAGCGGATGCCCTGGTTGTAGGGAAACACCAGCGATTCACGGATGTACAGGGGAGCCTTGTCATACACCGGCCCGTCCGCTCCCGCCGAAGCAGCCAGTTGATCCAGGCGATTCAGCGGAACCTCCGGTGCGCCACCGCTGCGGAAACTCAAGTACGCCCAGGTGAGCCAGGTGGCCTGGCCCTCCATCACCGCCTGCCGAGCCGTTGCGGCATCGTCATCGGGAGAGCCTTCCCGCATGTACTTTCCGAGCGGATGATGCTGATCGGCCAGCGCGTGCGCGAGCTCGTGCACAAGGGCCATGCGCTGCTCATCGCCGTCGGGTGTGGAATCAAGCACGAACAGCTTCTTCTTGTTGTAGTCGTAGAACGCAGCGGCCTGCTCACTCATCAAATCCACGGTTTCGCCTGCCAGGTTAAAATCCTGCGGCACCAGGCCGAACATCTTGAGCGTAATTTCCTGCGCGCGCAGCTCCTTGGAACTGCCGTCTTTCATGTGATCCTGCATGAAGCGGCGGAACTCGGACTGGTGGAGGATCTCGGCGGGAACCTTGCGCTCCACTTTCCAACCGGTGATCTCGGAGAGGCCCATGAGGATGGGACCGACCTGGTCGAACAATGGGGTTTTCGACTCCGCCAGAGCGGTGCAGGCGGTCAGCGCCACGAAAAGCAATCGGCGGAGCATTAAAACGTCTAGCGTAACACGCTACAATGGAGGGACCAATGGCAGAAGCAAAAGCAGACAAACTTTACCAGGCCGTATATCAGGGAAGCGGCACGTTTAACATCACCAAGCCCAAGCGCAAGAAAGCCAAAATGCGCCAGACCCGGCTGAAGAGCCCGCAAAAGGGCGCGCGGAAGTCCTAAGGTTTCAGTTCTAGTAGGACAGACGATCGTTTTTTGTCGTCTGTCAAGCGGACAGACCACGAACGGCAATGGCGTCTTACGCCGTCTTCTCGGCAGATACTGCGCCAAACCGTCGTTCCCGCCCGTGGAACTCGGCGACGGCCTGTTTCAAGTCCGCGGGGCTAAAGTCCGGCCACATGCGCGAGGTGAAGATCATCTCGGCGTAGGCGCATTCCCACAGCAGAAAATCGCTCAGACGCTGCTCACCACTGGTGCGGATGAGCAGATCCACGTCCGGACCCACCAGCGCCGAAAACTGTTCTTCGCTCACGTCCGCCGGCGCTCGGCGTGCCGCGTCGAGGATCGCCTGCCGGGAGGAATAGTCCAGCGCCAGTCGTAGCAGCAGCTTTCGACCGCCCGCCGTCTTGCGTTCCGCCTCTTCGAGAAGTGCGACCAGGGGCGCAGGGAGCCGGTCTCGCCGTCCGATAGCCACCAGGCGAACTCCGTTCGCGATGCAGCGGTCGGTCTCCTGGATCAGATAGCGTCCCAGCAGCTTCATTAAGGCGGAAACTTCGCGCTGCGGCCGGCTCCAGTTATCTTCGGAAAATGCGTAGAGCGTCAGGATGGAAATGTCGAAATCCGGAGCTGCTTCCACCGTGCGGCGAACCGCCGTGGCGCCCGCGCGATGTCCCGCCACGCGAGGCATGCCGCGCCGCGAGGCCCAGCGTCCGTTTCCGTCCATGATGATCGCGACGTGCAACTCCGGCATAACTTTACTTCTTCATCGCCTGAATCAGGGCGTCCATGTGGTTCAAGTATTTTTCGAGCGCCTTGCGCCCCGCCGCTGTTAACGTGTACTCGGTCTTCGGCATGCGTCCTTCGAAACTCTTGGTACACGCCACGTAACCGGCTTCCTCCAGCTTGCGCGCGTGGACGCTCAAGTTTCCATCGGTGGTCTGAAGCAAATCCTTGAGATCGTTGAAGCTCAGCGGCGAATTCGCGGCCAGAGCGCTGACGATGCCCAGCCGCACCCGTGGATGAATCAGACGGTCGAGATCCGGAAGACCCTTCCCCGCCGGGACCACCACCGGGGCAGGGGACATCGATTTCTTTAATGCTGAACTTTTTGCTGCCATACTCTACCCGCCATACCTTCGCGCAATCATCGCTCCGAAAACAATATGCAGACCGCCGAATCCCAGCCCGAGCCAGAAATCCGGCGAGAGCATCGGCACATAGGCGGGCGAGAACGACGCCATCACACCCGTTGCCAGAAAACACGCGCCCATGACGGGCACCACCGGGACCGAGAAGGCTCCGCCGGCGATCACGCCCGCGCCGTAAAGCATCAACCACACTCCTGCGAGCGAACTCTCGAATCCCGCGCGTCCCAGGACAATCGTGAGCACCGCGCCCGCGATCAGCGGAGGCACGAAACTGAACACGAACTTCCGAACCGGAGCCGACCACAACGGCGATCCCGCGGCTACCGCTTTCCGCTGCATGGCAAAGAATCCGATCGCCACCGCGATGGCGCCTTCCACCAACCAGAGGGGAAGCCACCACGGGTTGGGCGCATGCGAGGCCAGCCCCGCCGCGGCGAGCGCCGTGGCCCCCATGGCGACTCCGCCCCATCCCGGTACCGCCGTGAAGGATCCGGCGCGCTCCATAGTCTCGCGGATGAACCGCAGGTTGTCGATGGCATGCGCATGCAACGGCAGCGGCGCGCTGGTTTTACGAATGGGCTCGACCGATGCCATGGATCCATGATACGTGGGGGATTCGTATCTGTCAAGTACTTTGTAAATAAAAGCTGCTAAGATAAGCAAAGTAAAGACAGGCACGTATGCAGGCTCTACTGGAGGCGCTGCCTCCTGGGCATCCCGACTACACTCTGGCGACCGCTCTCGATCCGTCGCGGCTCCCTGCGCACGTCGCCATCATTATGGACGGCAACGGCCGCTGGGCTCGCCGCCGGCATATGCCTCGCGTCACCGGACATCGCGCCGGCGTGCAAGCGGTTCGCGAGACGGTAGAAACCTGCGCGCAACTGGGCATGCCGGCGTTGACCCTGTACGCGTTTTCCGCCGAAAACTGGAAGCGGCCGCGTACCGAGATCGAAACCCTGTGGCGCCTTCTGCGTTTCTACCTCAATTCCGAGCTGCCCCTGATGATGCGCCACGACATCCGCTTCACCGCGATCGGACGTTTAGAGGCGCTGCCGGCTTTCGTGCGCGGCGAACTCGACGCCGTAATCCGCAAGACCTCCGGCAACCGGGGCATGCGCCTCAACCTGGCGATCAACTACGGCGGGCGTGCCGAGATCGTCGATGCCGTGAAGGCTCTCCTCGAAGACGCTCGACGCCAGGAAATCGAGATCGATGAAGCCGCGATCAGCGCGCGTCTTTACACCGGCGGCATGCCCGACCCGGACCTTCTCATCCGTACTTCCGGCGAAATGCGCGTCAGTAATTTTCTCCTTTGGCAGATCGCCTATGCGGAGCTTTATGTGACGCAGACGCTGTGGCCCGATTTCAAGCGCACTGAATTGCTGGAAGCTCTGCTCGACTACCAGCGCCGCGACCGCCGCTTCGGAGGCTTAGGCGAATCCGAAGCTGCTCCCGCCGATACCGCGCCCGAGCCCTCCCGCGTTTCCGCTCCGAGCGTCCAGGCTGGATGAAGCGCATCGCGACCGCGGTGGTCTTGCTGCCGCTCATTATCTGGATCGTCCTGTGGGCGCCGGTGTGGGCCTTCGATGCGCTGCTGGTCGCGGTGGGATTGATCGCCTTTTACGAATTCGACCAGATTGCCGCCGCGCAAGGCATCGTACAAGCGGGAATTCCCGGAATGGTGGCCGGGCTCGCTCTATTGTTCGCGCCGGAGCCGTTTCTCGTGGTGGTTCTTCTGGCCCTGCTGGCGATGTCGCTCGCGATGCTGCCGCAGGATCTCGTTAAATCGTTACCCGGCGCAGGAGCGTTCGTGCTTGGCGTCGTTTACATCTTCGGAGCCTGGCGCTGTGCGATGGGTCTCCGTCAGATCAATCCACACTGGCTCATGATCGCTCTAATCGTAAGCTGGGCCGGCGACACAGCCGCTCTCTACGTGGGAAAATCGCTGGGCCGTCACAAACTCGCCCCGCACGTCAGCCCCAACAAGACCTGGGAAGGCGCCATCGGATCCGTGATCGGCGGCACCGCGGCCGCCGGAATCTATGCGCACTACTTGATCCCCTCGGCGGCGCTCTGGGGCGTCCTCGCGGTCGGCGCCGGAGCCAATATCGCGGGCCAGCTCGGCGATCTGTGCGAGTCCGCGTTCAAGCGCGGCGCAAACGTCAAAGACAGCGGCACGACGTTGCCCGGGCACGGCGGCTGGCTTGACCGGATCGATTCCAGTCTGTTCAGCGTGCCCGTCACGTACGCCGTCTTAAAATATCTACTGCTATGAGAGCCATTTTTGCGAGCCAACAGGACGGAAAGACGTCGGTCTCCCTTCAGGAGATTTCTAAGGACCAGTTGCCCGCCGCCGAAGTCCTGGTGCACATCGCTTATTCGAGCCTCAACTATAAAGACGGCCTCGCCATCACCGGAAAGCCCGGCGTCATCCGCAAGTTCCCGATGATTCCCGGCATTGACTTCGCGGGCACCGTGGAAGAATCGTCCTCGTCTGAGTTTCAGCCGGGCGATCCTGTCGTGCTCACCGGAGCCGGCGCCAGCGAAACGTTGTGGGGCGGTTACGCCGAGTACGCCCGATGGAACGCCGAGAACTTGCTGAAGCTCCCCGCCTCAATTTCGCTGAAGCAATCGATGGCCATCGGCACCGCGGGATTCACCGCCATGCAAAGTGTGATCGCACTGGAACGTCACGGCTTACAACCAGGCGGGCGAGAAGTCCTTGTCACCGGTGCTGCGGGAGGCGTCGGCAGCGTAGCTGTTGCGATCCTCGGGAAGCTCGGCTATAAAGTAGCGGCCTCCACGGGCCGTCCGGAACTGGCCGAATACTTGCGGGGATTGGGTGCGAGTGAAATCGTCGACCGCGCCGCGCTCACCGTGCCATCGAAGGCGGGACTGGAAAAAGAGCGCTGGGGTGGGGTGATCGACAGCGTCGGCGGCACGACGCTTGCGGGAATCCTTCCCGCAATGGCGAACGGTGCGAGCGTCGCGAGCTGTGGACTCGCCGGCGGAGCCGCGTTCAGCGCGACCGTCCTCCCGTTCATCCTGCGCGGCGTGAATCTGTTGGGGATCAATTCCGTCCGCGTCGCGCCCACCGATCGCCACGAGATCTGGGCTCGGCTCTCGACCGATCTTCCGCTCGCGTTGCTGGACAGCATGACGCAGGTAGCGCCCCTCGGACAAGTCTTCGACTGGGGCGAGAAGATCCTAGCCGGGCAGGTCCGCGGCCGCGTCGTGATCGATGTGAACTCCTAGAGCCGTACTCGCTTCAATCGCAAGCTATTCGCGACCACGCTGACAGAGCTCGCCGCCATCGCCGCGCTCGCGATCACGGGGCTCAAGAATCCCAACGCCGCGGCCGGAATCGCGATCACGTTGTAGCCCAGCGACCAAAACAGATTCTGCCGCATCACTCGCCACGCGGCCCGCGACAGCGAGATCCCTTGCGCGAGCACTCGTAAGTCCGGCCGCAGGAGCGTCACGTCGCCCGCTTCCATCGCGACGTCGGTACCGGAACCCATCGCGAACCCCACATCGGCCTGCGCCAAAGCCGGAGCGTCGTTGATCCCGTCACCCGCCATCGCCACTACTCGGTTTTCGCTTTGCAATCGTTTGATTTCGGCGGTCTTCCCCTCCGGTAGAACTTCTGCGACAACGCGATGAATGCCCGCTGCTCGCGCGATGGGTTCTGCGTTCGCGCGGCGATCGCCCGTGAGCATCACGACATCGAGTCCCAGCGCAGCAAACTGTTCCACCGCAGCCTTGCTGCTCTCGCGAATCGGATCGGATACCGTCAGTGATCCCACAAAGGTCCCGTCGATCGCGACTCCGAGCCCTTCGCCCCGCCCCTTCACGATGGAGCCGTTTCCCACCGTGACGTGTTTCCCTTCGACGATCGCCTCCACGCCTTGTCCGGGCAGCGCCCGGAACTCCTGAGCCTCAGGAATCGAAAGGCCCCGCTCTTCCGCGAAACCGACCACCGCCCTCGCCAGCGGATGCTCCGACCGCCGCTCTACCGCAGCGGCGAAACGCAGAGCATCATCGCTCACACTCGACTCAATCACGCGAGGCTTGCCCTCCGTCACCGTGCCGGTCTTGTCGAGCACCAGCGTGTCCACGCGCCGCAGCTTCTCCAGAGCCTCGCCGCCTTTGATCAACAGCCCCAGTTCGGCCCCTCGACCGGTCGCGACCATCACCGCCGTCGGCACCGCCAGCCCCATCGCGCAAGGGCAAGCGATAATCAACACCGCGACCGCCGCGACCGCTGCCCGCGTAACCCCGCCGCCCGCCACAATCCATCCCGCGAACGTGAGGGCGGCCAGCCCGACCACTGTCGGCACGAAAATGCGGCTGATGCGGTCGGCGAGCCTCTCGCTGGGCGCGCGCGAAGCCTGCGCGTCGCGCATCATGTTCACGATCCGTGCCAGCATGCTGGCCTCGCCCAGAGTTGTCGCTCGATAACGGAAGCTGCCCGTTGTATTGAGCGTGCCGCCGGCGACCGTGTCGCCCACCTTCTTCTCCACCGGAAGAGGCTCCCCCGTAAGCATCGATTCATCCACGAAGCTCGACCCATCCGCGATCTCGCCATCCACCGGAATCTTCTCGCCGGGCCGCACCAGCACCAGATCGCCGCGCCGCACTTGGCCCACCGGGAGTTCCGCCTCGATTTCATCGCGAATCACGAACGCCGTCGGAGCTTGTAGTCCGATCAGCTTGCGTAGCGCCCCCGTGGTCTGCCGCTTTGCGCGAGCCTCCAGCGCCCTCCCGGTCGTCACGAACGCGAGAATCAAAATCGCCGCTTCGTAGTAGACCTCACCGTGAACCCCGTGTGCGTGGAAGAACTCTGGGAAAACCGTAACGGCCGCCGAGTACAAGAACGCCGCGCCGGTCCCGAGTGCAATCAGAGCGTTCATATCCGACGAACCATGCAGCGCGGCGGTAAAGGCGCCCGAGAAGATGCGCCGCCCGGCCCACGCCATGACGAAAATCGTGACCGCGAGCAGAACCCAGTTCATGCGCTCGTTGCCCATGAATCCCATGGAGAGACCCATCGCCGCCGCGCCGAGCACGAGACTCACGATGGCCTTCACGCCAAGCTCGCGTGCTTCGGCCACCTGTGCACGTTCACGCTCCTCTTGTTCTTCGAATGCCGTTTGTCCGGGCGTGGGCAGATCTGCGTCGTAGCCTGTGTCGCGAATTGCGTTGAGCAGCGCGGGCGGAGCCACCGCCGCCGGATCGAACATCACCGTGGCGTCGTTGGTCATCAGGCTGACCGCGGCCTTCTCGACGCCGGGAGTCTGCTCCAGCGCCCTCTGCACATGCGCCTGGCACGCCGCGCACGTCATGCCGCCGACGTTGATGTGAATCGTCTCCGTCACGCGGGGCGCGCTTCGTAGCCGGCCTTCTTGACGGCCTCGAGCACCGCCTGCTCGTGTGCCGGGTCGACGCCGACCTCGGCGGAACCGATTTCGACTTTCTCCACGTGCGCGCCTTCCACCGCCGAGAGAGCTTTCTCCACCCGGCGGACACACGCCTGACAATGCATTCCTTCGATGGCGAGCTTCATATCTATAGGATGCCTGAAGCCGCGGCGAAGGTGTGAAAAATTCTATTGGAGCGGCAGGTCTTCCTGGCCGCTGACGACTTCGCTCTCCGGAATCAAGCTGGCCGCAGCCACCTGATCGCCAGCCTCGACGTTCACCAGCCTTACGCCCTGCGTGGAGCGGCCCGCCTGGCGGATCTCGCTCGAATCAATGCGGATAATCTGGCCCTGTTTAGTGATGATCATCAACTCGGAATCTTCCTTCACGGAAAGAATCCCGACCACCTTGCCGACGCGCGGAGTGGTCTTCATATTGATCACACCCTTGCGTCCGCGCGCCGTCAGCCGGTAATCTTCGAGAGGCGTCCGCTTGCCGAATCCGTTTTCGGAAATCGACAGCATGAGCCCTTCTTTATTGACTACCTCCGCGCCCACCAGATAATCGCCGTCTTCCAACTCCATGCCGCGCACGCCGCGCGCCGGACGGCCCATCGGGCGGACGTCCGCTTCATTGAAGCGGCACGCCATACCCTCGTGCGATCCGAGGAAGATGTACTGATCGCCCGTGGTCAAGCGAGCCGCCAGCAGTTCATCGCCCTCGTCCAGGCCCAGAGCGATAATGCCGCGCGTCATGATGTTGTCAAACTCGGTAATCTCGCACTTCTTGATCACGCCCTGCTTGGTGACCATCACGATGAATTGACCAGCGACGTCGAAACTCTTGATCGCCAGGAACGCCGTGACGGTTTCGTCGGGCTGCAAGTTGATCAAGCCCGAGGAATGCTTGCCTTTGCCCACCGTCGCCGCATCCGGTATTTCGTAAATCTTGAGCGAGTACACGCGGCCCTTGTTGGTGAAAATCAACAAATACGCGTGCGTGGACGCAACAATAAGGTGCTCCACCACATCTTCCGCGCGCGTCGCCATGCCGATGCGGCCCTTGCCTCCGCGCGTCTGCCGGCGATACGTGTCAACCGCGGTGCGCTTAAGGTACCCCCCACGCGTCACCGTGACCGCGACGTCTTCTACCTGAACCAGATCTTCCAGCTTGATCTCACCGGTGTCTTCCACGATCTGCGTGCGGCGGTCGTCACCGTAATCCTTCTGGACTTCCTTCAACTCTTTCACGATCACGGCGCGCAGCACCTTCTCCGAACCCAAAATCTCAAGATATTCGGCGATCCGTACCTGGATCTCGGCGAGTTCTTCCAGGATCTTCTGCTGCTCCATGCCGGTCAGGCGTTGAAGTTGCAGTTCGATGATCGCCTGCGCCTGCCTCTCCGTGAACTCAAACCGCGAGATCAGTCCCTCGCGCGCTTCCCTCGGATTCTTCGCCGCGCGGATCAGCTTGATCACCTCATCCAGGAAATCCAGCGCTTTCTTGAACCCGAGCAGAATGTGCTCGCGATCGCGAGCCTTGCGTAGCAGGAAATCCGTGCGGCGGCGCACCACGTCGATGCGGTGTTCGACGAAACGCTTCAGCGCATCGACCAAGCCCAGTTCGCGCGGCTGTCCGTTCACGATGGCCAGCAGGATCACGCCGAAGCTGACCTGCATCTGGGTGTGCTTGTACAGATTGTTCAGCACCACCTCAGCCTGCTCGCCGCGCTTCAGTTCGATCACCATCCGGTAGCCGTCGCGATCGCTCTCGTCGCGCACGTCGGAGATGCCTTCCAGCTTCTTGTCGTTCACCAATTCCGCGATGTGCGCCACCAGGCGAGCCTTATTCACCTGGTACGGCATCTCGGTGACGATGATCGCCTCGCGGTCCTTGCCCACCTTCTCGGTCGCGGCCTTGGCCCGAATCTTCAGCGAACCGCGGCCGTTGGCGAAGTATTCGCCAATGCCGGTGCGCCCCAGGATGATGCCTCCGGTGGGAAAATCCGGACCCTGCACGACCTGCGCCAGCTCCGCCAGCGTGGTGTTCGGCTTCTGCACCAGCATGATGCAGGCTTCCACGATCTCGCGAATATTGTGCGGAGGAATCTTGCACGCCATGCCCACCGCGATGCCTTCACTGCCGTTGATCAACAGATTCGGGATGCGCGCCGGGAGCACCTCCGGCTCCATTTCGCTTTCGTCGTAGTTGGGGCGAAAATCGACAGTCTCTTTGTCGATGTCTTCCAGCAGCGTCGAGGAAATCTTCGACAACCGGGCTTCCGTGTACCGCTCCGCCGCGGGCGGATCGCCATCGATGGAGCCGAAATTTCCTTGCCCGTCCACCAGCGGATAGCGCAGGTTGAACGGCTGGGCCATGCGGACCAACGCGTCGTAAATCGGAGCGTTGCCGTGCGGGTGGTATTTACCCATGACGTCGCCGGTGATCTTGGCGCACTTGCGGGTGGGACGATTGAAGTGCAGCCCCAGCTCATGCATGCCGAACAGGATGCGGCGGTGCACGGGCTTCAAGCCATCGCGGACGTCGGGCAGCGCGCGGCCCACGATCACGCTCATCGCGTAATCGAGGTACGACCGCTGCATCTCGTCTTCGATGTTGACGTTGATCAGATTCTTCGCGCCGCCGTCGCCTCCTAAGGGGATCTGGCCTCCGGGAGGCGGAGTGGTCGGGTCTCTGGGATCGTCTGCCAAAAGATGCTCCTTGTGGATGGGCCGCGGGCGCGGCTTACAGTACCCTTTATTTTACCATCTGGCGGGCCGTAAAAGGCACTTTTATGTCACATTCTAATTCGCACTGGGCTGGCTGATGTTGTCCAAAACGAACGTCTCCACGGGGCCTTTGTGTTCCTCCAGCCTGAGCCCGAGCTGGCGTTCGAGCGCCGGCCCAAGGGCTGGATCGGAGTCTCCTTCCGCACTCAAGCGCGTGGAGAATTTAAGGGTGATCTTATAGAGCCCTGCGAGACCGGTACGGTCCTGCACCGGCACTCGGTTCGTCATCTGGCCGAGTTTGCGGGCCAACTGTTCCATTGTCAGCCCTCGGTCCGGCTCCGCACCCGGCAGATACTGCGAGAGAAGTCCGTTTACCGTGATATAAACTCCGCGCCCTTGGTCCGTATCCTTGATCTTCTCCAGCTTAGAACCGCCCCGCGCGATCACGAGATGGTAGCTCTGCCCTTCTTTCGCGCCTCGATGGATCGACAACTTGAACCGGTCGGCCAGCAGCGACTGGGTCATCAAGCGGCACTCGGATTCCGCGACCGGGCGTCCCGCCGTAGCTTCGAGATCAAATCCTTGTTGCGTGACCCATTGCGGAGCCTTCTCCTCCATCTCGATGAATTGGTAAAAGGGAAGATCGAACGCCCACTCGATGGTGTTCGTCAGCGGAGCTCCACGAGTAACCAATCGTCCGTTCGAGCAGGTCAAGGGAGCGAACCCCGATCCTTGCACATGCGGTTTCACCGAAGTCACTTCGAACGCGGGGTTCTCGACTTGACCGTCGACCCAACCGCAGCCGACAAGGAGGAGAGCAAGCAGCCCCCCCATGCGCGTCTTGTCCAGGTGGGTAGAGTGTTTCATTTGTGGCCTTATTCTCCAATGATTTTGACAAGGGCCCGTTTCTTGCGCCGTCCGTCGAATTCGCCGTAGAATATCTGCTCCCACGGACCGAAATCCAGCTTTCGGTTCGTTATGGCGACCACCACTTCGCGGCCCATCACCTGACGCTTCATGTGCGCGTCTGCGTTGTCCTCGCCGGTACGGTTGTGCTGGTATTGCGAAACGGGCTCGTGTGGAGCGAGCTTCTCCAGCCACTTCTCGTAGTCCTGATGCAGCCCGCTTTCGTCGTCATTGATAAAGACGGATGCGGTGATGTGCATCGCGTTCACCAGGACCAGCCCTTCCTGGACTCCGCTTTCGCGCAGGCAGGTTTCGACCTGGCGAGTAATGTTGATGAAGCCGCGGCGCGCCGGGACTTCGAACCAGAGCTCTTTGCGGTAGCTTTTCATTTTGTGAGGAAGACCGACGCCACCATGCTACCCCACGCATAATAGATCTGATGAGCCTCAGCGCGGCGGACCTTTTGGAACTGGGGTTGGCCGCGTTCCTGGCGCTGCTGGGGTGGGTCTCGCGGCCGTGGGTGGAGCCGTTCTGCACGAAGCTGGCTCGCCGCACGGGGTGGTCGATGCTGGTGCTTGCGGTGTTGCCGATCGCGTTGCGTCTCGCGCTGCTGGCGCATCATCCGGCACCCTTCCCGGTCACGTATCAGGAGTACGCGAATCTGCTCGGGGCGGATACTCTGCGGCATTTCCGTCTCGCGAATCCACCGGAGCCGCTGGCTTCTTTCTTCGAGACGCTGGGAGTTTTGCAAGAGCCCACATACAGCGCGGTCGCGCCCCTCGGCCCCGCTTTGTTGTTGATGCTGGGATGGACGGGAGTCTTGCTCAGCACGGCCGCCTTCTGTGCGCTGGTCTATTGGATGCTGCTGGCGTGGATGCCGCCACTGTGGGCGCTTAGCGGCGGAGTCCTTGCGATCATCGAATTCGGTCCGCTCAATGGATGGACGAATTCCTACACCGGAGGCTTGCTCGCCGCAGCCGCGGGATGCCTCGTCTTTGGATCTCTGCCTCGGCTCCGAGCGTCCTATCGAACTCGTGATGCGGTCCTGCTCGGCGTGGGGCTCGGTGTCGTGCTGCTGGTCCAGCCGTATCAATACGCGCTCTTGCTCGCTTGCGTGATTCTTTTCTTTCTGCGGCCGTCGCCCAGTGTCACGCGTGCGGTACCCGTGGTGATTTTGGCGCTCGTTCCGGCGTTCGTGCTTATGCTGGTTCAGAACAAGCAAGCCACCGGAAGCTGGGCGATGACGCCCGCGACGCTGAGCCAGCTTCAGTATGGGGTTCCCGATTCGCTCACATTCCAGGCTCCGCCGAAGCCCGATCGAGACCTCACTCCACAACAGGAGGCGCTCTATCAGTCTCAGCTTTCGTATCGCGACAAAGACGGGGAATCGCTGAAGGTATTTTTCCTGCGGCTGGAATATCGGGCGCGGTTTTATCGGTTTTTCTTCCTGCCGGCGCTGTATTTGGTGCTGCCTTTGTTCCTCGCAGCGCTTCGGGAGTACCGCCTGATCTGGATCGCGCTCTCGCTGGCGGTGTTTGCGGCCGGGATCAATTTTATCGCGGCTTTCGACCTCGCCATGCTCGCGCCTGCTGCGGGGCTTTTCGTTCTTGTGAGCGTCGTCGGCCTCGAGCGGCTGAGCCGGATCAATCGAGAAGCCGCGTGGCTGATTCTCGCCCTCTGTGGAGCGCACTTCGTGCTCTGGTATGGGCTCCATGTGACGGATTCGTCGGCCATGCTGAGGTACGAAACCTGGAGGGGCATTAACCATCCGGACGACAAGGCCGAGTTCATCGCGACTCTGGCCGCCGCTCCCGGCAAGCAACTGGTGGTGGTGCGGTACTCCGAGCGGCATGTTTATCAAGAAGAATGGGTTCACAACGAGGCCGATCTGGACGGTGCCAAGGTGGTCTGGGCGCGCGATCTGGGCCGGGAAGAAGACCAGAAACTGATCGGGGCGTTTCCGGGGCGGACGGTTTGGGTGCTGGAGCCGGATCAAAATCCTCCGGGCTTGAGAAAACTGAGCGCGTCCGACAACTAAGTTGTCGTGCGAAGAATCCTGGCCCTGTTGGTCGCGACATCCCTGGCTGCTGCCGCCGCTAATGTCGAGTACGTCGGCGGAACGTCCCCGCAGTTCGCGTCGGGCGCGGGCGGGCGGATCGAAGTTGTCGACGACCATTACTTTGCGTTCTACGCGAAGAAGGCGCAGGTGAGAGTTCCGTACGAACGCATCAATTTGATTGAGTACGGGCAGCAAGTTGACCGGCGTCTCGCGCTGGCGGTGGTGATCTCGCCGCTGTTTCTGTTGAGCAAGAAACGCCAGCATTTCCTGACGGTCGGTTATGAGGATGAGCAAGGGCGGCAGCAGGCGCTGGTGTTCCGCGTCGACAAATCCGGTATTCGCGCGACTCTGGTGAGTTTGGAAGCGCGTACGGGATTGAAGATTCAGTACCAAGATGAAGAAGCGAGAAAGGCGGGGAAAGGATGAGACTCGCGATCCTGCTGTTGTTGACGGTTTCGGGGGTGCGCGCGGAGGAGGATATTTCCACCCAGATCCTGAACATCAAGCGGGTTTACGTCGACCGCTTGACGGGTGGCGAGACGGCGGCGCAGATGCGGGACCTGCTGATTACGGCGATGCAGAATTCGAAGCTCTTCATTGTGACGGAGAATCCGGAGCGGGCCGACACGATCTTGCGCGGGGCGGCGGAGGATCTGATTTACAGCGATGACTTCCAATCGTCCGACAGCGTGGAGATTCGCGGAGGGGCCAGTGCGGGGACTCGCGATGGGAGTTACCGGACGGGGGTGAACAGCTCGACTCCTTCGTCGAGTGCGAGCCGTTCGCTGACGCTGGGGGCAGGGGATCGGGAGGAGACGAACATCAAGGAGCGCAAGCACGAAGCGCTGGCGACGGTGCGGCTGGTGAATAAAGACGGGGACGTGATCTGGTCCACCACGCAGGAGAGCAATGGGGCGAAGTTCAAAGGCGCGAGCGCGGACGTGGCGGATAAGGTGACCAAGCAGTTTGTCGCCGACTATGAGCGGCTGAAGAAGCCGGGGCAGCCGGGGGGCGGGTTGGCACCGCGACCGTAGCGGGCGTCGATGCCTGGGTCGGGTTTGAGCGCACCGCTCCTTTACAGTCGCGGCTCTGTAAGGGGCTGTGGGCGCGGATCGCGGATTGTGGCCGCGACCCTCAGCGGACATGGCTGGAGTACGCGGCTGATGCTGCGTACTGGGGTTGGCCATGGCAAAGGAGATCTCTACGGCAGGGCGAACACCATCAGGCCCTGGTTTTGATTCGCAGTGGCTCCGCCGCCGCGGCCGCCGCCGTTTCCTCCGGAGGCGGCTACGATCGCTACGTATTGTTTTCCATTCTTACCCAGGAAGGTCATGGGCACGGCGGTAGCGGTGTATTCGAGCTTCTGGGTCCAGAGTTCCTTGCCGGTCTTGGAGTCAAAAGCCCGGAAGCGGCTGTCGGTGGTGGAGCCGATGAAGACTAAGCCTCCCGCGGTGGCCATGGGGCCGGCCAGGTTGTTGGTCCCGGTGTTCTGCTTGCCTTCGGGGAGAGTTTCGGTGATGCCTAGGGGGACGCTCCAGGCGAAGTCTCCGGTGTTCGCGTTCACGGCGATGAGGCGGCCCCATGGTGGACGGTAGCAGGGCCAGGATCCGATCAGGCGGCCTTGCGCGTCGCGGACTTGGGCGTTGAAGGCTCCGAGGCCGGAGGGTCCGCTGCGGATGTATTCGACTTGGCCGTTGGGGTTCTTGGGATCGTACTTCGGGTTCTTTTCCATCCAGCCCGTGAGAGGGCCGTCATGGGTGTTGACGAAGACGTAGCCGAGTTTAGGGTCGACCGCGGTGCCGCCCCAGTTGGCTCCGCCGGTGGCTCCGGGGAAGACGATGGAGGGCTGGGTGTTCGTCGCGCCTTCGGGATGGTAGACAAAAGTGGTGAAGGGGCCGGCGTTATGCAAGCCGCCGTATTTGTCCCAGAGTTCCTGGCAGGCTTTGGCGTGTTCCGGCGTGGTGTCCGCGGCGGTGACGAGGTCATCGCGAGTCATGCTGACTCGTGAGATCGGCGGAGGCTTCACGGGGATGGGCTGCGTGGGATAGCTGACTTCGCCGGGGACGTTGCTCTTATCGACAGGGGTTTCGGTGACTCCGAAGACGGGCTTGCCGTTCGTGCGGTCCAGGATGTACATGAAGCCGGACTTGGTGACCTGCGCCAGGGCGGGGATCTTTTTACCGTCTTTGACGATGTCAATCAGACTCGGCGCCGGCGGCAGATTGTAATCCCACAGTTCATGATGGATGGCCTGGAAGTGCCACTTGTACTTTCCGGTTTCGGCGTCGACGGCGACCAGGGTGTTGCCGAAGAGGTTCGCGCCGGGGCGGTCGCCTCCGTAGAAGTTGGCGCCGGGTCCGCTGACGGGCATATAGAGGATGCCGCGTTCTTCGTCCAGGGTTAGCGAGAAGGCCCAGACGTTGTTGCCGGTGCGATTTTCCGAACTGCCGTTGGCCCAGGTGTCGTACCCAAGTTCGCCTTTGTGAGGGAGGGTGTGGAACGTCCAGAGTTCCTTGCCGGTGCGGACGTCATAGCCGTGCTGTTCGGGGATCTGGCCGCCGGCCATGTCGAGAGCGGGGTTGATGTGGCGGTCACCGGGTCCATAGAAGTTGGTGCCGATGAGCAGCATGTTCTTGTAGATGATGGGCGCGCCGTCATAGGCGACTTCGAGGGGCACGGAGCCTTCCTTGCCGAAGCCGGGATCGACCTTGCCGGTCTTGGCATTGAGGGCCGTCATCTTGTGGCCGGTGGTGAAGATGAGGCGCGGGGGATTCTGCTTATCGCCCTGCCAGTAGGCTACGCCACGGAAGGAGGCGAGTCCTTCAGGCAGCTCATAGACCCAGAGTTCCTTGCCGGTTTCAGGCTCAAGGGCGACGATGCGGTCGCCGGAGGGCATGTAGAGAACTCCGTTGACGACGATGGGCGTGATTTCCTGATAGAGCTCACTGGGGCTGTCGCCTTTGATGGGCTTGCCGGGGCGGTTGAACTTGTAGGTCCAGGCTGGCTGGAGCTTGGCGACGTTGGAGGCGTTGATCTGAGTGAGGGGGGAGAAGCGGGTGCCGGAGAGGTCGCGATTGAACATGGGCCAATCGGCGCCGGTGTCCTTCTTGGGCTGGGCTTTCGCCTGCTTGGCTTGGGCCTTCGCTTGGTTGACCGGGGCTTGGCCGAAGAGGGTGGCGGTGAGGAGGGCGGCGGTTAGGAGAAGGGTGCTGGGACTACGCATAAGAGGGAAGTATATCAAGTGCGCGGGGGCGTCTCTCGGATGGGCGAAGTCCCCGGGCTTACGCTTGGGGCTGCGTCGGGGGCGCTGTGTGAAAGGGTCAGCATGACAGACGACGAAAAACGATCGTCTGTCCCACTTTCGGCTTTGGTTGCATCGGGATGGGTGAGGAATTTCAAATTGGCTTTTCTTCGAAATTGGGTTCACGATTTTCTGGAAATTGGGGGGAGAAGCGCATTTAAGGTGCGGATTTGGAGGGAGATTCTTCCGGCGGTGGGGGCGGGGAATTGGGTTCGTTTAATAATTCGGATTCCCAGGTTTCGGTGGAGAAGTGGACGTCGGGGAGAGACTGGGTGGGGTCGGAGGTTTTACGCAGTTTATTGAGCGTGGCTAGGGCGGTGTTGAATTCGCGGAGGTAACCAGCTTCCAGGCGTTGGTGGAGGGCTAGGGCGCGGGAATGGTCGGCGAGGCGTTGGAAGGTGACGCCGGCGAGGACGGGTCCGGCGGTGAGGGAGGGGTGCGACTCGGCGGTGCGGGCCATTTCGAGCTGGAAGGCGGCGGTCTGCATGCCCCAGAGGCGAAGGAGGCGCCAGCGGGCGGTGGTCATGGTCTGGACCAGGAAGGATTCGGTGGAGTTGCGGGGCTGGAATTGGAGGATGAGCGCGGCGGCGAGGTCGTTATAGCGGCCGAGGGATTCACCGTGGAGGACCACAGTGGAGGAGAGGAGCGAGTGCACGACGGCGTTTTGAGAGGAGCGTTTTTTGCCGGACGCGGTGCGGGGTCCGGTGGACTTGAGGGCGTTGGCCCGGTTTGCGAGGATCTGACGTTCAGTTGCCATGGCTCACGGTACACCGGGGTGGAGGGCGGGGGCGGGGAGTGAAAGTGGGAAGGGGTTGAGGGGAGGGGAGATAGAGGTGGGGGATGGGTGGTGACTGGTGTTAGAGCGGCCTGCGATTGGCGATGATTTCTGGCAGATCGCGACCGAATTCTTCGTCGAGCGTGACCTTTGAGCCGCGGGCTTCGGCTATGGCGACGCATTCGGCGATGGGACGGCCCGGTCCGCGGATGGGAGTGATGCGGGCGACGGGTCGGCCTTCGTGTTCGATGACGATTTCGGCTCCGTGGAGGAGGGGCACGCCTGAATTGATCGAATTGCCTTTCATACTATTGGTTATGCTTGCTCGTCCTTGCACGGTCAAGGCCAATGTAAAGATGTACTTGACATCATTACATCTGGCGCTATATCATTGATCCTGTGGACCAACAAGGGTTTTTCGGAGCGAGCGATTTTGAAACCCCTGGGGATGCATTGCGATTCTTGTTAGAAGAACGTGGCTGGACGCAAGAGGAGTTCGGCTTCATCGCTGGAGTGTCTCGGCAGACAATCGCTCAGATCATCGCTAACAAGAGTGGCATCACGCCAGAAATGGCTATTTCGTTTGGAGCCGCCTTCGGCTTTCCCGCAGCGCAATGGTTGAGTCTGGATGCGCGATATCGTCTCGGTCAGGTCAGGTCCGATGCTGGAGAGGTCGGTCACCGCGCGAAAGTGTATTCCGTTGCCCCAGTGAGAGAGATGCAGAAGCGTGGATGGATCAAAGACACGCGCGACATTGCGAGTATCGAGTCGGACCTAAAGCGTTTTTTCGGAGTCGATGATCTCGATGCGATCCCGCCGATCTCAGTGGCAACAAGACGATCCACTGCGCATGATACTCGCCTAACCCCGGTTCAGCGGGCATGGTGTTTTCGTGCGCGAGAATTGGCGTCGGCCTTGCAGGTTCCCGCATTCAAGGGTGACGACGCGGAAACTCGAACGCTCTGGATGAAGCTTCGCGAACTAGCAGCTTACACGAAGGAAGCCCGGCACGTTCCGCGCCTTCTCCAAGAGCATGGAATTCGTTTTGTTGTTGTCGAACCATTGCCAGGAGCTAAAATCGACGGCGCGACATTCTGGCTAGGACCGACTCAGCCAGTCGTAGCCATATCCGTGCGATTTGATCGTATCGATAACTTCTGGTTCACCGTAATGCATGAATGCAGTCATGTTCTGCACGGCGACACGTTTTCTTTGGACGTCGATATCGAGGGGTACGAACAGGTTAGTAAGGCCGATCCAGACATGGCAGCTTGCGAACAGCGGGCCAACATCGAGGCATCCGGATATCTGATCTCTAAGTCGGAACTCGAATCATTTATAGGCCGCGTTGCGGCGTTGTTTTCCAAAGAGAGAATCATTCAGTTTGCTCACGCAACAAGAATTCATCCAGGCATTATCGTAGGGCAGCTTCAACACAGAGGAGAGCTCCATCCGGGGAGTAATAAGGACCTGATCTCAAAAGTACGCGAGGTTATCACCGAGACCGCGCTTACTGATGGATGGGGAAAGTTCGTTTCTCAGGCATCGCTCGGGAGTGTATGAAAGGAGTAAACGTGGTTCCAAAGTTTGGCGAACGTAAGGCCGGTAAATCGATTCGTGAACAACTTCAGAAGATGGTTCACGAGTACATGGAGGAACACGGCGTAGCTGAAGTTGATTTGGACGAAGTGGCGGGATGGGCCGTATCGACAGGCCGCTACCAAAGGCAGCCGATCAGCATGGTTAAGCAGTGCCGCGAGCAATTATCCGAAGCCTGTCGCAGCGAGCACTTCACCGATCCACAAGGTAGAGATGTTCGCTCAATGCATCCGGTCCGCATTCACGATGGGCCGCGGCAAATGGTATTTTGGGCGGATTTTAGAACGGCGCGCCCAGGACACATGAGGGTGTCCTAGATTTTGTGTAAGTGCCGTTCCTCATAAACTTGAGGAGAACGCATGGAACACAAAGAAGAAGACCGGCTGATTCAGGAACTGCTAGCGAACTACCAGGGTCCGGAGGACCTGATCGGAGCCAACGGGCTGCTGAAGCGGCTGACCAAGAAGCTGGTGGAAGGCGCGCTGGGAGCCGAGATGACGCACCACCTGGGCTACGAAAAGCACCAGGGCCAGGCTGGCGCGAACGCCCGGAATGGGTCGAGCGCCAAGACGCTGAAAGGCGATTTCGGAGAAGTGGAGATCGCCGTCCCGCGCGACCGCAAGGGGAGCTTCGAGCCGCAGATCGTGGCCAAACACCAGCGGCGCTTCACCGGCTTCGACGACAAGATTCTTTCGATGTACGCGCGGGGCATGTCGACGCGCGAGATTCAAGGACATCTGGCCGAGATCTATCAGGTGGAGGTGAGTCCCTCGCTGATCTCGGAAGTGACCGATGCGGTGATGGAGGAGGTGAAGGCGTGGCAGAACCGCCCGCTGGAGCCGCTCTATCCGGTGATCTTTCTGGATGCGCTGATGGTGAAGATGCGGCAGGACGGGCGGGTGGAGAACCGGGCGGTCTACGTGGCCATCAGCATCGACCTGGAAGGCCAGAAGGACGTGCTGGGCCTGTGGACATCGGCGAACGAAGGTGCGAAGTTCTGGATGCAGGTTCTGACAGACCTGAAGAACCGCGGCCTCCGCGACGTCTTCATCGCCTGCGTGGATGGACTGAAGGGATTCCCGCAAGCGATCGAAGCCGTGTTCCCGCAGGCGCAGGTGCAACTCTGCATCGTGCATTTGACGCGGGCCAGTCTGAACTACGTGGGCTGGAAAGAACGCAAGACGGTGGCCGGGGATCTGAAGACCATCTATCGCGCCGCTACGGTCGAGCAAGCCGAGCAGGCGCTCGACGCCTTCGCCTCCCAGTGGGACGGCCGTTATCCCACGATCAGCGCGTTGTGGCGCCGCCACTGGCAGCACGTGATTCCGTTCTTCGCTTTCCCGGAAGAGATCCGGCGCATCATCTACACTACCAACGCGGTGGAATCGCTCAACATGAGTCTGCGCAAAATCATCAAGACGCGCGGCTCGTTCCCCAGCGAG
>DASYET010000043.1:0-18028 GCA_036498815.1 Bryobacteraceae bacterium | reverse complement strand
CGGGTACTACATTGGAGACGGCCCCTCGGCGATCTCGGACACTTCGGACGAGTTCCGGTGGTCCAATGCGGTGCGCTCCGCCGACTGGGTCGCCACCGAGTTTGCGAACCAGAATGCCCCTGCCGCGTTTTACACGCTGGGTCCCGCACAATAGACCGCTCTGGCTTGATTCCAGCGGGACGGTCAGCTTGCCGGACTCCACGCCAGGGGTTTACAATCGGTCTACCGGACGTTCGCCCGTGTGGTGGTGAAGATCTAACATGATCAGCATTTTCAGTTTGCTCGTTCCGGCTAGCGTCCTCGCCCTGCTGCTCTCCGAGATCCTCATCATCTTTTCATGCTACGGACTGGCTGCGTATGCGGTCCCCGATGTTGGCAGCAAGTTTTTGTGGGAACAGTCCGGTTGGGCGCGGATTGCCGTGGCGGCGATTGCGATCGTCCTCGGCCTATACTTCCGCCAGCTGTATGCGAATCTTCGAATTCGCAGCCGGATTCTTCTCTCGCAGCAACTGGTGTTGATCATGGGGATGATGTTCCTCCTGGAAGCATTGCTGGCCTATTGGAACGCAAACTGGGCGCTGCCGCGAACGGTTCTGATTTCCGGCAGCGCGCTCACGGTCACGTGCTTGCTTATCTGGCGGATTCTGTTTAGCGTGGCGATTCGCAGTAAGGTGGGCCTGCAGCGGGTGCTATTCCTGGGATGGTCGCCCGCCTCCCTGGAACTGGCCCAGTATTTCAGCCGGCATTACGAGGTCGGGTTCACCTCGATCGGTTATCTGGACGCGGGAGATGCTGAACAAGTAGGCACTGAGATCGAAGTGGCGCGACTGGGGACCGCGGCCCAGTTGTTCAGCGTCGTAGAGGAGCATCATCCGGATTGGATCGTGCTCGCAAGAAGGTCGGCGGCGAACGTCCGGCGGGCGTATGATTTCGCCGAGCTGCGGTTTGGGGGAGTGCAAACCGAGGACGCCGCCCGGTTCTACGAAAAAACGTTGGGCCGCGTGTGTTCAGGGCAGATCCGGCCGGAAGCGCTGATCTTCTCCGAAAGTCTTCAGCCGGAGGCACTGAAAGTCAGGCTCCAGTCGATGTATATTTACGCGATGGCGTTGGTCGCAGCGCCGCTGATCCTTTTCCTGATGGGCGCCACCGCGCTCTTTGTGTCCGCCACTTCGCGGGGGCCCGTATTATTACGTGAACAACGCGTGGGTCTACATGGTGTGCCCTTCACGATGTACTGGTTTTCTTTGGATCGAGGGTTGTTGCGCCGCTTGGGATTGCACGCCCTCCCGCAAGTCTGGCACGTGCTGCGCGGGCAAATGTCGTTTATCGGGCCCCAGGCTGACCGTCCCGAATTTGCGGCGCTCCTGGACCAAATCGTTCCGTTCTATGCGCAACGAACGGCCGTTCGGCCTGGAATGACCGGCTGGGCGCAAATCAGCCAGATTCCGGATGAATCCACTGGGGACGCCCTGCGGCGTCTGGAGTACGACATGTACTACATAAAGAACATGTCCTTCCTCTTGGACGTCTTCATCTTGTTCCGCTGGATTCGGGACACCTTGCTTTCCGCGGATTCGGTTGACGCCTGAAGGCCTGGGACGGTGACCGGTCGACGCTTTATCCTGGAAGCGTGGCGGAGCCTTTAAGCACTTCCCGGACGATGCCCGGCGGACGGGCCGATCGTTCCTCGTTGCCGACGGGGACCAATGGCCGCGCGTTGTGCCGCTGGTGCAGCCTGGAAGTGCCGGCGCGGCGGTTCACGTTTTGTTCCGACTGGTGCGTGCACGAATGGCGGCTCCGCACCGACCCGGGCTATCTGCGGGAGCGGGTGCTGGAGCGCGACCGGGGGATTTGCGCGCTCTGCAGCATCGACGCGCGCGCAGCGTTCGGGGAGTTGCGGCGTGCGCGGGGCACGCATCGGCTGAAGCTGCTGGAACGCTGGGGTCTGAAGAAGCTGACGCGTAAGACGCTGTGGGACGCGGATCACATTCTGCCGGTGGTGGAAGGCGGCGGCGAGTGCGATCTTCAGAATCTGCGGACGCTGTGCCTGGTTTGCCACCGCCGGACGACGGATGAGTTGCGGCGCCGGCGGGCATCGGCATAAAGGGCTGACGGTGACGCCGGCGGTCCGCCATCTTCTCGGGTTTTTTCTGCAATTCGGCGCGTTCGGATTGATGTCGCTGGCGATCGCGGATGACTCGTTTCTTTTCCTTCCGATCGGGAGCGATTTACTTACGGTGCTTTTGGTGGTGCGGCATCCCGAGCAGTTTCCGCTGTATGTGCTGGCGGCAGCCGTGGGGTCGACCATCGGGGTGCTGCTGCTGGATCTGGTGTGCCGGACAGGCGGAGAAGAAGGCCTGAAGCGGCTGGTGAGCCCGAAGCTTCTGGGTTACTTGAAGGAGCAGATGAAGAAGCACGCGGCGGTAGCGCTGATCGTTTCCTGCATCGCGCCGCCTCCGTTTCCGTTCGGCGCCACCATCGCGGCGGCGAGCGCGTTGCAGTATCCGAAGCCGAAATTGCTGGGCATCGTATTCGGGGCGCGCGCGGTGCGATTCGGGCTGGTGGGCTGGTCCGCCTTGTATTTCGGGCGGCGGATCTTGCGGATCGCGAACTCCGACGTCTTCCTGTGGTCGATGGCGGCCTTCATCGCGATCTGCGCGATTGGGAGTGTGGTGTCCGTGGTGAACTGGGTGCGGATCGGCAAGTCCCGCTGAGGTCATCGCCGCATTCGGCGCTCAGGACGGTTTGGGTTCGCCGAGGGCGGCGAGGCTGTTCAGGATGATCTGAACGGCGGCATCTTCCCCGATTGTGGAATTCACCATCACATGGAAGAACGTGCGAGTGGGAAACTTGACGCCGAAGTTTTCCATGATGAACGCGGCGCGGTCCCGGTCCACGCTCTCGGCGAGTTCGAGGGCTTCTTCCTGGGTCTTCCCTTCGCTTTGGAGGCGGCGCACTTTTTCTTCGAAGGGCGCGTAGATGAAGACGTGAAGAGCATCGGGTTGATCGCGCAGATAGTAGGCGGAGCCGCGGCCCACAATGACGGCGTTGCCTTCCTGCGCCGCGGCCCGCACCATTTTTTCGCTGACTTGGCGGATGGTTTCCGCGTCGGCGATTCCCATGCTAGGGGCTCGCTGGCTGCCCTCATAGCTGCCGCGCAGGAAAGCTTTGAACATGCGGTAATAGAGAGGATCCTTCCGTTCCTCGTGGCGCTCCACGTGGAGTTTGTCGCACTGCATGTGGCGAGCGATGGCGTCGGTGAGAGCTTGATCCCACAGTTTCCAGCCGAGGCGGGCGGCTACTTTCTGGGCGATGGTGACGGCGCCACTGCCGTATTCGCGGTCAATCGTCAGAACGGTGATCATGACTTCCTCTATTCTGCCAGCGCCGGGCCGCGGGCGGCGGGATCGTTCTTCTTAATGGCGAAAGCGAGGAGGAACATGACGCTCGAGGCGATCGCCAGGATCATGAAGGTGTCGACATAGGCGAGCGTCTGCGATTGAATCTGAAGCGATTGGTAGGCGCGCGCGTAGGCTTGGACCTGCGCATCGGGAGGCGTCGAGCCGGCGTGCATGAATTGAGAACTCAATCCCCCGATCTGATTGCGGAAGGCGGGGTCGTAATTGGTGGCATGGTACGACAGCGAGGATTGATGGAATTGCGCGCGGCGGGCGAGCAGCGTCGTGACCATGGAGGTCCCCACGCTGCTGCCGATGTTGCGCATGAAGTTGATGAGTCCGGAGACGCTGTTGCCTTTCTCTGGAGCAACTCCGATGTACGCCGAGAGAGAGATCGGCACGAAGAGGAATCCTAAACCGAAGGCTTGCGCGATGCGGAGACGGCTGGCGGCGCTGAAGCTGATCAGCAGGTCCAGGCGCTGGGTGGAATAATACATGCCCAATGCCAGGCAGAGCCAGCCGAAGGCCATGATGTACTTGGTGGGAATCTTCGTGGTGAGCTGGCCGACGATGGGCATCTCAAGAAGGATGATCACGCTGGCTCCGGAGAGCACGAGTCCGGCAGTCTGCGCGGTGTAGCCCATGAGCGTCTGTAAGAACAGAGGCATCATCACGAGGCTGCTGAACAGGAGAACTCCGAGGCTGAACATCATGAGGCTGGCGACGGCGAAGTTGAACCCCTTGAACATGCGTACGTCGACGACGGGGGCGTCGTGATGCCACTCCCAGACCGCGAGTGTCACGAACCCGACGAAAGAGAGCACCGCGAGGATCACGATGAAGTGGGAGCCGAACCAGTCTTCTTCCTGGCCCTTATCGAGCAGGATTTGGAGAGCGCCCACGGCCAATGTGAGCAGGCCGATGCCGATGTAATCTACCTTAATGCCGGCTCCGCGCCTTTCGCTCAGGTACGGTGGATCTTCCACCATGCGGAACACGAGGAACAGCGCCAGCACGCCCACCGGAAGATTGATGTAAAAAATCCAGCGCCAGGAGTAATTATCGGTGAGAAACCCGCCGAGCGTGGGTCCGATGGTGGGCGCCATCACGGCGGTGATTCCGTAGAGCGCGAAGGCGAGGCCGCGTTTCTCGGGCGGAAAGGTGTCGGCGAGGATGGCTTGCGCCATCGGCTGGAGTCCGCCTCCGCCCGCGCCTTGGATCACACGAAAGAACACCAGCATCGGCAGGCTCGGAGCGATTCCGCACAGCAGCGACGTCACGGTGAACAGCAGGATGCACAGCATAAAGAAGCGCTTGCGGCCGAAAGAGGTCGCGAGCCATCCGCTCATGGGCAGGACCACGGCGTTCGAGACGAGATAAGAAGTGAGCACCCAGGTACTTTCGTCGTTACTCGCGCCGAGATCTCCGGCTAGGTGCGGCAGGGCGACGTTGGCGATGCTGGTGTCCAGTACCTCCATGAACGCGGCCATGGCGACGACAATCGCGATGGCCCAGGGATTGAATTTCGGTTTCCAGGGTTCGGCTACGCCGGTCATTTGCGTCTCCTGGATTACTCGAAGTACACCGTCGGGTTGACGGACATGCCGGGGCGCAGCCGGTGGTCGTTGTTCTGGCCGGAGTCCAGATCGATGCGCACGGGAATCCGCTGGACCACTTTCACATAGTTGCCGGTGGCGTTCTCCGGAGGCAGAACGCTGAAGCGGGATCCACTGGCTCCGCCGACGGCGACGATCTTGCCGGTGTAGTCTCGGCCATAAGCGTCCACGGTGAGGCGGACGCGTTGGTTCGGCTGCATGCGCGCGAGCTGGGTTTCCTTGAAGTTCGCGATAACCCAGATGTCATCGAGCGGAACCAGAGCCATCAACTGTTGGCCGGGAGAAATGTTCTGGCCGATTTCGACGGTCTTCTTTCCGATGATGCCGGCCACGGGCGCGACGATGGTGCAGTAGGTGAGATTCAGTTTGGCTTGTTCGACAAGGGCTCGTCTCTGCGCGACCTGGGCCGCGGCGGCTTTGACGCGGGCCTCGCTGACGGCGATCTGCTTGGGCGCGGTTTGGGCGGATTCGATGGAGGCGTCCGCTTGCGTGATGCGCTGGTTGGCCTGATCGACGGCGGCTTGGGCGACGCGGATGTTCTCTTCCGCCTCGCGCACGGCGGCCCGGCGGGCGTCGATGGCGGCTTGGGCCGCTGACGCGGTGGAGACGGCGGTCTCGTACTGCTGGCGGGGCAGCTCGTTTTTGTCGACCAGGAGTTTGTAGCGGGCGACGTCATCCGCCGACTTTTTGTAGTTCGCTTCCGCTTCGCGAACCTGGGCTTGCGCGGTTTCAACCCGGGCTTGCGCGGCCGTGAGCTGGCGCTGGGCTCCGATCGCGAAGGCGGTCGCATCGGCTCGCGAGGAGTTCGCGGTCTTCAGTTGGCTGGCGGTGTTGGTGGTGGTGATGGGGACGTCGATGCGCGAGCTTTCGAGCGCGGCTTCGGCGTCCGCCAGATCCGCTTGCGCCTTGGAGAGCGCCACTTCGTAATCGCGGGAATCGAGCTTTACCAGGACATCGCCGGCGTTGACGGTTTGTTCATCCTCGGCGTGAATCTCCAGAACGTTGCCGGCGATGCGTCCGCTCACGGCGTTGATGTGGCCGTCGATCTGCGCGTCGTCAGTGGCCTCATAGGTGTTGAGATACTTCCACAGGTAGGTTACGCCCGCGGCAATCGCGGCCAAAATCACCAGAACGATAAGGAGACGTACAACTCTGAACCGCTTGCGGGGAACAATTTTGGGTTTCTCCGACTCCGCCATGGTTACTTCACCTCCAGAAGGGTTTGGATTCCTTGCTCGGTTCCACCGAGGGCCCGCGCCAGCGCCACTTTCGCGACGTTGTGTGCGAACAACGCGGAGATCAGCGTGTCATTCGCGGCGGCGACAGACTCTTGAGCCTGCACGACCTCAATGTTGTCGGTGACGCCGGCCACGAAACGATCGCGGGACTGCGTGAGAGTTTGATTGGCGAGATCCAGATTCTCTCGCGCGACGGCGACCTGATCGGCGGCAGAGCGAATGTCGAGAAACGCGGTGCGGACCTGGTAGTCGATCTGCGCGCCGAGGTCGGCGAGTTCGTCCTCTCGCTGCTTGAGCGCGGCCTTGGCCTGGATGGTGGCAGCTTCAATGCGTCCGCCGTCGAAGAGACTGATTTTGGCGGAGGCAACGACAGAGAACGTCCCGTGAGAACTGGCCAGGGTGCGGCCGACGTCGCCGTAATCGGCGGTGATGCCAGCGGTGGGGTAGCGTTCGCCGTGCGCGCTCTGCACTGTGGCCTGCGCGGCGCGCACGCGGGCCTGGAAGCTTTGATAATCGGCCCGCTGCTGTATGGCGGTTTGAAGCGCCTGATCCTGCGTGAGCGAGCCGAGGGGAGCAAACGGCGCCGATTCCGCCAGGTTGAAATCCTGTCCCGGAGGCAGTCCGATCACGCGTCCGAGCGAGAGCTTATCCTTCTCGAACTGGTTACTTTGCGCGAGCAGGCGCTGCTGCTGCTGGCGAAGCTCCACCTGGGAGCGCAAGACGTCGACCCCGGCGGCGACTCCGGCGTTCTGCTGGTCCACGGTGCGTGTATAGAGCGCCTGAGACGTTTCCACCTGGGAACGAATCGCTTCTGCCCGGGAGGCATCCGCGATGATCTGGAGATAGGCGTTGGCCGTGGCCTCGACTACCAGGTCCCGCGCGTCCACGGCGGAGAACTGCGCGGCGCGCTTGTTCTCCTTCGAGGCACTGTAATCCTTGCGCGCGGTGTAGTCGTATGCTCTCCAGGAAGCGCTGGCGCGCACGTCGGTGTAATGGAACGGCCCCACGACGGTGGGAATGGAGACACCCGGAATTTTGAGATTGAAGCCGATGGTTTCCAGATTGATCTGCTGGACGGTTTCGCCCACGCGGCCGTCCAACTGGGGCAGCAGGGCGCTCAACCGCTGCAGCCGCTCGCCCCGCGCGGATTCGTTGGTTGTCTCACTGGTGAGCAGACCCAGGTTGGCTTTAAGGCCGCGGTCGATCGCGTCGTGCAGCGTAAGCGCCAGCGGCGCGGAAGACGGCGCGCCCGCGGGAACGCTGCCCTGAAATGGGCTCCGCTGACCGAACAGGGAGGCTGTCAGGAAACCCAAGAGGAAGAATGCTCTTGTCAATCGCATAGGGCGTCTCCTTTGTTGATGTTCTCCAGCGGCGGACGGATGCGGCTACTTCTGCCAGAGAATTTGCCGGGCCTCCAACGGGACGGAGACACTGGGGTGGTACGGAACAAGTCTGGGAGTGAAATGGCCCGGGGGGCGGCCATTTTCCACCAGACAGGAGTACAACGGGCCGCCGCCGGATTGCGCCGCGCCGCGCTCCATTGGTTGCCGAACCGGAAGCTCGCTGCCTAGCGCGCCGGCGAACAGTTCGACGCGAATCGAATCCGGGTTCAGGCTTCCCAGATTCACGGGAACCTCGAATCGAAGGCGATCTCCTTCGGGCCGGACTGTAAGAGGGCCGAAGGAAGCGGAGTTCCATTCACTGGCGAGGCTTTGTTGCCACTCCAACAGTTCGGCTCCGAGGCGGCCGTTTTGGTGCGCCCGGGCGGTGTAGGCGTTCGCGGCGGGCAGATAGTAGTTCTCGGTATACTCGCGGACCGCGCGGTTCGCCGAATACTCCGGCGTCAGACGGGCCATGCTTTCACGGACCCGCGCGATCCACTTCGCGGGTATCCCGGCGCTGTCGCGTTCATAGAATTCAGGGACGATGCGATTCTCCAGCAAGGTGTAGAGCATTTCTGCTTCGGCGGCGTCCCAGGCGGGATCATCGCCGTGGTCAAGACCGTCACCCACGGCCCAGCCGACTTCCGGCGTGAAGGCCTCCGCCCACCATCCGTCCAGTTCGGAAAGGTTCAAACCGCCGTTCACCAGCACCTTCATGCCGCTGGTGCCGCTCGCTTCCCACGGCCGGCGCGGCGTGTTGATCCACACGTCGACGCCGCCCAGCAGGCGTTCGGTCAAGAGCATGTCGTAATCGCTCAGGAAGATGACCGGCGGATGCGGTCCCGTCCTCCGGATAAATTCAATCCACTGCCGGATCATCGCCTGTCCCGCGCCGTCCTGCGGATGCGCCTTGCCGGCGAGTACGAGTTGTACGGGCCGGTCACTCATGCGGAGCAGCCGCAGCAAGCGCTCGGGGTCGCGCAGCAGCATGTTGGGACGCTTGTAGGTGGCAAAGCGCCGGGCGAATCCCAGAGTTAAGGCGGCGGGATCGAAAATGTGCGCCGCGTCCGCGATGTCGGCGGGATCTCCGCCCTGGATCGCGATCTGGCGCGAATAGCGAGACCGGAGGTATTCGATCAGCGAACTGCGAGCCTCATTCCGCATGCGCCAGATTGGAGCATCCGCTGTCCGGCGAATCTGCTGTTCCACCTGGTCCAGGTCGCCGTGCCAGCATTTCTTGCCGCACACTTCGGTCCACAGGCTATGGGCCTCTTTCGAATCCCAGGTGGGGGTGTGGACTCCATTGGTGACGTGGCGCACGGGCACTTCTTCGGTGGGCCATCGCGGGAACAGCGGCTGAAACAGTCCTCGGCTGACCGCTCCATGCAGGCGGCTGACGCCATTGACAGCGCCGCTTCCGCGGATGGCCAGGTAGGCCATGTTGAACGGCTCTTGATGATCGTCAGCGTTCCTCCGGCCGAGCGCCATGAAATCATCAAAGGGAATTCCCAGGCGGTCTTCGCAGTAGCGTCCGAAGTGCGTCCACATCAGATCCGGCGCAAAACGGTCGAAACCGGCTTCGACCGGAGTATGGGTGGTGAACAGGTTTCCGGCGCGCGTGACCGTCGCGGCGACGGAGAAGGGTTGCCCCGTGTCTTCCTTATAGCTGGCGGCTCGCTCGATGACGGCGAACGCCGCGTGGCCCTCGTTCAGATGACACACTTCCGGGTGAATGCCGAGCGCGCGGAGCAATTGCCAGCCTCCGATGCCCAGCACGTGCTCCTGCCGCAATCGCAAATCCGGACCGCCGCCATACAATTCGCTCGTGATGCTGCGATATTCGGGAAGGTTCGCGAGATCATTGGTATCCAGCAGGTAGAGCTTCGCGCGTCCCACCTGCACCTGCCAGGTCCGAATCCAGAGCCGGCCGCCGGGGAAGGGAATCGACAGCCGCAGCCACTCGCCGTTCGAATCGCGCACGGGTTGGACCGGGAGCTGGCCCGGATCGTTAAAAGGATAGAGTGCCAGCTGGTTCCCGTTTCGATCGATCTCCTGACGAAAATAACCTTGATCGTAAAGCAAGCCTACGGCGGTAACGGGCACGCCCAGATCGTTCGCCGCCTTGAGTTGATCGCCCGCGACGTTGCCAAGGCCGCCCGAGTAGATCGGCAGGCCCTCGCTCAGCATATATTCCATGCTGAAATAGGCAACGCTTGTGAGCGGCGACTGCGGATGGGCTTGCTGGAACCATTGGCGCGACTCCCGCTCTTCGCGGCGGATCCGCTTCAATTCCTCGGCTGCGTCCTGAAATTGAGGATCCGAGGCGACCTGATTCAGCCTCTGCTCTGAGACTGCTTGGAACACCACCCAGGGGCTGTGAGTCAGATCCCACAATTCCGGATCCAATTGTTTCCACAGCTCGGCGGCCGTGTGCTTCCAGGACCAACTCAGGTCCAGAGCAAGTTGCTCCAATGTGTCTTCGCTGGGCGCTTCAGACCGCGGACCGGTGGATCTCAGATAGCTCATGGCTCCCGTCTCACACGGCGGATGATTTGTTGAAAACGTCCGCGATCATCGCCTTTGCCTGTTCCTGGATCTGCGTGAGATGATCGCGATCGCGGAAGCTTTCCGCGTAGATTTTGTAGACGTCTTCCGTGCCGGAGGGGCGCGCCGCGAACCAGCCGCTTTTTGCGATCACCTTGATGCCTCCGATGGGCTGGTTGCCCGCCGGGGACGTGGTGAGGATCTGCTCAATCGGCTCGCCCGCAAGCTGAGAAGCGCGGATGTCCTTCGCGGAGAGTTGACCCAGCTTGACGCGCTGTTCGGCATTGGCGGGAGCGTCGATGCGCTCGTTCCAGGGTCGGCCATGTTCGCGGCACACATCCTCATAGAGTTCGCCGGGATCACGACCGTTTCGCGCCGTCATCTCGGCCGCCAGCAGCGCCGCGGCAATGCCGTCTTTGTCCGTGGACCACGGTTTCTGATCGTGAGTCACAAAGGACGCCCCGGCGCTCTCTTCGCCGCCGAACACCAGCGATCCTGTGAACAGCCCGTCGACGAACCATTTGAACCCGACCGGAACTTCGTAGAGTGCGCGGCCCGCTTTCGCGGTTACCCGGTCGATCAGAGAACTGCTCACCACCGTCTTGCCGATTCCGGCTGAGGGATTCCAGCCCTTGCGGACCTGACACAGATAGTCGACACACACCGCCAGGTATTGGTTCGGCGAAAGAAGTCCCGCGCTCCGGGTTACGACTCCATGACGGTCGTGGTCCGTGTCGCAGGCGATCGTCACATCGAATTTATCTTTCGATGCAATGACGCGGCGCATGGCGTAAGGAGAGGAGGGGTCCATGCGGATTCGTCCGTCCCAATCGAGAGTCATGAAGCGGAAGGTGGGATCGACCACTTCTTCGAGCACGGTCAGATTCAATTTGTAGCGCTCCGCAATGGCGCCCCAGTAGCGGACTCCGGCGCCCCCCAGAGGGTCCACGCCGATCTTGATCCCGGAGCTGCGAATGATGTCTAAATCGAGGACTTCGCTCAAGTCGGCGACGTACTCCTCGCGGAAATCGTGCGGGCGGGCAGTCTGCCGCGCGCGGTCGAAGGGGATCCGCTTCACTCCCTGGAGTCCGTGATCGAGGATTTCGTTGGCCTGATCTTGAATCGCTTTGGTGGCGGAGCTCTCCGCGGGACCGCCATGGGGCGGGTTGTACTTGAATCCGCCGTCTTCCGGCGGATTGTGGGACGGCGTGATGACGATGCCGTCGCCGAAGCCGGCCGTCCGGCCACGGTTGTATTTCAAGATGGCGTGGGAGATCGCGGGGGTCGGGGTATAGCCGAAGTAGCTGTGTTCGTTCGCGACGGCGGTCATCACGGTGACGTCATTCGCGGCCAGCACTTCCAGCGCCGTGGCAGCAGCCGGTTCCGAAAGCGCGTGCGTATCGATTCCCAGGAACAGCGGCCCATCGACGCCCTTTTTCTTGCGGTAGGCGCAGATCGCCTGCGTGATCGCCAGGATGTGCGCCTCATTGAAGGTCCGGTTCAACGCGGAGCCGCGATGACCCGAAGTTCCGAAAGAAACGCGCTGCGACGGAACCGCGGAATCCGGGAGTTCAGCGTAATAAGCGGTGACGAGCTGTGCGGGATTGATGAGGTCCGAGAGAGACGGCGGCTGACCCGGGACGCGGCTTTTATCCATGGTTCCTTCTTCGGAGCTTTTTCGTTCCATGCCGCGACGTAGCGACGTTACTGTCACTGCATGCTTCTACCTTAGCGTTTCGCGATGGAGTCCGCCAACGACTTCCTTGCGCCGCCTTGACGTGTTCTTCTGGAAGAAGAGGGAGCACGCTCATGAACCTGACCGGGAAAGTGGTGTTGATCACAGGAGCCAAAGGCGGCCTGGGCGCAACGGTGACGCAAGCATTCCTGGAGGCCGGCGCTCGCGTCGTCGGCGTCTCGCGATCGATCGTGGACACGGACTTCCCGCATGAAAACTTTTTGGCGGCGCCGGCCGACCTTTCCTTGGCAGACCAAGTGGACTCGCTGGTGGCCTCCGTCGTCGCTCAGCGCGGCCGTCTGGATGCGGCGATTCATTTGGCGGGCGGATTCGCCGGGGGAAAATCCGTGGCGGAAACGGACGATGCCACGGTGCGCGGCATGCTGGAAATGAACTACATCTCCACGTTTCATCTGGTCCGCGCCGTGATCCCGGCGATGCGTACACAAGGGTCGGGACGAATCGTCGCAATCGGGAGCCGCTCTGCGGTAGAGCCACAAGCACGGCTGGGCGCTTACTCCGCCTCGAAGGCCGCCCTAGTCTCCTTGATTCGGACCGTCGCGCGCGAAAACAATGACCACGGGATCACCGCCAACGTCGTCTTGCCGGTAACCATGGATACGCCCGCCAACCGCGCGGCGATGCCTGGCGCGGACCTCTCGAAGTGGATCCAGACTTCCCAGGTCGCGAGCCTTCTGGTGTATCTGGCATCGGACCAGGGCTACGCCATCAACGGCGCCGTGATTCCCGTCTACGGAGCGGAAGCTTGAACCGGGCTCTCCGGCGAAACCGTTACACGGCTCGTCGCCAGAACACGGTGAGGCCTTCGACGTCTTGAATCGGTTCGGAAATAGAATGGCGCTGGCGGTACTCGGTAACCGCCTGGCGGCATCCCACCGGCTGTCCATAGTCGTCGATGATCGCGAACCCTCCGGGAGAAAGCTTCGGATACAAATGGTTCAGCGCATCCATCGTCGACTCGTAGTAGTCCCCGTCCAGCCGCATCACCGCGAGCTTTTCAATCGGCGCGGTGGGCAGGGTGTCGGCAAACCATCCCTTCAGGAAACAAACCTGGTCGTCAAGCAAACCGTAGTTCGCGAAATTGGTTCGCACTTCCTCAGAAGTCACTTTAAAGTGGTGGACCAGACTTAGAAAATCGTGAGCGATAATATCAGATACTTCGGCTTTGGGAACCGGCAGGCCCTCGAAGGAATCCGCAACAAACACCCGGCGATCCGTCACCCCGTACGCCTTCAGGATGCCTCGCATCAAGATCGTCTGCCCGCCACGAAACACTCCGGTCTCGATCAAATCCCCTTCGACCCCGTCCCGAAGCGCCGTTTCCACACAGTATTGAACGTTCTCCATCTGCTGCGGATTCGCCAGAGTGTGCGCTTCGCGCCGATTGAATTTCAAATGATCCTTCACCTCGGCGACGCTGACCTTGGGAAGCTTCGAGCCATACTTCATCTTGAACTTGGCGAACAGCGCCCCGGCTCGCGCCCAGTCCGTTGCGGTCGGATCAGCGGCCGGCTTCTCGTAGAGGCCATTCCGTAGGGACATTTTGAGCAAGTCTAAATAAGTGGCCCGGAGCTGCAGGAGCTCAGTGTCCGTCGAAGGAGTCGCCGGCGAGCCGGCCGCCGGGGAATACTTAGTGTTCGCAGGGTTCGCCATTATCTCCTCGCGCGATCGCCGTGGTTCTTGCCGGTGGCGCACAAATCCAAGAACGTCCTCCACAGGGCGGGGCTGGTGGCTTTCGCATATACCGAATCGGGGGGTACGATGCCGATCAACCGGCGGTAGGCGATTCCCAAATTATGGTACGGAATGCCGGGGAAGAAATGATGCAGCGCATGATATCGTAAGCCCACCGGCGCCCACAATTCAGTCCACCAGAAACCCGGAGTATCGATCGAATCCTTTAATTGCGCAAGGCGGTCGCGGGGCGGTCCGTAGGCTTCATAGCGGTGCGCAACTAACGCGCGAAGGGTGTTGATGAAACCGATGAAGGGAACCGTAATCAGCCAAACCGTCAGTACTCGCCATGGCAGGACCCCGCGGGCCAAGAGAAAACCCACCGCCCCCCAGATCCCGAGCACCGCGATCTCCCAGCGGACCATTTTTCTGATCGTACCCTGCTGGATCGGTTTCTCGTAGGCCGGATTCATCACCAGCGCGGACGCATGCACCGCCACCCAACGCCGGAAAGTTTTCGAAATCAGGGTCAGCGGCGTCAGCACCAGGCCCCGGAAGATCAGCAGCAGCGGCAGCAAAAAGCTCTGCAACAAAAACCTGATAGTGAGCGTTCTTGAATCGGCGAACGGCAGGTACTCTGGATCCTGCGGGGTTCCATAGGTCGCCAGCCGGTGATGATCTTGATGCACGCCGACGTACATGTAAGACGGCAGCAGCAAGGGCACTCCGAAGATCAGGTTCCACGCCGTCTCAAACCCCGGCAAAGATTTGGGCCGGATGTGGGTGATCTCATGGACGAAGCATAGTCCGCGATACAGCAGCGCCACGGAAACCGCCACGGCGGCGGCGACAATCACGGGCCGCCGGCTGATCGCAGCAAGGGCAAAGGCACACCAGCCGAAAGAACCGGTGAGGAGGAGATCGGTCCAAAAGATGAACGGCCCCGGATTGTGAAGATCCGCCACCGCCAGATGCGCTGTTCGCTCCAATGTTTCCTGGCGACTGCTGTTCTGGGCTTGCATGCTACACTCTCGACCTTACGCACTCAGGAGTGAGCCACTGCTGAGTGCATCCACAATCTTACAGCTTTTGCAGGTCTTCCATCCGTTGCAGCGGGGGGGCAGGGCGAGAGGCAAATCGGTCCTCTCCGCGAATCGGGGGGAGCAACTCAGTCTCATGGCTTAACTAAATGGTCCGACTGCCGGGACTTGAACCCGCGACCGGCCGTGGCACCGAGCGGCAACGCGCGCTAAACCGCGGATTCCATAGCTGCCGATCACGATCGTTTCCGCAAGGGGAGGCAACGTCAAAACGTCGTCGCGGCTGCACGTTGGCTGCACGGGGCGACCTCCCGCATCGGCCGCGCGACGGCGTACCACGGCAAAACAATCCCCCCAGTCCAAAAGCCGTAGCACGAAGCTTCATTCGGACCGCGGAGTTCTCCTTTCTGCCTGGCCCGCGTGCAGCGGCTTTGTCGTGCCCCTTAAAAAGGGAGCCACGTAGACGTGGGATTCCTCCCACCCTTCGGGCCGAATCGTCCCCGCAGATTTGACTTGCTGTGTTCCGTGAACAGAGCGATGGATGTGTCACCCGCGAGGCACTCGCGGGAATGGAGAAAACGACAATCGACTCCGACAACAATATCGCGGTGTACTCCGGGACCGCGGCCAGCGCCGGCAACCTGGAGACTTTCGCGACCGAGAAGGAGTTGGAGAAGTGGAGGCCGATTGGCCGCGAAGGGGTGAGGACGCCGTTTTCCGGGTTGGACGGAGAAAACAAGAGGGGATGCCGGATTTTGGACCTGATCTTGGGCGGACCTTTCCTCGGACGCCGGAGGCGATTCCGGGAACCGCTTGCGCAGCATTGCGGTACGAAACAAAAAGCCCCCGGCCTGCGCCGGGGGCTCCTTCTTACACCAAGGGGGCAACTTGCCTATCGAGCAGCAACGGTAGCAGCGGCAGCATCCCTGCTGACACTGATGCTGGCTCCGCCACCGGGGGCTCCGTTGCCGGGGTCACCGGGGGAGACAACCTTGACCCAGAGTTCACCCTTGTCCTTGAAGTACGAGGTGTCGCTGGCCTTGCGCAGTGCATCCAGGCTGTTTTGCTGCGTACCCGAGGCCGCGGTGGTGAATCCCGGCAGATCAAAGATCACCCACGAGCCTTTCTCCATTTCCGTCAGGGAGAGGTTCACGGTCGGCCTTTCAGTGGTCACCTTGATTTCGGTACCGGCTCGCACGGTGCCGTTCGTTACGGTGTAGTCCTTGCCATTGCGGCTGAGAACGATCGGCGGCTGAGCAGGTGCCGCAGCACCTCCGCCTCGACCACCGCGTCCGCCAGGACCAGCCGCTGCGCCAGGACCAGCCGCTGCGCCAGGAGCGCCAGGATAGCCAGGTCCTCCACGACCTCCGGCCCCGCCAGGGCCGCCGGCTGCGACAGGACCACCAGCAGGAGCGCCAGGTCCCCCACGACCTCCGGCCGCCCCTCCAGCTCCTGCAGGACCGCCCGGTCCACCACGGCCTCCCGCAGCGCCAGGACCGCCAGGTCCACCACGACCTCCGCCGGCGCCGCCGCCAATGTTCATTCGCCCAACATCGCCCTTGCACACAGCAGCGTTCCAGGTGGGCTTGACCTCACAGGCTCCTGTGTCGACTGCGATGCTGTCGTTGGGGCCGTCGTTGATCAGAACGTAGGATTCCGGACCACCGCCAAACGAGCCGTCGTGGTCGCGGATCGCCGCGGTCTTATAGGCCGTGCTGGCTCCATTATCGTTGCCCCACTTACGCTCCATCGGCGGGAAATACACCGGCTTGGCGTGGACGAATTTCACGTGATCGACGGCGTTGTTGGAGCTGACCCCGAAGCTGGCATAAAACAGGACAGATATCGCTCCCGACTTGCGGGTGGCGTTGTCCTGGAAATTCACGAAGGTGGTATTCACCACGTCATGGCGGTAATCGTAGTACTCGTAGCCGTGGATCGGGTAATCCGCCATTTCGGGCTTCGGCAAGCTGCGGCCGTAAGCCTTTTCCGCGTCCGTCCTGGGGTTGCCGACATTCTCGGTTTCGCCCACGAACAGCGAGTCAATGACCTTTGACGTAAAGGCGTAACGACCGAATTCGCCAGACGCGTGCGTAAAGCCGAAAGCGTTGTCGGCCAGCTTCACGTTCTTGAATACGTGCAGCTCACCGCGGCCCCAGATGGCGCCATTCCGGTTCTTGTAGGCAGTGAGATCCTCGAAGACCGATTCCACCGCCTTGCTGTTCCCGTCAGCGGGATTTTCATGGCCGGTTTGCGAGCTGCCGGTAACACCGAAAGTGCCATTGGGCGCAACGTTTCGGTCGAACATGAACGAGTCGTAGTTGGAGCGGGCGACGTTGCCCTTGAACTCGCGGAATGGCGTTCGGCGCGGCCAGGTCTTCGCACTGATCTCCATGCCTTCGAACTTACCCGTCGGGTGCTCCGGCAATGACATCCAAAAGCCGTTCGAATCGGAACCCGCGGCCACGTTATCCCGGTAGATGTTGTCCGGGTTGGTGATCCAGAAAGTCGACGCCGTGTTGTCCGAGGGAAGCAGGATGTCCCTGGCATTCTGGCCATTCCGTCCCGCCGGTCGGCTCTCTCCGGCTGCGGCAAGGTTTGTCGGGACGCACGGCGCCTCCGGATGACACCTGGTCAGGATCCCCAGGTTGTGCACGAACTGGTTGTCGTGCTCCACGCCGTCCTCCAGGAAGAAGCAGTGACCAATGTTGTTATAGGTCACGTTGTTTTCAACGTCCAGGTAATTTGTGCCATGCACGGTCACGCAGCGGCTGTAGGTGTCGTGAATCGCCGAGTTCCTGATGTACTGCCCCTGCGCATCGCCGATCAGATGCCAATGGATCGGATACCGGGCCAGATGCATGTTCTGACCCATGCGATTGAGCTCGACGCCCTCGACAAACATCTTGCTCCCGTTCATCGCCATGATGTGGCCGCCAAAGAGCGTCTGGTCTGCGTCGGGCGAAGCCTGGACCACGATATTGCGCGACAGCATGCCGACTTCGCCGCGTTCATCCACGTCGAAGGTGATCTTGCCGAAGTGCATGGAGTCCAGTTTCTTGTCGAGCGTGATCGTATTGCCACGGATGGCAGCAATGGTTCGCCGCTCTGCCTGATGGGGATCGAAATCCGTCGACGCGAGGACAATCTCGTCGCCGACCCGCCAGCCAGCGGCGTTCAGGACTTCACTCGAGTTGCTGCCTGCCTCGGCGGTCCTCGACAGCTTCGTCCAGGAGTTCGTCCGGTTACCGTGCAGGTTCAGGGTTCCGCCCATGAGCATGATGCCGCGGTCGACCTTGTCTGTCGTTCCACCCACTCCACTGATGTCTTCGTCTTTGACGTTGTTCGTAAAGGTGATGGTTGCTTTGCGCGTGTGGGGG
>DASYET010000042.1:0-249310 GCA_036498815.1 Bryobacteraceae bacterium | reverse complement strand
TCGCCGATCAGATGCCAGTGGATCGGATACCGGGCAAGAGTCATGTTCTGGCCCATGCGATTGAGCTCGACGCCCTCGACAAACATCTTGCTTCCCACCATCGCCATGACGTGCCCGCCGTAGAAGGACTGTTCCGCGTCGGCCGATGCCTGAAGTTTGATATTGCGTGTCAGCAAGCCGACTTCGCCGCGTTCATCGACGTCGAAGGTGATCTTGCCGAAGTGCATGTAGTCGAGCTTCTTGTCGAGCGTGATCGTGTTTCCGCTGACGGCGGAAATGGTTCGCCGCTCTGCCTGCCGGGGATCGTAATCCGTGGATGCGAGGACAATCTCGTCGCCGACGCGCCAGCCCGCGGCGTTCAGAACCTGTATAGAGGTCGCGCCTGCGTTGGCCGTGCTGGACAGCTTGGTCCAGCTATTGGTCCGGTCACCGTGCAGGTTCAGGGTTCCGCCCATGAGCATGATACCGCGGTCGACCTTGCCCGTCGGTCCACCTCCACTGATGTCTTCGTCTTTGACGTTGTTGGTGAAGGTGATGGTGGCCTTACGGGTGTGCGGGGCTTTTTCCGTGCCGATCTCCAACTCGCCGTGCACCATGATCCACTCGGTGGTCAGCTCGATATCTTTGGTATCGGCGAAGCTCAATTTGCCGTTGATCGTCAGACCATTGAGCTCCGGCGGGATCACATCGAGGACGACGTTCATGTCCTGCGCGATGGTGACAAGAGCGCCTTTGGCGGGCACCTTCTTGTCAGGCCAAGTGGCTGCTTCAGACCAGCGCTTCGCGGCGGCCGGGGTAAAAGCCTTTTGCTGAGCTGCCCTAAGGGCGGCATATCCGCCGAGGCCTAAGAGCGCCGGGACCAGCAACGAAAGGATCAGCAGTGTGGATTTTCGCATCGTTAAGCCTCCATGCCCGATCACATTACGCTACTGCCTCCTGCGACGATCGAAGGACGTGTAGCCAGGGTCAATTCTACACCTATCGCAGGTCGGACAATGAGGTGGTGGTGGGGCCTTCTGCGGAAGACCGGAAGGCTGGTTGGGACCGTTAGGTGCACACAGACTCTACCCGGAGTGAGTGGCCGCGACTGGCGGATTCTGGAGGGTCGGTGAGGACTTCGTGTGGACACACACGGATGCCAAGTGCTGCGGCATGCTCTATTGCTGTATATGGTCGGGCGGGGCGATTCGAACGCCCGACCCCCTGCACCAAGGCAGGGGCGGCTTCTCTGGTCGAGTGACGCGCCACAAGTCGGGTTTTGGAAGTTGCCCCTCTGCGGAGATAGATCCAAAGCAACGCCGATCACGGACGTGATTCGGCGAGGTGGAACCTCTTTCATCTCCACGTACCTTTTACGTACCTGGGATTAGCGAAACGTACGTTTTGTGCGTATTGAGCGAATCGAAAAATCAGTAAGCTACGTAGAATCAATACCATTCGATGGCACAACTCCCGCCGCCTCCACCAACATTTTTCAGCATTTTTCGTCAACGAGATCCCGGGCCACAACGGCCTACGGAAGTGTACGACGTAAGCCGCTTCGATGCCCAAAGTCAGACAACATTGTCAGGGCCGAGTGGCGGCCGAATCTAGACGAAATCGCGTTTTCGCGATTGCAAGTAGTAGGTCAGCGCCAGGATCAAAACGATCACGGCAAATTCCGAACCGAGGAAGGTTAGCACAGTCGGGTTCCAAACCGCCTGGCTACTCCCCAGATCACGCGTGAGCGCTGGACTGAGAGTGATGAGGTACCAAATCACTCCAGGCACCGAATTGAAAATCACCTGAGCGGCGCCGTTCCAACCCTCAGTCTCGCCGACGAGATTCATCGCGGTAATCCCGCAAACATTTACGAAGGGAAGCGTCAGCAGCATGAGCGCCATCGGGATGGCACCATGAGGAAGAACTCCTTCGACCGCGATCATCCAGATCGCGGCGATCACCAGTGTTGTCCACGGAATCAGGAACATTCCGACGGTGCTGAGCAGTTTGGCGGTGGTGTACTGGATGGCGGAGATCGGAAGGCTCATCAGGAATGGCAGGGTCTGCCGCTTGCGTTCATTGAGGATGTTCGATCCCGGCACGAAGGCGCTCGTCAGGATCAGCGCTGTGAACAGCGCTATGCCTCCCAGGACGGTGTAGGGTTCACGCTTCACCAAGAACAGGCCCAGCCCCGCGGCGCCGAAAATCATCAAGGACGCCATGAGCTTCCTGTGCATCTGGATGTCTTTCCAGACCATTTGCCGGACAACCGACGTCTGCGCATTCATACGTTCACGTCCTCGCGGCTGTGCTCCACATTCGCAACGAAAATCTCTTCCAAAGTCATGTTCTCCACGCGCTGCACGCGCGCGCCCGTGCGCTCATACGCGTTAGGCAGGTCCGCCTCGAACGCATTCGCGGTCGCAATCGCGATGCGACCCTCCTGCTTCACCGCGATTACGCCCCGCAGCGCCGGCAACCCGATTCCGGCCGGCACCTCCAACCGCAACCGTCTCCAACGGTCCAGGTACGTCTCTTTATCGGACGAATCGATCAAGCGGCCCCGGTCCAGAAACGCGATCTGATCCGAAATCTGTTCCACGTCCTGGGTATTGTGGGACGAGAACAAGATACTGCACTCCTCATCCGCCATTGCTCCCGTCAACTCCCGCAGGATTTCGTGGCGCGCGACCGGATCCAGGCCTGTCGTCGGTTCATCCAGCACCAAGAGGCGTGGCCGGCGAGCCAGCACCAGCAGCAACGCCGCCTTCACACGCTGCCCATGCGACAACCCCTTCATCTTCTGTTCGGCCACCAAACCGAAGCGCTTCAAGAGTAGCTTGGCGTATTCGGCGTCCCAGGTCGAGTAAATCGACCGGATGAAGCCCATGTGCCATTCGAGCGTCATGGCGTCATAGAGTCGCAGGTCTTCCGACGTGAACCCGATGTCCCACTTCGCCGCGATTTGCTCCTCCGGCATGTGCCGCCCCAACACTTGGACCTGACCTTCATCTTGGTGCACCAAGCCCATCAGAATCCGGATGGTGGTCGACTTACCTGCGCCGTTCTGCCCGATGAGGCCCATCACCTGGCCGACTGGAAGCTGCAGATCGATGTTGTCCAGCGTGAAGTACTTGTACCGCTTGGAGACACCTTGAAATTGAACTGCGAAATCGTTCATGGGAGTTCCTTTTCGACTGACTTTTCCACCACCGATCGCAAACGTTTTTCCAAATCCCGACTCGTCATACCGAGCATTGCGCCAAGCTTGGCTGCTTGTTCCAAATGCTGGTCCAGTTCCGCCTCGCGCAACTGTATCCCCAAATCCACGCCTTCCGCCACCTGCGAACCCTTGCCGTGGCGGGTGACAATGACGCCTTCCCGTTCCAGTTCGAGGTAAGCGCGTTTCACGGTGATGACGCTCACTTGCAGATCTACGGATAGTTGCCGAATCGAAGGGATCTGCTGCCCCTCGGCCCAATCTCCCACGGCAATGCGCTGCTTGATCTGCTCCATGATCTGGAGATACATGGGCCGCTTGTCGGCCTGTGAGATGAGGAATCCGTCCATCACTACATACTCAGTATACACAGATATAGAGGGGTGTAGCAAAACATTTTTGCTTCGCTCTCGGTCTGCGGGTTCATTGCCCCGGCACGCTGCATGAAAGCGAAGCAGCCATTAATGGCGGTCATCCACACAGGGCGCAATTGCTGGGGAGGCGATCTTGGCGGATACCGGCGGCGCGAGAAACACTTCTCTCACTCACGTGAAGTCCACGTCACGAAGTAATTTCCCCACGACCCCGTTTCTGTCCCGGAGTCGCGCCCGGTCCATTTTCTGATGACGGCTTTCGGTCATGTTCGAGGGATGGCGAGGAGGCAAAAGCCAGGTCGGTTTGGTGAGGCACGCGAGAAAGTCGGGTTTTGGAAGTTGCCCCTCTGCGGAGATAGATCCAAAGCAACGCCGATCACGGACGTGATTCGGCGAGGTGGAACCCGCTTTCATCTCACGTACCTTTTACGTACCTGGGATTAGCGAAACGTACGTTCTGTGCGTATTGAGCGAATCGAAAAATCAGTAAGCTGCGTAGAATCAATACTATTCGATGGCACAACTCCCGCCGCCTCCACCACCATTCATATTGCTTATGATCAGCGTCTTACAGCTTCCCGCAGCCATCCGGGCGCGGCACAAATCCCGTCGGGCCAACTGCCGGATTGACACTCACTGAATCGTAATCAAGTCGCCGGACGGAGAGTTTTGGCCCTTGTAGGTCAAGACAACCTTGCAGTCGCCGCTCACCAGATTCCCCGGAATCATTACATTCAGTTGGTAGAGGCCCGGGCTGATCACTCCGGCGAAGGTCAGCGTCGCGCTAGCACCGCCGATCTGGACTTGTGGAAGAGCGGGCAGCGGGCCGGACTGCGCCGAGGCTCCATTCACTAACGATGTTGAAGGCAAACCAAGCCCGAAGGCGTAGAGGACAATTGTCTCGCCCGCGCGGGCCGGCGTGAACGCATAGCCTGGAGCCGAAAGGGTCGCAGGTCCAATGAGCGAATTGTCGGCATGCGTGGCGACGATGTACTTCGTCGAGCCAACCAAGGGAAATGACGGCGCGGCATCGCGCAGGTTCACGAGGATCGAAGCGCTCGACACACCACCGCTGATCACCGCAATCGGGACGGGCGCAGTGGTGGCTTCTAACGGTGACAACACGTTGACCTGATTCGGGCTGGCGAAATACACAAACGCGGGCTTGCCGTTTACCGTAACCCGAACGCCGCCAAGGTCGGTGGGCATGATCCCGGACTCGAAAGAAGGGGCCTTGTCCCAGATCATCCCGCCCAGAGCTACGCCTGGTGGGGCGAGGTTGGCCCCTCTAATCTCGATCCATCCATTCTGCGCAATGTCTGGAAAACCGCCGGCCATGCCAACCGAGTTGATCACAGGCGAGGCTACTCCGATCTTGTCCGCCAGCAGAACAATGGCGTCAAACCCGCCGACGATAAGATCGCCGAGCGCGGGCAGGCCGTTGTTGATATCGGGCGCCTGGGTACCTTTGATCCGGCGAATGCCCGTTCGATGGAGGGCGCCGGCTAATTCCGCCGCCGAAAACGTGCGCGGCTGCGCGAAGGGATTCACCAGCACAAACCCGTTTTCGAAATCCCTGCGCCACCCACCCGGGCCGCCTCGATCGACCCTCACGTTATCGATGGCGACTTTTCCCCCGCCGTTCGTGATCGCGAAGCCAAGCGACCAGGTTCCCGCGGAGGGAACACTGAAGGGAAAGTGCAGGCTTCCAGAGTCCCCGGTGAGGACGCCCGGGACAATCGCGTGGTCCAGGGTCTGACCGTTGCTGGTTAAGCTAATCTGAAAACCAAACGGATTATCAATGGTTTCGAGAATTCGCCAATCCAGTGTCAACAGGTACGTGACCCCGGCCGTGAGCGGGAGAGCCGCGGGATTGGTTTGCACGCCTGCATTCCCGTCCTTCGTATGATCCGGACTGCTGATGACCAGGGAGCCCGCTCCAGAGATGACTTCTGCGGTCGTGCGCGAAATTGACGCGGCGCTCTGAGGATTCGCCAAGAAGGAATTGGGGAGCCCGCCGCTCTCGAATCCTTCTTGAAAAACCTGGGTTGCCGGGGTCGCCAATTCGGCGGCGTCCGCCAGAGGCTGGCCAAGGTAGCCTTTCTTCGCGCGGTCCTCAACCGCATTCCCGCTAGAGTCCACCGAATATTCGTCGAACCAATAGGGTGCGCTCGTGTTCGCCAACAGATCATACCCGTAAAACCCGTCGTCCAGGAGCACTGTGCCCAAGGAAAAGCGGTGTTTTTGAAGATCCTCGGGAGTAGGAGTCAAGTAACTGCCCGACGTGTCGGGAGAATTCGAATCCGAGGCGTTGACGCCGCAAGCTTCGAGGACATTCATTTGTGGCGAACGCGATGTTGCTCGTATCCGCCGAAAGGCATCGAACTCGACCCTCCAGCGCGCCGGCGAGCTGGAGGAAGGGGGAGCGCCGGGATCATTCCACGACCCATTGAAACACTCGAAGGTATAGCCGTTCACGAAAGGAGCCAAAGCCAGCTCGGGTCCCGTGTTGCCCATGATGAGCTGCATGCCATTGGCGCTCGCCTGGACCTGCTGGAGCATTTTCATGTTGCCTTTGCGGACCATCTCGTGCGAAGCCGCACGCGTCTCGTCGGCCACGCCGTTGCGGTTCCAGTCATAGTTAAACTGGAGGGGATCGTTCAAGTAGGGAAAATTTCCGTCCAAGGCTCCATTGAGACCGTCGAAGAACACGCCATCCCATAAGCCCGAAGGGAAAACTTGAGTCGTCACGAAATTCGGAAGCGCGGTTCGCCATGTCTGACCATTCACGGCCGGCACGGAATCCGAAAGATTCAGGTAAAACAGATTGGGAAAACGTGGCTGGTAGATAATGTTTCCGCTTGTATCGGTCGCTTTCCATGCGTCGGGCGTGCTCTGAAGTAACTGGAGGTCCAAGTCAATCAGTCCATCGGGCCGCGGCGCGATTTTGGATTGGAAGTCCATGGGGCGGTACGGAAGAATCACGGCGTTCGGATTCAGGGCCCGAATCCGGTGGATGGAATCGGGGTCCTGGGTCTGATTCGTCAAAGAGAGGCCGGCAATGACGTCGAAGAACGCCAGCCTGCTCTCAATCTGCTCGACAGTGTAGGTAAACGGTTTGCCTTCCGCCTTTCCACTCGATGCGATGGAACCGGTATTCCCAAGCGTGTACTTGCCCAGGCGCGGATAGGGCGCGCTGGAGAGACGGCTCCAGGAGGCGGGGATGGCGGTCTGCACGGTGACATCCTGCCGGAACAGGAAAATGTTGTCGACAATCAGAGACACGCCCTGCGCCGCATAGAACCTAAGCACATAGGACGAGGCGCTGGCGGTCTGCGCTCCCATCGAATACGTTCCGGTCACCGCGGCGTTCTTCAGCATGTTGGGGAGAGTGATACTCAACTTCGGGTCCGTTGCCCCCATGGGTTCAAACCACGCATAGAAAACCGCGTCGACGGTAGGGGGCGACACAATCCTGTAATCAAACTTGATCGTGTAGACCGTGTTCCCGGCAAAAGACAGCACCGCGGGATCGGAGACGAATCCTCCACGGTTGCTGAGCAGAAGCGAGCCCTTGCCCGCGATCACCTGGGAAGGATCGGTGATCACCGTCGTGCCTTGTAGTTGGAGCCCAGCTTTGACCGTTGGCCCGGTCCCCGACTCGATATCGTCTGAGTAGATCTGCGTGTACTGAGCCTGAGAGCGTGTCGCCAGGGAGGAGCTCTGTCCCTTCGTCGTGGCCGCGAGCACCGCCAGTTGGATGGCTGCGACTACAGACCCGCGCGTCCATACTCCCATGCCGTTTTTCATTGCCGTGAGGGTCGGTACCCGGCCGCGAGATCCCCACGGCTGCCGCCAAGGAGTCTGAGTATACCAAACCAAACACACGAATCACGGCTGCTCCGGGCGAATCACGGGCTACTCGGAGAATGCTCCACTTGAGCGACGCAGGCTGGAAAGCTTCGCGTCGACGATCGCCGAATAGGTCGGAGGAGACCACCTGCTGATTCAGCTAGTCCATGTCGCCCGACGATCCGCATTAGATTCGGGCTGGTCACGGCGCCTTTTCGGGGTTCCGTTCGACATTTCTGAACCACGAGTCAAGGAATTCCAGGTCGCTCCTCGATGCCTCCGACACTGGCACCTGTAGCGGAGTCGCGCTGGGTTCAGGATGGCTCCGCCGCCGGCCGCGAACTGCGTGGCATGAGCCGTCATCGGCGCGTGCTGATGGGCAACCCTAATGCCTGAAGAAGAACCTGAAAGTCCGGGGGAGGTTCGCAGTCAACGCAAACGCTGTCTCCAGAGCGTGGATGAATGAACTGAAGACGCGCCGCGTGGAGAGCGACGCGAGTAATCCGCCGTTCCAGCTTTTCGGATGGATTGTACTTCCTGTCGCCGATGACCGAGTGGCCGATCGCTGACAACTGAACACGGATTTGATTTTGTAATCCGGTCACCAGCGAGACCCGGACGAGCGATGCGCCCTTAAGGCGATGTTCCACGGAATAGCGAAGTTCAGCGCGAGCCGATCGTGGATCGCTTTCTGTGGTCACCTTTTGAAACATACCTTCTTGCCGAAAGTAATGAACGAGTGTCCCTTCTTTCAGGCGAAGATGACCGCGAACTGCCGCGAGATATTCCCGCACCGGGGTGTGCCGGATAAACTGTTGAACCAGTGCTTCTCGATCTGGCCAGGTTTTTGCAAAGAGCAGAATCCCAGACGTGTCACGATCGATGCGATGCACGACAAAGGCCCGTTGCCTCCTTGATTCCAGCTCCGCCGAAAGAAGAGAGAGGGCAGAGGGAAGATCGGAGTCATCCGTCGGCACCGCCAGCAGTTTGGCAGGCTTATTGAGGACGACAACGGCATCGTCTTGGTAGAGGATGCGAAGCTGCCGCCGAACCTGTTTTCCTAAACGGCGACCGCCACCTGGTCGAATTATTTTCATCTGAAGGGTAGAATGTTCCTTCCCTGGGCGGCCGGTAAGCCGAGTGACGAAGCAACGTTCGATGATCCATCGCTATGCTACCAAGATCCCGGTCGGTTGATGTGCTAGACGGAGCTAGGCAGTTGGCTCCAGTCGATCAAAGTCCCGTCGCAATGGGAGGCCACGGGTCACGAATCGAAAAACGCTCCCCGGGCGAAAGCTCAGTACTCCCAAGTCGATCCTGATTCCGGGAGCGAGGCGTCGGGACAGAATATCATCCACTGGCACAATATTCTAAGCAGCCTCTTTACAAAACGTTGTGAATCGATCGATCTCTAGACTCGGTGTGGGAGAACTTGAAAAGTAAATACTGAATCCAGAAAAACGCCCCAGGAGCGGCCCGCCTGGAGCAGCGCCGCAAGAAAGATCCTGGTGCATCGGTCGGTGAGATCTCACTTTGGTTTCCCTCGGCCCGGCACTGCTACGATCAATTTGCATTGACATACGATTTTGATTCGTATAACATGCCCCTGTGGCCAAGATTCCCTCCGATGCCGAGTTGGGCATCCTCACCGTTTTGTGGCGCTGCGGGCCCCGCACGGTGCGGGAAGTGCATCTGGCGTTGGCGAAAGACACCGGCTATACCAGCACGTTGAAGCAGATGCAGCTGATGCACGAAAAGGGACTGCTGCACCGAAGCGAGCGCTACCGGTCCCACCTTTACGAAGCCGCGCTCACTCGCGAGGAAGCTCAGGCGCGGTTTGCCGGGGATCTGATGCATCGTGTGTTCGAAGGCTCGGCTCGCGATCTTGTATTGGGGGCTTTGACCGCGCAGCGGGCCTCGGCCGAGGACATGGACGAGATCCGCCGGATGTTCGATCGCTTCGAGAAGAGAAAGAAAGCGCCGTGATCGCCGTACTGCTTTCGCAATTTTGGATGCAGCGACTCGGCTGGACGCTGCTGCATTTCCTGTGGCAGGGTACGGCGATTGCCGCGGTGTACGCGATTCTGCGGAGCCTGTTGAGACGCTCCCTCCTTTCACAAGGCCGATATGTGCTGGCGTGTGGCGCATTCCTGGCGATGGCTGCGACGCCACCGGCGACTTTCCTGCTGATCTCGAACGTGCAGGGGCCGGCTTCCTGGATGATCACGACGGAGTGGCAACGGCTTCTCCCCGCAGTGGTGGTTTTGTGGGTGCTGGGCGTTCTCGCCTTTTCGATTCGCCTGTTAGGCGGCTGGCGCTTCGCCGCCCGCCTGCGGTCCACGGCGCATCCGGCGCCTGCCGAATGGTGGCAGACGCTCGATCGAATTTCCGTGCGTCTGGGAGTGAAGCGCCGGGTACGTCTGCTGGTTTCCTCGCTGGTGGATGTGCCCACCGTCATCGGTTGGCTACGGCCCGCGATCCTGGTGCCCGTCGAATTCCTGATCGGGGGGGCCCTTGTCCACGTCACGGCGCTGCTGGCGCACGAGCTCGCGCATATCCGGCGGTCGGATTATTTGGCGAGCCTACTCCAGGGTGTCGTCGAATCGGTGCTCTTTTATCACCCCGCGGTCTGGTGGCTCTCCGAACAAATCCGCGCGGAGCGTGAACTGTGCTGCGACGATCTGGCAGTAGCGGCGACGGGCGATGTGCTCGCTTACGCTCGCGCGCTGGCGGATTTGGAAGCGCGCCGGCCCGTGCATTTAACGCCGGCCCTTGCCGCGAACGGGGGATCGCTGGTGAACCGCGTTCGCCGATTGATTGAGCCTGCCCACGCCATGGTTGAAAGCGCCCCTGGGCCCGGCGCGGCATGGGCGATGACCCTGCTCTGGCTGGCGGGGATCGCACTCGCGTCGATCCACGGCAGCACTGTAACCAGCAGTAAGAGAGCTTCGCGGGAGCCGGTAGGGCACGTGCTTGCGTTGGTGCCGAGTCCTGGGCCGGCTTCCGCAGACAGGGCGGGAAGTGTTTTGTTGTACGATCCGCTCCTTGCAGCCCATCCGGTAGCGCATCGCGGAGAAAGCACGGAAGTGCCGGCGGCGCACGTGAATCGCGAGCCGGATCCGCCCGCCAGCGCCCTTTTCGCGCCTGCGCCCGATCTGAGCGATGCCACTCAACATGGCGAGTCCACTTCGCTCCGCCCGCCTTTGAACTTCTCCGGGAACAGGCTGCCCGCGCCCGCGCCTCCGGCGGATTTGCGGTCCGCCGTTCCTCCGATCTTGCCGGAGGGACTTCCCGTCGCGCCCACATTTCGTGCGGCTACACAGATGGTGCAGGTGGACGTGATCGCGCGCCGCAAAGGTGCCCCGGCCACTGGATTGACCGAGGGCGATTTTACGTTGCTCGACGATCGCCAACCGCAGAGAATCGCCTCGTTCACCGTTACGTCTCCCCAGACGCAGGGTCCGGCTTTCCACGCGCTTCCCGTGGGGGTGATTTCGAATCGCATCGATCAAGGCGACTCCCTCGCCAACCCGATCGTGCTGCTGATCGATCAGAGAAATACGGCACAGGCTGACCAGGCTTATGCACTTCAGCGACTCGCAAAGTTTGTGCGGGCGCACAAGAAAGAACAGCGAGTGGAACGCATCGGCCTTTACGCACTCGATCGCGACGGGCTGCACATTGTGCAAGAAATTACGGGCGACCCTGAACTCCTCCGCCGTGCCGCCGAGAACCTCAAGGCGCAAACTCCCCGGTACCGGTCTGACATTGCCGAGGAACGCGTGCTGATCGATACGAAGCGAGCCGTCGAGGAAATCGCCAGGCATCTGGCGGGTGTGCCCGGCCACAAGGGACTGATCTGGGTGTCTTCCAGCAGTCCGATCGACCTCCGCTCGTCCGGTTTGAATTCCGACCTGGAGCAAGCAGCCCGGGCGCTCGGCGATGTGAACGCGGCGCTCTACTCCGTGGACGCGCGCGGCTTGGTCGGCTCTCTTTCCGGAGCGACACCGATACCAAACGCCGAATCGAGCGGGTTTGAACCGGTGAGCCCCTGGCCTCTGTTCCTCTCCCCGGCCTGGCAAGCCAGCGAGGGTTCCGGTTCCCGCGTCAGCGCGATGTCTGTGCTTGCGGATCTCACCGGCGGCGTGGCATTGTACAACTCGAACGGCATCGAGGATTCGATTCAGCAAGCCCTGAACGACGCTGAGCTCACGTACACGCTCGGCTTTTACCCCGCGCCGGAAGCACAGGCGGGAGTCTGGCACAAGCTAAAGGTGGAAGTCGCGCAACCCGGCGTCACCGTGCGTTATCGCGCCAAGTATTTCGCGCCGAGTTCGCTCACCAAGGCGAGCGCGCGTCCTACGTTGCCGGAACTCCTGAACACGCCGCTTAATGCCACGCAGATGCAACTCATGGCGGAGACTGAGCCGGACCTGGCGCGGCCTGATTTTCGCCGGGTGCGGGCCGCGGTGGATCTTCGCGGCATTCACTTAGAAAACGAGAACAATATTTGGGCGGGCGCGGTTGATGTTTCTTTTTTCCTCGAAGGCTCCTCCACTGTGCGGACGGTGACGAGGAAGCTTGAAATTCCGGACCGGCAACTCGCCTCGGCTTTGCAGCAAGGCATCGTGATCGACGATTCGATCGGAGTGAGTGGACAGAGGGGCGAGCTTCGCATCGTCGCACAGGACCGGGCGACCGGAGCCGCGGGATCTGTCCGAATTCCCTTGGATCATCGGTAAGGATCGAACCAACAACCCGGCACCTTCCCCGTCGCTGCTCTGCGCGGAGGTGTGTCCAGGCGCAACATACGAGAGGAGTCATCCATGAGAGCTCGCACTATCCCTAGGATTTTCGCCGGCAGGTACACGATGATCAGATTCGCCTGTGGGAGCGTAGCGGCCTTCGCTCTCCTGAACGCGGGCGGGCTCAGCCGGCTGCATGCTCAGGCGGAGACGCAGACCTTTCGCACGGGCACCAGACTGGTGGAGGTGGACGTTGTCGTCAGAAGCAAGGACTCTCCGGCAACCGGTTTGTCCAAGGAAGACTTTACTCTGCTGGACAACGGAAAGCCGCAGGAAATCTCGGTGTTCTCGATCAAAGGGGCTGAGTCCTCGATCCCCACTGCGGGACTTCCGCCCGGCGCCGGTCAGGCTCCCGCGCCACTTCCTCCCGGCACGTATTCGAACCGATCATCGCGCGATCGCGAAGAAACGAAGACGGCCACGGTGTTGCTGATCGACCAGAGGAACACCCCTAGGAACGATCAGATCTACGCGATACAACGAGTGGCGAAGTTTCTCGCATCGTTCCCGCCGGGAAACCGAATCGCCGTCTATACGTTCGGAAGGGACGGACTGCGGCCCCTTCAAGATCTTACGGACAATGCGGAGCTGCTCCGCGCGGCGGCAAGCACGCTTCAGCAGAAGGACCCCGGCGCTCTTTGCGATGGCTTAGAGGGGCGCGCCGCCGAGAACTGCACGCGGCAGGAGATCTTTGCGCGCGTCATGGACACCAAGCGAGCGCTGAAGGCCGTCGCCCGCCACCTGGCCCAGGTGCCGGGCCGAAAGAATCTGATCTGGGTAACGGCCAGCCTTCCGATCGCCGGCAAGGACTTCGATTTCTCCTCCGACATGCAGGAGGCCGCGCATGCGCTCAACGAAAGTAATCTGGCCCTGTACGCGGTGGATGCGCGCGGGCTCATCGGCGCCTTATCCGGCACCACCGCGATCGCGAACGCCGAATCGAGAGGCAACCCGCAAGCAGCGCAGATGGCGGCCCGGAAGCTTACTGTTGGTCCCTCCGGCATCGAAACCATGAACCTGCTGGCCGGCTATACAGGCGGCGAAGTGTACTTCAACAACAACGGCATCGAGGATTCCATACAGTCCGCTGTGGCAGACGGGGAGTTTTCTTACGCGCTCGGTTTCTATCCGGAGGCGGCGCCGGACGGGCTCTGGCACAACCTCAAAGTCGAGGTGGCGCGGCCGGGAGTGAGCGTCCGCTACCGAAAGAATTATTTCTCCGCTCGCACGGAGGACCTGGCGTCCGCCCATCCCACCATGGAACAGCTCATGCAGGACCCTCTCGAAGCCACGCAACTGGAAATCGTCGCGGAGACCGCGCCGGACCCGGCCCGGCCCGGATTCCTGCAGGTCAAGGTCAGCGTGGATCCACGCCGTCTGGAGTGGCGGCAGGAGAATGCGCAGCGGTCGGGCGGATTCACCGTCGCCTTCTTCGTGGAGGGCGCATCCCAAGTGCCGACCAGAACCCAGACCTACGACAACATTCCCGACAATCAATTTGACTCTTTTCTCCGCAGAGGTGCCAGCATCTCCGAATCCGTTGACATCGCCGGAGCGGGCCGAACTCTGCGAGTCGTCGTGCAGGATCAGATCGGCGGCGCGGCCGGCTCTCTCACCATTCCCCTGCCAAATACTCCGAAGCGATCAGGGAAGGGGAAGAAATGAGGACGCAATTCATGCTCCGCCTACTTTGTCCGCTCACCCCTCGTTCCCTCCTCTGGTATTCGTTGATTCTGGCTCCTTCTATCGCTCTGGGCCAAACCGGGAATTCGCCGAACGCGCAACAAACCATCGAAGCCGTGCGGAATTACGCCTTGAACTACACGCAGAAGTTGCCCAGCTATACGTGCGTCCTCAGCACCCATCATGTCACCAGTCCCGCGAACGCAGGCAATCAAACTCCACCGGAAATGAACGACAGCGAAGAGGAGCTGAGCTTTACGAACGGCAAAGAAGCACGCACCCTCATTCGCTTCGACGGCCGTAAGATTCCGCCGGGGACCGCCAGTCCCTTATCGGAAGGCTCACAGGGGGAGTTCGGAAATATTCTGGAAGTCATCTTCCGGCCGGCGAGCCGTACCGATCTGCGCCTGGATCGTCCGGGCAAGCTGAACGGGCGCACAGTGGACGTGTTGAGCTTTCATGTTCCCCAAGCCGTGGGCTATGTACTCAGGGGATCCAAGGGGTTTGTGCGCGTCCCCTTTGAGGGAACCGTTCAGGCCGACGCGGAAACTCATGCGGTGCTTCGCATCCAGATGAAATGCACCATGGTTCCCGCCAATTTTGAAATCCGCAATCACAGTCTGACGCTGGAGTATAAATCTACACAGGTTGGGGACCGGGAATTTATCCTGCCCTCGCGATTCGTGCTCCAGTACTACGACGGCCCGGATGATCGCGTGCACACCAATGAGGGCCGCTATTCCGGATATCACCAATTCAGCGCGGACGCCGCCGTTCACTTCGACTCGAGCGAGCGGGACGCCAAACCGGACATCAAGCCGAACTCCGAGCCCAAGGACAAATAGCAGGTATCCATCGTCTTCCCGCGGGCTCCATCTACTCGACTGACCGCATAGACGTGCCACGAACCCGCCGATTGTTCCCATCTTGCCGACTCCGCCCCTTTGTGTTGTTACGAGCTCTAGAAAAGAGGACGCTTCGTTTCGTTCGGATCCCGCGGTCTCCACTTCCAGTGCTTTAGGGGGTTCACGGCATGGTCCTGCCGTATAATCTCGCCTAGTGACTCGATTCGGTTCTCTCGCCGCACGGATTTCACTTCTCGCCCTATTGTTCAGCGGCGAGGTCCTGCTGGCGACCTTATATCTGGATGGCGCGACACCCGCGCCTCAAGGCTCGTGGCTGGCTGCCGCGATCCACACTCGGGGAGCGTGGGTGGGCCGGTTCGCCGTGGCGTTTTCGGCTCTGTTCGCCACCTTCGCTTTCCTGCGCTTCAAAGCGGAACTGAAGTCGCTGTCTGACGCTGTGGCGCACGAGAGCATCCGTAGGAGCGCGCTCGCCGTCCACTTTGCTGCCGCGATATTGTTTGCGGTAGCCTCGACGGGTGTTTACGGGGACGGCTTGCGAGCCTTCGATCCGAACCTGGTGGCGGCGGTCTGGATTTTTGCCGCAGCGGCAGCCATCGTTTCCGGAGCTCTGGCCTTCGTGCCCTGGCGATTCTGGCTGGAATTGCGGCGCACCACCGGGCTGCTGTGGATGGGAGCCTCTGTGGCGGCGGCGCTTACCTGCGCGGGTGCCACGATGTTCCGCTCTCTCTGGGCTCCCGCGAGCCGCGCCACGTTCCGCCTGGTGAGCCTCTTCCTGACTCCGTTCGTCCGCGACATCGTCACTCAGCCGGAGGCCCTTCGCATCGGGACGCATCGGTTCACCGTGATCATCGCCAACGAGTGCTCGGGACTCGAAGGAATCGGGCTGCTGCTGGTCTTCGGAACTATGTGGCTGGTTCTGTTCCGGCGCGAGTCGCGATTTCCGCAAGCTTTGGTGTTGTTGCCGCTCGGCATCGTAACGCTCTTTCTGCTGAATGCGGTGCGGATCACGGCCCTGGTGCTGATCGGAAACGCGGGCGCACGGGACATTGCGCTCGATGGATTTCATTCCCAGGCGGGTTGGATCGCATTCAATTCGGTGGCCTTCGGATCGTCTCTGGTCGCCCGGCGCTGGAATTGGATTTCCACACACGTTCCCGCCAAGACCGAAGAGTTCGCACCGGATTCGACAGCCGCGTTGATGGTCCCGTTCCTCGCGATTCTGGCGGCCGGCATGATCGCGCGGTCCGCATCGGGGGCGTTCGAGTGGCTGTATCCTTTGCGCATCGTGGCCACGCTGGGTGCTTTGTGGTTTTACCGGAACAGCTACAAACAACTGGACTGGAACTGGAGCATACTCGCGCCGGCGGCGGCGGTCGCCGTATTCCTGTTATGGATCGCAGCGGACCGGATCTCCGGAGCGCCGAGTTCCCTGCCCGCGGCGCTGGCAGGCGCATCGGCCGGAGTTCGCATCGGTTGGATCATGCTGCGCGTTGCGGGCGCGGTGTTCACGGTCCCCCTCGCGGAGGAGCTTGCCTTTCGAGGCTACCTTCTGCGGCGCTTCACGCGGACGGATTTCGAATCGGTACCTTTTCGTGAAACCAGTTGGCTGGCGGTGGCCGGGTCCTCGGCGCTGTTTGGCTGGATGCACGGGGGCCGCTGGATCGTGGCCGCGGCAGCGGGGCTTGTGTACGCGCTCCTGGTCAAACGGACCGGCCGGATCGGAGACGCGGTGGTAGCGCACGCCTTGACTAACGCCCTCCTGGCTGCATTCGTTCTGTCCTTTGGTCAATGGCAGCTCTGGTAGCGCATCGGGCTTGATTCGATAGGGCCAATCTGGCATCCTGATAATATTGTTTGCCCTGTAGCATGATTCTCGAAGACCATAATTTTGGAAGACCAAGGAGGGTGGCTCTGATGCGTGTAATCGGTATGGCAATTCTGTTGGCCAGCGTGGCGGGCTTTGCGTTCGCTGGCAATCCAACTCCGGAGATTGATGCATCCACCGGAACAGCGGCGATCGGGTTGCTCGCGGGCGGGCTAGTTGTACTCCGCGCGCGCAAGAAAAAGTCCTAAGCTTTACCAGTAACCAGATTTCCATCTGTGGTCCGGGCCCGAGAAAGGCCCGGACGACAAAACCTAGGGGGGCTTGATGCGTGTGATTGGTATTGCGATTTTATTGACCAGCGTGGCGAGCATCGCGCTCGCAGGCGCTCTTCCCGCGCCGGAAATTGACGCGTCCACCGCAACGGCGGCAGTAGGCCTGCTCGCGGGCGGTCTGCTTGTGCTCCGTTCGCGCAGGAACAAGAAGAAGTCTTAAGTTTTATGCTTCAGTAAGGGACTCGGGATTCGGTTCCGGGTCCTCTTGCCGAATTTTGCGGAACGGTTCGGTCAGCATGAATCCGATGCCGAGGCTGTCGTAGCTCTCCAGCCCTTTTAGACCGGTCCTGAAGTTTCCGTTCCCCGCGCTCGCGATTGCCGTATACGTTCCAAAGCAACGATCCCACCAGGAAAACGTCTGTCCCAGGTTCCGGTTTTGCTCCTCGACCTCCTGCGAGTGATGGATCCGGTGCAGATCCGGCGTGATCCACAACGTGCGCAAGGCGCGTTCCACACCGGAGGGAAGCGACGCGTTGGCATGGGCCGAAAGATTCAGGATCACGGTAAGCAGCTCCGCCAGCAGGACGCCCGCGGGCGGCATGGCAAGGAAGGCGATCGCGCCGAAACGAATCCCTTGCGAATACAGCACTTCGAGCGGGTGGAAGCGGGCGGCGGTAGAGACATCGTAATCCGGGTCTGAATGATGCACCTGATGGATGCGCCACAGCCAGCCGACGTGATGAAAACTCCAGTGAATCCAGTATTGGAGCAGGTCCAGCAGCAGCACCGTGATGCCGCAGCGCACGGCCAGCGGCAGCCAGGGCTTGTTCAGAAGTCCCCACCGGCTATCGGCAACCGCTAAGGCCAGGATCACGGGATTCGCGCGAAGCAGCACCGCGGAGATTGCGGCGAAGATCACGAACATCAGTCCGTGATTCCGCCAGCGGCGCTCCGCCGGCGTCGACAGGTCATACTTGGGCCGAACCGATTCCCAGATCGCCACGGCAAAGAACATTGCGACGAAACAGATCCAGTAGGCGGGACCTTCGATGCGAGCCCAGAACTGATTGCTAGCTTCCAAGAGGACCCTCTGCTGCGAGCCATTGTAGCGTGAGGCCGAGTACACTTGATAAGTTGGGTCGCAGGTTCATTTGAGGAGAGAGATTGCATGAGACGAATCGTGATGTTGGCCGCCCCTGTCTGCGGTCTTGCGTTGTTATCGGCAATGAGCGGTTTCGCGCAACAAGGCGGAGGACGGGGAGCGGGGGGAGCCGCGGCTCCCGGACAAGCCGGGCGAGCTCCGCGGGCCGCTCCGCCGGAGGACAATCGTCCGCCGCTTTTCCTGCGCGAGACGTGGAAAGAACCGCCTGCCCCGGCGACAGAGATTCCGGTGAGCCAGGAATACGTGGCGAGTCCCAACGTCGAAGTGAAGGTGTATGGTGCAGCCGCCAAGGAAGTGAACGTGGTGCATCACGCGTCGCCGAAGGATGAGCCGACGTACATCTGGTCCGGACTGGCCACATCAAGTTGGGCGGTCACCGTTCGCGACAAGAACAATTTCGTGGATCTCAGCAGTCCGGTGGCGAAGATCAAGTGGCGGACCAAGATGGCCGGGTTCCATTTACTGCGTCCGGTGATTAAGCTTGCGGACGGCACGATGCTGGTGGGCGATCACGTGGAACAGTACTCGACCGACTGGCACGAAAGCGAGTTCTCGCTCGCCGATGTGCGATGGCGCGGGTTGGATCCGGAGCACGCCGTGGAAGCAACCGACGGGAAGTGGCGGGTGGCGCCGGATCTGAGCAAGGTGGATGAGATCGGATTCACGGATTTGTCGGCCGGAACGGGCCACGGCGCGGGCGGGTCGGCGCGTGTCGATTACATCGAAGTCTATGGAGTTCCCGTAAAGCGTTAGGAAGGTTGTCATGTTGCGTCTTCTCGTCTTGCGTCTCGTCAGCGTCACGTTCCTGACTGGTCTTCTGGCTTTGGCGCAAGCGCCGCCGGCTGCCGCTCCACCTGCGCGGCCCGCGCCGCCGACGCGCGACCCGCATACGCCCGGCTACGTGACCGCGACGGATCTGCCGGACGGCACGAACGCTCCGGCGAAGGCGGACGGCAATTTTGTCCTCGGACCCACACATAGTCCGGCGCCGGAGACAACGGGGCAAGCGGGGGTCCCGCAGGGCGCGGTGTTCAACTTCACGATGAGCTCGGCGGAGAGCAAGATTTATCCCGGGATCGCGCGAGATCAGGGGACCTTCGGCACTGCGGATCCCGGCGACCCCGCGAAGCTGGTGGTGACGACCAGCCATCCCGCGCCGTACACGCGGCGAATTTCCGTTTACGTACCGAAGCAGTACGTGGCGGGCACGGCGGCTCCGTTCCTCGTCGGCGCGGACGGTCCTGACCCGGTGTTGTTTACCACGTTGGATAACCTGATCGCGCAGCATCGGGTGCCTGTGATGGTAGCGATTTCAATCAGCAACGGAAGCGGCGACGCGCAAGGCAGCCAGCGTGGATTGGAGTACGACACGATGTCCGGCAAGTACGCCGAGTTCGTCGAAACGGAAGTGCTCCCGCTCGTCGAGAAGGAAGCGCACGTGAAGTTAACCAAGGACCCGGAGGCTCGCGCGACCATGGGCGGCAGCTCCGGCGGTTCCTGCGCGCTGAGCATGGCGTGGTATCACCCGGAACTGTATCATCGGGTGCTGACGTACTCGGGCACGTACGTGAACCAGCAGTGGCCGCCGAATCCGGAGACTCCGCACGGAGCTTGGGAGTATCACGAGCATCTCATCCCGAACTCGCCGGTGAAGCCGATTCGGATTTGGATGGAAGTCGGCGACAAGGACCTGTTCAATCCGAATGTGATGCGCGACAACATGCATGACTGGGTGGTGGCGAATGAGAATATGGCAAAGGCTTTGGCCGCCAAGGGCTACCATTACCAGTTCGTGTTCGCGAAGAACACCGGGCATACCGAGCGCGCGACGAAGCTGCAGACCCTGCCCGAAGCGCTCGAATACATCTGGCAGGGATTTCCGATCGTAAAGTGATCTAGACCGGGCTCACGCCGGAGTGGATGCGAGGGCCGGGCGGTTGCTCGGCCAGGATGCGAGCCTCCGCGGAAAGCATGTGTTGCCATCGCGCTTCGACCGCGGCTTTGGGCCCGACTTTGTTGGCAAGCTTCAGAAACAATTTGTAGTGGCCCATCTCGGAAGAGAACAGCGCGCGGTAAAACGCTGCGAGCTCCGGGTCTTCGGAAGCGGCCGCAGCCAGCACCGCGAAACGCTCGCAGGATCGGAGCTCGATCAGCGCCGAGATGAACAGGCGGTCCACGATTTCATGCTCATCGCCGTTGCGCGTGAGCGAGCGCAAGGCTTTCGCGTAGGGATTCGAGTGGCCGCGGCCGAGCCGGCCTCCGCGGCGGATCAGCAGACGCGTCACCTGCGCCAGATGCGCCGCCTCATCCCGGACCACGCTGGTCATCGCCTCCAGCCAGCCCGGAAACCACTCCCCCGGCCAGCGATTCATCAGCTCCATGGCATTGTGGGCGGCCTTCTTCTCGAGGAACGCGTGATCCGCCAGCAGCGCAATTGGATCGGCCAGCACCGCTCGCCCCCACGCGAGAGGCGTGCGCGAATGGAGCGGGAGAGCGGCGGCTTTCTCGAGCGGAGTGTCCGGCTGGGTCACACTCAAAAGTAGCGCAGGCGAGGCCCGAACAGCTAGCGGCAAAACGATCTGTGTCAACCTATAAGTTCATGCCGCAGACGTCCCTTCCGAAAGAAAAGATGAAGATTCTCCTGCTCGAAGGAGTCCATCCGAGCGCCGTCGAGGCTCTGAAGGCCGACGGCTACACGCATATCGATTATCGCGAGAAGGCCCTCCCCGAACCGGCACTGGTCGAAGCGATGCGAGACGCGTATATCGTGGGAATCCGCTCCGCGACGCAGCTGACCAGGGCCGCGCTCGACGCCGCGGAGCACATGATCGCCGCCGGATGTTTCTGCATTGGAACCAATCACGTGGATCTGGAAGCCGCGCAGGACAAGGGCATCGCGGTATTCAACGCGCCGTTCTCCAACACCCGCAGCGTGGCCGAGCTGGTGCTCGCCGAGATCATCTTGCTGCTGCGCAGCATCCCCGCCCGCAACGCGGCGGCGCATCGAGGCCAATGGTTGAAGACCGCGGCAGGCTCGCGCGAGGCACGCGGCAAGACGCTGGGCATCGTCGGCTACGGGCACATCGGAACCCAGGTCGGCCTGCTCGCCGAATCGCTGGGGATGCAGGTGATTTTCTACGATATCGAAATGCAGCTGGCCCTCGGCAACGCGCGGGCGATGCCCAGCCTGGAGAGCCTGCTCGAAATCGCCGACGTGGTCACGTGCCACGTCCCGCAGACGCCGCAGACGAACAAGATGATCGACGCGCAGGCGCTGTGCAAAATGAAGAAAGGCTCGGCCCTCATTAATGCGGCGCGAGGCCACGTGGTGGATATCGAGGCGCTGGTTCAGGCCTTGGATGCGAAACACATCAGCGGCGCGGCCGTCGACGTCTTCCCCAAGGAGCCCAAGAGCAACACCGACGAGTTCGTTTCGCCCCTGCGCGGCCGCGATAACGTATTCCTCACGCCGCACATCGGAGGCAGCACCCAGGAGGCCCAACGCGACATCGGCGTCGAAGTCTCCAGCAAGCTGATCAAGTACAGCAATAACGGTTCCACACTGGGCGCGGTGAACTTTCCGGAGGTTTCCCTGCCCTCCCATCCCGGCCAGCATCGCCTGCTGCACATCCACCGCAATCAACCGGGCGTGCTTTCGGCGGTGAACTCGGTGCTCTCGCAGAAGGGGATCAACATCGTCGGCCAGTATCTGCAAACCAACCACGCCATCGGCTATGTGGTGATCGACATCGAAGCTCCGGAGCGCGTGGATTCCATGAAGCTGCGCAACCGGCTGAGCCTGGTGCCGGGAACCATCCGCACGCGGATTCTGTACTAGGGCGCCTGGCGCAATAGACGCTCCATCTTGCCGAGCAGCCGCTTCAGTTCCACCGGCTTGGTGTCGTAATCGTCGCAACCCGCCTCAAGCGCCTTTTCGCGATCCGACGTCATGGCATGGGCGGTAAGAGCGATCAGGGGGATCGCACGAGTGTTGGGATCGGCTTTGATCTGTTCCGCCGCTCCCCACCCGTCCAGCAGCGGCAGGCTCATGTCCATCAGGATCAGGTCGGGCAACTCGGCCCTCGCGATCCGCACTCCCTGCTCGCCGTCCTCGGCAAGCAGAATCTCAAATCCCCGGCGGGCCAAGCGGCGCGACAGCATGTCGCGATTCATCTCGTTGTCTTCCACTAACAAGACCCGGGCCATGGTTCTCCTGAACGTATCGACGTAGAAGGGGAACTTTTTAGCTCCTCAAGCGTTCGCCCCTCCTGCTCGATAAGAAGCCCGTACCGAGCCCATGCCGGACATGACCACCCTCGCCGCGCTTCGCGGATCGTACGATCACCGCCTGGTCGCCGTGTCGATTCTGATCGCAATTCTGGCGTCCTACGCCGCGCTCGACCTGGCGGGCCGCGTCACCGCTGCGCGCGGCAGAAGCCGGTGCTTCTGGCTCACCGGCGGGGCCGCCGCAATGGGCCTCGGCATCTGGTCCATGCACTACGTCGGTATGCTGGCCTACAGTCTTCCGGTGCCGGTCCTTTACCATTGGCCGACGGTCCTGGTCTCCCTTCTCGCCGCAATCCTCGCCTCTGGCGTCGCGCTCTTCGTCGTCAGCCGGGAGCACATGGACCTGCCGGCCGCCAGCATCGGCGGAGTTCTTATGGGTATGGGCATTGCCGCCATGCACTACATCGGAATGGAAGCGATGCGGCTCCCCGCGATGTGCCGCTACTCGCCGGGATTCCTGACGCTCTCCATCATACTGGCGGTCGCGATTTGTTTGGCCGCCCTCTGGCTTACATTCCGTTTGCGCGAAGAGTCCACTTCCACGAGCTGGCAGAAGCTGGCGAGCGCGATCCTGATGGGCACGGCGATCCCGGTCATGCACTACACGGGGATGGCCGCCGTTACCTTCGTGCCGATGGGTTCCCCCCTGGATCTTTCGCACTCCCTCGCGGTCTCGGCTCTCGGCGTCGCCGGAATTGTCATCGTCTCGTTCATGATTCTGGGCCTGACCATTCTCACCTCGCTGATCGACCGCCGCTTCTCCGCGCAGTCTCTCCAGTTGGACCTGAGCGAGAACCGCTATCGCCAACTGGTGGAGTCCGCACACGTGATCCTGTGGCGTCAGAGCGTGGGCTCCTCCCAGATCACCTTCGTCAATAAGGAAGCGGCGGACCTCCTCGGCTATCCGGTTGACCGCTGGCTGTCGCGCGGCCGCTTCCTCTTCGATCACGTCCACCCGGAGGACCGGGCCCTGACCGAGACCTTCTGTACTGCCGCCGCCAGCCGGCGCGGATCGCAGTGCTTCGAACATCGTATGCTTGCCGCCGACGGACACGTCATCTGGCTGCGAACTTCCATCTGTCTCGTCTCCGGGAATCGAGGCTCGAAGGAACTGGTCGGCGTGATGACCGATATCACCGAGCGCAAGCATGCCCAGGAGGCCGCCGAGGCCGCCAATCTCGCCAAGAGCCAGTTCCTGGCAAACATGAGCCACGAACTGCGCACTCCCATGAACGCCATTCTCGGCTACAGCGAGATGCTCTCTGAAAAGGCGGAGGAAATCGGACGCATGGATTTCGTCGCGGACCTGCACAGCATCAATGCCGCCGGCCAGCACCTGCTCTCCCTGCTCACTGACATTTTGGATTTTTCCAAGATCGAAGCCGGCCGCATGGGCACCTACGCCGAGACGTTCGACGTGCAAGACATGCTGGGAGACGTCGCCTCCACAGTTCACCCTCTGGTCAACAAGAATAAGAACAAACTGACGGTCGCGATCGCCCCCGAGGTCGGGTCCATGCACACCGACCTGACCAAGGTCCGCCAGACTCTGTTCAACCTCCTCAGCAACGCCTGCAAGTTCACCGCAAACGGGCAAATTGAGCTCTCGGTCCGGCGTGAAACCCTCGCAGGACTGCCGGGTCTGGTCTTCGAAGTTCAGGACTCCGGCATCGGCATGACTCCCGACCAGGTTTCCAAAGCGTTCGAAGCCTTCACGCAGGCGGACGCCTCCACCACGCGCAAGTACGGGGGCACGGGATTAGGACTGACGATCACGCGCCGTTTCTGCGAGATGATGGGCGGCAGCATCTCCGTCATGAGCGAGGCGGGAAAAGGCTCGCGCTTTACCGTTCGCCTCCCCCAGGACATAAGAGTCACCGCTTCCCTGCCGGATCCGTTCGACTTGGCTGGGCTCGGCATGTACCCGGCAGCCCTGCGTTAACGGGTTCGCGTCGAGCCCCTCCCATTCATCTCTTGCGAATACCGGACCGATGTGATAACATTCCGTCGTTCTAGTGTTTAGCGAGAATTGATGTGGCTTTGAGGCTCCTGGAAATCAATGCCAAAAGGATGGAGTAAAACAGTGAAGCGATTCATCCACGGGACTGCCCGTTCCGCCGTAGCCGCCGCCCCCGCAGCCCTGGCTTTTGGGTTGATGCTGTGTGGAGGGTTCTCCAGCCAAGCCGCCGAATCGGACAATGGCGGCCTCGATGTCATTCAGGTCCGGCCGAATTTCTATATGCTCGCCGGAGCGGGCGGCAATATCGGCGTCCAAATCGGCTCCGACGGCGTGGTGCTGGTGAATGCGGGCTCCGCCGGCAGCTCCGACAAGGTGATCGCGGCCGTAAAGAAGCTCACTTCCCTGCCCATCCGCTATATCATTGACGGCAGCGCGGATCCGGATTTCGTAGGCGGCAATGAGAAAGTCGCCAAGGCTGGATTCACTATTTTCACCAATGCTCTTGGAAACAATGGGGTTGCTGGCACGATGACGAACGGCGGCGCAGCCTCCATCCTGGCGCATGAGAGCGTCCTGCGCCGCATGAGCGCCCGCAATGCGAAAGAGACGTATCCCGGCGATGCCTGGCCTAACGAGGCCTACGTCCAGGGCCGCCATGCGATGCGCATGAATGACGAAGGGATCGAGGTCCTCTACCAGCCTGCCGCCCATACCGGCCAGGACAGCTTCGTGATGTTCCGCCGCTCCGACGTGGTGGTGGCCGGCGATATCATCGACACCACCCACTTCCCCGTGATCGACCTGGCCAACGGCGGGAGCATTCAGGGCGAGATCGAAGCGTTGAACAAATTGATCGACCTGACTATCGCGCCAACCCCCTATATTTACAAGGACGTAGGCACCTATGTGATCCCCGGTCACGGCCGTGTCTGCGAGCAGATGGAAGTGGTGGACTACCGCGACATGGTGGTCCTGATCAAGGACGTGGTCGAGGACATGATGAAACAAGGCAAGAGCCTCGATCAGATCAAGGAGTCCCGTCCGGCGCTGCCTTACGAGACGCGCTACGGCTCGAACGCAGGGCCCTGGACCACCAACATGTTCATCGAAGCAATCTACAAGAGTCTGGGCGCGAAGAAGTAGACGCCATGCACAGAACGAACAGAGAGGGCAGCGGACGCATGAGGGATCGAATTTCAAGCCGGGCCGGGACGAAGCTGGTGATCTTCGCGATGGGATTGCTGGTGGCTCAGACGGGATTGTACGCACAGGGCCGCGGAGGGCGAGGCGGAGGAGCAGCGGCTGGACCGCAGACGGGGAAAGCAGGTGCCGCGATCGACCTTACGGGCTATTGGGTGTCGGTAGTCACTGAGGACTGGCGTTACCGCATGGTGATTCCCGCCCAGGGCGACTACCAGGGTGTTCCGATGACGCCCGAGGCACGCAAAATCGCCGATTCCTGGGATATCACCAAGGAAGCCTCCTCGCCGGATCAGTGCAAGGCCTACGGAGCGCCGGCCATCCTGCGCATTCCCACGCGGCTGCACATCACTTGGGCGGACGACAACACTCTTAAGATGGAAACCGACGCCGGCAAACAGACCCGCCTCTTCCACTTCGGGGATTGGAAGGCTCCCGCGGGCCCGTCGACGATTCAAGGAGACTCGGTTGCCGAGTGGCAGCGCGGCGGTGGCCGTGGAGCTACGGACGGCTCCCTCAAGGTGACGACCACGCATCTCAAAGCCGGGTTCCTTCGCAAGAACGGAGTTCCCTATAGCGAGAACGCGAACGTCGTCGAATACTTCGACATCGTCAAGGCTCCCGACGGGAATCCGGTGATCGTGGCGACCATCTCGACCACCGATCCGGCGTACCTGCGGCAGCCGTTCGTCATCAGTTCCCAGTTCAAAAAAGAAGCCAGCGACGCGAAGTGGAAGCCCGCCGCGTGCTCGCCGACCTGGTAAACAAGGAGAAATCGACCATGACCCTCAATAAAGTGAGCGCCAGCCTGGCCGTTCTGTTATGCGCGAGTTTCCCCGCGATGGCCGAGATCGACTTATCGGGATCCTGGGCGTCTATCAATCACGAAGACGCGCTGGAGCGCGGCGGCGGTCCGAACCCGGTGGACTGGGCGGGGCTTCCGTTCAACGAGGCGGGCCGCGCCAAAGCTCTAAGCTTCTCGCAGTCCATCATTTCCATGCCGGAACGCATCTGCTGGTTTCAGACCCAGTGGCACATCGCGGCCGGCCCCTTCAGCTTGAGAATGTGGGCGGTGCCCGATCCGATCACCGGCCGAGTGCAGGCCTGGGTGGTCGGCGCCTGGGAAACCCGGGCTCCCATGACCATCTACATGGATGGCCGGCCGCGTCCTTCCGCGAACGCTCCGCACGATCAGACCGGCTTTACGCTGGGCACGTGGAACGGCAACGAACTGGTCGCCGTGACGACCCACCTGAAAACCGGCTACATCCGCCGCAACGGCGCAGCGAGCAGCGACCAGGCCACCATCACCACGCACTTCCTTCGTCATGGCGACATGCTGACCGTGGCGATGTTCATGGACGATCCCGTGTACCTGACCGAGCCCTACATCCTCACCCGGTCCTACAACTTGTCCACCAATCCGGTGGCCATCGGCGGTCCGCCGTGCATCGTGGGCGATGAGGGTGTGGAGTCCGGCCGTGTTCCGCACTATCTGCCCGGAAAGAATCCGTATATCGACGAGATGACGAAGATCTACGGCATCCCGGAAGAGGCCAATCTGGGCGGCGCCGAGACCATGTATCCCGAGTTTCGCGACAAGATCAAGGACAAGTTCAAGCTCCCGGCCAAATGCAGCAAGAATTGCGGTAACTAAGCCGGAAGCTATTTCGTTGTTATAGTTTGAGATACAATTCAGTCATGCAGGAGGTTGCTTGAAGACCAAACTAGCCGTTCTCGCTTTCGCAGGAGTAAGCGTCCTGGGCGTTCGTGCCCACGCTCATCACTCGTTTGCATCTACTTACCTTGAAGATCAGAAGATGACCGTGGAAGCGGACGTGGTCCAGTTCCTGTACCGCAATCCGCATTCGTTCCTGCAGTTAGAGTCCAAGGACGACAAGGGGAAGACGATTACCTGGGCCGTCGAATGGGGCGCCGGCGCGCAGCTTGGCAGCCAGGGCGTCCAGCGCGACACGCTGCGGCCAGGCGACCACGTGATCATCATCGGCTCGCCGGGACGCAATCCGGAGGACCACCGTTTGCGCATGATTAACATCAAGCGCCCGTCGGATGGTTGGACCTGGAAGGGAAACTTCGACTAGAGGTCGTTTCGGTTCGAAGAAATTTGATTTGTTCCGGCCCGGAGACGATCCGGGCCGGTTTGTTTTTGGGGCAGGACGGAAGACAACAGACTGAGGCCTGTGCTACCTAGTCGGTCGCGCAGGCCTCGGTGATGCAGATGGATTCCAGAGTGCGGCCCTCCGGCGGTGCGGGCATTCCCTTCTCCGTCATCAGCTTCCGCAGTAACTTTCCCGTCTCCGGGTGCGAGATCGCCGATTGCACGCCCACGCGGACCAACCCGTCGGCATAGTCCACCGGCTCCCAGGTATGGATGGCGAGCTTTCCTCCGCGATTGTCCGTGTTGCCGTAGTCCCTCACGTTTAGCTTGGCACCGTGATCTACCAGGATCTGGACCACTTCCGTGCTGCCCTTGTGGGCCGCGCCGTGGAGAGCCACTCGTCCGGTGTCGGCCTGGGCGTTCGGATCTAAACCGAGGTCCAGAAGGAGCTTCACAGCTTCGATGGTCTGTTCCTTCGACCATTCGTAGGTGATTCCCTCCACCCAGCCGATTCCGGCGGCGACCTGGAGAGCGGTGACGTGCAAGGTGGTCTCGATCTTGGGATCCGCCCCGTGGGCCAGCAGGAGCTTCATCAGCGCGATGTCGCCGGACTGGGAGGCGCGCAGGAACGCAGTGGCTCCGTTTTCATCCAGCCACTGGTTCGTGAAGACGGTACGGGTCTCCGTGGAATCCTTCATCCGGGCGTTCACATTCGCGCCTTTGTTCAAGAGGATCTTGATGAATTCCAGGTGATCCATGTCGCCCTTGCGGACGGGATAGTCACCGGATTCGATATTGCGGTTATCAGTGGCCAGGTACAGCGGCGTCCAACCGCCCTTGTTGGCGAGGTTGACGTCGGCGCCGTGATCGAGGAGATACGCGCCCATCTGATAATAGCGATTCTGCGTTGCGACCAGCAGAGGGCTCCAGCCGTAACCGGTGGTCTGATTGACATCGGCGCCCGCCGCGAGCAGGGCTTTCACCGATTCCAGATCGTTGGCACGAACGGCGTAAACCATGGGCGTGAGGGCTCCGCCGTCCTTGACGGCCTGCTGCCCGCGTCCACCTCCCGCGAAACCGACCGCCGCCGCGGCATCGTCACCGTTGTCGCCCGCCGCAGCACCGGCTGCCCCGGCTCCTGCTCCGGCGCCTGCTCCGGCACGTCCGCCCCGGCCTCCGCCGCCGCCAGCTCGTCCGCCGCGGCCACCCGCTGCGGCAGCACCACCTGCGGCACCGCCCTGGACGGCCGCTCCGCCGATTCCGTTATTGTCTCCGCGCAGAGTGCCGAGGGCTCCGAGATCGAGCGCGGCCCCAGCAGCGACTGCCGCGCCTTGCGCCGCGACCTGCCTGCGGGGATCGTTAGCTTTCCCCAGCGCCGGTCCCCTGCCCCGTTCTACCAAGGCGGACTTCGCATTGATCTCCGCACCGTGCTGGATCAGGAATTGGATCGCCGGAGCATGGCCTTCATCCGCGGCCCACATCAGAGGAGTGGTTCCGCGCAGCGCCTCCTTGGCGTTGACTTCCGCGCCGTGGTCGACGAGAACCTTCATCGCCGCGACATTACCGGTGCGCGACGCGATCATCAGCGGCGAGCGGCCTTCGGGCAGCTTTTCGTTGGCGTCGGCTCCGGCTTTGATGAGTGCCTCCAGGATGGCGGCGTCTCCGTTGACGGAGGCGAGCCACATCGGCGTGGCACCCTCGCGGTTCGCCGCCTTGGGGTTGGCACCGGCGCGAAGGAGCACGTCAACTAATTCTTTGTCGGAGTGGAACACGGCCCACTGGAGCGCGGTAGCTCCGTCGGCCTGGGCCGCATTGACGTCGGACTTCTGGTCTACCAGCTTGCGGACGCCCGCTTTGTCGCCGTTCATGACGGCATCGGCAACGTCAGAGTGTCCGGCGGCGAAGCCGGCGGCAGGAACCATCAAAAATAGACCACGAGCTACGAAGCGCTTCATTCGATTCTCCGCTTACAGGGCGTTTCCGCTTACAGGTTTTCGATCCGTCCGGTGCTGTCGCCGATGCTGTCCTGGTGGATGTCGTACTTATCCAGGATGCTCAGCAATAAGTTGCCCGTGGGGATAGTCTTGCTGGGGAACGCCAGGTGGCGGCCGCCCTTCATCCTGCCGTTAATGCCGCCGACAAGCACGTGGGGCACATCGTAATGGACGTGCTGGTTGGAGTTGCCCATGTTGCTGCCGTAGAGGACCAGCGAATGATCGAGCAGAGTGCCGTCGCCGTCCTGAGTCTTCGAAAGGTTCGAAATCAGGTGCGCCAGCATCTTGATGTGATACTGGTTGATCTTCGAGAGAAGAGCGATGTTTTTGGGATCTTCGCCGTGGTGCGAGACGCCGTGGAAACCGGACGTCGGCGCATCGCTCTCCGGGTAGGTGCGGCCCGTGAGGTCGCGGGCGAAGAGCAGCGTTCCGACGCGGGTGATGTCCGCTTTGAAGGCCAGGGCCAGGAGGTCGAACTGGAGCTTGATGTGTTCGTCGAAGGTCTGCGGCACGCCGACCGGAACGCTCAGATCCGCGGGAGCCACGGTGGAGGCCTTCATGGCGATTTGCAGACGGCGCTCGATTTCGCGAACGTCATCGGTGTACTCTTCGAGGACCAGGCGATCGCCCGCTCCGACTTCATTGCGAAGGCGCGAGAGGCTGCCGGTGAGCGAATCGAGAATGCTGCGGTCACGCTTGCGCCGCGCGGCGCGCTGCTCGATGGTGCTGCCGTCGCCGAACATGCGTTCGAAAACCACCTGCGGGTTCAGTTCCATCGGCAGGGGGTTGGTGGGCGAGGACCAGGAAATGGTGTTGGTGTAGGTGCAGCTGTAGCCTTCGCCGCAATTGCTGGAGTTGGCGCCCGGATCTTCGACGGCGAGCTGCATCGAGGGCATGAGGTTCTCGCCGCCGATCTTGTTCGCGATCATCTGGTCGATGGTCAGGCCGTTTTCCACATCGGCGCCGGCGGTCTTTTTGGGTTTCTTGGCGCAGAGGAACGCCGAGGCGACCCAGTGGTCGGCACCGGTGGCGCCGGGAGGCGGTTCGGCCGAGCGGCTGTGGAGTCCGCTCATGATAACGGTCTGGTTGATGAACGGCTCGAGGGGCTTCCAGTTGAAGGGCAGCGCAGGCTCAAGGGCGCCGACTTTCTCCGGCACCCAGTAGCCGGGCGCCGCGCCGTGGGGCACGAAGCAGCCGACGAAGCGGGGCTTCGGGCTGGCCGCGGTCTGGGCGAGGGCCGTGGAGGCCGGCACCATCGCGCTGAGAAGCGGAAGGGCCAGAGTGGCGCCGCCGCCACGGAGAACGGTTCGCCGGGAGATGTGCTTCTTGGTAATGTACATGTGCGATTTCTCCTTTTACTTTTTGGCCGCTACCGTTTTGGCAGAGGCGGTTTTCATGTTCATCTGGAAGTCCGGGCTCTTGACGATGCCCAGGACCAGAGACGAGAACTTGTACTTGCTGGGACCCGCTTCGCGCACGATGGAGCGAACCATCGGCATGTCTTCGTATTCGATGCCGCGTCCGAGAGCGTACGTCAGCATCTTCTCGGTGACCACGCGTTCGAACTGGTCGGAGTAGCGGACCATGGTCTGGCGCAGGCTGGCGATGCCATCGATTTTTGTTCCGTCCGTCAGGACGCCGGCAGCGTCGATGGGCGAGTCGCCATCGAGGGTGCGCCAGGTACCCACGGCATCGAAGTTCTCCATGGCGAGCCCGATGGGTTCAAAAATCTTGTGGCACGTCGCGCAGGATGGACTGGTGTGATGCAGTTCCATCGTCTCGCGCATGGTCGGGGTCTTGGAATTGCCCGTGGCGTCCGCCGGCTTCTCTTTGATGATGGGGACGTTTGGCGGAGGATCCGGCGGGCTGACGCCTAAAAATGTTTGCAGGAACCACTTGCCGCGAGCCACGGGTGAGGTGCGGGCCGCATTCGAGGTCAGCGTCATGAGGGCGCCCTTGCCCAGGAGTCCGCGGCGCATGTCGAGGTCGGCCGGCAGGGTCACGCGGCGGAACTGCGGACCGTACACGTTGGGGATTCCGTACTGCTTGGCGAGCCGTTCGTTGACGAAGGTGTAGTCCGCCGTGAGCAGATCCAGGATGCTGCGGTCCTCATGAGCGATGCTCCCGAAGAACAACTCCACTTCGCGCTGGTAGGCCGCGCGAAGATTGTCGTCGAAATCGGGGAACAGGTTGACTACGGGTTCGCTGGTCTTGAGCGACCGGACGCCGAGCCACTGGCCGGTGAAGTTAGAAACCAGCGCATCGGACTTCGGATCGGCCAGCATGCGCTTCACCTGCTGCTCCAGCACGACCGGGTCTTTCAACTTGCCCTGAGCCGCGAGGTCGATGAGTTGATCGTCGGGGACGCTGCTCCACAGGAAGAAGGAGAGGCGCGAGGCGAGCTCCAGATCGCTGATGCGGTAGCTCTTGCCGGTGGTGAGAGTGGAGGGCTCGGCTTCATCGCGGTAGACGAATTTGGGGTCGACCAGCACGCGCTGGAGAGCCGCTTCGACGCCGTCATCGAAGTTGCCGCCTTCGCCACGAGCGGATTGATAGAACTCCATCAATGCATCGACGTCAGCCCCTGCGGCGGGACGGCGGTAGGCGTGTTTCGCGAGAGTTGTGACAATGGTCCGGGCGCAGGTGGGTTCGTCCTTGGCGCCGGTCGGGTGGCAAACGAAGATCTTACGGCGGCTGGCGGTGTCGTTCGCGCCGGTGGCATTGTAGGGTCCTTCTACCCAGACCTGTCCGACGTGCGGATAGAACAGGAATCCGGGGATGGAGCCCGGCGTATTCATGGTGCGCTGGAAGGGGCGGTTCAGTTCGCTCCCCGGGACATCATTGGTCGCCAGGAAGGTGACGCCGACCGTGTGGAGTCCGGCCTTCACCGGAATGCGCGGTGTGGATTTGCCGTTGCCGGTGGTATTGGAGATTTCCCGGTCCCAATCGAAGAGCTTTACGCGCTCGCCGTCCACCATGACTTCGAGTTGCTCGCCCTTCACGCCGCCGAGCACGGCTTGGAAGTAGCCGGTGACGCCTTTGACCTTGAAGCTGTATTCGCCGTCGGCGGGGAACTGGTATTTAATCAGAATGCCGCCGCGGGTTCCGAAGGGCAGACCTTCGATGTGGTAGTTCTGCGCGGTGTCGGCGGGCACTTCGAAGACCGCTTGCGTGGGCGCCGAAACATCGCCGACCGCGAGCCGGCTGATTTTTCCGGCGGCCGACAGGTACGCTTCCATCAAGGCCGGGGAGAGGGTGAGCGCACCCGCGATATTGTCAAACCCGTGGGTGGAATCGTCGGGAGGCAGGAACTTGCTGGCATCCACTTGCAGGCCGAGCACGTCGCGGATCGCATTGGTGTACTCGGTGCGATTCATGCGGTGCAACCCGGGAGGCGGAAGATGGGTGACGGCGCTGCGGTCGAGTTCGGATTCCATCCAGCTGATGAGTTGCTCGCGGGCGGCCGCGTCGGGCCGGGGATTCCCGGTGGGCGGCATCATGCCGGCGCGGAGCTTGCGGACCACCTTTTCGCCGATCTCAGCATGATCGCCCAGGTGGGCAAGATCCAGCTGATCGAGCATCAGGTTCGCCGTGCGAGCCGTCTTGTTGTGGCAATCGACGCAGTATTCGTCGATCACGGCGCGCTGGGTAGCGACATCGGGCGCCTGCACGCGCGCCACCGATTTTGCAACCGGCTTCGGTGCAGTCCCGGCGGACTGGCCCGAAAGTAAAGCTACGGGCAGGAGCATTACAAAAGCGTTTACGAGAAGTCTCGTGTTCAAAGGTCCCTCCACCGCGAACTGGTGAATTCGGACACACATCCGAACCAGTCAAATCATATCATTCTTCGACCCTTAAGGGGGTCTGCTGAATGGCGTAGACTTCAGGGACTTGGTTACGGGCCGCGGAAACTTTGCGCCGTCCTAGCGGGCGCGCCACAACAATCTGCGCCGCAGCAGCAGGAACGCCCCCAGCCCGGCGGCCACCAGCAGGCCTGGCGCCGGCTCCGGAACACTGGATACGGTCACCGTGAACACACCCTCACCCAGGTTGTCCTGTGCGTTACCGTCGGCGCCGCCGATGACGTCGAACGTCCCGGCATAGTCGTTGGGCGCCTGGAGGGCGGGTATGGTCACGTTAAAGAATAGAAATGGCCCGCTCGAGGCGTTCGGGCCCAGCGAGAAGGGCGCGTTGCCGAAGAATGGGGAGTCATCGAGCGGAATTCCACCCGCGAGGGTAAAACTGTCGTTGTTGATGAACACGGTGCTCGCCGTGTTGTTCAGAAGCGTGCCCGTGAAGCCCAGAACGCTTCCCGGGGGGCCGCTCACGGTGGAGGGCGAAAACGTCACCGTGAACGTGGGAGTCGCCTGGCAGACGGCAACGCTGAAAAGGAGTGTAAGAAGTGCTCTCATAAAATCCTCCGCCTTACGGCAACACGATCCTCGAAGATCCGCCGAAGCTGCCGCCCGTGTAGGCGCCGGCGAACGAGAGTACAGCACTCGCTCCCGGAGATCCTACCGATGCCGCCGCGAAGCGGAGGGTGATCGATTGCGATCCGCCCGCCGGGACGTCCGGAATCGACTGCGGCAAGGAGGTCGTGGTGACCACCGCTCCGATCTTGCCGGAAGTGAGCTGTACGCTGGTGGCCGGACTCCCGCCCGTATTGGCGAGCGTGAGTGCTACCAGGACGTCGTTGGTGCCGGATTCGCGCGTCAAAAGCCGCGTGATGACCAGCGTCGCCGGACCGGAGGCCGAGGTCACGTTGATACTCACGTTCTTCGTGGCGTTATTGAAATCGGTCGTATCGGACGGCGTGAACTGGACCGAAAGGGTCTGTGCACTGCCGGCCGCCAGAACCGTGCCTGCGGGCGGCGTATAGACGAACGTGCCGGCAATCCCGGTGGTCGCATTCAACTGGACGCCGGAAAGGGCACTGCCAAACGTGATGTCGGCCGGATTGCTCCAAGTGATCGTGGGCGTGACCTTACCTACGCCTAGCGTATGCGTCGCATCGCTCGATCCCGTGAATCCCGGACCGGCGTTGTATACCGCCTGGATCGTGTAGGTCCCGCCCGGCGTACCGCCGGGCAGAGTGTAACTGGCGCTGGCGGAGCCGGCGGTGACGGTTCCCGAGGTCACCGGCGAGCCGATGGTGGTCCCGCCGTTCTTCACTGTAAAGGTAACCGTTCCGGTGCCGACAGCCGTGGGAGAGGCCGTCACCGTAGCGCTCAGGGTGACGAGCTGGTCTGTGGCGCTGAAATTCGCCATAGCGTTGACCGCCGCCGTGACTGTTGTTTCCTGAACCGGTACGTTCGAATCCGAGTTCTGTGCCGCAGTGCCCAGCGTGGTGTGGACCAGATCTCCGCCGCCGAACACTTTGGCGGTGTTGGTCACGCTGGCGGGCGAATTCGCCGGAATGTTCACGTTTAGGGTTAGCAAGTTAAACGACGCGCCCGCGCCGGCGACAACCTGGCTGCTAGTGCAAGTAGCCGTGCCCGTCCCTACGCCGCTGCAGGACCACCCGGTCCCGGTACCCGACGCCAGGGTATAGCCGGACGGAAAAGTGTCGCTGACAGTCACCGTGGAGCCGTCGGTGGCACCCGACGCCGACGCGGCGGTATTGCTGACTTGGATCAGCCAGTTCGCCGTCGAACCCTGCGTGAAGGTGTCCGTGTGGGTTTTGGCGATCGCCAGAACGGGAGCCGGATCGATCGTGACGGTGTCGGTATTCGAATTTACCCCTACCGCGACGCCTCCGCCGATCGCGGCGACGCTGTTGGTGTCGCTCGCCCCGGCGCTATTGGACACGTTTACGGGAATCACCAGTTGCGGATAGTCGGTGCCGGCGGCCACCGCGTTGGAGCTCTTGCAAGTTACAACCTGGCTGACCGCGACGCAATTCCACGGAGTGCCGGTGGGGAGCGTGCCGGGCGCAAAGTCCGATGCCAGGGTGTCCGTGATCGTGAGTTGGTGGCTGCCGTCCGGATCGCCCGTCGGTCCCGGGCCGTTGTTGTGAACGGACACCGTGAACTGCGCGCCCTGCTGGCCCTGTTTAAAGTGCCCCGCCGCGTTTCCGTTATGTCCTTTGGTGACGCTGACGGTTACCGGATTCTCCGTGAGATTCATACACCAGCTTCCGACCCCGTTGCCGGTGTCGATGTCCAGCTGATTGAAATACAGGCTCCAGACGCCGTTCGGGTTGGTACTCAGAAAGACGCCGCCACTGGAACCATTCAGAGTGCCGGTGTTGAACGTGAAACTACCCCGCGTAGAGGCATATTGGTAAGTCCCCGGGAGCGTGAAGAACGGACTGGACGTGTAGGACGATGCCGCCCCTCCGAAGCTGCCAGGGCCGTTATTTCCCGCGGGCAGGCTGCCCGAAGGCACCCGCGTGAACGCGTCGCCGAAAGTCAGGTCCGACGGGCCGAAGGCCGTGTTGCCTCCCGCGTTGGAGAAAAAGTCGAAGGTTTGTACCGTCCCGGGGCTGGAAGCTCCGTTCGGGCCAATCAACAGCGATTCCAGCTGGTTGGGCGCCTTCTTATGGAAACCTTTTAGGGTAACTGTGGCCACCGAGACGGTGCCGTAGAGACTCGTCACGAACACGTTCGACGGGTTCGGCGTGGCCGGCCCGAATGCATTGGCCGCGACGGTTCCTTTAGGAATCGTGATGCCGTTGGCGTTGCAATAGCTCCAAGTATTGCCACTAAGCGTGGGGGTGCTGGTGGCCTTGTCTTCGCGCAGCGACACGGTGCCGAAATTGGCGGCGAAGGTGGTCCCGCTGTCCACATATTCGCCGGTGATCACGTGGTCGCCTTCCGGCAAGGCGGTCGTGGAGATTTGCGCCGTGCCGCTGGACACGGCGGCGACGCCGGAGTTCGGAGCTCCAGTCAGCGGCGTGCCGTTTTCGGTAAACGTCACGTTGCCGGAGTTGACGGTGCCGTGTCCGGAACTGGTCACGGTCGCGGTGAACGTGACGGAATTGCCGGTGAACGCGTTCGGCGTGGGATTCGAAATTACGTTGACGCTGGTCGGGAACCCTGTGGCGGGCGTGATGTTGATGCACCAGCCGCCGTTCAGGGTCGTGGTGCTGCCCGCGCCGCCCGCGTTGTACAAGAACAACGACCAGGCGCCGTCCGTCCCCGCACCGGTGAAAGACGTCAGGAACGTCTTCGTGCCGATCGGAGCTGCTTCATTGAAGCTTCCCGGGACTTGCGGAGCAGGCACAGGCGGTCCCGGAGTAAGAATGGGGGTGAAATAATCGGTGGGCCCGTAAGTACCCGGCGTGAGGGCCGAAGAACTGGAAAGCTGCGTGGCCCCGTCCATGATTGCATAATCGCCCTGGCCGGCCGCTCCGGCGCCCGCTCCGCTCCAGAAGCTGAAGGCGTGGGTGCCGTCCGGCGCCATCAGGACCATGCGCACGTTGTTCGTGGATTGCGACGAGAGATTCTTCAACTGGACCGACAGCGTCGATACTGTCGCGCCGAGTCCCGCCGTGACCCCATCTCCAACAAAGATCACCGACGGATACGGAGCCGTATGCGCGAAGCCGTTGTTCGAGAACCCGTCATTGGTCACTACGCCCGCATTGCAGTAAGTCGTGCTCGACTTAGTGGGATGGTTCTTGGCATAGATGTTGGAAGTAACCGCACTGGTGAGGAACGTGCTGTCCCCGGAGTAGGTCGCCGACAACGAGTGAATCCCCTCGGTGGAGAACGTCGTGGTACACGTGGTGCTCCCGCCGCTGAGCGCCCGCGGCTGCGCACCTTCCGAGCAAGTCACATTCGTGCCGTTGTCTTTGAAGGTCACGGTGCCAGAGGGCGTGCCGCCACTTCCTGTGACGGAAGCAGCCAGGGCCACCGAGTTACCGGGGCTGGTGGTGTAGGGCGAATTCGGAGTGGGCGTCAGGGTCGTAGTGCTGGACGTAGACGCCGCACTGAAGGTGATCGCGATATCCCAGCCGGTGAACGAAATCCCGGCCCGGGAGTAGTCGTCGGCCAGGAACAGAGTCCAGTTTCCGTTCACCGAATCGCCGGCGAACACCGAAGCCAGGGTCGAGCTTCCATTGGGAGCGGCCGAGTTGAACGTTGAGGGCGCGGAGCTACCGGCCGCGTGATAATTCGGTTCTTTGGTGACGTTTCCGCCGGAAGTGCCTTCATTGGTGGCCGTCCCGTCGTTCGCGGTGGGCTTGAAACTACCGCCTACGGTCCAGGCGGTGCTGCTGTCGGGGAACGAGGAACTAGCACTATCCTGGATGGCCACGGTCAAGCCGCTTTGGCAATTGGGTGGGCTAGGACAACTGGCGCTTCCCACCGACCGCATGATTTCGAGCGCTTTCCCGGTCGGGGAAACCAGGAGCACTCCCACGCTCTGGCTCGCATTGCCGCCAGGGGACCCGCCCACGCCGCCCGTCGTGCTGGTGTACCCGAGCAGCGTGACGGTGATGCTCGAAACGGTTCCGGATCCGCCAGTCACACCGATGATGTTTTGGTAAGGAGTGGCCGCCGTCGTCCCGCCGGAAACCAACAGGCCGTTGTTGAAACTCATGCTGGCGCCGGCGCCGCCCGTGCACGTCACCGTATTCGAGACGGTGTTGCAAGTTACCGCGGCATGCATCGATCCGGCCGACGCCAGGATGACTGCAGCCGCCCAACCAATATGCCGGACCCAACGGCCGGTTTGCGCTCCGATCATGCAGATTCCTCCTTATAGCGGGCACTTGCCGCGCGGCTCGGGCCGCGTCTCGCTCATGCCGCATCGCGCGGATCGGGCGCACGTCCCCGATTCCACCCGATGTCGCAGTTTATCAGAAATCCACGCTTTGCTCCAGAAAAATATCCACATCACTTTTGCCGCTTTAATACCATTATTGCCGGGCTTCTGTTGGCATCACACGACTTTGTTGCAGACAGATTAACAGCCACTCTAGGCTGCTATACGTCATTTGGCGTAAGGAGCAATCCGCTTTTGATCGATTCTCCTCAGCCGGAAGAAAATCCTTGCAAGCGGGAAACTACAGTGCTATTTTTGAACAGGTTTTCCCATACTGGCGGTTAAGACTTGAGGAGGATTCTGGAATGTCCAGTCCCTATGTCGGCGAATGCCGGCTGGTAGGATTCAATTTCGCGCCTGTAGGGTGGGCGATGTGCAACGGACAGCAACTGGCGATTTCGCAGAACGATACGCTGTTCAATCTGATCGGAACCACGTACGGTGGCAATGGCCAGCAGACCTTCGACTTGCCGAACCTCCAGGGCCGGGTTCCGATTCATCAGGGATCGAACGGGACGACCTTCGTCATTGGGCAGTCCGGCGGATCGGAGCAAGTCACGCTGACCACGCAGCAGATGGCGTCCCACAACCATGCGATCATGGCCTCCATCTCCAATGGAACCTCCGGCAACGTGCAAAATAACACGCTGGCGGGTTCTTCCGGGGGGCAGGTGTACATTTTCACAAACCCGGTCCTGGACACACCCATGAAGCCTCAGGCGATCGGTCTTGCCGGAGGCAATCAGCCCCATGATAACCTCCAGCCGTTTCTGGTGCTGAACTGGATCATCTCCCTGTTCGGCATTTATCCCACCCAGTCGTAAGAGCGAAAACAACTTAGGAGAGCCGACTATGTCAGAACCTTATCTCGCCGAACTGAAATTGGTGTCCTTCAACTTTGCTCCCAAAGGCTGGGCTCAGTGCAACGGGGCGATCCTGTCGATCCAGCAGAATACGGCGCTCTTCTCTCTGTTGGGCACCACGTACGGGGGCAACGGCCAGCAGACCTTCGCCCTGCCCAACCTGCAAGGACGAGCTCCTCTGCACGTCGGCAGCGGATTTATTCAAGGTCAAGGTGGTGGAGAATACAACCATACGCTGACGATCGCGGAACTGCCGGCGCATCCGCACTTCGTGATGGGCCAGAATAGCCAGGCAAACACGAATGCATCGAATAATTTGCTGGCGAATACGACCGGCGTGACGCTGGCCGTCTACGCTTCGCCGGCGAATCTGACCAGCCTGAATCCCAACTCCGTCGGACACACGGGCGGCAACCAGCCCCACCAAAACCAGTCGCCTTATCTGGTCATGACGTGGATCATCGCGCTCCAAGGGATTTTCCCCAGCAGGAACTAGGCCGGCGGAAACGAGACCGTCGGCAACGAGAAAGGAACTCGATCATGTCTAACCAATTTGTCGCTGAAATCCGCGCTGTGGGATTCAATTTCGCCCCCTTCGGGTGGGCCCAGTGCAACGGCCAGATCATCGCGATCTCCCAAAACACGGCGCTCTTCTCCCTGTTGGGGACCATGTATGGCGGTGACGGGAAGTCGAACTTCGCCTTGCCGAACCTGGAGACCTGCATTCCCATCCACCAGGGTCAACTCGCCGGAGGCAGCTTCTACTCTCAGGGTGAGAAAGCCGGCACGCAGACGGTCACGCTGCTCACCAGCGAGATGCCGTCCCACACTCATGCGTTCCAGACGGACTCGACCAACTCCGCGGACAAATCCAACCCCGCGAACGCGGGACTCGTTACGGGGCCCCAAATGTATTCGAATGCGGTGAACGCGATTGTGCCGATGACTCAGACAACACCCACCGGTTCATCACTTCCGCACAACAACATGATGCCGTACTTGTGCCTGATGTTTGTCATCGCGCTCCAGGGCGTTTATCCGGCGCGCTCCTAAACGTCGGATTGGTTTGAACCGGCCGCTCTCGGCGGTTCCCCGTTCCCTGCAATGTCGACTCTTGCCGTTCGTCCCGCCCTGGTTCAGGATGAGGTCTTTCTCTACGACCTCTATAACGCCGTCCGAGGCCCCGAATTCGATCAAGCACCGATCTCTCCGTCACAGAAGGCCGATCTCCTGCGGATGCAGTGCCGTGCACAGATGTCTTCTTACTCGCAGCAGTTTCCGAACTCCTGCTATCACTTGGTGCTGCTCGACGGAAAACCCGTGGGGCGGCTGTGGGTGGCTCCCGGCGAGGGCGAGTTGCGTTTGGTCGATATCGCCATCCACCCCGAGGTCCAGAGCAAGGGTTTAGGAACCGTCCTGGTCCAGCGCATCCAGCAGGAGGCCCAGCAGCTCAAGTTGCCGATCCGGTGCACGGTCAACCGATTCAATCCGGGTTCGTTCCGCTTTCACAAGCGGCTTGGATTCACGGTGGTCCGCGAAGACCTGATGGACTTCCAACTGGAGTGGCGGCCCGCGCCCCTACTCTGACCCCGCGCTAAGCCGTCGTCGCGCCGGCGGTTTCCGGCCGTGCCGATGCCTGGATCGCGGCAACCCAGCCCGCGCCAATCTCGATCAGCTGCGTCTTCAAGTCCTCGGGCTTCTCGAAATACAGAACTCGAACCGCCGGAGACTCCTCCAACTCCTTGCGATACGCCAGGATTTGCGGATCGGTCTCCTTCGGTGCGGATTTTAGAAACACGACCGCCTCGCGCATGGGCAGACCGGAATCTTCCCGGCACTCCAGAGCCAGCAGGAACATTTTCCGGAACAGATTCCTGGGGCCCCAATCGTCCTCGAACACCTGGACAAAGTACGAGCATTGCCGGATGTTATCCGCCACCGCGGCACGGTGACTCGAAATCTGCTCGTCATTCACCAGGCCCACCGAAACCAGCAGGATCTTTTCGGGCATCGCGGCCGTCTCGTTCACGTCGCCGATCGCGGCGCGGCAGGCGTCCATTTCTTTTTCCAAATCGCCGGGAGCCGAATGAAACACGCGATACATATCGAAACCGTGCACCATCATGGGAAGTCCAGCTTACGTGAATTCGGGCGCGATCTCAACCAAATTCTAGGCCTAGTTGAGGTTCATTCCGTGCGTAGGGCGAGCACTGGATTCACTTGCATTCCCCGGCGCAGCGGACCGGCGCAGGCAAGCCCGGCAACCACCGCGAGCACCAGAAATGCGGCAGCGAAAACAGACGGATCCGTCGGCGCCACCTGCCATAGCTGGGAAGCAAGCAGCCGCGAAAGGCTCCGCGCGGCGACCCAGCCGGTCCCCAAGCCGGCCCCGAGGAGCAGCACCGTCTGCCGGCCCACGATCCGAAACACTTGGACCGGCCGCGCCCCGAGGGCCACACGGATTCCGATCTCGTGCGTTCGCTGCGCGACCGCATAGGCCGCGACTCCGTAGGCACCCATCGCCGCCAGGAACGCCGCGACGGAGGCGAAGGCACTCAAAGCCAAGGCGTAGTAAAACGAGTCGCGCACCGCGACGCCGGTGTACGCGTCCATGGGTGCAATGTTGGAAAGCGGCAATTCGGAATCGATCTCCGCTACCGCCTTCCGGGCCGCCGGAACCAGCGCCATGGGATTGCCCGGCGCGCGCACCACAAACGTCATCTGGCCCAGCATATTCGCCCACGGCAGACGATAGCGGGATGGCTGCTGCAAGTATGACGCGTAGATCACTGGCTCCGCACCGGTCTCCCGGACCCTGGTCGGGATGTCCCGCACGACTCCGATGACTTCCCGCGGACGATCGTCCGGCACACTGTCGAGAGAGAACCTTTGTCCCAGTGGATCCTGTCCGGGCCAAAACCGGTGCGCGGCCGTCTCGTTCACCACCGCGACCCACGCGGCACCCTGTGTATCACGGGTATCGAAGTCCCTACCCCGCACGACCTCCGCCCTCATGGTGGCGAAAAAGTGCGGCGTGACCAGGAAATAGCTTGTATCCCCGGAGGCGCGTCCGCCGTCAACCGTCACGGCCAGCGTCGGTACGATAAAGCCGTTCACCGGAGGGCCCGAAATTCCGGCCACGGCATCTGTGCCCGGAACACGGCGTAAGCGATCCAGAATGCGCTCAAACTTCGGAGCCGGCGGCGGGTCCAGCGCCATGTACGGAAAATCGTGATACGAGCCGATCGAATGCATGAACCGCTGCGTGGGAAGCCGGACCTCGAACGTCGCGAGCCCGTGCGGATCGAAGTGAAGCTCGCGTCCAGCCAAACGGGCCGCGCTCTTCAAGAGCAAGCTCGCGCCCACTACGAGAACGAAAGCGAAGGCGACCTGCCCCGCCACCAATACGCCGCGGACGGGATACTGTGTCCGCATCCCCTTGCCACGGGGCGAAGTCTTCAACGTCACGGACAGATCCTGCCGGACCACCGCGAGCGCCGGACTCACGCCGAAGATCAAACCGGTGAGCACGGACGTGAGCCCCGTCATGAGCAACATGCGAACGTTCAACGGAATCTCCGGCAGCCGGGGAGCGTTAGGAGGCGGGGTAATCAGCGGCAACGCGTGAAGCCCTACCCAGGTGACGGCCACGCCAAGGGCCCCGCCGATGCAGGCGAGCAAGAGGCTTTCGGTGATCATCTGCCGCGCGATGCGCGCTCGCCCTGCGCCTAGCGCGGCCCGCATCGCCAACTCGCGCCTGCGCGTGGACCCGCGTGCCAGCAGCAACGCCGCGACGTTCGCGCACGCGATCAGCAGGACCAGAATCGCCGCGGCCTCCAGAGTCACCAACGCTTCCCTGGTCCAACCGAACAGCGCCTCCCGCATCGGCTGCAGACGCGCGCCCCAGCCCTGATGCGTTTCCGGATAGTCTGCCGCCAGCTGTGTCGCGACGTTGCTCAGCTCCGCCTGCGCGCTCTCGGGAGTAGCGCCCTTCCGCAAGCGCGCCGCCACAATGAAGTAGCGCACGCCGGCTTGCAGAGGAGTAGGCGTCACGTTCATCGGCACCCAGTATTCCGCGCGCTCCTCCGCGAAGCGGAAATCGGGAGGCATCACGCCAATGATTTCGGTGGACGCTTCGTTGAGCCGAATGTGACGGCCGAGAATGTTGGGATCGGCGCGGAAATACCGTCGCCACAGGCCGTGGCTTAGCACCACTACGGCGGGTGGTCCACGTCGATAGTCCGCTTCCGTGAAAGTGCGGCCCAACAAAGGTTGTACGGCGAGCGTCTCGAACAGACCGGGCGAGAATCCTTGGCCGAAGATCCGCTCCGGCGCCGCGCCGTCCTCTCCCGCGCCTAAATTCTTCTGATCGGCGAGCGAACAGCCCACGCTCTCGAAGGACCGGGTCTGTTCTTTGAAGGCAAAGAAGTCCGGCAGGGACGCGTTGCTCAGCGTCGCCGGATTCTGGAATGCAAAGGTACGGATCATCACCAACCGGCCGGAATCGCGGTACGGCAGGTTGCCGAATAACATCGCGTCGGCAACGCCAAGAACAGTGGTGTTCGCGCCGATGCCGACGGCGAGCGACATCGCCGCGATCGCGGTCAGAGCCGGATTCTTCCGCATCATCCGCCCAGCGTAGACCGCGTCCTGCCGCGCGTCATCGAACCACCGGGTGCGGCGCTGGTCGCGGCATTGTTCCTCAAGCAATCCGACGTTGCCGAGCACACGCCGCGCGGCGCGGCGCGCGTCCTGCGGGTTCATCCCTTCCGCGACGTTCTCGCGAACCAGTTGGTCGAAATGAAACGCGAGTTCGTGGCTCAGCTCCGCATCCACACGGCTCTTCCCCAGCAGCGACCGCAGCCGCTGGCGAACAATCCGTAGAAAGCGAGTGAGTATCATCGAAGCCTCTTATCTAGGCATTTTTCAGCAACAGTCCTACGGCGCGGGACAGGCGCTGCCAGCTGGCGAGCTCGCGCTCCAGTTGTTGCTTCCCTTCCCGGGTCAGCATATAGAACTTCGCGCTGCGGCCCAACTCCGTGTCTTTCCATTCCGCCGTGATCCAGCCCTGCTGCTCCAGACGGTGCAGCGCCGGATAGAGCGAGCCTTGCTGCACGGAAAGCACTTCGTCGGAGAGCTGCAAGATGCGCTTGGAGATCCCCCAACCATGTAGGGGCTCGCGCGTGAGCGTCTTGAGGATTAGCAGGTCCAGCGTCCCCTGGAGCATGTCGGACGGTTTGGGCATGGGAGAAACTTTCTCTTGACAAGCATACCTAGATCATCGACAATCGGTCAAGTCAAAAGGGAGGCTGATGTGCCCATAAAACGCATACTTTCGATTTTCATCTCCACAACCGTTGCCATGACGGCAACGGCGCAGCCGTCTGCACCAACTTTTGAAGTCGCGTCGATTCGCCCGAGCCAGACACCGCAAGGCAAGGGTTTGCCGAGCCTGCGCGAGGACATCGTTGCAACTCCGGGATCGCTGGTGCTGCGGAACGTCACGCTCACGTCGAGCATCCGCTGGGCGTACAAGCTGAGCGCATTCGAGATCGCGCCCGTGGATGGCGAGCCTCGGTATGACATCACCGCGAAGGCTCCTTCCACCGCATCGGAAGATCAGATGAGGGTGATGCTTCAAGCCTTGCTCACAGAGCGGTTCAAGCTCGCGTTTCACCGGCAGACCAAGGAGCTTTCTGGCTATGCGCTTGTGAAGGGCAAGGGCGCGGTGAAACTTACGCCTTCGGAAGGAGGCGGCGAGGGCAGCATGAACGGAGCGGGTTTGGTTTTCGAAGGTCACAAGATGCCTCTGTCACGGTTGGCCGATATTGTCGCGGGAGCCTTGAGAACTCCTGTCGTGGACATGACAGGGCTGGACGGACACTTCGACTTCAAACTGGACCTCCGGCCGTACCTGGTGCAGAGGCAGGCGGATGCGCCTGCCGTAAATCGGGATAGTCCGGGAATGACGGACGCCCTGGTCGATGTGGCGACATCGGCTCTTCAAGATGAGCTCGGTCTGCGGCTGGAGGGGCGGAAGATTCAGTTAGAAGTGCTGGTCGTGGATCACGCCGAGAAGACTCCGTCGGAGAATTAATGGCGCAGGTCATACACGTAAATCGAGTAGCCGACTTTGGCGACAGGGGTCCGCTCGCGCAGCCAGGCGTAGTCGTCCGCGGGCACGTACGCCCCATAGAGTAACGTTGCACTCACGGCGGCGACGCAGTTTAAGTCGGCGCGCTGGCCGGTCTCGCTGGAGACCGGAAGATAGTCGTGTGCAATGCCGTAGTAATCGGGGTCGGCGGATCCGAAGTAGCTCAGGCACACGCGCGGGATGTGGCGCGCTTCCATGTAGCTGTTCAAGTTCTCCAGGTCCTGGCCCCAGTCGAGGTTGGAATCGGAGAGGTAGCGGGTTCCGTTGCCTGGGCCCCCGGCGAGCACGTTGAAGAATGCCAGCGGGTGCGGGTAGACCGAAAGCGATTCCGCCACGAGTGCGATGGCGATCATCGAGATCACGATCTGTTTTCTGCGCCAGTCAAAGCCGGCGAGCATCGCTCCGGTGAAGATGAACAGAAAAGGGTAGATGGGCAGCAGGTGGCGAATGCCGATGTTCACGCTGGACCAGGAGCTGAAGGCGAGATAGACCGCTACCGGAACCGCGAGCAAGAAGCAGCGGACATCGAGTTGGCGCCGGAAGCGAAACGCGAGCACGGCGGCAAGCAGGAGTGCCGCCAGCGTCGCCGCCGGCGTCTTCACCGCGAACGCAACGGGAAAGTAATACCAGCGGCCGAACTGAGACGTCTGTCCAAGCAAATATGATTGGTGTCCCTGCGCGTTATGGGTCGCCTGTTCGTTGATGCCCAGGAGAAACGGGTGCTGCTGCAACCCAAGCGCGCCGCCGAGCCAGATCAGCGCGCGTCCGATTCCGGACGAAGCCTGAATGTCGGCGAGCATTTCGAGGGAAGGGTCCGCGGCTTTCTGATCGGCAGTCACGGGAAGCAGTTTCTTCGCTTGCGGCGCGTACGCCAGCGCAACGATGAGCACGATGGCAGCCAGCAAGCTTCCGACGGAGCGCAGCACAAGACGCTCGGTGAATAACGCGCGATCCTTCCGTCCAAGGATCACGTAAAGAATCGCAAAGGTGGGAAGCAGAAACACGGCGGAGAACTTGGTCACCATCGCCAGCGCGAGCAGGATCGATGCGGCGATGAGGGAGGTGGTCTTGCGGCTTCGCAGGAAGGAGCCCCATGCGAGACAGGCCAGCAGGACGAACAGAGTGACTGCCACGTCATTCGTGGTGTAGCGGGAGTGAGCGAGGATGGTTGGGTCGAACGCGTACAGGAGCAGCGCGAGCAGTGCGGCGGGTGCTCCGAATTCCTTGCGTGTCCACAGCGCGATGGCAAGACCCAAACAGAGTGAGACGAGCATCGTCGGAAGGCGCGAGAGGAAGAGAATCGTGTCCGCGGGGAGACGGTTGTGATACAGGAAGCGTTCGCCGAAGGCGAAGGCATCGCCGCGCTTCCAGGAAGGGTCGTCCAACGGCAAATCCAGATGCAGGAATAGGAGGGGAAACGCGACGAGGTATTTGGCGAGCGGAGGATGGTCCTGAGACATCCGGTAGTCGCCAGTCTTCAGGTAGCTATAGCCGGCGGCGAGGTGGACAGCCTCGTCGTAGGTCTGGTTTTCCTGGCGCGCGGAAGAGATCTCCAGAATCGCCATGCCGGCCAGTAGGAGGCATACCAGAGGCCAGAAGCGGCGAGTGAACATGGAGGAGGTCACTTCTCCGCGCGGCGACGCAGCTCGTCGAAGAAGTTGAACAGGAACGTGACGTGCGCCGAGCCCTTTTCCTCCTCCCCTTGCGTCACGGGGAAGATGGCGAAATGTTTGCCGTCGGGCGCCAGGTCGATTGGCACGAGTTGATTGCCTCCCGCCGTTCGCGTCGCCGTCGGGGACCACTCGCGGGGCTTGCCTGGCGTGAACGTATCGCCCTTGACGGAATAATCCACCACCCACACACGATTGGCCGCGCCCTTATAGAAGAGCTGCTTTCCGTCGGGCGACCAGAACGGATAAGTGCCGCCGCCCACGGAAATCTGCCAGACGCCGCCCGGTCCCGGGAAGGGTCTTACGAAGATGTCTCCCTGTCCGTCTTCGTTCGAGAAGTACGCGATCCAATGCCCATTGGGAGAGAACATCGGTACGGCATCGACTTGGGGTGAAGCCCAGAACTTCTCTGGCTTGCCGGCCTTGGGGTGCTCCGGGTCCGCCAAATCGAGCGGCAGCGTCCAGACATCCACATTGGATTCCGCACTCTGCTCGGAGAAGGCGAGCCGTCGGCCATCCGGGCTGAAGGACGAGGGCCACATGAAACTCTTGCTGTGGTAGAGCGTTTGCGCGTCGCCTGCGCCGTCCGCGCGGACCCACATCATCGCGCCACCGTTGGCAGCCGTATGAAAGACGATGTGTTTGCCGTCGGGGCTCCATACAGGGTTGGCGTTTTCCTGACCGTTGAAGGTCAAATGACTCATGGCCTCGCGCTGGGTATCCCACACATTGATATCCGTGCCTTTGCCGGCCGTGACGGATAGAGCCAGCCGCTTTCCATCGGGCGAGAAGCGCGGCATGAAATAGTTACCCAGTTCTGGGACCAGTGGCTCGGTCTTGCCGGAGCTATCGAGAGTCACCACCAGGTAAGTGGAACCTGTAGGTTTTCCCACGCGGTAGGCCACGGTTCCGGTGTTCGAAAAATCCAGTTGCCCGCCGGCGGTGCTCGCGTCCGCCGCCACGTCTTCGAGCAGAGGGGAGGGTGCGCCGCGCACCTGGAGAGTATCCGGATCGAACGGCACACCGAACAATACGCCTTCGTGGATATAGACCAGGTGGCCTTCCCCACGGTTGTCCGCGAAGTAGCGGCCAAAGTATCCGCCCGGTTGGAGCACCTTGATCTGGCCGGTCTTGAGAGTCAGCGCCTCAATGCTCGCGTTGTCAAAACTGGTGGAGTTGGCGCTGCCTGTGAAGAGGACAACTTGCCCGCCGGGCAGAACCTGCGGCCAGCGGTGGGTGGCCTCGCCCCGATCACCGGGCTTAGTCAACGCCTGGGGCTTACCTCCGGCGGCGGGGATGCGAAAGAGTCCCATGCCCGCTCCGGCGCTGGGCGTGAAGATAATGTTGTCGTCCGCTCCCCAGCTCGCCCCGCGCATGGCGGGAGCATCGGCGATCGTTACCGAAGCGCCGCCCAGAACGGAGATCTTCTTCAGTCTGCCATCGGACGAAAATCCAATCCACTGGCCATCGAAGTTGAAGAACGGATCGATGGAGTTCTCGGTTCCGGGCAGCAGTGTCGCGGCGGACTGATTCAGGAGCCTGGTGGCAAGTTGCTGGGTGCCCCCCCGGCGCACGGAGTATACGATGCGCGTTCCATCGGGAGAGATTGCGACGGAGGTACGGGGTCCGTAGATGGCGTCGGGGCCGAGGTCCACGCTCACGCGGATAAGAGGATGATCGACGGGGCGCGAGGCGCGCCACCACATCCAGGAGACGGCGGCGAGGGCAATCGCGAGGACGGCGACCCCGGTGAGAATCCACGGCGAACGTTTGACCGGTGTCGCGGCAGCCGTCTCCGCGGGAGGCGGAGCGGCGCTATCCATCAGATGACGCCAGTCGCCGATGGATTGCAGCCGTTGCCTTACGTCTCTTTGAAAGCAGGCGCGGAGGAGGCGCTGCACTTCGAAGGGCGCGCTCTTCACATCGGGATCTTTGGTGAGGACCGCGGCGAGGACGTGCGAGATGGTGTCGCCCGTGAAGGTGCGCTGTCCGGTGAGCATCTCCAACAGCACGACGCCGAAGCTCCAGATGTCGGAGCGGCGGTCGACGGCTTGACCGCTGGCCTGTTCCGGGCTCATGTAGGCAGCGGTGCCGAGGATGACTCCGGCCTGCGTGGAACCGATGGTGAGTGTCGGGGAGTTCTCGGTGTTGCCGGCGGTGCTTTCGCGGGTCTGCGCGGCGAGGCCGAAGTCGAGCACCTTGATGACGCCTTCGGGAGTCACCATGATGTTGGCGGGCTTCAGGTCGCGGTGGGTGATGCCTTTGTCGTGTGCGGCGGAGAGGGCGCTGGCGATCTGGCCGGCGTAATCGAGCGCGGTGGCAAGCGGCAGAGGGGTTTTTACTTGCGCGAGGTTCTGGCCTTCGACTAGCTCCATGATCAAGGCACGGTCTTCGATGCCGTAGATCTGGGCGATGTTGGGGTGGTTCAGGGAGGCGAGGACTCTTGCTTCGCGCTCGAAGCGGGAGAGACGTTCGGGGTCGCGGCCGAGAGACTCAGGGAGGATTTTGATGGCGACGCCGCGTGCGAGCTTGGTGTCTTGGGCGCGGTAGACCTCGCCCATTCCCCCGGCTCCCAAGGGCGCGACGATTTCGTATGGACCAAGTTTTGAGCCTGGGGCCAGGGACATGGAGTTTTCCAATTCTACTCCAGCGGCCGGGCTGAAGACTTGGTTTTGCGGTTAGTTGTCGGTGGGTTTTTCGTCGATGTGATCGATGACCAGGACTCTTACGGGACGCTTCTGCTCCACCAGCTTGAGGCCGAGTTGCTTATCGATGGCGTCGAAAAGCGTCACGCCTCCCATGGGATCGGCGGCACCGGCGGCTCCGCCGCCGACTTCGGCAGCGCGAGTCACGAGGGTTGCGAGTTGGGCGGGGGCGATGGGCGAGAAGGTTAGCGTGAAATCGTAACTGCCCTCCAAGCCGGTACCGTCGAGCACAGGGGCATGGATGTAGGCGGAGCCCAGGGATTGCAGCTTCTCCGCCAACTGCGCCATGCTCATGTTCTGGAACTTCACGGTCCTGGACGGAATGTTGCCGTTACTCAGGACGATGGGGGTATTGCCGTCGGTCCATTTGGTGCGGGTGGAGGGATCGGCCTTCTTGAGCTTCGGTTTCGGAGCGGTGAGCGTATAGGCGGTCATCGGGCGCTCTTCGAAATGCGTCTTGAGATTGAAGCGTTCCGCCAGAAGGGCACGGAGCATCAGCCCCACCGCGTCTTGATCTAAAGGGGAATTCGGTGCGGGAACAGCCTCGCCCGCAGGCATCTTGCCTACGATGCTGTAGCGATCCGTGTCTAGAAACTTCGGGCCTCCTACTAACGAATCGGCTTGAACACCCCACGCCTGGAGAATCAGGGTTTTGAGGGGCAACCCGGACATTTCCACACGGCCGCCCGCAAACCGGATTCCAATAGCGATGGGACCGTTGGCGTTGCCGATCGGTTCCATGGGTTTGACCGTGGCAACTTCGAATTCAGCGGGGAGGGCGGGGATCTTCTTCGAGACATCCGGCGCGTTAGGCGAAGGAGCGCGGCTGAGTTTATCCACGACCAAGACGGGGAGAGAAATGGTTTGCTGTTCCAACTTGAGCCCGAGCTGTTTATCCACAGCGTCCTGAATCGTGATGTTGTCCCCGGGAGCACCCGCGGCCGTCGGCAGATTGTATTTGAGAGTGAAATCCCACTTGCCTTCCAGGCCGGTTTTATCCTGCACAGGATTCGTACCGACGTACTGTTGCGCGATGGCCATGTTGGTCATGCCTTCAGCAAAAGAAGTCATGGTCATGCTGCGACAGGTGTAGACCAGTGTCAGGTTCGACACGACGCCCTCGACGGAGCGGGCTTGGTCGATGGTCATGCGGCAACCGGTGTCCCCGGAGCCGTCAGCTTCCTTCAACTTCTGCTTGCCCTTGGGTGCCGAGAGGACGTAAGCGGGGAGAGGACGATCCTCCTTATGGAGCACGAGTTGGAAACGATCCGCGAGGAGAGCCTGGAGCATGAGCTTGGCGTTCTCCGAGGAGGTTTTCGGAGGCATCAGCGCGGAGACGTCGAAGCGATCATACTCCAGCCAACTGGGGCCCTCCAGGACTTTGTCCGAAACGACGCCGTACGCCTTCGAAATCAGATCCACCATGGTGGAACTATGCAGATCGTAGCGGGCCCCGAGGATGAAGGGGCCGCGCGAGAATTGGGAGTTGTTCGCTGTCAGAGAAGTGGGATGTACATCGGCCGCCTCAAAGCGGAGCGAGTTCTCGCCGTTCTGACCCACGGCAACGCACGCTGTCAGGGCCGCCACCGTCATGCACAGAAAAGTACGCACAGTTTTCCCCCTCCTTGATTCAAAGTCTCCGCGATAGACGCGCTCACTCGAGGAAAGTCTCGATAATCCCGACTGGTCTTGAGTATACTCTCGGGGGGACAGGGAGCCAACGGTCCGAATTCTCCCGGATTCCTCCGCGATTGCTGGGTTGGGTCCCAAGCCCATTCTTTCATTTCAATTACTTCCTGGGTTCGTTTCGCAGGGGGCCGGCGCTTCCTGGTGCAACTGCCGGTCCATGACCGCAAGGCCACGAAATTCCGGCTCCCTTCCGAAGGCATCCGCGCATTCATGATGAAGCGTCGCACGCGGGCGTGCGGAGCGGACTCGACCTGTCGCGCTAAGTGATTCGAGAAATACAAGAAAAAGACAGACGCAGGCAGGTGACGGAGTGTTGGGAGGTGATTATTTTTTCGCCGGACGAATTTGTCTGGTTTTTTTTCCCGACAGGTGTTCTGTGAGGAATCCGCACACGGTGGCCGCTTGAGACACCAGGACGAGACTTCCGGTGAGTGGAGAGAAGCCGCGGTCCCCGCCGCGGAAACCGTACGTCACGAGACCGAGATAGAAGCCCGAGGGTTGCAGGGTGGAGGAGCGGACGAAGCGTGCGGCTCCGCGGCCGTAGCGGAAGTGCTGGTTCCAGAATTTGCGGGGAGTAAGGGGGTGATAGTGGCGGATGATGGCGGGACGGTGAATCAAGTAGCGCCGGGCCGAGGCTCGCCAGCGGCGGCTGAGATCGCGGTCTTCCCCGCCCCAGAGCTCCCAGTTGCGATCCAGCCCGCCGATGGCGCGAAAGTCCTCGGCCGGATATCCGACATTGCCGGTCCCGACATATTCCACTTCGTTTTTCGCCTGCCAGGAGACAAAGAACTCGAAAATGGCCTGCGACGCAGTGGCGCAGGCGTTCCGGGGCAGGCCGTTGAGAACGGCTCCCGCGATGGCACACCCGGGATTCGCTTCCAGGGCCAGCTGGAGTTCTGCCAGCCACGCGGGGTCCGGGATGCAATCGTCGTCAGTGAAGGCGAGATACCGGCCCTTGGCGAGATCGATTCCGGCTTGGCGGGCGGGCGCGGGTCCAAGGTGCTGGGTGGTGAGTCCGGTAAGGGAGAATCGGGAGCGGAATTGCGCCAGGACGGGTTCAATTTCGTCATTGCCGGAGTCATCGACGATGATGACTTCCATCGAATCATGCGGAAACTGCTGGGCGTCGATTCCGGCGAGGAGGGCGGCGAGAGCCTGAGGCCGCCGGAAGGTGGGGACCACAATCGAGAACACTGGCTGCGCACAAGTGGCCAAACTGCACCTAGTTTAGCCAAAATTGCGCGCGGCCCGGGAATGTTAGAATTGCAACAAGTTATGCGGCGTGCGCGCGCCCGTATCGGCTACTTCGTCGAGCGGGTCCACCATCACCTGCGGAGGAACGCCCCGAAGGACCGGCAAGGCCTTCTGGAGCGCAACCTCGTCTGCCTGAACGACGTGCTGGCCGCCAGTCCGCTGGCGGGGCGGTACTGGGTATGGGGCGGCGTGCTGCTGGGCTGGGCACGGCAAGGTTCTCTGCTCGAAGGAGATACGGACGCGGACCTGGCGGTTTTCGAACGCGATCTGCCGCTGTTCCGCGCATCGGTGGAGCTGCTGGAGCGAGCGGGCTTTTGCCTAAGCCGGGCTTTTGTCAATAATCAGGGCCGGATTACCGAATACGTTTTCGTGAAGGACTACCTTAAGTTCGAGTTTTTCGTGGTGGACGAGAGCGACGGGGGGATTGGGTACTGGCTGTATTATCCGCCCGACCGGCTCGAAATGCGAGGGTTGGTCCCCACCCTTACGCTTGCACCCATGCGGCTGCTGGACCGGACCTGGCTGAAACCCGACGATCACGAGGCTCACCTTGCGGCGATGTATGGCGACTGGCGCACTCCGCAGGCGGGCTATTGGTACGTACGCGATGAGAAGAGCGTGGTCAGCAGGCATCCCTGGACCGGGGGGCTGCTGTGGGCACCGCATGGAGCGGAGATCCATTGACGCCGGATTCGGAAACCGGCGGAGCTCGTGTTTCGACAGGCATCGCGGTAGGGGCACCCGCCGATTGGACGCCGTGCACTCCGGAGACTACCCGATGCGAGTTCTGGACGTGGCGGCGGGACTACGTTCGTCCGCCGTGCTGCACCGCGCACTTGCGGGCGCTGCTATCCTTTACTGAAGATTTGCTGAATAAGCACGACATCTTTCATTTCCTGGACTACGGGAGCTTGCTGGGGGCCGTCCGCTCTCAGAAGCTGATCGAGTGGGACGAGGACGCGGACTTGTCATGCTTGGAAACGGACTTCGAGCGGATTATGGCGCTTCAGCCGGAGATCGAGGCAGCGGGGTTCTGGCTGGATACAGCCGAGGCTCCGCATGTGCTCCGGATTTGCCGGAGCCGGACGAACCAACTGCATGCCGATCTCTGGTTTCAGCGCGTCGAAGGCGAGTTCGCTTACACCTGGAGCCGGCTTCATCAGGACCGTTACCGGTTCCCGGTTCAGTATTTGAAGGACACCGGCGAGGTGATGCTGGAAGGACGGACGCACCGTGCGCCGATGCCGGTGGAGAGATTCCTGGCGAAGCACCGGTATGGGGCCGACTTCATGACGCCGCGGCGGATGGGGGCGAACTTCGGCTGGATTTCGGGAGCGGAGCTGACTCCGGAGGTGCTGGAAGCGCTGGAGACGTTGCGGGAGACGGAGTATCGCATCGAATGCCTCACCTCGCAGCAAAAAATTGAGCCTTCCGGCGAGAGGTCACACGGCTGGAGGCTTCCTCCGGTTCCGGCGTGGGCGCTGCGTCTGCATCGGTCACTGTGGAAAGCGAAGCAGCGGTTGGGGGGCACGCGGAGCGGGGCTTTACTTGAACTTCAATACGAATTGCTGCGAAGACGGGCGGTGCTGCATCTGCTCGAATCGCAAGCCGGGAGATCCTCTTGAAAGCGATCATTCTCGCCGCGGGCTACGGAAAGCGCATGCGGCCGTTTACAGACACGACGCATAAGACGCTGCTCCGCATCGGGGATCGGACGGTCATACAGTGGATCGTGGACGCGCTGGTTGCCAACGGCGTCGGCGAGCTGGTGGTGGTGACGGGGTACATGGCCACGGAACTCCAGCAGAGCATCGACGCGGCGTATCCGGACTTATCCATTACGTACGTTCACAACGAGCGATATGCGCAGACGAATAACATCTACTCGATCTCGCTGGCGCTGAACTCGATCGAGATCGATTCGGAGATTCTGCTGATCGAATGCGATCTGATCTTCGAGCCGAACGTGATCCGGCGGCTGCTGGATTCGCCGTATCCGAACGTGGCGCTAGTGGATCACTACCGCGCCGGAATGGACGGCACGGTGGTCGAGGTCGCGGACGGGGTGATCACGGAAGTGATCGTGCCCCGGCGGCAGGGCCCGGGGTTCGTGCTGGAAGGCAAGTTCAAGACGCTGAACATTTACCGCTTCTCGCAAGAGTTCTGCGCGGGGTCGTTCAAGAAGCTGTTGAATTACTACACAGCTGTGATCAACGACAACGATTTTTACGAAATGGTGCTGGGGATCATCATCTTCCTTCAGCAAGAGACCATTTCGGCGGAGATTCTCACTACCGAGCGATGGACAGAGATCGACGATCCGAACGATATCAATGTGGCGCGGTTTCTGTTCGACGCATCGAGCCGCAAGAAGACGCTGGACGAATCGTTCGGCGGATATTGGAACTACGACGTCCTGGACTTCTGCTTTCTGAGAAACATGTATTTTCCGAACGGCGCGGTGGATTCGGAAATGCGGAACAGTCTTCCGGCGGTGGTGCGGAATTACGGGTCGGCGCAAGGGATTCTGGATGCGAAGCTCGCGTATTACCTGCTGTGCCAGCCGGCTCCGCTGACGGTGCTGAACGGCGCCTCGCAGGTGTATCCGGTGCTGCAAGCGTACTTCGAAGGGCGCAAGGCGCTGCTGCCGGAGCCGACGTTCGGCGAGTACACGCGGTGCTTCCCGAACGCGGTTTCTTATCGGGACGAAGGGGTTGCGGACCTGGAACGGATCGCGAAGGGAGCGGCGGGCTGCGAGGTGGTGGTGTTCGTGAATCCGAACAATCCGACGGGCACGCTGCTGCCCAGCGCGGGGATCCACGCGTATGCGGCGGCGCATCCGCAGCTGACGGTGATCGTCGATGAGTCATTCATCGAGTTCTCCGATCAACCGGGAATGGTGGAATTGCTGGAGAGGGCTCCGCTGGAGAACGTGATCGTGATCAAGAGCCTGAGCAAGACACTGGGGATTCCCGGAGTGCGGCTCGGGTACGTGTACACGCGGGCTGCGGGGTTCCGGGACGCGCTGCGGAAGAGCCTTCCGGTGTGGAACCTGAATTCGGTGGCGGAGCATTTCCTGGAAGTGATTCTGAAGCACCGGCAGGCCATTGATTCGTCGTACCGGCGGACCATGGAGGATCGGGAGCACATGGCGCGGGAGCTCGCCGCGTGCCGCGGGGTCCGGCGGGTGTGGCCGAGCGGCGGGAATTTCCTGCTGGTGGAGTTGCATGCGACGCGCGAAGAGTGCGGCCAGATGGCGTCGTCGATTCTGCTGGAGCGCGGGATCTACGTGAAGGATATTTCGCGGCGCTTCCCGGGCGACCGCGGGTTCCTCCGGCTAGCGGTGCGGCTGCCGCACGAGAACGCGCGGGTGGTGGAGGCGCTTCAGGCGGTTGAGATTCCGGTCCGCGAGCGGGCATGACGCGGGCGCCGGGACCACTGCGGGGAAGGCTGGCGCGCTTCGCGTTTTTCCTGGCTCTGGCGCTGGTCCTGCAATGGCGCACGCACGCCTACGAACGGGAGTTCGGAAGCAACCCCGACGAGCCCGCGCATTACGTCACCGGTCTGCTGGTGCACGATTACCTGGCGGCAGGGCTGCCGAAGGGCCCGATGGCATTCGCGCGGCAGTTTTACGTGCATTATCCGAAGGTAGGTTTGGGGCATTGGCCGCCGGCGTTCTATTTGATGCAAGGGATCTGGATGTTGTGCTTCGGGACTTCGGCCGGGTCCGTGCTGGCGCTGCTAGCGTTTCTGGCCGCGGCGCTGGCTCTGCTGCTGTGTGAAGCGGTTCGCGCGGAGACGAGTCCGGGCGCGGGATGGATCGCCGGGGCGGTGTTCCTGACGCTGCCGGAAGTGGTCCTGTTTTCGAGCGAAGTGATGGCGGAGCTGCCGGTGGCATTGTTCGTGTTCCTGGCGGTGCTGGAGTTCGCACGATATCTGGATTCGCCGGGCTGGAAGCCGGCGGCGCTGTTCGGAGTCTGGGCGGGGCTGGCGCTACTGGGCAAGGGCACGGGAATCGAACTGGCGCTGGTGCCGGTGTTTGCGATTCTATTTGGACGGCGTTGGGATGTGCTGCGGCGCGGGTCGTTCTGGCTGCCGGCGCTGGTTGTCGTCGCGGTGGCGGGGCCCTGGTACTTTGGGATCCCGGGCGCGCATCACGAAAAGGTGGAAGCGTACGGGGGCGTGAATTTCGTAACGCCCCGGCTGATTTCTACATTCACAAACTGGTACGCGTTTCTGGGGGTGATGCCGGCGGTGCTGGCGCTGGTGGGAATGCTGGCGCCGCAAGCGCGGCGGGCGGGGTCCGCGATTTGGGTGACTGGATTCGCGCTCATGGCCAGCGCCTACACGTGCCGGCTTTTCGTGGACGTCTGGGAGCCGAGGCATCTGGTAAGCACGCTCCCAGTGTTGATGTTGTTCGCTTCGGCGGGCGGATTCCGGTTGATGAAGCTTCCGCGAATCGGCTCTACGGCGCGGGTAGGGTTAGGGGTCGCGGCGCTGAGCGCGGCGGTGGCGATGAATTTGCGAGGACTTCCCGTGAAGCCTTCGTGGGGATACCGGAGCGTGGCGCAGGAGCTGACGTCGAATCCGGCCTACAGCCAATCGGTGTTGCTGGTCTGTGACAACTCTACCGGAGAGGGCGCGTTCATCGCGGAAGTGGCGATGCAGGACGGGCATCCGGGGCATTACGTGCTACGTGCCAGCAAGTTCCTGGCGGCCACCGATTGGAGCGGTACGCAATACCGGCCGCTGTACGACTCGCCGGGGGCGCTGCTGGAGGCGATGGAATCGGCGGGAGTCGGCATCGTGGTGCTGGGTCCGGAAAGCGGCGGTTCGCACTGCCAGATGTTACGGGAGGCCCTGAATCGCAGCGAAGGGCGGTGGGAGACGCTACCGGGACAGGGGAGAATCGCTATCTATGGGCGGACCGGAATGGAGAACCGTCCCGCAGGTAGAATTGAAATAACAGACCCGCTAACTGGAGTCGGCCAGATCGGGAACCAAACGATCACGCAGTAAAGATCGGAACTGACGGGAACCAGGGAATCGGAGGAGTTATGGAACAGGAAACTTGGCATTCGATTTGGGAGCGAAAGGGCGTGAGCGGCTCCCGAAAAACAGCCTATAGCCAGGAGGAGTTATTCGCTGCGAACGGCTACGATACGCCCCTCGGGCGCACAACGGAGGCGATTCGCGAACGTATGCTCGGGAAGGTGGTGGAGGTGCTGGCTCCGGGGCCGGGCGTTTCGCTGCTGGACGCGGGATGCGGGTCCGGCGCGTTCCTTTCGATGCTGGGAGGGACGGGGGCGGCGCTGAGCGGAGCGGATTTCTCTGAATCTCTGGTGGCGATCGCACGGAAGGCGCTGCCGGGGCTGGACATCCGGGTAGCGGAAGCGGCGAAGCTTCCTTTCGCGGAGGGAAGTTTCGACGCGGTTCTGAGTCACGGCGTTTTCCTGTACTTCCCGAATGCGGAGTACGCGACGAGGGCCTTGCTGGAGATGATTCGTGTAACCCGGGGGGCGGCGCGCCTGTTTATTTCCGACATTCCGGATCTGGCGAAGAAAGAGCAGTGCCTGGCGGCAAGGCGCGCGGCGGGCGCCAGCGTGGTCCCGGAGCACTTGTACCTGGCGAAGGAATTTTTTGAGGACTTCGCCTCCGAGCACTCGCTGCGGGTTAGAATCTGGGATCAGGACGTGCCCGATTATGAAAACACGCCGTACCGGTTCAACGTGTGGTTCGGGAAAAATTGAGCCTTGGGTACTAGTACCGAAGTTACTGAAATTGCAATCATTTCCCGGACTCTTGTAACACGACTGGTATAGAATAATCATATGTCTCGGAGGACTGAAGTACCGAAGGTGTCAGTGATAGTTCCTGCGTACAATGCAGAGAACACACTCGACCAGTGTCTGTCCGCAATCGCCTCTTCTTCCCTGCGTCCGTTCGAATGCATCGTGTTCGACGACGGAAGCCAAGACCGTACAGCCGAAATTGCTCAGCGTCATGGAGCGCGTGTGCTGCGTTCGGAGACGCGTCGAGGGCCGGCGCATGGAAGAAATATCGCGGCGCTGCGGGCGGAGGGCGAGATTCTGATTTTCGTGGACGCGGACGTGTTGGTGCAGCCCGACGTCGTGAAACGATTCGTGGCGGCGTTCCGCGCGGATCCTGCGCTGGCAGCCGTAGTCGGGTCCTACGACAACGCGCCGGCGGGCCGGGGACTGGTTTCCGCGTTCAAGAATCTGCAACATCATTTCATGCACCAATCGGCGGAGACCGCGGGGTGCACGTTCTGGTGCGGGTGCGGCGCGGTCCGGCGCGACATCTATTTGGCGCACGGCGGCCTGGATGAATCGTATACGGAACCGTCGATCGAAGATATCGAGTTCGGCCTGCGGCTGGCTCACGCAGGACTCAAGCTGAAAATGGACCGGACGATCCAAGCGAAGCACCTGAAAGTTTGGAGCCTGACGGAACTGATCCGAACGGACATCCTGCGGCGGGGAATCCCCTGGATGAAGCTGAGCTTGCGGAATCGCGAGTTGCCGTCGACGCTGAACCTTACTTACGACCAGCGAATCTCCGTGATTGCCACGAGCGTGGGGGCGATCCTGATGGTGTGCGCGCTGTTGGTGGAGGTGTTCCCGGCGGACGGTCCGGGTGTACTCACGGCCGCAGCGGCATGCTCGTTGATCGCGGTGGCGGGCTTGAACCGGCGGTTCTATCAATTTCTGGCGTCGCGCCGCGGATGGTTATTCGCGCTGCGGGCGTTTCCCTTGCATCTGCTGTACTTCCTGTATTGCGCGACGTCCGCGGCGTGCGGGTTAATCTCACATGCTTTCGCCGATCTCTCGCAGCACGGGCGCACGTTCCGTCCGGTGGCGCCGCTTTCGCTGGTCGCCAAACCGCCGCAGATGGCGACCGGAAGGTTAAGTCCCGCGGGTCTTGCTCCGTATCTTGCGAGCGAAATCGCGGGCGAGCATCAACTCGTGGTTCTCCAGGGCGATTTTCCAAGTCACGGCAATTCCGCAGAGGGCTGAGAACGCCGCTTCGAGAAGGAAGACGGGCCAGTGCAGCGGCTGCTTCCACCGCACGAGGAGCCACGACACCGCGAATGCGGCGAGTCCCACGGCGAGCGGGCGCGCGACGACGTTGCGCATAAATCGAGCGACGGAGAGCGGGAAGATGCGCAGCAGATAGAGCGTCGTCGCGAAGCCGTCGACGAGATACATCGGAATCAGGTTGGCGATCGCCATACCTGCCAATCCCCAGCGAGGAACAAGGACGAAGCTGAGCGCGACTTTCGCGGCGGCTTCGGCGGCGTTCGACCACGCGGTGAAGGCGAGGCGTCCGGTGGCAAAGAGCAATTGCGTGCTCATGTGCGCGGCCATGCGCGGCAGGAAGGCGGCGGCGAGGATGAGCAAGGCAACGTCCGCGCGCATGTCCCAGACTCCGGTGACGAAGACGGGGCCCTGCCAGATGCGGAGAAAGCTGGAGCCGAAGGCGGAGATATAAGCGGTGAGAAGGCAGATGGCGATGCCGCTCAGGCGGGCTCCGCTTTCGTAGAGACGGAGGAGGTCTTCGGTTCGGTTCTCGGCGGAGAGATGGAGGAGATGGGCGGTATAGGAGGTCGTGATGGAGCGAACTCCGCTGAAGGCGTACTCCATGAGGTTGCGCGGGATGGAGTAGAAGGTGACCATGCGCACGCCGAGGAACATGCCGACGAGGATGAGGTCGGTTCGTCCGTTGACGGCCTGACCGAGGTTGATGAGCAGCGAGGGCATGCCGAAGCGGCAGAGGCGGATGAGCCAAGAGAGGCTCAGATAGCCGGGCGAGAGCGAGAGGCCAGGCACGACCTTCGCAAGGGCCACGCGGGTGAGCACGAGCAGCAGGACTTTCATCCCCAACTGGGCGAGGCTCACGGCGACGAGGCCGTAACCGGCGTATAAGAAGATCACCGTAGCGATAAAGCCGGCGGCGCGGCTGGCGGTGTCGATCACGTTCACGAGATCGAGACGGCGGCGGCCGTTGAGAATCGCGGTGAGGACGTCGGCGAGGAGCGTCACGGCGGTGGTGACGGTGATCCAGAGAACGCTCCAGCGGGCCTCATCGACATCAACGCCGGAGACTTTGAAGAGCGACGGAAGCCAATGGACGACCGCGAGGCAGAGGGCGCTGAAGGCGGCTCCGAGGATGGCCAGGGACCAGAAGGCGGTGGCGGCGACGCGGTTGAGTTCGTCGGAATCCCGGCGGGCGAGGGAGCCGGCTCCGAAGTAGACGGCGGCAGAGCGGACGCCAAGATCGAGGAAGGCGAGGTAGCCGACGATTTCGCCGGCGAGAATCCAGAGGCCGTAACGCTCGGCTCCGAGGTGCCCGATCATGATGGGCAGCATGATGAAGGCGGAGACGAGGACGAAGCCGTAGTTCAGGAAATTGGTGGCGATGTTGCGCGCGAGCGAATCCCGGGAAGAGGTCAGGTTGAGGTTCACGGGAGGTTAGGGGCCAGTGTTTTATTATCGGCGATTGCGGGAGGCGGGAGGAGGCGCGAGGGCGGAATGCGGCGCTTCCTGGATTCTCTATTTGGCGGCCAACCGTGTGTTTTGAATCACTTCCTAGGTTCGTTCGGTGTATAAAATTTCCGCGCGCCGCCCTTCCGTTGTGTGAGGCGATTTGAGGGACGTGCTGCGGGGCAAGATCATTCCGGCCGAACATTAGCACGGAGGCGGGGAGAGCGAGGGCGAGTGAAACCGGGAAGCGATTGACGGGAAGGGAGATGGAGGCGGGAGTCAGTAGGCACCGCGCGCGAGGAGGACGGCGGAAACGGTGCGGGCGAGGATGTAGAGGTCAAGCCAGGGGGACCAGTTGCGGATATAGAACGTATCGAGGGTTTCCTGCACCTTCACATCGCCGTCACTGCGGGCGGAGACTTGCCACAGGCCGGTGAGTCCGGGGAGGACTCGGGTGCGGAGGGTGCGGAATTCGGAGGGGAATTGGTCAAGATGGTAGTCCGGTAGAGGCCGGGGACCGACAAGGCTCATTTCGCCTTTGAGGACGCTCCAGAGTTGCGGGAGTTCATCGAGGCTGGTGCGGCGCAAGAGATTTCCGATGACGGGGAGAATGCGCGGGTCATGGCGGAGCTTGAAATAACGCTGCCAGTGGATGGCGTCTTCGGGGTGCTGTTCAAGCCACTGTTCCAAGACTCGATCCCCATCGGTGAGCATGGTGCGTAGTTTCCAGACGGGGATGCGGCGGCCATCAAGGCCTTCGCGCATCTGGCGGTAAAAGACAGGTCCGCGGCTGGTGAGCTTGATCCACACGGCGGCGAAGGCCATGACGGGAAGGCCGAAGGCGAAGAGCGGGAGGGCCACTGCGCGGTCCATCAGGCGCTTCAAGACGTGGTTGCGGCGGAGCAGCAGGTTCTTCTTGATTTCAAGGCCGAGGCACCCGCCGAGGTTTCGTGCGGAGACCCAGAGGCTGGCGATGCCGGCGAGGTCCGGCACGACGATCACGCGGGGAAAGTTGAGTTCGTGGAGGAGCGCGGCGACGTCTTCCTTGCCGAGATCGGCGAGCGAGAGGATGGCGGCGTGGGCGCGGCGTTCAAAATCCGGAGCGAGGCCCAGAGGTCCGAGAACGGGCACGCCTTCGACGGCGACGTTCCAGGTTTCAGGGCGGTTATCGAGGAAGGCGACGGGAGTGAGGCCGAGTTGAGGCTCCGCAAGGAGAGTTCGCGCGAGCACGCGGCCCGCGGGGCCGCAGCCCAGCATGACGACGGGGACTCCGTAACGGCCACGGCGGACGAGAAGCTTGCGGATGGCGGCGTCCGCGATGGGCGGGAGCAGAAGGGCGAAGGCGAGGGTGGCGAGGAGGACGCCGCGGGAGAAGACTCCGCGGGCGACGAGGTTATCCCAGGCGACGAGGCCTCCGAAGACGGCGAGGGTGGCGAGGGTGCGGCGGCGGAGGCGTTCGACGGGTCCGAGAAGGTAGCCGGGGTAGAGGCCGAGTTGGTAATGGATGAGCGGGAGGAGGAGGAGGCCGGCGGCGACGCCGAGGTATTGCATGGGCCCGATTTCGGAAGTGAACCAGGCGGCGAGCATGCGGCGCACGCCGAGTCCGAGGACGAAGGCGGTTTCGAGGGCGAGGATGTCGGCGACGCAGATGGCCCAGGGCGCCAGAGTGGGGGCGGCGAGGGAACGGACGGCGAGTCTAGGCCGGGCGACGGTGCTCATTGAGCGGCGAAGCGGCTCACTTTCTTGGGTAGCTCTCGCTTAGTCACGCGCCGGATTTGAGATTCGAAGCTGGGCAAGATGACGTCGGAGCGGAACATCGAGAGCGCGCGGGCCCGGGCGGCTTGCCCGAGTTGGCGGCGGACTCCGGGGTCGGCCGCGAGGGTGAGGATGGCGGAAGAAAAAGCGTGAGGGTCGGCAGGGGGCACTCGGATGCCGCATCCGTCCACAAGCTCTGCGATTTCGGTTCCAGGAGCCGTGGCGGCGACGATGGGGCGTCCGCTGGCGAGCATCCCAATCAGCTTGGAGGGCATCACTGCATTGGCCGCGGAGGGATCCTGCGGAAGCGCGTGGATATCGGCAGTGTTCAGCAAAGCGTTCAAGCGGTCCGCGGGTTGCAGGGGGACAAATCTTACGTTGGCGAGACCGGACGCCTGAGTGTGAAGCCGTTGCGCCATGACGCCATCGCCACAGATGAAAAAGATCACGCGAGGAGTGAGGCGAGCGGCTTCCAGGAGAATTTCGAGACCTTGCTTCGCTCCGAGAGAGCCGGCGAAAAGAACGATGGTTTCGGAGGGAGCGAAGCCCAGCTCGGCGCGGAGGGTGGCTTCCGGTGGAACGGGCCGGATGGTCTCCGGATCAAACCAGTTCGGCAAAAGGAAGAGGCATTCATCCTTGACGCCCTTTAGACGAGCGGTTTCGAGCATACGGGGGGTGATGGAGGAGACGACATCGAACCGGCGCATGAGCCAGGATTCCAGCGCGAGCGCGAGGCGGCGTCCACTGCGCAGTTGGCCCAGGGAGAAGGCGAGGTCAAGCTCATAATCCTGAATGTGGAGCCAGGCGGCGGCTCCGGTGATGCGGGCCGTGATCCACGCGGTGATCGCGCTGAGGAGCGAGGGTTGAATGGCGATGATGACATCGGCAGGGCGCAGGGCTGCTCTGAGGGCGAGAGGGGCGCTGAGCAGGAGAAAGCTGAGGCTATAGAGGATTCGACGGAGGCCGCTGGGCCTTGTGGGGACCCAGAGCGGGGAGCGCCAGACTCGCACTCCGTCGAGAATTTCGGAAGAGTATTTCCAAGCGCGGTACGGCAGAGGAACACGCCATTGAGGATAGTGCGGCGGTGGCGCGATCACCGAGACTTCATGGCCGCGCGCGGCAAGCCACTCGCACATTTCGGCAGTGTACTTGGCGACGCCGGTCAGGTCCGGGCGGTAGAAGATGCTGTGGACGAGAATTCGCATTCGGAAGACAGCGGGAGGAAGGCGTAGCTGTGATCGTCGAGGAGAGAACCGTCTCCAGGAGCGTTGGAGGAGGATGGTTCGATTGGCTGGTAATGCTGGGCATAGCCGCAGGAGCGAAGCAGGTCGAGGATCGGGCGGCGGTCGACACCGGAATGGAATTCGATGACCAGCTTGGGGCGCTGGCGCGCGAGGATGTCCCGCATGCCGAGAAGGGCTGAGAATTCCATGCCCTGAACGTCGATCTTGATGCCGTCCACCCGGCGGTCTCCGCCGCAGAGAGAGGGCCAGAGGGCATCGAGAGAAGTAGTCATGATGCGTTCGGTCCAGGCGTTGCGCGCGATGGTGGAGTCCGCCATTCCGCGGACGAGAGGGAGTTCGGCGGTTTGCGGGGCGTCGGTTTGATCGAGCGCAAAAGGCACGACGGTGAGGTGTTTGAGGCGGTTCAGCTCACGGGTGCGGGAGATACAGCCGGCCGTGGAGAGGACCGGCTCAAAGGCGAAGACTCGGCCAGTGCCGCCGACGAGACGAGAGAGCGCGATGGCGGTGTAGCCGTAGTGCGCCCCGACGTCGAGCCAGGTTTGAGAGTCCCCGACGTTGCGGGAGAACCAGTCGAGAAGCGGCTTTTCGGTGGTGCCCAAAAGAGCGCCGGGATAGTCATGCCAAGAGGTCACGAGACGCGCGCCGCGAAGTGGTCCGCGGAGGATGCGGTGATTTTTGAGACTCCGGGAGAGCGCTCGGCGAACGAGGGCTTTGGCGGGCTTGGAGATCATGAGGGAAGCGAGGCCTTTCGATGGCCTTCGATCTCGGGCGGGCCGAGAGCTAGGTCGCCTTGCACCATCCGAGGTGGCTCTAGTTCTCGGCGAAGAAATCCGACAAACCTTTCGGCAAAGCCCCCAAGTTCAAAGCGCTGTTGATAGCAGGTCAGAGCGTTAGAGCGCATGCCTTCTTGATCTTCTGTTGTAAGTGCGAGCCAGTTCCCAAGGAGCCGTAACGTTCCTTCCAGCGTATCTTCGTCCACCAGCCCTGCGCCACAGTCCGCGACGTCCTGCCAAATATTCACTTTGTCCGTCGTGAGGACCGGAACGCCACAGGCCAAGGCCTCCACAAGCGCAATCCCATAGTTCTCACTATGCGATGGAAGGACGAACACTTCGGCAGCCCTGAAGGCACCCCATTTCGCGTCGCCTTCAAGATGGCCAGCCCAAGTGATCCGGTTCGCCATTCCAAGAGAAGCGGCCATCTTCTCCATGTCCGGTCTCTTCCCTTCCTCGTCGTCTCCCGCGATTACAAGATGCAGGGCCGGATCTCGGGACCCAACCTCGCCAAACGCGCGGATAAGGAGATCGCAACCCTTCTTTTTATGAATCCGGCCTAGAAAGAGAAGGTTGCGCGTACTCCGAAGGTGGGGGAATCTGCTGTAAAAGGCTGCCAATTGATTTGGTGTCTGGGCAGGAGGTTCTCCCATACCGAGTCCTGTCACCACACCGTTGCACTTATAAGGACGAAACGACTTGGGAGACAACTCCATCTCTGCTTGACTTGTGAAAAGAACCGCGCGTGCATCCCGCAGAACGCGGTGCTCACGCATGCGCCACCAAATGGCCTTCTTAAGGTGTTTCCTGGGATAAGCCTTCTCAAACCATGGATCGAGCATGCCGTGAGTGAATAGGAAGTAGGGAGTGCCCGTGCCGTCAAGGGCTCGCTGAGTTCCCCAACTTGGATATCGCCACACGCCGTGAACTATGACCGCTCCATACTGGGAGTGATTCTTACGTAACCACGGAACCATCGCGCGAGTGAAGCCATAGCGAGAAACAGTCCCACCGAGAGCTTTCACCTGAACCGGCCAGTTTAGGTCCCATCCGGGCTCAGGTGATACCAGGGTCAGAACGTCGGAATCCACGCCATGGGTGCCCATAGCCAGCGCCATTTGCTTGGTTGCTTCAACGGTGCCTCCGTGCTTTGGGTCAATACTGTTCAGGATGTGGAGAATCTTCATGAGATTCGCTTTGCTAAAACGCGCCTCTCAACGCCTGCGCATTCTCGTAACGTCCCTGAACTTTAGCGACAGACTGAAGGGGTGTCCGTGCGGCCGCGCTCCTGGGCGCACCGATCATGAGAAATATCCACGCGAGGATCGACGTGGGATTCCCCATGTTCAAGAAAAGCCTCTCGAAAACGACGAGGAGGGCGTAACCCGCAAAGAAAGCGAACCCCATGATAGCCATCTCATCGCCACTCCAGGCTCTCCGGAACAATCTGTAGCCACCGAGGATAGCCAAACCAATCAGCGGTATCGTGCCGAAGATCCCGACCTCCGCGAGCAGCGACAGATAGCCGTTGTGCGCCGAAGACAGTGTTGTCATGTATCGTTCGTGCATTCGGAAGCCCACGCCGAATAGAGGATTCTGCTGAAAGAGGTCGAGGGCCTCCTGCCATGCGTCTATGCGCCCGGTGAAGCCGGTTCCCAGCCCCCGGTATCGGTCATTCAAGAAGAATAGCGAAGAAACCCACGTTTCAATGGTGTCGTAGTAGACCAGCAAGAGCACGGTGCTCAAGAGCGCTACGCACGCCAGAGTGAAAGCCGCTCTCCCCTTTTTCATTTGCTTCGCCTTCAATGAAGCGAATACAAATAGCCCAAGAATTGACGCCGCAAGCGCACTGCGTGACTGCGTCTCCACGATGATGTACAGATTTGCCGCGATCAATATGGCAGCGATGCCACGCTTCGGCAGAGCCGGAGCGCACATCAAGAATCCAAAAGAAATTAAGCCGAGATAGTTCGGGTGAGCATCTCCGATTGTAAGGCGGCCTTGCACGCGGGCACCGACCCAGTAAACGTACCCAATTAACGCAGTTCCCAACACTGAGTAAACCCACAAACTCGTCGCGATTTTTTCTCTTCCCATCTCCCAGACACCGGCGCAACAGACGAGCCCAATCGCCACTGTGGCAACGAACCCCAACGAAAGCGTTGGGTCCTCCGAGAGGGCTGCACTGGCTGTAATCGCGACGATGCTCGCTCCCGCCAATGCCACGGTCCAAGGCTGCTCTCGAAAAGCCGGGCCAAAGAGAAACCTGCCTCGTGAAGAGAATACTGCGGCGATCGGAAACCATGCGAACGCGGCGAACTGGACGAGAACCAAGCTCTCCGACTCAACTGTCGGAGGAAAGATCACGCCAAATAACCAAAGAGGAACAGCTATCAGGAAAAGCATCAGGGAGTTTCTCTTGGAGTCCAACGGTAGCCAGCATAGAGCACGCCGAGTTGGACGAGCGTCCCCGACGCCCGAGCGGTCGCAGCTCCGGCTAGTCCCCACCTCGATACAACCACTGTTCCAAAGCAGATGGTAATCATTGCTCCGACTAATGAGGCCAGAAAAATAACTCGCGTCCTCTCCATGGCTCTTAGGCAAGGAATCAATACGACGTCGTGAACGCATCGCAAGACTAACCATGCGCCTAGCGGCAGGACCGTTGCAATGACGGCTGCTGCAAGCCCGGCAGGATAGAGCTTCCCCACTAATGTTTGGCCCGCGCGGGCTAGCAGGGCGGCGTACGATGTCGAAACGACCGTGATACATAGCCCCGCTGTCCAGACAAAGGGACGCAAAGATAGCGCCCCAGTAGCCGCAACGCGACGGGAGAGCCACGGCTGGATCGGGAGGGTTAGGGCAATTAGTCCTTGATACAGGGGCATCATTAGCAGTTCAGTTGCCCGGAAGGCGCCTGCCTGCTCTGATCCCAGGTTTATCCCGATCAGAACTGGATACGCCATCTCCGCCAGCCAAACTAATGCTCCCGAGACAGCTACCCATCGGCCGTACTGCCAGTGCCGTTCCGCGACTGAGCGAAGAGCTATTCGTTCGTCGTCGGCGGATGCCTTGTACCGCGTCAGTGCAAGCGTAGCTAGACTTGCTACTGACATGACCACGAAAGGACCGCCGGCAGAGGTGGAGTCTATCCTGTGCGCGAAGAAAACACCCACAGTTACGACGGCTAGGTATCCGATACTCCCGAGGACGGCACGGCGCTGATCGTCCCCCATATAGCACCCGCGACGCCAGACGGATGCTAGAAGGATAGGTAGCGAGGCCACCATCATGGTTGCAATCGCAGCAGTTCCGCCCACATTTAGTGACTTGAGCACTGCAATTACGGCGAGGCCGATCCCAGCGAAAACAAGCCAAGATAGGCAGTGCAGCAGTTCTGCCGAACGGAGGTAGCCGACTCGATTTGAGCCGAACTCTTTCGCGCCAATTACGTTCACCGGCTCAACCAGTACCGCACTGTGAACGGCCGTCAGAAGCATTAAGCACGAGTACGCTATGGTGTATTCGCCGTACCTCGCCGGAGGCATCCATCGGGCAAAGGCTACACCGATCAACAGGCCCCCGCCAGAGAGACTAGCTTGGTCCAGCACGCTCCAGGCTGCCCGACGAACCCACGTAAACGAGAGTTGCCGCCGTGCGCTTGCTACGTCGTCGCACTTCGCAGTGAGATCCTCGATAACGGGAACCGTCCCCGCCACGTGTTGTTGGCGGCTACCCATTCCGCCTTCCCGTGACCACCTAGCCGTCCCTTAGGGTGGCATGAATCGCAAACGAATTCGTCAGTCCCAGGCGGGTTCCCAGTGCCTGAAAAAGGCCGCTCTGTTGACTCCAGTATTGGATAATCTTCACCTCGAATCCTCTGGCTCGCAGAAGATTCACGATTGCGTCTTGATCGACTCCATTTCTCACCACGTGGTATTCGACTTGGTCCTGTGGGCAATCGTCCAGATAGACGCCGCGCATGCGACGCAGTCTGCGTCTTATTCCGCCGCCTAAATCCGGCTGCAGCATTCGCCAGAAGAAGTAGCTGATGAATGCGAACCCTCGCGTGAAGTAGCCCTGCGTGTCGTAACGAAGGGGATCCTGAAACAGGAGAATCTGACCGCGCTGTTCCGTCAAGGCCGCCATCTTAGAAACAACAGCAAGGTAGTCAGGTACGTGGTGCAGGAGTGAGCTGGCCACCGCGATATCGAACTTGCCGTGATTTTCTTGCAAATAGTCTTCGACGGATTGCTCACGAATTGTCAGGCGATTCGAGCCGGCCCCATACTGCCAGAGGCGGCGAAGGGGTTCGACAGAAGAATCCACAGCTGTGACCGATGCACCTTGCTCCAAAAAGGCGAGGCTGGCGAATCCATCCCCTGCCCCGAGATCAAGCACCTTCGGAACATTGATGTTATCGGCAGCGGCACTGTAAACGGATCGTACCAGTTGGCGCCAGAGTGCCCGAAGCGAGGCGTGAGCCATGTGCGGACTGCCTGAGGCAAATTGGTGTGCAGACAGGCCGTCGAAGTAGCTGGAATTGATAGCGAGGCGATCGGCTTTAGCCATTTCCACGCGTGGCTGGCCTTGAACTCAGTCGGGAATTCAACTCAGCCATCCTTGGGCCGGCCGTAGTATTTGCTGTAGTGACCGTAGTAGTAGTAATACCCAGCGCTGACCTCGCGGTGGACTTCATTCAGGACTACGCCGACGAGGTTGGCTCGGAGGCGGCCGAGGGTGGTGACGACGGAGCTGAGGGCTTTGCGGCTGGTGTCGCCGGCTCGGGCGACGACGACGACGCCGTCGACGACGGTCGCCATTTGGAGAGGCTCGGCGAAACCGAGGAGCGGGGGGGCGTCGAGGACGATGAGGTCGTATTCGCGCGAGGCCTCCTCGATGAGCTCGGCGAGGCCCATGCCGATGAGGTCGGAGGCTCGGCGGGTGGAGGGACCGGCAGGGAGGATATCGAGGTTCGCGGGTTCATCCATGCGGATCACGGCGTCGCGCCAGGAGATCTGCTGGAGCAGGACGTTGGAGAGTCCGACGCTGTTGGGGACCTGATAGAGGCGGTGCACGCTGGGGCGGCGGAGGTCGCCATCGATCAGCAGGGTGCGTTTGTGCTGGCTGGCGTGGGTGGCGGCGAGGTGGGCGGCGACGGTGGATTTTCCTTCGGAGGGCGAGGCGCTGGTGAGGAGCACGCTGCGGAGCTGGCGGTCGAAATCGGTGAGAAGGATGGAATTGCGGAGGGTGCGGATGGCCTCTTCGTAATTGGAGAGGGCTTGATCGTTGGCTTCGCCCGAGCGGATGAGGGCTCCGCCGGGTTGGGGGAGGACGGGCTTGTGGCCGTGGCCATTTTTTGAACTGCGTCCATTCTTGTGGCCGTTGCCGTGGGCCTTACCGTTGCCGTTGCCGTTGGGATTGCCATTTCCGCCGCCGTTGGCGCCTAGGGCAGCTTCGAGGACTCCGAGCGAGGGGATGGGGCTGAGGCGGCGGCGCCAGTCCTTGACGGCGGGGAGCGAGCCGATGACGTCGACCTTCATGAGGCGGAAGACTTGATCGGGATCGCGGACGGTGTTGTCGAGGACATCGCTGAGGACGGCGGCTCCGACACCGAAGAAAATTGCGAAAAGGAAGGCGAGCGAGACCATCAGCCAGGTGCGCGGAAAGACGGGCTTGAGTCCGGGGCGGGCTTCGTCGGCGACGCGGATGGAGCTGTTTTCGAAATTGGCGTTGATGCCGGCTTCCTTGATTTTGCGGACGAGCTCTTCGTAGAGTTTCTTGTCGCCATCGGCTTCCTCTTTGAGGGTTTGGTATTGGAAGCTGCGGGCGTTGAGGCGGTCGAACTCGTCTTTGGTCTGGGCGACGGCGGCGGAGAGCTGACCTTCGCGATCGACGGCCTGGCGGAACTCGACTTCGACGCGCTGGCGGATGCTGTTGGTGGTGGCGGCGATTTGTTGTTGGAGGGCCGTGACGCGGGTTTGAGCCTTGGGATATTCGGGGTGATTGATGCCGTAGTGATTCTTCACTTCGGCGAATTTTTCCTGGGCTTCGTTGAGATCCTCGGTGAGCTTCTTGAGGGCTTCGCCCTGGCTGGAGGCTTGCGCGGCGTCGATGTTGCCGTCCTTGACGGAGTTGTAGGCGGCTTCTTTTTTGACGCGGTCGGCCTGGGCTTTGGTGTACTCCTCATTGAGTTGGAGAAGGTGGGCGGAGACGATGTTGGTTTTCTCTTCGGGGTTGATGACGCTCAGGTCGCGCTCGAAGGCGGCGAGGGCGGAGCTGGAACGCTCCATTTGCGCGCGGAGTTCCTCGAGTTGCTTTTCCATGAACTCGCCGAGTCCGGCGCTGGCTTTGTAGCGGATACGGTAGGTATGAAGACGGTAGGAATCGGCGATGGCGTTGGCGACGTCGGAGGCGAGCTGGCGGTTGGGAGAGCGGTAGCTGATCAGCAGGATGTAGGTGTTGGGGGGGCGGCTGACCTTGAGATTTTTGAGGATGACGGGGGCTTCGAGGCTGGTGGGAGATTTGTCGATGGCTTCTTCGAGGGCGTCCTTTTCAACGTCGCGGAGGTGGAAGCGATCGACGACGGGGCGCAGGACGGAGTCGGACTGGATGAGGCGGACTTGGGTGGCGAGGAATTGGTCGGCGTCATTGGTGACGTTTTGCAGGGCTTCCTGGCCGAGGACGCCGGTGGGCATTTGACGGTCGATGTCGACGGTGGTGGTGGATTCGTAGATGGGGGTGAGGCGCAGAGAGACGATGAGCGTGGCGATGGAGGCGGCGACGACGAAGGCTCCGATCTTCCAGGCGTGGCGGCGGAGGATCCAGAGGTAGTGGGCGAGCGGGACGTGCGCGGGCTGCGTTTCGAAGTCGGCGTCGAGGATGGGGGGCGCGGGGGCCACCATGGGGAGATTTTGTTCTGCTTTCATGGGGTGTGGTTTAGATCCCTGTCCTGAGGGGCGGGGGTTGGATCGGACGGTGGTGTGGGGGGCATGGGGAAGGCCGCTCCATTACTGTCGCGGCTCGGTTTGGTGGTCGTGGGTCGGGTTGGTGGTCGTGGGTCGGTTGGTGGTCGTGGGTCGGATTTGCTGGTGGTCGTGAGTCGGAAGATACTGTGCGGTTGCGCGGGCTAGCGCCATACTATTAAGCCCGACGCGGTGGAGGAGCCGAAGCCGGCCATGCGGTCGAGGACGCTGTTCGCGAGGCGCTTGCCTTTGCTGTCGGGGATGTAGAGCAGATCGTCCACTTGGAGAGGGACGTCGGGGGATTTGCGTTCCAAGATTTTCGCGAGCTCGACGAGGATTTCCTGGCGGTTGCCGTCGGAGTCGCGGCGGTAGATGAACGCTTCTTTGTAAGCGTACTGCGAGAGGCCTTCGGCGAGGGCGACTAGTTTGAAGACGGAGTTTTCGCTGCCATCGCGGACGAGGAAGGCTCCGGATTTTTTGACGTTGCCGACGACGTAGATTTTGCCGGCTTCGGGGACGCGGATTTGTTCGCCGCCGTGGAGCATGACGTTGACGGAGGGGTCGGCGTCGTTGATGAGGGTCTTGACGGGGATTCGCTCGGTGGAGTCGCCACGGGTGAGCAGGACTTCGGTGCCGGCGAGATCGCTCAACCCTTCGGCTCGGGCGAGGGCGTCAAGTAGTGTGATGGAGCCGACGCCTTGGAAGGTGACGGGCTTCTTGACGGCTCCCATGACGGAAATGGGGCGGCTGTGGTATTCAGCGACAGTGACTTTGACGACGGGATCGACGAGGATTTGCTCGGTTTTGAGCGCGTCGGCGAGGGCGGCTTCGAGTTCGCGGGGCAGGCGGCCCTCGGCTTTCACGCCTTGCTTGAGGATGGGGAGATGGACGGTGCCGTCGGGCTCGACGACGACGGTGCGGGTGAACTCGGGGGCATCGTAGACGGAGACGGCGACGAGGTCGTCGACGCCGAGTTTTTGCGCGGGCAGATTCTCGCGGCCGGCTTCGACCATGAGGGATTGCCTCGGCTGCTGGGCTGCCAGTGGAAGCAGCGCGGCGGCGATCAGGAGGGCGAGTTTCATTTGGAGTTCTCCGCGCGGTAGAGCGTTTCTTCCAGGCCTCGGATGCGGCGTTCGAGGGCGTGGAGGCCGGGAGCGGATTTTTCGGGGATGCCGGTGTCGATGGCGTTCATCACGGCGGTGCGGATGAACTCCGACACGCTGCGCAGGTGGCTGGTGGAGGCGGCGGCCACCAGGCTATCGTATTCGTCGTCGTTGAGCCGGAAGATGACGCTCCGGTCGCGTCGTCGGGTGATCATAGGGTTTTAGTGCCGGGAGAAAGACTTAGGCGGCGGATAGTTCTGACGGGCGGGGTCTGAGGGGTGCGTGAAGGAATACAGCTTCCGCTAGGAGGAGTCCCAACGGGCTTCCTTGGCTTCGAAATCGTGCAAGATTCCGAAGTCTCAGTCTAGCTGATGCAGATTTGGAATCAAGAACGATTACGAATTGCGAACATCATTTCCACAGGGAATCAACAGAAAAGTTGGAGGGGCTTTGGGGGGAGCTCTTACTTGGCTTGTCCCTTGCCTTGGCCTTTGCCCTGCGGGGCGGGGCGCTCGAAGACTTCTAGGTTCATGCCGTTGGGGTCTTCGACGAAGATGGTGTGGGTGCCGCCGCCGAAGTCGACGATCTCGCCGTTGGTGGAGATGATATTGGTACCCGCGGCTTTCAACTGCGCCACCATGGCGGTTTCATCGTTGACCTGCAGGCAGAGGGCGGGCGCGCCGGGGTCGCGGACGCGCATGTGGAATTTGGTGCGGGGGACTCCGCGGAACTCGGTGAACTCGATGTCGGCCGGGGGACCGGGAAGGGTGCCGGAGATCTTACGGAACTCGGCTCCCGCGGGCGCTCCGTAGAGTTTGAGCATGGTGGGGTCCTTGGAAAAGGCCGTGGGGGCACTGAGGGCGACGCCGAATTGTCCGGTGTAGAACTTCGCGGTTGCTTCGGCGCTTTCCATGGTGTAGGCGAGGGAAACGCGATGGACGTTGGCGTCGCTTGCGGTGGCGGGGGGAGCTCCGGCGGCGGGGGCCTCCTGGACCAACTGGACGAAGAAGCCGTCGGGGTCGCGGAGGAGGATCGAGCGGGTTTTGCCTTTGGCGGTTGTGATTTCGACGGGCGCGCCTCCGGTGGTGACGATGGGGGCGTTGGCTTTCTTCGCGGCCGCGACGATGGCGTCAATGTCGCGCACGTAGAAGACGATGCTGCCGGCTCCGGGGTCGGTGTACTGCGCGCGCGCGGGCTTGCGTTCGAGGCCCTTGAAATGGGTCAGCTCGAAGCGCATGCGGCCGGGGAGAGACAGCATGGAGAGCCGGAGGGTGACGCCGGGAGCGTTGGTCAGCAGGGGCACGGCGGGGTTGGCGAAATCCGAACCCGTGCCGGGGAGCCCGAGGACGTCGCGGTAGAAGGCGAGCGTCGTATCGAGATCGTCGACGGCGTGGATCGCATGAGAGAGGCTCTGGAGGTGGGGCTTGTCCTGACTGAAGGCGAGGGAAGCAGCCGTCAGAGCGAGACCGGTCAGAACAAGACTTCTCAGAGCAAAGCGTCGGGATCGTTTCTTCATGGCTTGGGCCTCCTTACTGATTCTTGGTTCGGGAGTGGCGGCGGCAGGAGAGCTCTGCATGCAGCAGCGTGATCATATCGGATCAACCTTAGGGAAGTCAAGGTTTTGCGCCGGTCGGTTTTGCGTGGATTGGCGGAGGATTTGCTGAAACCCTTCAGGGGGCTGGGCCGTTAGTATAGAGACAGGAGGGCTCGGTTATGGCGCGACGTTCTGCTGGTTGGAAGGTGATGCTGGGCGTTGCTCTGCTATTCGCTGCCGTGGCGGCGGCGGATGAAGCTTCCGAACGTGTGGTGATCGGGCGCGTGATCACGCAGTTGAACCGTGTGCCCATGGGCGACATCTTTACCGGCGATGCGACTTCGGAACTCGACCGGCTGCCGGAGGTGAAGACGCGGACCTCGCAGATCATGGGGCTGCAGCTCGATTCGGTATACCCACCCGAGCCCGGTCCGATCGCGGTGACCATCTCGCGTGAGCCCTGGGGAGAAGCGACGGTGAATTTTCCCGGCCTGCCGACGCTTGTGGGAACGGAGACGACCAACCCCCGGATTAGCGCGGGCGAGATCCGGTTTATCACGCCCGACGTGGCGATCGCCGACGGAACGTGGACGTATCGCGACGAGACGAGCTCGACTTCCCTTCCCCTCTTGCTGGTGATGAAGAAAGAAGGGGAGAGCTGGAAGATCGCGTCGCTGCGGGTGTTGACGCCGCGATAGACGCCACTGGAGGCACGCCGCCGGCTGGAAGATCGTGGGCCTGTTCCCCTACCGCCGAACTGCCGATGATCAGGCAGGTGAATTCAGGTGGAGACCTCCTGTTGGCATTGTCATAAGAAACTACCGGTTCTGAAGCGGCTGGCAGGCGAACTCTTTTGCTCTGAGGAGCATGAGGAAGAGTACCTGCGAGAGCAGTCGGCGCTGGCGGTGGCCCGGCTGACTGATCCGGCGATGTCCGCCTCGGGCATGACGAAGGCGCCGCTGCGGCTGCGGCCCGCGGAGCCGGAGGAAACTGCGGCCCCGCAACAAGCTGCGGAGCCCGAGGAAACCAAGGCGCCGGAAGCGGCCAAGGCTGCCATTCCGGAGGAATTCGCGCCCGCGGCTCCGGAAAGGCCCGTCCCCAGGGAGACGGTTCCGGAGGTTTGGGAGCGGGTTCGGGAGGACGTTCGGGCAGAGGCTTCCGGGGAGAGTCCTTCTTTTGCCGGACACATTTGGGAAGCGATTCACCCGGTGGACCAGACGGCGGCTCGGCATTGGTCGCCACTGCCGCTCGATGCGGTTACGGGGCTGGTTCATCCGCAGTTTCAGCCGGCGATGTCGGCGGAGTTACGCGGTGGTGGTCCGCTGCGGCAGGCGTCGGAGCCGTTTTCGCTGAGTTCTGTGGCGAGCGAGGATCGGGCGGAGCCGATTCCGGGCCAAGCCTTCGTCGAACTTCCCGTGGAACGGGTAGGGCTGGGTGAAACGCTCGGCTCGGCGGAGCTTTTGGCGTTCCGGCCTCGGGCGTCCGCGGGATCGGCAATGGGGGCAAGCCGGGTCGAGATGGGCCGGATGCAGGCGAGAGAACTGCCGACCGGATCGGGGGAGCTGTCGTTCCCCGCCCTGCGCGTGGCAGGGGACGCGAGGTCGCCGGAGGGGCGTCCGGCCGCGAGCTTTGGCTACCTGGGAATGGAGCGGAGTTTGGTGCCGTGCCAGGCGGCTGAGTTGGCTCCGGAGCGGGAGGCGGATATTGCCTCGAATGAGATGCGGATGCCGGTGTGGGCTGGGGCTCATCCGGTGTTCGGCTTCGCTGATACGGCGGGGTTGGAGCTGGAAAGCGGTACCGCCAAGGTTCTGACTTTGCCGGTTCGCGGCGCGGCGGAACGGTGGGCGGGGGTGAGTGTCTCCTTGGGTTACTCTTCTGCGGGTTCCTCGCCTGCGGCCGGCGGGTTTATGGGAGAGTCGCTCGGCCGACAGCGGGTTCGAGGAACAGAGCTGCCGGTTTGGGAGCCGCGTCCCGGGTTCCCCGCGCTCACGCTTGGGGCCGCGGCGTGGGGCGTGGAAGCGTCGTGGAGTCTGGCGGAGGTTGCGCCGGAAGGGCCGGGGGCGATCGCGATTGGGGCGGCATGGATTGCCGGTCAACAGGTTCGAGGAACACGGCTGCCGGTTTGGCAAGGGCGCCCGGGGTTCCCCGCGCTTACGCTTGGGGCTGCGGCGTGCGGAGTGGGAGCGTCGTGGAGTCTGGCGGAGGTTGCGCCGGAAGGGCCGGGGCCGGTCGCGGTTGGGGCGGCACGGATGGGCGGTCAGCAGGTTCGAGGAACAGCGCTGCCGGTTTGGGAAGGGCGTCCGGGGTTCCCCGCGCTTACGCTTGGGACTGCGGCGGGGGGCGTGGAAGCGTCGTGGAGGCTGGCGGAGGTTGCGCCGGAATCGCCCCGGGCGGTCTCGGTCGGGGCGGCGCGGATTGGCTGTCGGCAGGTTCGAGGAACAGCGCTGCCGGTTTGGGAAGGGCGTCCGGGGCTGGAGGTTCTCGAGGAATTTCACCCGAGTTCGATGGCGCTGGCACACTTTGTGGACAACCCGAATGTCCAGCTTGGCGGCACTCAGTTTACGGGCCGGCGGACTCGGCTGCCGGACACGCTGCCTTGGGTGTTGCAGGAGAGTGGGCTGACGCAGGGATTGCCGGGAGCGATTCTTACGCAAGACTGGACAGCCGCGCAGGCCGGAATTCCGGTGCAGGAAGGATTTGCCGTGGAGTCTCCCGTTTCGGCGGTTTCGAGACTGGAGGTGCGGCAGATCCGAGCGGACGTTGCCGCGGCCGGGTGTTTTCCACACTCAGAGGCGGTGTCGATCGAAGCAAACGGCCCGCGTGACGAGGCGGTGCGGCCGCTCGAAACGGTCCGGCCGGCGAGAGGATCGCGGCAGGCGAGAATCGCCGCGACGACACTGGCCGTGTTTCATCCGATGCTGGGGACGCGGGATGGAATCCAAGGCGTTCTTGCTTCCGCGGACGCCGCTTACGATCCCGGGACGTTGGGGCAGATGCGTCTGCGGTGGCGGAGTCATTTGCCGGCGAGCGCGGACGCACCCCCGGTGACGCTCTCCGCCGGATTCGAAGCACCGGGGATCTGGGAACCAGCCTCGGAAGGCGCGAACAGTATCCAGGGTTCTAGCGTTCCGGGCGTGGGCATAAGCATGGGCTCCCACGCTGGGGGGACGCGGAGGGTTCGGGAGTCGCAAGGGTGGGCCGTCGCAGAGGAGTGGACGCCGCGTTTTGCGGGCGAGCTGCGGTGGGATTCGACGGTATTCCTTGCCGGTTTTTGGAGGGCCTCCAGGCCGGGTGAGGGGAGCTCGATCGCCGCGCTGGATCTTAAGCGGCTGCACCCTTCGTCTCTGCTGGTGATACCGAGTCCGGCGGGCTTCCTGAGCGGCCTGGGATTGGCATCCTGGGAGCGCCGAATGCCGGTATTTCTGCCGGTGGATGCGCAAGCTCCACGATGGGGCGAAGGGAAGTTTTAGACGCTATAAAGAAAGTCCCTAGTCCGCCGATCACTACCTTAGTACCGAATCAGGACGGGTTCCAGACTGTCCAGCCACGGAAGATCACGCGACCATGAAACTAACTACGGCGAGTCCCGAAGAAGTAGAAGCGCCCCAGATCCAAATGCTCCAGAGTCCCAAGGCACCGTTGTCCGACGCTCCCGTGCGCCATCTGGCGACGGCGGTATCGCTGCATCTGAAGAACGATCGCGAAGGCGCGCTCAAGGCGCTGGACGCGGCGCAGGACGGCGGGGGCGACCCCTTGCAGGTGCAATCGGCGCGGGGCCACATCCTCTTCGAACTGAAACGTTACGAGGAAGCAGCGGCGGCGTACGCCACGTATTGCGAGCTGGCTCCGGACCAGGCCGAAGCGAGTTTCGTGCTGGGACTGTGCCAACATCACTTGAGCCGCTACATGGAAGCACTGGAGCGTTTCCGGCGGACGCTGGCGCTGCATCCGAAGCATCTGGAAGCGCAACTGGCGGCGGGGACCTGCCTGCTGCACTTGAACCGGCATGCGGAGGCGTCGGAGGCGTTTGCTTCCGCGCTGGCCGTGGCTCCGGAGTTGGAGGCGGCGCTGTTCGGACAGGCGGTGGCGCTCCAGCTGGGATGGGAGTTCGACGACGCGGCTTCGATCTATGAAAGGATTCTGGCGCGGAATCCGGGGGCGGAAGATTCGCTGGTGAATCTGCTCAGCATCGATTTGCAGCGCAAGGATTATGCGAAGGCGCAGAGCCACGCGGAGCGGCTGCTGGAAATTCATCCGAATTCGACGGTGGCGCTGGAGGGTCTGGCCGCAGCGGCTTTTGCGCTTCAGAAATTTGACGTGGCGGCACAGCATACGGCTCGGTTGTCGGAGGTCGAGCCGCATTCTTTCGATCCCTGGTACAACCTGGGGGTGGCTTACCAGAAGCTGGGGCGGCTGCAGGAGTCAGTGGAGGCATCGCGCAGAGCGGCGGAGCTGCGTCCGGACGCGCTGGCCGCGCACATTAATTTGGGGATCGCTTACCAGGAGCTGGGCAATCTGGCGGAGGCAAAGGCGGCGTTCGACCGGGCGAGCCAGTTGGCTCCGGAGCGGGACGATTTGAAGTTCCACATTGCATGGACGGCGGAGCGGCAGAAGAACTTCACGGAAGCGGAGTCCTTGTACAAGCAGTTGGTGGCGAAGAATCCGGAGTTGGAGCAGGCTTGGTTCCGGCTGGGATATCTGCAATTGGAACAGGGCAATGCCGCGGGAAGCGCGGAGGCTTTCCGCGCGTGTCTGAATAAGCGCGCCGACTGGCCGGAAGCCGAGATCAACTTGAGCCTGGCGCATTGGCGGCTGGCCCAGTATGGCGAGGCGGAGCAGGTTCTGGAGCGCTTGTTGCAGCGTCAACCGGGGTCACTGGAAGCGCTGAAGGGGCTGGCGGAAACTTCCTTGAAGCTGAACCAGCCGGAGAAGGCTCTGCGGTATCACCGGCGTCTGATCGAAAGCGGGAACGCGACGGCGGAGGTTCTGTATAACAGCGGCGTGCTGGCGACACAGCTTCGCGAGCTGCCGGCGGCAGCGGAGTTCTATCGCACCGCGATTCAGATGCAGGCGAGTTTTCCGGAGGCCCTGGTTAACCTGGGACACGTGCTGGAACAGTTGGGGCAAACGGAGGAAGCTCGGGAGTGCTGGGTCCGGGCTCTGGATGCTAGGCCGGAACTGGCTCTGGATTACTTCATTCCGCGGGCGGAGGCGAGCCGTCCCCTGGCGGCCGCGTAGAACGGGAGAGGGATTCTTCGGCGGTCCGGCTTCTTCAGCGGGCCGCGTCTTTCAGCAGGCGGGCTTCTTTCGCGATCGGCGTCGTTCAGAGGCTGGCTGCTTCAGCGACCCTTCAGGCGATCGGCCTCTTCAGCGGTTGGCTAGAGATGCACTCAGGCCAATGGATGAAAACTGCCGCGCTGTGGGTGCGGGAGGCTTCGGGAGCAGCGGGGCCGCGGGCCGCAGGAACGCTTGCAGGGGTTCGGGTGAGGCGGGTTCCCGATGGCGGACTGGCTCTGATTGCGGCGGCTCGGATTGGATGAGCTCGGCTTGCATGGGCTCGGATAGCGCGGGCTCTAAGGGGACTTCCTCGACCGCCACACCAGGACGATCACTTGCGAGCAGCAACTGCATGTTCCGGAGCAAGGTGAAGTCCGGAGAGAGCTCGGCGATTTCCCAGGTTTTGAGTCGCCGGGTGCCGACGGCGAATCCAGTTCCTCTGGCATCGGAGTTGCGAACTTCCGCGAGGATCAAGTGATGCTCCGTCACGACGACGATCTGCGTGCCCAGCGGCAGGGCGTCCCGCACTAAGAGAAGTAGTCCCGACGCCGAAATATCAAGGATAGAAGCGGGTAGTTCTCTTTCCGGATCGCCAGTGTGGATGAATTTCGCGGTCGACCGGACCTGGAAACGCTCTTCAACTCTTCGATGCATCTACCTAAGAACTTCGGCACGGAGCGGGAGTTCCATTAGATTCGAGGCGGCTCAGTTGGGATGATTGGCGAGGCGAAGCTCATCCTCAATCTCGTAGATTTTGTCTTCGAGAGGGCGGGTGGGTTTGCCGGCGGCGCGGGCGGCTTCGAGTTTGCTCTTGGCGGCGGCGAGACGCTTCTGAATGGCGGCCAGTTGCGGACTCGGCTTCTCGGCGGGAGTGTCGGGCTGGCTCTGAGTTTTCTGTTTCGTGGTTTTCTTGGCTTTCGATTTTGCGTGCGCTTTGTAGCGGAAGACCGCGACAGAGGGCGGGAGCTTGAGGGAGGAGCCAAAGTCGCCGCGGTATTCGTCGGCGATGCGGGCGGCTTCGGTCAGGAGTTCGCGGTAACGGGTCTCCATGGCTTGTTTGGCTTTGGCGCGGAGATCGTCGCCCTGCTGCTTCCACTTTTGATAATCGGAGATAACGTCGCTCATGGGTTCGTTCCATGGTAGCGCGGTGACGGTTGCGGAGAGGCGGCTCGAATTGCTTTACTCGTGGGAAGCACGATGAGAGAACCGAGCCGACAATTATTGGATCTGCTTGCGGATTGTTCCGCTGGAGTGACGCATCTGGCCCTCGCGGTACGCGAGCTGGTGTTGGCGGAAGCGCCGGAGGCGGAGGAGATTTTGTACTCGGTTTACGCCGAGGTGGTGGTCTTCAAGATTCCGGGACGCAAGCGCGGGGCGTTCTGCTACCTCGCGGCGTATGCGAACCACGTGAACCTGGGATTCTATTTGGGCGCGGATATGCCGGATCCGCACCGGCTGTTAAAGGGCACAGGGAAGAAGATGCGGCACATCCGGTTCGACTCGCCCGAAGACCTGCGGCCCAGGGCTGTACGGAGCTCCGTGAGGTCCGCCCTGGAACTGGTGGAGGCCGCTCCGGTGGCTGCGGCTAAGCCGAAAAGGAAGTAGTTAGTCCGCGGCGGGCCAGGTTCGCTGGGTTTCCTTCGGAAGGATGCGGAAGAAGGCGTTGATGGCGTGGATTTCCCCGCCCCAGACCTTGAAGGCTTCAAACGTCACGAGCGCGTTGCCTGGACCGTAAGAGTTGGTGTCGCCGAAGTTCATCCAGAGGAGCACGATGCCCTCCTCTTCGTCGACGGCGGCGACGCTGGGCTTCACGTCGGGATGAAGCATGATCTTCTGAGTGAACATGCCGGGGGCGTTGGGGCGAGGGCCACCTTCTCCGGCGATGAAAGATCCGTTCTCGACGCGGTAGGCTTCTTTGGCGAAGGGGGTTTTGGCATCGGTAAAGTTGCCGATGCGGAGTCCTTCGGGATAGCGCAGCGCGGCTTTGATCATGTCGGCGCGCGGCATGCGCTTCCCGGCGGGCACGGGCTGGCTCATGCCACCCAGGGGCTTTTCGAGCGAGTCGGGCTTGAATTTGGAGTTCGCGGTGAGGCGATCGACCAGGGTTTCGATACCGGTGATTTTTTGATCGGCGACCCGGAGGACGAGGGAGTAGAGGACTTGCGAGTTGTCCTCGAAAATCACGACGTGCGAGGCGGCGATCTGCTTCTTGAGGTCGATGTAGTCCTGGCGGAAATCGCCCTTCTTGATGGCGGTCTTCCAGAGGCCTTCGCCGAGTTTGAGGTCCTTTGAATCTTCGGAGAAGCGGGCGTTGGCGGCCAGGGGCAGGCGCGAGGGGTCGTGCGCGACCATCGCGTCGACATATTTGGTGATCATGCCTTTGAGGCAGGCACGATCGCAATCAGCGGCTCGGGCGGAGACGGTGGAGAGCGCGGCGAGGGCCAGCGCGGGGACAACGGACGAAAGTTTGGTCATGTCGATTAGGGCCTCTGGATCATTTCGATGCGGTTGCCGACGGGATCGATGGCGATGCCGATGACGATGCCGGTATTGCCGAAGGGGCGCGGGTCGGCGGTCATGGAGCCTCCGGCGGCTTTGATCTTGGCGACAGTGGCAGCCATGTCCTTCACGTTAAAAATGATGTGAGGGACGGCGTCCTTGATGTCATCGGAATCGCGGTGCATGAGCACGACGGGTTCGCTCTTATTGGCTTTCGCTTCGGCGGCGGTGGCTCCGAAGTTGACGAAGACCTCGGGGCCGCCGGGCGAATCGATCCGGTTGGTCTCCTGCATGCCGAAGGCGGTTTCGTAGAACTTGGCCAAGGCGACGGTGTCTTTCGCGCCGACGCGGACGGAGTTTAGCGACACCTGAGCGTGCGCGGCGGCCGCGAGTAGCAGGGCCATGGTTAGTGCGCTTGCGTTTTTCATTGTTGTCTCCCCTTGAGAAACTTCTCATCCATGATAGACCGGTATAGACCGGCGGCGGGCGTCATCCGGCAGGGGGATTGGCCGGGCAATGGGCGGAGCCGGTGAGCAGGCCGCTCCATGACTGTCGCGGCACGGTTTGGGGGGATCCAAGTTTACGGCGGATTGTGTATTCTACTAAGCAAGTAGAATTCTGGGGGTTTTACATGAAGCTTCTCACGCTGGCAGGGGCACTTTCTGTTTTTCTGCAGGTTGTTTCGGCACAACCTATCGATCCGGGCGGAAACGCGGGCGCGGACGCGGTAATTCGAGTCAACGTGGATCTGCGCCAAGTGGATCTGATTGTGACCGACTCCAAGGGTCATCATGTTTCCGACTTGCAGCCTACGGATTTCCAGCTGCTGGAGGATGGCAAGCCCCAGTCGATCACGAATTTTTCCTGGGTGGAAGTGACTCCGCCTCCGAGCGGGGCCCGGCTGGCGGCGTTAAAGGAAAAGCCGTCGCTCCTTGAGCGGTATAGCGGCACTCCTCGATTTCAAAAGACTCCGGGCAACGATGTGCTCGCTTCGCCGGTGGCGAATCTGCGGAAACAGGAGATCCGCCGGATGATCTCGATTGTCGCGGGAGACACTTCGGTGGCGGCGATGAATCGCGTGCGGAAGTTTATCGACGAGCAGGTGGGGGCGGGAGATATGATTTCGATCCGTTCCGTGCTGCGCATGACGACGCCGATCGGGAACGGCGATTACGTGCAGGTCCGCGACTCCGCAGGAATTTTCGAGCAATTCACCAACGATAAGCGGCAGCTGGATGCGGCGACCGAACGGCTTCCGCGCATCTGCACGATGGAGCACATATGTTTCCCGGACCCGCCGACGGTGCTGGCGGAGGCGATCCGGAGTCTTCAGGATCTTCCGGGGCGGAAGGCGCTGCTGTATGTGGGGCGGTACCGGGGGCCGGTGGACAATCTGATCGCGCTGGCGAATCGCGCGGGGGTCGTGATCTATGTGCTCGACACGGCGGGAGTAGTGATTGAGGGCGCGACGCCTAGCGAAGCTTTGGCGCAGGATCCGGAGCGATTCATGGCGGAGAAGACCGGAGGGCGAAGGATCCTGAGTACGGTGGGTTTCGATTTCACTGCCGGCTTGAATGAAGTGATCGAGGACCTGAGCGGGTATTATCTGCTGGGATACAGGCCGGTCAGCGACGATGACCCGGGGAAACCGCCGGTCCGGCACAAGATCGAGGTGAAGGTGCTGCGACCGGGGTTGACGGTGCGGGTCCGCAACGGACTGATGGGCGCTCCCGATCCCGATGTGCCGGCTGTGACGGCACCGAAGGGCCGGGAAGAGATTCTGACGAAGACATTGTTTTCGGCGTTCACGCAGGACGGTGTGCGGGTCCACCTGGAGCCTCGGTTCGCGGCGTCGCGACCGAATCCGAAGAAGAAGCGCAATCCCATTGTTCGAGCGGTACTGGACATCGACGGGCGGGATCTGGTTTTCGCGGATGTGGACGGCGGGAAGAAGAAGACAGTGCTGGACGTCGCGCTGGCGGTGTTTAACGAGGACGGGTCCCAGGCGGGGGCGGCGAACAAGGGATTCACGGTGACGGTCTCGAAGCAGAAAGCGGCGGAGATGGCGAAGTCCAGTTTGCAATACTCGCTGGACGTGCCACTTTCGAGGCCGGGACCTTATCAGGTGCGGGCGGCGGTACGCGATGCGGCTTCGGGCGAGGTGGGGTCCACTTACGCGTTCCTCGATATTCCGGATTTCAACAAGTCGAAGATGTCGTTTTCGAGTCTGGTGTTGACGGTTCCGGAGGGAGATCTGGCAGGGGCCACGGCCCGGCCTAGTTGGAATGAATTCGTACCAGGGGCGACGGTCCAATATGTTTGCGAGGTTTTCGGACTGAAGACGGTGGGAAAACCTCCGATGCCGGAGAACATCGCCACGGAAATGAAGCTGTATCGCGGAGGCGGACCCGTGGCCGACGTTCCCGCAGTACCGGTGAAGATCGAAAACATCGGGGACCAGGCATTTCTGGCGGGTAGCTTGCGCATTCCGGAGGGTCTGGAGGCGGGAAACTACTCGCTGGAGATGCTGGCGTATGACGGGGTGGACGCATCGGCGAAGAAACCTGCGGCGAAGCAGTGGATCAATGTGACGGTGGTGAGGCCGGCGCAGTAGGTCGCGAGGTACAATGATTCGGCTGCGCTGCGAACGCGGCTCTGGAGACGAACCCTTTATGCGAACTCTACTGAGTCTCACGATGGCGGGGGCAATGCTGGCGGGCGTTTGTTCCGCGCAGAAGGTATCCACGCAGGAGCTGTTGCGGATGGCTCGCGTGCGCTCGGCTGGATTGGAGCAGGCGGTGCGCGATACGTTGGGCGCCGACAACATCCAAAAGGGCACGGCGGCGGCGGGGGAGCGGGGCGATTTTGTATTTGCGGTGACGGCGGAGAAGGGTCCGGCGCTGCAAATCAATGCTGAGGCTCCGATCCCGGCGTTTAAGGCGGGATCGCTTTGGGTGGTGCTAACTCGCCTCAACACGGGGACGTCGTACAAGTACACGTGGATCGCCGACGGGAAGCCGATCGGAGGAGGCAATAATCTGGCGGCGTTCGGACCCGACAGCTACGCGCAGCCGGGGGTGCCGCAGGGCAGGTTGACGGGTCCGATCGAAGTGCCCAGCAAGATTTATCCCGACGTGAAGGCGAACCTTTGGTATTACGTGCCGGCGCAGTGGGATGGCGTGACTCCTCTGCCGGTGCAGGTATGGGGCGATGGGCAGCAGTTCACAGGCGCGCGGCCCGGGCAGTGGAGAATCCTGGAGACGCTGGACAATCTGACGGCGCAGAAGAGAATCCCGCTGATGGTGAGTATTTTTGTGCAAGCGGGGACGGGTCCAGATCGGAATCAGCGGTCGATCGAGTACGACACGGTGAGCGACGCTTACTTTCACCGGCTGATGGATGAGATTTTTCCGGTGGTGGCCAAGAACGTGAAGATGCGTCCGGATGCTTACAGCCGCGCGATTCAGGGGCTGAGCTCGGGCGCGATCATGGGGTTCAACGCGGCGTTCCGCCAGCCAGACCAGTTTTCGCGGGTGCTGAGCTGGATCGGGAGCTATACGGCGCTGCGGAGGTCGGCAGAGCATCCGGAGGGCGGCGGGGAATATCCGACGATGGTGCGGCGCGAGGCGAAGCGCAATCTTCGGGTGTGGCTTCAGGACGGTTCCAACGATCTGGATAATGGGGCTGGCAACTGGCCCGTGGCGAACATCGGGATGGCGGACGCGCTGAAGTTCAAGGGCTACGATTATCACTTTTCGTTTGGGGTCGGGGAGCACAACAACGGGCAGGGCGCGGCGGAATTGCCGGAGGCGCTGACGTGGCTGTGGCGCGATTACGATCCGGCGAAGACGTCGCAAGAGTTCGTGCAAGATCCGGCGGAGAAGGATCAGCCGGCGTGGCGCGTGGCGCAGTTGAATCGAAAGTAAGTCCCGCTCAGTCGGCGGCAGCGCGGACTTGGATGCCCAGCATGCGGTCGCCGTCGAGTTCGGCGTAGGTCCGGTGAGCCTTCTCGTATTCCCGCTCGGCTTGGGCGAGGAGCTTGGTGAACCGCGGCTCATCGCGTAGGGACTGGAGCCAGGGATCGTCCGCCATGGCCGGGTAGCAGAAGAATCCACCGGCGACTACGCGGTTCAGCAGGTGAAGGGCGGAGCCGGTCTCGTTCAAGTGCGCGAGGTGGCGGGCGAGGTAGAAGAGTCCCTCGGGGTCATTGAACTCTGAAGCGACCAGGCGTCCTACGGCTGCGATGCTTTCGACGGTGTCGCCTTCCAGCAACGTGCGAGCGGCCGTGAGGAAGTCGCGCATGCGGGTTTTCACTTTCTCTTCGAGGGAGTGCAGGACGGGTAGCGCTTCCTTCTGGCGGCCCAGTTGTGCCAGCGAGACGGCCACGATGTAGGGATTGTCCTCAAGCTTGTTCGAGGCGACGCGGGCATAGTCGCGCTGCAGGAACCAGGTATGCGGGACGCTGGTGCGGATCTTCGGCTCAAGCGCGACGGCGCGGGAGTGAGCGGCGGCGGAGGCTTCGAGAAGGCCGCTATAACGGAGGGGGCTCACCAGGGCGGCGAAGAGTTCGGAGTCGGCAGCTTCCTGCACTCGGGGCAGCAGGCGCGCCACCGCGTCACTGGCGCGACCGAGGTCCACTTCTAACTGGGCGTAGAATTTGTGCGCGATGGTCAAGTCGGGGTTCAGGGACAAGGCCTGACGGAAGGCGGCTTCGGCGCGTTCCAGTCCTTCGCGGGCTCCGGTGGGAAGATACTTTGCCATCACGTGATGGATTCGGCCCAGACGGGCCCATGCGGGGGCGTAGCACGGATCGGCTTCCACGCAGCGCAGGTAGAGATCGCGTGCTGCGCTCCACTGCTTGGGATCGTGACTGAACTGGTTGCCTCGCAGGTAATATTCGTAGGCTTTTGGATCGGAGGGGACATCCTGGCGGAGGATGCGCTGTTCGCGGGCCGAGAGCGGAAGCGACAGGGCGTCCACCATGCATTCGGTGAGCTCGTCCTGCAGGCGAAACACGTTGCCGATGGAAGTTTGGGTGGATCGCGAGCAGACCAGCGTCCCGCTAGCGGCATCGGTGAGTTGCGCGGTGACGCGGATTTCGGCTCCGGCGGAGAGCAAGGTTCCAGTCACGATGAGATCCACGTCGGCTTCGACGGCGATGGTTTTCAGGTCCTGCGCGGCAGCGGAATATCGCGAGGCCGCCAGGCTGGAGCGGACGACCAGAGATTTGAGGCTTGAGAGCGAGGTAGTGAGGGCGTCCGGCAGGCTGAAGGCGAGGAAATCGGTCTCCGGTTCCGGACGGAGGATGCGGAACGGCAGGACGATCAGGCGGGTGACGGACTTGGGCTCAACGGCCGAGTGCCGTTCCACGGGAACCAGAAAACGGTAGCCACGGCGGGGAAGCGTTTCAATGAAATGGGGTGCAGTGGCGGTGTCGCCGACGGCTTCGCGGATCTGGCGGATGCAGAAGTTCAAGCCTTGCTCGAAGTCGACGAAGGTGTCGTTGCACCAGACGTGCTCCCGGATCTCCTCACGGCTGACGATCTCGCCGCTGCGGCGCACCAGAAGCTCCAGGACGCGGAACGGCTGCGGGGGGAGTTTGATGCGGTCGCCGTGGCGTCTCAGCTCGGCGACGCCGGTATCGAGCTCGAACGAATCAAACCGGAGGATGGTGGCGGGCTCGCTCATGGAGAAGATTCACTCATCGAAAACTCAGGCCACACTCAGAGCGCGTCCATGGAGGTTCCGCAAGCGGTTCTGTATAACTGATCATACAGCGGACGGCAGACCAAATGTGGCCGCTGAAATTTCCAATACGGAGACCTTTATGACACTGCGAATCAATGACATAGCACCTGACTTCCAAGCGGAAACCACCCTGGGGACCCTCCGCTTCCACGAATGGCTGGGCGATTCCTGGGGCGTGTTGTTCTCGCATCCCAAGAACTTTACGCCGGTTTGCACGACGGAGCTGGGGTACATGGCGGGGCTGCAGGGGGAATTCGAGAAGCGCAACTGCAAGATTGCCGGGCTGAGCGTGGACCCGGTGTCGGACCACGGCAAGTGGGCTGTGGAGATCGAGGCCTCACAGGGCCACAAGGTGACGTATCCGATGATCGGCGATTCCAATCTGAGCATCGCGAAGTTGTACGGGATGCTGCCGGCGGATGCGGGAGACACGTCCGCGGGCCGGACGGCCGCCACGAATGCCACGGTGCGCACGGTGTTCATGATCGGGCCTGACAAGAAGATCAAGCTGATGCTGATGTATCCGATGACGACGGGCCGCAACTTCGACGAGGTGCTACGAGTGCTGGATTCGATGCAACTCACGGCGAAGCATCCGGTGGCGACTCCGGTGAATTGGAAGCCGGGCAATGACGTGATTATCGTGCCGTCCGTCTCCAACGAAGACGCGATGAAGAAGTATCCGGAAGGGTGGAACACGGTGCTGCCTTACCTGCGTCTGGTGAAGCAGCCGGAGGCCGCGGTTCGTCTGGCGGGGATGTCCCTCTAGATCACGAGTAGTGGCCGGGCTCCTTTGCGGGCCCGGCTCGCCGCGTTTCACAACACCCATTTCACAGAACCCATTTCACAGAACCCGAGGAAGAGGAACCGACATGAACCCGGTACAAATGGAGCGATTCTATCTGGGCTGCCTAGCGCACGCGTCCTATATGGTGGCGAGTGAAGGAGTGGCGGCGGTGATCGATCCGCAGCGCGACGTGGAGATTTATCTGGAGACGGCCGCGGCACGCGGATGGAAGATTGAACACATTCTGGAGACGCATCTGCACGCGGACTTCGTCTCCGGCCACCACGAGCTGGCCGAGCGCACGGGAGCGCAGATTTACCTGGGAGCAGGGTCTGGCGCGCAGGTGCCTCACGTCGCCGTGGAGGATGGAGACGAAGTGCGGTTCGGTCAGTGCCGGCTTCAGTTTCTACAGACTCCGGGGCACACGCTCGAAAGCATCTGCATTGTGATGACGGACCTGGGGCAGCCGGGGCAGGCGCAGAGAGTGTTCACCGGCGACACGCTGTTCGTGGGCGACGTGGGGCGTCCCGACCTTTCGGCCAAACACACGCCGCAGCAGCTAGCGGCGATTCTGTACCGGAGCTTGCATGACAAGTTGCTCACGCTGCCGGACGAGACGGAGATTTTCCCGGCACATGGCGCGGGTTCGCTTTGCGGACGCCAGATGAGCGCAGAGAGTTCCTCGACGATCGGCAAGCAGCGGGTCTCGAATTACGCGTTACTGGCGCGGTCGAGCGAGGAGTTCGTGCATTTGCTCACGGACAATCTGCCGGCTCGGCCGGAGTATTTCGCGAGGGAGGTGGATTTGAACCGGAAGGGCGCGGCTCCGCTTTCGGAGTTACCGGAGCTGGCTGCGTTGTCCGCCCCGGAGGTTCTGCAATTGTTGAAAGACGGCGCGGTGGTGGTGGACACCCGGCCAGCGATGGAGTTCGCGGTGGCGCATGTGCCGGGGTCGATCCACATCGCGCTCACCGGGCAATACGCTTCGTGGGCGGCTCGCATCCTGGGGTTGGATACGCGGCTGATCATCGCAGGGGAGGATCTGGAGCATGTGCGCGAATCGCAATTGCGGCTGGCGCGGGTGGGGATCGAGAACGTGGTGGGGTATTTGACGGGTGGCATCGCGGGTTGGATCAAGAACGGTTTTGAGCTCGAATACATTCCGCAGGTGACGGTGCAGGATTTCATCGAGTTGAGAGAGCAGGATCCCGGGCGAATCATGATGCTGGACGTGCGCGAGCCGGGAGAATTGTCCGGAGGCGTCATCGAGGATTCGGTGCGCATTCCGTTGGGCGAACTAAAATCTCGCGCACGGGAGTTGGACAAGGACCGGCTGCTGGTGGTGCACTGCCGGGGTGGATATCGAAGCTCGATCGCGACGAGTTTGCTGCGTCGCGCGGGATATCGGGACATCGCGAATCTGACGGGCGGATTCGATGCGTGGAAGACCGCGGGGCTTCCGTGCGGGGTTCTGGCCAGCTAGGTCAGGGGAGCGGCGCGCTCCTGATACCATCCATAAGGCATGGATGCTTCCATCTGGTCGAAGACACTGGAGTCGTTTTGCGAGGAGGTCGCGGGGACGAATCCCGCCCCGGCAGCAGTGGCGGCGTCTGCGGTGGCGGCGAACCTGGGGCTGGGGCTGCTGATCAAGGTTCTGGAGATCACTGCTCGACGGAAGAGCTTCGCGGGAGATTCTGAGAAGGTCCGCGCACTGGTGGATGCCGCACGGCGCGAATCCCAGGAGTTGAAGGCGACAGCGGATGAAGACATCGCTGCGGTGCGGCGATACCTGAGATCCAGAGACTCCGCCGCAGTTCGAGATGCGATTGAAGTGCCGATGCGCGCGGCTCGCGCGGCGGTGGCTGGGCTCGAGTTGTGCGGCGAAGCGGCGGAGATTGTTCGCGGGCTTCCGGCGGCCGATCTGGGTGCGGCGGTGCTGCTGCTGTCGGCGGCGGTGCGCGCGATCCTGTTGAGCGTCGACTTCAACCTTCCGCAGCTGCGATCAGAGGAACAGTACTGCGAGGGGATCGCGGAACAGCGGCGGAGGCTAGACGAGCGCACGGAGCGGCAGGTCGCGGAGGTTCTGCGGCAAGTTTCGGAGCGGGTTTAGCGGGGATAGGTTACATCAATCCGGCTGTAGGCGTTGGCGCTTCCGCCAGGCCAGAAGACGCCGGCTCCGCCGAAACGGTTGGGAGCGACGGTTCCTTCGAGATGCAGGGGATCGTCATGCCCGGTGTTGGTGGCGTCGACCGTGAATTTGTTTCCGATGATTTTGAGCGTCATGGTCGTGTTGGGCTTCAGGACGCCGCTGAGGACCTGGCGGTCATCGAGAGGCGAGCCGATTCCGTTCACCACTTTGTAGAGCTGGAACATGCACTCTGACGCGGACTGGGTGGTTCGCCAGAAGCGCAGGGCGTAGCCGTTCTTGGTGCGGGGATCGTACTTGATGTAAACGTCGGAATGGAGGTTGCGCTCGCCCGTTTCGGAGGGGGAGCCCGGAATCGAGAATCCTTGGCCGGCGGTCTTGTCGGGCGTCATCACGAGGTCGACCTGCATGTCGCCTCGTTCGACGTCCTCTTGATAGAGGAGCGACGCGGGCGCATTGCCGGAGCGAGCACCATAGCCGTTGACGAGCTCCGGTTCGGCGGCTACGGTCCAGGGGCCGAGAATGGTCCACTGGCCGGGGGCGTAGGATTGGCCGGGATCCGTGACCAGATTGCGGAAGTTCAGCGAGACGTTGGCGGACGGGACGTCGGACGTCGCTACGGGCGCGGAAGAGATCGCGTAGACGGCCGGGCCGGCTTCGCTTATTTCGATTTTCGGCTGCACCGCGACTCGGATGAATTTTCCTGCGAAGCCGGGCAGCAAAGGTAGCGACTTCAGCGGCTGATTACCGCGGCTTACCGCGACCGCGTGTGACTGGGAGCACGCCGAATCTTCACAGATCGACCAGGAGACCAGCGATTGGTCTTCCCGCTGGGCGAGGTTGAGTGTATACGCCACGCTGATTGTGCCGTTCCGCGGAGGGTCCAGCTTGGGAGCGGAGGTGATCGCCGGCGAGCTGATGTAAGAGGGCTCAGCGTAGACGTAGGCGGTGACGTGATAACCGTTCGGAGCGGCGGCGCTGATCGGCACCCATTGCGGTTGATCGGTTGTATTGCGTGCTGTGACGACTACGTTGGGCCCCGTCGTCCGGCTCAGGGAGATGAGTTCGGACGGTGTCGACCAGGTGATTGGCGTGGTGGACGCACGGTCCGGAGTGACGGTGGCGCCGATCGTCGTGGGAGCGCCGCGGGTTCGGATGGTGGTGCCGCTCCCGATGAGAGCCATGCGGTAGACGAGGCTTCCTTCGCCGGCCGCTTCGAATTGCTGGCGAACTCCGGCGGGATCCCAATTGTCGAGCACTCCGTTCGGCGCGGCTCGCAAAAGATTCCAGGGGTTGTAGGCTCGGAGTTCGGCGTCGGAGAGTTCCCGAGAATAGGTGAATTTGGGCTCGCCTTCATTGGAATCGTAGATGACCGCGGGACGGCCTGCCGAATCTTTGTTGCGGTAGGTCAGCGAGAACACGTTGGGCCTCGGAGCTGCTTTTCCTCTGATCCAGGCGACGGGCGATTGCGGCGAAGCGACGGGCAGTGTGCTGTCGATCAAGACATTCGGCCGCGCGGCGCCGGTGTATTCGGCCTTGTAGAACTGCATCCCGCGTGTGGCTTCAAAGCGGCAGTTGCGAAAGACTACGTTGGAGGCCGACATGACTCCGCTGCCGTTGGGATAGACCAGCGTGGAGTCCTCCCAATAACTGATTTGGCCGCCTCCCATCCAGTCATCGGTGCCCTCGATGTAGACGTTCTTGAAGTAGGAGCGGCCGGTGCGAAGGAACATGGTGTCCAGGCGGCTGAGGAGCGCGACGTTCTCATACACGTGCTTGTCGCCGGAGGCCTGAAGGGCGACTGCCTGAGTGATGACGTTCGATCGCTTCGTGAGGTTCTTGCTGGGATCGCCGGGATACTCGTAGTCGGTGTTGCAGAAGTTGATGATGGTCAGATTCTTCAAAGTGAATCCGACGGCGTCCACGTCCAGGATGTATCCATCGTCTTCGGCGCCTTGCATCAGGCCGCGATTGTCGGCCAGGACAACGGAGCGGCGATTGTTGGTGAGCCCCAGGAAGGTGATGTAGTTCTTGGTGACTTTGAGGCTGGGCGTGCGCGGCTCTGAGGCGGGCAGAAAGTATACATTCGGTTTGATTCCGATGACGGTGCGCTTTTCTTCGGTTCCAGGACGCGCGGCGGCGTAGGCGGCTTGCACGGTCTTGAACTTCAGGTTGGCGGGATCGTCGCGATCCAGAGTGCCGTCGACCAGTATGTCGTAGGCGAGCTTCGAGGGGTCGATTGAAGCGACGATGGGCTCGACGGTGCCGCGGACGTTGTCTTGCGCCTGGGCGAAGGTGCCGGTGATCAACACGGCCAGCAGTGCCACGTTTCTCATGGCCCTCAGTATCGCACCGCGGCGCACAACTTGATTACAATGAGGCTCTCGACTGTATGAACAGGATCAGGTCCGCGACGACGTTGTTGGTGCTGGCGCTCGCGACGGGGCGCGGGGCGGAGGTCCAGGCCACGCGGTTCGCGGAGAATCCGCTGATCACCGTGGACACCTCGCCATCGGTCGGGGATAACGTCAATGGTCCGTCCATCATTCGGGTGCCGGAGTGGGTGCAGAAGCCGCTGGGGCGTTATTACATGTACTTCGCCCATCACAAGGGCCAGTTCATCCGACTGGCGTATGCGGATTCGCTGCATGGTCCGTGGAAGATTTATGAGCCGGGCGTGCTGAAGGTCGCAGACACCGCATTGTTCCGGCCGCAGCCCGATCCAGACCCGACGCCGTCCGGCGTGTATACACACGTGGCATCGCCGGAGATTTACATCGACCAGAATTCCAAGCGAATTGTGGTTTGGTTTCACGGGATGTGGACCGAAGGCAAGCGCTGGCCGGAGGATCTGACGGAAGCCCAGCGGTGGCTGCGGACCAACGGATATGCGCAGTACACGCAGGGCGCGGTGTCGACCGATGGTATCCACTTCACGGCGCTGGCTCCGATCACGAAGGAGCCCTATCTGCGCGTGTTTGAGCACGGCGGCGAGTTTTATGGCATCGCGCGGCTGGGTCGCTTGCTCCACTCGAAGGATCTACTGTCGAGTTTTGAAACGGGGGGCGATCCGTTTCGCGGAGGGCCGTATGCGGGGCGCGTTCGCCACGTGGCGCTGCTGCCTCGCGGGGACAAGCTGGATGTGTTTCTGACGGTGATCAGGACGGCGCCGGAATCCGTGCTGCACACTACCATCGACTTGACCGGCGATTGGACGAAGTGGAAGGCCACAGAGTATCAGCAGGTGCTGACGCCGCAGGCGAAGTGCGAATGTCCGGAGCTTCCGACGGTGGCGTCCGAGGTGGGCGAGATTTACGGTCCCGCCAAGCAGCTGCGCGATCCGGCGCTGTTTGTGGAGGAAGGCAAGGTGTACCTGTTCTATACGGTATGCGGCGAGCAAGGAATCGGAGCAGCAGAGGTGACCCTGCCGTGAGGTTCGTCTCATGAAGATCAGCCGCCGGGCTTTACTCCGATCGAGTGTGGTTTTCTCCAGCCTGCCGATGTGGATCAGCGAGCTGCGGGGTGCGCCGAGCCTTCGCGTTCGGAGCTTTGAGCTGATTCCGGTGCGGGCCTCAGACCGGACGGTCTGGCTGATGGTGCGGTTGAGAACCGACCAAGGTCTCACGGGATTGGGCGAAGCCTCCGACGCGTTCGGGTTCGCGAACACGACGAAGCAGGATGCGATGCAGATGGAGTCCACGCTGCGGACGTTTTTTGGTTTCGTGGAGGGTAAGTCTCCGCTAGAGGTGGAGGCATATCGTCAGAAGGCGGAGCCGGTCGCGGCGGCGGGCGGGCTGGTTCAAGCGACGGCGTATAGCGCCATCGAGCAGGCGCTTTGGGATCTGGCGGGACAGGCGTTGGGCGTTCCGGTGTACGACTTGTTCGGCGGCAAAGTTCGAGACACGCTGCCGGTGTACGCCAATATCAATCGAGCGACGCAGCCGCGCACGCCGGATGGTTTCGCGGCTACTGCCCGGAGGGCTGTCGCGGAAGGATTTGGCGCGGTCAAGGGGGCGGTGTTCGACGGATTTCCGAAGCCGGGCTCGCCGGCGGCGGAGATTCAGAAAGCTATCGACCTGGGAATCGCGAGTGTCGCGGCGATGCGGGACGCGATCGGGCCGCAGCGCGAGCTGATGGTGGACTGCCACAGTTTTTTCGACGTGCCGCTGGCGCAGGGTGTCGCGCGGAGGCTGGAACAGTACAATCTGGCTTGGTACGAAGAGCCGGTTGCGCCGGAGCGCACCGACGAGACGGTGGAGATCCACCGGTCGATCCGGCAGCCGATGGCGGGAGGGGAGCTGCTGTTCGGGATGAAGGGATTCGCACCGCTGTGCCGAAGGCAGGCGGTGAACGTGATCATGCCCGACGTGAAACACTGCGGCGGGTTGCTGGAGATGACGCGGATCGCGGCGATGGCGAAGCAGGAGGGCGTCGCCGTGGCGCCGCACAATCCGAGCGGTCCGGTATCGACAGCGGCCAATGTGCAGATCTGCGCGGGGATGCCGAATTTCCGGCTGCTGGAATTGCAGTGGGGCGAGGCTTCGTGGAGGTCAGACATCGTGATCCCGCAGGAGCGGTTCGCCGGGGGAACGATCGAAGTTCCCGCTCGGCCGGGGTTGGGAATCCAGTTGAACGACAAGGTTGCGCGGGCGCATCCTATTTAGTTCGAGGAGCTCTGCAAATGGAGATCAAGAGAATCGGATCGCAGCCTTCGGCGAAGGGACCGGCAGAGTGGTTCACGGGAACGGTGCGAATCGATCCGCTGATTCAAGCGCCTGATCCGGCACTGGTTCAAGCTGCCGCCGTCACGTTCGAGCCGGGAGCGCGGACGGCATGGCACACGCATCCGCTGGGGCAGACGCTGATCGTCACGGCGGGCTGTGGTTGGACGCAACGCTGGGGCGGGCCGGTGGAAGAAATCCGGCCGGGCGATGTGGTGTGGATTCCGCCGGGGGAGAAGCACTGGCACGGGGCGACGGACACTACGGCGATGAGTCACATCGCGATTCAGGAAAAGCTGGATGGCAAAGTGGTCGAGTGGATGGAACACGTGAGCGACGAACAATACACGCGATGAACGATGGCGGCTGGTTCAGGAGGGCGTAATGAAGACTCGGATGATTCTCGCGGCGGTAGCGGCAGTTTGCGGCGTGGTGATTTTATTTGCGCAGCAGCGGCCGGAGGGGCCGTATACACAGGATCAGGCGGCGGCGGGCCGCGCGGTGTATCAGACTTACTGCGCGTCGTGTCATTCGGCGGATCTCAGCGGGCGTGAAGGACCGCAATTGGCGGGAGCGAACTTCGTCGCACAATGGGGCGACCGGACTGCGGCCGAATTGATCAAGTTTATGCAGTCCACGATGCCTCCGGGTGGGGCGGCGCTTCCGGGCGATTCGTATTTGAGCCTGGCCGCATTCATTTTGGATGCGAACAGCGCCCGGGCCGGGAATCAGACGCTGACGGAGGCGTCGAGCGTGACGATTCGGAGCGTGGCATCGGGACAGCGCGCGGCGTACTTGCAAACCGGCGGTGGTCCGGCGGCGGCGCAGGCCAAGCAGGACGGCAACAAGCAAGGTAACGACAAGCAGGGCAAGCAGGCGAATCAGGACAAGCAGACGCCTCGCGGGATCACGGTCGCCGGGGAAGTGAAGAACTACGTGCCCGTGACGGATGCGATGCTGCGCAATCCGGATCCGGCGGACTGGCTCATGATCCGACGGGATTACAAGGCCAGTTCTTTCAGCACGCTGGGCCAGGTTACGGCGCAGAACGTGAACGAACTTCGGATGGTGTGGAGTTGGTCGATGCAGGACGGCAATCCTCTAGGCAACGATCCTGCGCCGATCGTCCACAACGGCGTGGTGTACGTGAACAATGCGGGGCAGGTGTTGCAAGCTCTCGACGCGAAGACGGGTGATTTAATTTGGGAGAACCACTACGGGACGAATGCGGGCTCTCCGGCGATGCGCGGGATCACGGTTTACGGCGAGAACGTTTACGTGACCAGCAGTGAGGCGCATCTGATCGCATTCAATGCCCGCACGGGGAAGATCGTGTGGGAGACAGTGATCGGCGACCGAAGCAAGAACCAGCACTCGACTACAAGCGGACCGCTGGCGGTGAACGGCAAGCTGATCCAAGGGCTGAGCGGCTGCCAGGCGTACGGCGGAGAGAAGTGCTTCATCAGCGCGTACGATGCCAAGACGGGGAAAGAATTGTGGCGCTTCTATACGGTGGCGCTGACGGGAGAACCCGGAGGGGACACCTGGGGAGGGCTGGCGGACAGCCTTCGCGTGGGAGCGGAATCGTGGATCACGGGTAGTTACGATCCGGAATTGAACCTGACGTATTGGGGAACGGCACAGGCCAAGCCGTGGATGCGCGTGAGCCGGGGATCGGGCAACGGCGCGACTTTGTATGCGAATTCGACGCTCGCACTGAATGCGGATACCGGGAAGCTCGCCTGGTATTACGATCATGCTCCGGGCGAGACTCTGGATTTAGACGAAGTGTTCGAGCGCGTGCTGGTGGACGACCAGGGGCAGAATCTGGTGTTTAGCGCAGGCAAAACTGGAATTCTGTGGAAGCTGGATCGCAAAACGGGAAAGTATCTGGGGCACAAAGAAATGGTGTTCCAGAATGTGTACGATTCCTACAACGCCACTACGGGCGAGCCGCATTATCGCAACGACATTGTGGAACAGCGAATCGGCGAAGGGGTGCTGGGGTGTCCTTCGACGGAGGGCGGCAAGAATTGGCCATCGATGTCGTACTATCCGCCGGGCAATCGCTTAATTGTGCCGCTGAGCCAGAGCTGCCTGGAGTTTTCGGCCAAGGTGGTGGATAAATCGGATGGCGCGGGGGCGGGCGGCGGAGCGCGGTCGCGCTACTTTGAGATGCCGGGCACGAATGGCAACGTCGGAAAGCTGGCGGCCTACGATGTGCGGACGATGCGCGAGATCTGGAAGTACGAGCAGCGCGCACCGTTTCTCACGGGCGTTCTAACGACAGCGGGCGGCATTGCATTTGCGGGCGACTTGAATCGCATGTTCCGCGCGTTCGACGCGAATACGGGGCGGATTCTCTGGGAGACCCGGCTTCCGGCCGCGGTGCAAGGCTTCCCGCTGACGTTCAGCGTAGGCGGGAAACAATACGTCGCGGTGACGACGGCGAATGGCGGAGGCAGCCCTCGCAACGTCCCTGGGTTGGTGGCGGCCGACATTCACAGTCCCGCGTCGGGCAACGGATTGTACGTGTTCGCGCTGCCCGACCGAAGATAGGGGGATCTCTATTTGCCGACAGCCTTCCACACGTCCGCCTTATACTGCGGGGCGGCGGAGGCGTGGACGTTGATGTAGCGGTTGAAGTCCAAGTTGAGCTTTTCGAGAATCGGCACAAGGGCTTTGACGTGATCGTTGGCGGGCTCGCCGGGATTTACCGAGAAATCGCCTTGGAACAGGACCTTCTCCTTCGGGATGTAAGCGATCATCAAGCCGTTGGAATGAGGAACGGGAGCTACGTGGTACATCTCCACGGTGCGAGTTCCATCGGAGTAGACCTTCTTTTCCAGCACGGCTTCGATCTTCGCTTTTTTCGGATTCTTGGCGAGGGTGTCGTTGAGCAGCGTCCGGGGCGTGTTGAGCGCTCTGCTCAGGAATTCTTCGTTATTCTTCTGGGTGATGATGATGGCGCCTTCGGCCACCATGGCGGGCAGGCCTCCAGTATGATCGGCGTGCGGGTGGGTATTCATCACGTAACGGATGGGCTTGTTCGGGAAGAGTTTCTTGGTTTCGGCGATGTACAAGAGAGCGCGAGCCTCCGGTTGGCCGGCTTCGAGCATCATGACGTAGTTCTTGAACTCGACTACAACCGAATCGTAACTGCCCGCTCCGGTGGTGAGGCGGTATAGACCATCGCCGAGCTTTTCGGACATGACGGTCATCGCGGGGGCCGCGCCACCGCCTCCCCCGCCTCCGCGGCCGCCTGCGGGCGCCGGTGCGGGAACGAGCGTGGCGACATCGGAAGGATCGGCTTTGGCGGCCGTGACGTTTACTTCAAAGAAGGGCCAGCCTCCGCGGGTTTCCACGATTTTCGCGGGCGCCATGACGCCGCCGAAGTCTTTCCATCCGGTGTACGTCGCGAGGATATGCATGTCGCCCATGATGTTCTCGCCGAGCCAGGTCTCCACGCGGTCCACGATGTTCTTGTCGTCCACGTAGCCGGTGATGGTGTAGCTCTTGCCGGAGGCCGCCTTTACGGTGGGGCTCCAGGTCAACACCGTGTAGTTCTTGCCGTCCACCTTACGGTGGGTCATGATGGCTCCGTTCGCCGCGGCTCCTTTTAGGAAACCCCAGGGCGTCAGGTAGAACTCCAGCGAGTTGGCCCAGGGTTGCGAGACATCCGCCTGCTGGGGAGTGATGCCTTGGAACAATGTCGCCGGCGTCAGGGTGGTTGAGCCACCGGCGCCGATGTTGTTGGTGGCTCCGGTCTGCCGCGACGCGGGTGCGGTGAGGTCGATCACGCGGACATAGTTGTTGATCGGCCGCATGGGGTCGTGCGTGAACCGGCACGTCATGTCGGTGGAGTTCGCGCCGCATTGTTGGAACGCCACGTCTTTCGCCGAACCTGAATACGTGATGGATTTCAGATCGCCCAGAGCTTTTTGCGCGTTGGCGATTACGGTTTTTGCATCCTGCGCCCAGGCGTTCCCACATAGGATCGCGAGGCCGACGGCGACAACATGAAGTTTCTTGAACACAGCTTCTCCTCTATTGAGCTTGCTTGCGGTGGGATTCACCCGTTCTGGATATTCTATATCGACGGGCCCGGTCATGACACAAACCTGACACAACCCGGACGACATCCGTAAATTCAAGATGTACAATCGGGTTACCATGACGCCACTGCGCGAGTGGCTGGAGCCTCCGAGGACACTGCTCCTCATCCTGTTCCTGCTTACTTTGGTGTCCGTCTCCGCCGTAGGGTGGTTCGGCGTGAGAATGCTGGAACAGGAAAAGGCCGTAGAGGCACAGCGATCCGAAGAGCGTCTGGAGCAGGAAGCGGATCGAATCGCGGCCACGATTCGGAGCAATCTTTCGGACGCGGGCGAGCACCTGGGTGCCGCGGAGGCCGCGCCCGATGGCCTGCTGCTGTTGATGAACGAGGATGGCTTCACGGCGCAACCGTCGGGTCAACTGCTGTATCAGCCGGATGCTTCCTCAACACCTGATCCGGCATCTGCAAACTTTGCCGACGCCGAGCTTCTGGAATTCGCGCAGGGGCAGCCGGCCAAAGCGCTGGAGTTCTACCGCCGTCTGGCGTTATCGAAGAATTCCGCAGTCCGTGCGGGCGCGCTGATGCGCATGGCTCGGGTGTTTCGCAACATGGGCCAGATGGAACAGGCTCGCGCGATGTACGGAGAAATGGCCGGGATATCCGGATCGACAGTGGAAGGGGAGCCTGCCGATCTTTTGGCCCGGGAGGCTCTGGTGGAATTGGGTGCCGGAGGTGGCGACGCGATTCGTCGAGACCTGCTGGCGGGACGCTGGCGTTTGACACGCGGGCAGTTTCATTTCTATTGGTCCTCGGTAGCGAAGGGAGCGTCACCACCTATTGAAGCCGTGGCGATTTCCGACGCTGCTTTGCGTGTGTGGGAAGAGCGCGACCGTAATCCAAATGCGCGGGGGCAGGAGACGGTTTGGACGGGTGACGGGCCCGCAGACCGGCCGTTTCTGGCGATCTGGCGCGGTTCGCCCGAGCATCGAGCCGTCCTGCTGAGCCGCCCGGAGCTTCTGCTGGCACAGAACTGTGCTCGCGCCGATGCGGTCTGTGCCGTGGTGGATGCGAACGGCCGAACCGTGACGGGACAGCGAAGCCGGGGCTATTCGGCGGTGCGTCCGGCATCGGAGAGCCAGTTGCCGTGGACTCTTTACGTAGCGGCGGCGCATCCCATCACGGAGTCGGGAGTGATTGTGCGGCAGCGGTTCTTAGTCCTGGGCACGTCCGTCATGGTGGCGTTCCTCATTTTGGGAACGTATTTCATCGCGCGAGCGATCCGGCGCGAGACGGAGACGCTGCGGATGCAATCGGATTTCGTCTCCGCCGTTTCGCACGAGTTTCGCACGCCGCTTACGTCCCTGCGGCAGCTTACCGAAATGCTGGCGCTGGGCCGCGTCGCTTCCGATGAGCGGCGGCAACTGTACTACGAAACATTGGTGAAAGAAACGACGCGATTGCAGCGCTTGATCGAAGGGCTGTTGAACTTCGGCAGGATGGAGGCTCGCGCGCGGCAATATCACTTCGAGGATTTGGACGCTTCCGCCCTGGTGCAGCGCGTGGTGACGGATTGGGGTCCGCAGGTTGCCGGAGTGGGCCGGCGCATCGAACTCAGCGGACCGCCGTCGGTATGCCGCATTGACGCCGATCCGGATGCGATCTCCGTAGCGCTGTGGAACCTTCTGGACAACGCTCTCAAGTATTCGCCGGATGAACCCGCCGTGTGGGTGGAGTGCCGGATGCAAGATCGCTTCGTCGCCATCACGGTGCGGGACAAAGGCCGTGGCATTACAGAGTCCGAACGGAAGGTGATTTTCCGTAAATTCGTGCGCGGCAGCGCGGCGGAAGCGACGAATGCGAAGGGATCCGGCGTGGGATTAGCCATGGTCCGCTACATTGTGGAGGCGCATGGCGGCGGCATCATGGTGGAAAGCGCTCCGGGAGAGGGGAGCGCGTTTACGATGTTGCTCCCCGCGGGAGGAGGCGGATGACGAAGATCCTGGTGGTGGAAGACGAAGCCAGCATCGCCCTGGGGTTGGAGGACGACCTCAAGATGGAAGGCTACGAAGTAGAGGTCATCGGCGACGGCGCGGCGGCGACACGGCGGGCTCGTGAACACGCGTTCGATCTTATCCTTCTCGACGTGATGCTGCCGGGCAAGGACGGTTTCGAGGTGTGTCGTGAACTGCGGCGGCACGGGCTGCGGACACCGATCCTGATGTTGACCGCACGGACGCAGGAAGCCGAGAAGGTGATGGGCTTCGAGCTGGGCGCGGACGATTATGTGACCAAGCCGTTCGGCACGCGGGAACTCCGCGCCCGGGTGAAAGCTTTGCTGCGGCGGGCTGCGCCCGATGCCGAGGCCGACAGCTTCCGCTTTGGCGATGTTCAGGTGGATTTCCGTCGAGCCGAGGTTCGGAAGGGCGGCGCGAATGTGGAAATGACTCCGCTAGAATTCAAGCTGCTCTCTGTGTTCATTCGTTCGCGCGGGCGGGTGCTGAGTCGCGATCATCTGCTTTCGGCGGCTTGGGCGCCGGATACGTTCGCCTCCGAACGGATCGTGGACAATCACATCGCGAACTTGCGGAGAAAGATTGAGCCGGATCCGGCCAAGCCTCAATACCTGCGAAATCTACGCGGGCTCGGGTACAGATTCGATGGCTGAAACGTTACCGAAATCACACAGAGGGGCGGCTCGAATCGGGTTTGGCGCGCTTATGCTGGTCAGCGTGATGACACTGACCGCAGGAGAAGCGGAGATCGAAAAGCGGTTCGAAGCCGCGCGGCAACAGGAAATCGTACGCGGGGATCTGCGCGGAGCGGAGCTGGAATATAATTCGCTTCTTGCGTCGCCTTCGACAGCTCGCAGCGTGGCGGCGAAGGCGCTGTATCAATTGGGCCGATGCTTCGAGAAATCCGGCCGCCGGGCCGAAGCGCGTCAAGCCTATTCGCGTCTGGTGAAAGACTACAGCGACCAGCCGGCAACACCGGCAGCCCGCGCGCGCTTGAATGCCTGGGACGATGCGCTGGCAGGTCCGGTCAATCTGGCGTTCAAGGAAGGTACGCCGGGCAAAGTGCCGCCGGGTTGGTTTGTGTCGGCTCTTCCCAAGGACGCCGACCGTTGGGCCGAATGGCGGCAGGACGGATGCCGGACGCGACAAGGATGCGCCATCGTGCTGGTGCCGGAAAATGCGCCCATTCACTTTAGCGAGTTAATGCAAAACTTCAGCGCCGCGCCGTTCCGCGGCAAGACCGTCCGGATGCGCGCGTGGCTGCGGCTGGAGGACTTAGATTCGGCGGATCCTACTGGCAGCGGCCAGATTTGGCTGCGGGTAGATCGCGCCAAGGAGCAGGGTTTTGACCGGAAACAACCGGTTACTCAAGCGCAATGGAGACCCATCGAAATCCGAACACAAGTGGACGACGACGCCACGTTCATCGAATTCGGCATCATGTCGTTCGGGACCGCCCGTGTGTGGGTAGATGACGTCTCCTTCGAAGTAGTTCCCCGGCAGTAACGATCGCGCACAACAACACAACGAAAGTGAGGAAGGGACACGTGTGTAAATTCAGGTTGAGGATGTTCTCCGTCCTGACGGCGTGCGGCGTCATCGCATCGGGCCAGGCGCAGAAGAATTATAAAGACGCCAACGAATACTCGATGTTCGACGCGGCGGTTAAGGACCTCGCGGCGAACGCTCCTGCGAAATTGCTGGCCGATCTTGACGCGTGGAAGCAGAAATATCCGGCGTCCGACTACGCGGACGAGCGTCAGCTGCTCTACGTCAAAGGGTACGCGGCGGCGAACCAGCCAGCTCAGGCTGTCAACACGGCGGTGGCCCTGCTCGGCAGACCGATCGCCGCAGCGGACAGGCTGAACTTACTGTACGTCATCGCCTCCGCGATCCCGCAGATTCCCGATCCGCCGGTCGCGGAGATGGATGCCGCGCGGAAGGCCGCAGATGAGCTCGCGGCGTGGGACAAGGCCCCTGAAGGCGTCGCGGCGGAGGCGTGGACTCCGATCCATGCGCAGATCCAGGCCGCGGCGCAGCGTGCGCAATTGTTTCTCACGCTGCTGCCTGGTACGCGGGCCTTGAAGAAAAACGATTGTGTCGCGGCGGAATCGGCGCTGAAGCGCGCGGTGGAGGATCGTCCGTTGAGCGCGCAGGCCGCGGGGCTGTTAGGGCAAACGGAGTTGTGTTTATACAAGACGCAGCCCGACAGGGCGCCACTGGCGTTGTATGAGCTCGCGCGCGCAGCGACTCTCGATCCGGTTCAAGGAATGGTCGATCCGAAGTGGCAACAGCAGTCCGTCGAACCGGCGCTGGAGAGCGCATACCGGACGTATCACGGCCCTGATCCCGACGGATTGAAGCAGCTTAAATCGCTCGCCGTGCAAACGCCCTTCCCTCCCCCGGGATTCACCATCGAGTCCGCTGCGGAGATCGAACAGGAGAAGAACGAAGCGTTCGTCAGGGATCATCCAGAGCGGGCGCTATGGATCAATATCCGTGGCGCGCTGGCGGCGGCGAACGGAGATGAATACTTTACATCCGATTTGAAGGATGCCGCCGTCCCGCCGCTCCGGGGCGTGCTACTCGAAGCTCTGCCGGCGTGCCGTCCGAACGTCCTGAAGGTCGCGGTGCCGTTGCCGGGAGAAGCTGCCGCACCCTCCGCGGAAATCGTCCTAAAGTTGGAGAAACCGTTGGCGGGGAAGCCCGAATTGCATACGGAGTTTCGCTGGGAAGGGGTCGCCGTCGCATTTACGAAAGATCCGTTTCTGCTTACGCTGGACACGGAGCCGGACAAAATCACGGGCCTGTCTGTAGTTCCTTGTGCTCCGCAGCCTGCTCGAACCACTACGAAAAAGAAATAAGCGCTACTGCCCGGGGCCGTTCGATGGAAGAGGGGGCTCGGCATTCGGCGGAAGCTCCTTAATGGTGATGGCGCCGAAGCCGATGCGTAGATAGATGCGGTGCGCCGGCGCCGGACGAGTACCGGTGAACTCTTCTCCGACGATCTTCACGTGGTCAGACGCTCCGGCGAAATCGGAGATCACACCGCCAAACTTGGTCTTGGCGTCGATGGAGTATGGCCCCGGGCCTGGCAACATCAGCATAAGATCGCTGCTCTTGCTGGTCGCTTCGATGTCGCCCGCCACGTGGCTTACCTCGACGTAGCCGGCATCGTGACGGATCACGAGCTTCGCGTCTCGCGGTACTTGAATCCGATGGTCCACCCGAACTCCGCACCCGAGGCCGAATATCTTGCTGAAGAGCTTGCGGGACGGGACGGCATCGGTTAGTTCCACTTCGGAGGAAGACCGGCGAGCGGTTGAGACGTGGACGGAGTCGAGGCATCGCATGGCGTCGTCCTTTTGCGACGTTTCATAAGAAGCGCGCGTCACCTTGATTGTCGTGATCTCCATCTCAGGACGATCCCAACCGTCGATGAACAGATTGCCGGTCGCGGTGTTCAATCGAATCACGCCTCCGGGACCGAGTTCCATCCGTTCCGTGCTGGTTACTTCGACAGGCTGACTCTCTGCCGCCGCGAGCAGCGTGCTGAACCATAGCAGACACACGATTCGCGTCGTCATACCTTCAGGACATCCTTTTCACTGGCCACCACCGAATAAAGGACGGGCGACAGGAAAATCGACAGGAGCAGCCGGGAAGCGAGGCCTCCGACGATCACGATCGCGAACGGTTTCTGCGAATCGCTGCCGATTCCGGTCGACATTGCGGCCGGCAATAGACCGAGACAGGCCACCACAGCCGTCATCATGATGGGACGCAGCCGCATCAACGACGCCTGGTAGGTCGCGGTGGCGATATCCATGCCCTCGAGACGCAGTTTATTGATGAACGAGTACAGAATCACGCTGGTCAGCACTGCCACGCCCATTAGTGCCACGAAGCCCAGTCCCGAGGAGACGCTGAAATTTGTGCCCGTCAACCAGAGCGCGAGTAAACCGCCCACCGGCTCGGTGACCAGCACGCTAAACAGGATGATCAGCGGGAACTTCAGATTCCCGTACAGCGCGAAGAGGATCAGCAGAATCAGCAGCACGGTCAGCGGAGCGATAATCTTCATTTGTTCGCGGGCCGCCAAGTAGTCTTTGTACTCGCCGCCCCAATCGAACGTGTAGCCCACGGGGAGTTTCATCTGCTTCTCCACTTCGCGCCTGGCCTCTTCGACGGCGCCGGCGAGGTCGCGATTCTCCACGCTAAACTGGACGCCGATGAAGCGCGAATTCGACTCGCGGTAAATGAACGACGCGCTGTTGGCCACCTGGATATCGGCAAACTGGCTCAGGGGAAGATGCTGGCCATCGGGCGTGGCGATCAGCAGGTCCTTGATGGAGTTCATGTCCTTGCGGAATGGCTCCTGCATGCGCACTTGCAAATCGAACTGCCGTTCCCCTTGCACGACTTGAGAAGCTGCCGTTCCGCCGATCGCGGTGGAGACGATGGTGTTGACGTCATCCACGTTCAGGCCGTACTCGGCGATCTTCTCGCGATTCGGGACCACCGTCAGGCTGGGCTGCCCAAGCTCCCGGACGACGGTGATGTCGGTAATGCCCGGAACCTTCGAGATGATGCGCTTGACCTTTTTGGCATTCTCTTCCAGCGTCGCCAGATCGCCGCCGAAAATCTTCACGGCCAGCAGACTCTTCAAACCGGTCTCCGCCTCATCGACGGCGTCCTCGGCAGGTTGGGTGTAGTTGAAGATCACGCCGGGGAACGCGGACATCTTCTTGTCGATCGCGGCGATCAGCTGCTTTTTCGTACGAATGTCGCCTTGCCACGCGGAGTCTCCGTACGTTTTCAGCCCGATGTAAAATTCGTTGTTGAAAAAGCCGGTGGGGTCCGTGCCATCGTCCGGGCGCCCCAACTCATTCGCCACGGTGGTCACCTGAGGGAAGGTGCGCAGAATCTGGCGGATTTGCGGAGACAGCTTGGTCGCTTCATCGAAAGAGATCGTGTATGGAGCCGTCGCTCGCATCCACAGCGCCCCCTCGTCCAGATGCGGCATGAACTCCGCACCAATGAGCGGGATCAAGAGCAGAGATGCCGCGAAAATCGAGAGCAGCACCACGAGAGACACCGTCCGATTCCGCAAGCAGCAGCCGAGCACCGCGCCGTAGCCGCGGCGGATCCATTCGAAGAAGAATACCTCCGGCTCTTTGATCTTGCCGCGGAGAAAGTAGGAGCACAGCACCGGCAACACGACCAGAGCGCAGATTACCGAGCCCAGCAGCGCGAATCCCATCGTGTCCGCCATCGGCTGGAACAGGCGCCCGGAGGGTCCGGAGAGCGCGTAGATGGGAAGATATCCGGCGATGATTACGGCGACTGCGTAGAAAATGGGCCGCTCGACATCGTGCGCCGCCGCGCGGATCACGTCAATCAGATCGTATTCTTCGTCGTGCCGCAGCGCGAGTTCGCGGAAGACGTTCTCCACCATGACCACCGCGCCGTCCACCAGGATTCCAAAATCGATCGCGCCGATGGAGAGCAGGTTGGCCGGGATGTGCCTCCAATCCAGGCAAATAAAGGCAAACATCAGGGCGAAAGGAATGGTCAGAGCCACGATCACGGCGGTGCGGATGTTGAACAGGAACAGCCCCAGTACGATCAAGACCAGCAGCATGCCGCGGACCAGGTTGCGCTCCACGGTTTGCGTGGTCTCGTCCACCAACGAGCTACGGTCGTAGTAAGGAACGATCTTCACATCCGGCGGCAGCACGTGTTGATTCAATTCCTTGGTCAAACTTTGCACGCCCTTCAGCACGGTCTGCGCCTGCTCGCCCACGCGCATCAGGATTACGCCTTCGACCGCGTCATCCTGCTTCATGTAGCCGAACTGCCCTAGACGGACTGCGCTGCCGGTCTCGACTTTGGCCACATCTTTTACATAGGTGGGGATTCCGTTGTTGGTGGACAACACGATGTTGCCAATGTCTTCGGTGGTCTTGACCAGGCCGAGCCCGCGGACATAGTAAAACTGCCCGCCCTGCGAATAGAATCCGCCGCCTGCGTTGGAGTTGTTGGTGCTCAATTGCTGGACTACTTGCGGCACGGTGATGCCGTGCGCAAACAACTTGTCGGGATCGAGCAGCACCTGGTACTGCATGGTGGTGCCGCCCAAGCCGGAATCGTCGGCCACACCGGGGACAGCGCGATAGCGGCGTTCCAAAACCCAATCCTCGATGATCTTCAGCTCCTGCGGCGTGCGGTCCGGACTGGTCAGAACGTAGCGGTACACCAAGCCGCTGGGGCTGAACAGAGGCGAAATGCCGGGAGTTACCCCCATCGGCAGCGTCGCGTTGGGGATGCGCTCGAATGCCTGCTCGCGGGCGAAGTACGGGTCTGTGCTGTACTCGAAGTTCATTTCGATCGCGGAGAGTCCGTACAGCGAAATGGACCTGAGCGCTTCGACCTTTGGGATGCCGTTCATCTCCACTTCGAGCGGAATGGAGATCAACCGCTCCACTTCCTCGGCGGCGTGGCCGGGCCACTGGGTGATGATTTCCACGTGCGGCGGCGAGAGGTCCGGATAGGCGTCGATGGGCAGCTTGCGGAAGGAGATCACGCCCCACACGATCACTGCGAGCACCGCCATGAGGATCACGAACCGCTGAGCGAGCGCGAAGGAGACGATGCGGGAAATCATGCTCTGGCTCTAATGAGTGCTGTTGGCAAACTGGAGAAAGACGCTGCCTTCCGCTACGATCTTCTCTCCCTCTTTCGCACCGGCCGCGATCTCGGTGTCGTCGCCCTGTTGCCCACCGACAGTCACCAGCCTCTGTCCGAACTGGCCGGGAGCGACTTGCACGTACACGAACGGAAGGTTCTCATCGTTGCGAAGGACGGCGGAGGTTGGCACCGACAAAACGCTCTTAGAGGATTTGGTGTGGATCACGGCGTCCACAAACATGTCCTTCTTCAAGATCCCCTGCGGATTCCTGGTTACGATTCGCACCGGAGTGGTACGCGTCGCAGGGTCGAGCAACGCACCGACGTACGACACGACTCCGCGGAATGTTTCTTTCGAGGCGGGGTTGGTTTCCTCCACGGCATCGCCTACGTGGATCGACTCCAGATCGCGCTCGTAGATGTGACCCTGCACCCACACCGTGGAGACGTCGCTGATCATGAAGCAAGCGGTCATCCCCGCTTGAATCACAAGTCCGGGGGATACCAGTTTCTGCACCACGATTCCCGCGATGGGCGAGCGCACGGCGAGTTGCGTGTTAATCCCGACACCTTGGTTCTGCGCGCTCTCCAAATCCTGCGGGGTGACGCCGAAGATTTTGAGCGCTTGCAGGCTATTTTCCACATCGGAGCTGGCGTCGTTGTAATCCTGCTCCGCCGCTTCCAGATCCTTGGTCGCGATCACCTTGTGCGCCAGCAGATCCTTGCTGCGGTCGAGACTCTTCTTCGAGTAGTCCTGATGATTGCGCGCTTTGCGGTAGGTCGCGATCGCATTGGCTACATCAGGGCTGGAGACATAGAGCAGCGCTTGATCCACCGCCACCTGGCTGCCGGTGTCCACCAGGAGCCGCGTGATGGGTCCGCTGACCTGCGTAATCGCTTGCGTAGTGTGGTCGGCATCCCAATCCACCGTACCGGTGGTGCGAACGGTGGTGGACCAGACGGCCTTGTGGACTTCGGCCACCTTCAAGTGAGCCAACTGATCCTGCGGGACTTGGAACAGGGCCGCCTCGTCACCGGAGGATGCTGCTTCCGCCGTGGCCGGCGCGGCTTTGTTCGAAGTGCCGCAGGAACTCGCGAGCCAGGCGGCACCGCCCAAAACTATTGCCAACGCTAACCGCTTCATCGAATCACCTGCGTTCCGACAACGAAATTCACTTGCTCGGCGGCGGTCATCTCCGCAGCCACCGCCTGGCGATAGGCGAGTTGCGTGGCGCGATAACTGCGTTCGGCATCGAGAACATCCAGGATCGTGCCCGCTCCGCGCTGGAACGCGTACGTGCTGATGTCGCGCGATTGAGTGGCCTGATCCAGATAGCCACCTTCAAAGAGTCCGACCACTTCTTCGCCCGTCTGGAGCCCGTGATAGGCGTTGATCACGTCCGTCAGAACGCCCACGCGGGCCGAGTTCTCCGTCTCCACGGCTTGCTTCGCCGCGGCTTGGCTGCGGGCGATTTCGCCTTGATTGCGGTCGTGGAACGGAAGCTCGAAGGAGAGAGAGACTCCGATACCATTGACGCCGAAGTTCTGGTTAGTGTAATCGGTGGACCACGTCCAGTCACGCACTTTATCGGCGAACGCCTGCGCCACCGTGTCGTTCGCGAGATTCACGCCGCTGTGCGCGGCCTGTAAATCCGGGCGATTCGCCAGCGCCTGCTTTTCGAGATCATCGAGCTTGATGTCGTGCTGCTTGTGCTGTAGCATTCCGGTTACGTCGAAGTTGTCTGCGACGGATTCGTAGCCCAGTTGTTGCCGTAGCCCGGCCTTCGTCTGAATCAGCGACAGGCGCGCGGCGGAGACATCCTGCTCAAATTGAAGCTTCTGGAGCGACAGCTTCAGGTAATCGCCCTCCGCCAGATCGCCGGCCGTAACGCGCGCCTTATTCAGATCGAGCTCCTGCGTGAAATTCGCGAGGTCGTCCTGGGAAAGCTGGAGAACGGACTTAGCTAACAGGACATTGATGAAGGCCTGCACCACCTGGAATCGCAGCTGACGCTCGTTGTCGTTCACCGTCTTGGCGGCGACATCGGTGTTATCTTTCGCCACGGACACGCGCTTCTCGCGTTTTCCGCCGCGCTCCACCGTGTAGCTGAGAGATTCCGAATAGATCTGGGTCTGAAGACGGATGGTCTGAGGAGAAAAGATCGGTATCGTATCCACTAAGTTTCCGAGAACGGGATTCGGCTTGAGCCCGGCGGTAATCTCACTGGCCTTGGATTGATCGATGTTCAGACGCTGCGCCTTCAAAGATTGGTTGTACCGAAGGGCGATGCGGACGGCGTCGTCGAGTGAAATCTGGCTGGGAGGGGTCGTCGGCGGTGACGTTTGGGCGTGCACCTGCCCCAATGCCGGCCCGAGAGACACGGCCAGCATGACGACGCTTGTCCGCCATACTCCTAACCCCTGCATCCTCCTCAAGTATCGGAAGAACCCGGTTGCGGACCTATCGAATACCGGCGAGCGGGCCCGGGATGGCCATAGGCGGTCCCAGATTCGGCACAGGCGGGCCGCGCCGGCGACCAGTAGTTTGGGAGCCCGAGTACCACGAGTTTTCGGAAAAGTTCTGGTATTGGCAGTACTCGGGGGCGGTTGAGGCCTAGTCGGGCTATTCCTTACGCTTGGCCATCCTATATGAAAAACAAATTTCTCGCCCTCAATCTTCTGCTGGCCAGCGCGGTCATTCCCCAGGCGTTCGCAGCGGACACGGTCGTCGTCCCGGCTCCGGAGAACTTCGTGGTTCAGGCTAAGCAATCCGTTGCTGCGGAACGGTTTGTATACCAGAAATCATACCGGGCGTGGCAGCTAAGCCTGATCGGCGTGGCGGGGAGCCAGGCCATGGATATGTATAGCTCCTACGGGCTTCGCGAGCTGAATCCAGCTCTGGCGGGATCCAATCAGAAGTTCGGTAACCAGTCTGCTTTGATTAAGTTAGGAGTCGCGGGTGCCATGGTTGGCGCGGAGTATCTGATCGTCCGGAAGCACCCCGGCGCAACCAAGCTCTTGTGGAAACTGAATCTGGCAAGCGCGGCCATTACGGGAGCCACGGCGGCGCACAACTTCTCCGTTCGGTAGCACCCTAGGATTAGTCGTAAGGTATTCTTTCGATTGAACATTGTCGATTCCAAGGCTAAGATAGAACCCTGACTGGTGTCAGGAGGTATCTCTTTCATGCGAAAAGCACTAGGACTCATGTTCATCCTCATCGCGAGCGTGGCTTTCGCGCGCCCGCAAGACCAGATTGCTACCGTGACCTCCAGCGCCAAGTTCCAACTGCGCGGAGCTGTCATCACACCCGGCACGGGCGTGCCGAACTGGCCTGTGCTGGCTGGGGACACGATCAAATCGGGAACGGAACTCACCGTCGTGACCTTCACGGACGGGTCAGTACTGGCACTGAATCCCGGCTCGGTCGCCACGGTGGATTTGATGGCGGATACTCCTGTTTTCAGACTCTTGAGCGGGTCGGCAGCGTACTCGCTGAAAAGCGCCACCTCGGTGGAGTTACTGGCGACCGACAAGAAGGTCAACGTCGTGGCTTTGACGGGATCCTATAGTATCGGTGGCGCAAAGCAGGCGGGCGGATTCTGGACGGCAGGCCACACAGCGGCGGTGGTGGGCGGCGTAGCCGGAGTGGGCGGCGCGACGGCGGCGGCGTTGGGCTTCGGCTCGAGCAATAGCGCGGGACCGCAAGTCAGCCCGAGCCGCTAAGTCCCTTCGTTATTAGAACTTTTTTCGCCTTTCTGCCGATAGCAGGAGGACATGAAGGTCCCTGCGCTCATTTGGGTAGGATTTGCCCTCATGGCCGTATCCCTGGCCAGCGCTGCACTGTTCACGGGAGGGGTCTATCCCACGTCGTGGGAGTGGATCGCGGTAGCAGCATCGGCGGGTTCCCTCCTTACCCTAATTCCTCCGTCGACTTGTCCGCGAGAGAAAATGGGCTCGATTCTCATTCTCTGCCTTGCGGGCTGGATCTTACTTTTCATTGTGCCCCTTCCCGCAGGGCTGGTCGCGGAAGTTTTCCCGAGCCGGTGGCACGCTGCTCAAGCGGCGGACCAGATTACCGGGCGCAGGGCAGTGAACTGGCTGGGGCTGTCGCTCGCTCCCGCGGCGACTTGGGAACGGCTGCTCGATGTTCTGCCTTGCCTGGCGGTGCTGGCGGCGGGTCGAGAAATGGGCTGGCGGTGGAGAGATCGGATTTGGCTCCCGGCGATTCCCGTGATCGTGGTGGCGGTGAGCGAAAGCATTCTCGGCTTAGTGCAGTTCGGCATGATGAGGGCCGCGGGAGGAGACGTTGCATCCGCGACCGGAACCTACGTGAATCGAAACCACTTCGCGGGTCTGCTGGAGATGGCTTTTCCGCTGGCGGTGGCAGGCGCGTTCGCGGCGTGGAAACGGAGAGCGGTCTGGCAATCGACCGGCCTTCTTGTGGCGGCAGGTTGTCTGCTGGGCGGCGTGGTGGTGTCGTTGTCAAGAATGGGATTCGCGGCCACGATTGCGGCCGCAGTCGTCGTGACACCCATCTTGCTCTGGCCGAAAGGATTCCGCTGGAGTGTGCTGGTCCCCGTCGTGGCGGTGGCCGGCCTCATCGTTCTGCTTCCGACAAAGGAACTGAAACAGCGGTTCTTTTACATGGCCGCGAATGAGGAGGTCAATACCGATATTCGGGTGGCGATCTGGCGCGATACGGTGCCTATGATCGCCGCGCATCCGTGGACCGGCACCGGACTGGGCGCTTACGAACGGGGGCTGTACGCCTTCAAAACGGCGAAACCCACCAATACGGTGGACTTCGCTCACAATGACTATCTTCAGATTCTGGCCGAGTTGGGAATCGTCGGTATAGCACTCGCGGCGGGGTTGGCGGTGTGGATCCTGCGCGGTCCCCTCCGCATCGCGCTGCGGCATCCTGGAGCCCGGAATTGGGAACTCGCCGTCGGACTATCGGGCTCGCTGCTCGCGATCGGGATTCATAGCTTGACGGACTTCAACCTTTATATTCCGGCAAACGCGATGGTTCTGGCTTGGCTGGCGGGTTTGGCGATGAGTCCGGGGCTCTGGGAGACGGCGAATCGCGGAGAATTAACGTGCGTCTGATTCTGCCCCTGCTCGCCTTTGGATTTGCGATTTTGTCGGTCGCGATCGACTTCGCGAAACCAGCGGCGATATCCAAGGTCTGCTTGCTGGGATTCTGCCGCTTCGACGAACTCTATGCCAGCGCGGACGCGCAAGGCGCGGATTTGAACAACGCCGGCGCCCTGCTTCAGGAGGACCCTTCGAATCCTTCCGCCTGGTGTTCCTACGCGGAGCTGCTGTGGAAGCGGGGCGAGGCGGAACGCGCCCGGTCTGCGTTCGCGCATGCGGTGCGGTTGGGGCCGGGGATGTCTCCGGTGCTGATGCGCGCTGCGAATTTCGCGTTCAGCCAGGATGATCGCAAAGGGGCGCTAGCGTTATCCAAGCGGATTCTGCACCAGACGGGGGCTTTCGACGAGGTCCTATTTTCTTACTTCCAGCGGCCCGGGGAGGATGTCGCGGCGGTGCTGACCGCGGGTTTGCCGGCAGAGCCTCGCGCGGCTCGGGCTTGGCTCGCCTGGATGGACCGCAATGGAACCGACCAGGACATCGCGGTCACCTTCGCCTGGATGAAGTCGCAGGGCTTGTGCGATGAGGAACTAGCGGTGGAGTCCGTGCGCTTGTTGTGGGACCGGCGCGCGTTCGAAGCGGCGCAGACAGTATGGGGTAGCTGGGTGGGAGAGGGCGGAGACGATCTGACCAGGGAGCGACTCTTCAACGGGCGGTTTGAGCGGCGTCCCACGGCGAGTCCGTTGGATTGGAAGTTAGAAGTTGTGCCGTCCGCGACGATGACGCGCCACGACGGAGTGGAGATTCACTTTGAGGGAGGGCCGCACGGCAGCATCTCTCCGCTACATCAATTCGCGACGGTGCGCGCGGGACGATACCGGTTTGCGGCGGAAATTGAGACGCGCGGTCTTTCCGACGATGCGCGTCCGTTCTTCCATATCTTCGACGCGGAGCCGGTGCGGAAGGTAGACGTGCAAACCAAGGCGGTGGAGGCCGACGCGGGCCGATCCTGGCTCACACTTGATTTCAACGTCCCAGGGGGCACGAGGGCGGTGGAGGTAGCGCTTGAGGAGCAGGCGTCTCCGAACTCGCAGACCGGTGCCCTACACGTATACGGGATGTCTCTGGTCCGGCAGGAGTAGGCTACTCGGGCGGACCGAGGTGCGGGCGAATCGTATCCATCACCGGCGCCGTCTGTGGGCTGAATCCGACGTTTTGCGCGAGGGCGATGAGCGACGAAGGCTCGGCTGGTTCCGCTCGCAGAGGAAGGGCGCGGCGGAGCACATGCGCGCTGGGATTGTACTCCGGCACGATTTCCTTGAGGGTGAGGATCAGGCGGCTGACATCTCGCACCTTGCAGTGGCCTTGCAGAGTACGGAGGTGGCTCCAGATCGCTTCCGGCTGCACGGCAACGCCGCGATAGACGTTGATCTTCTCGTGCGTGGTGGGAACGGTGAGTTCGTCCGCGAAGGTGAGTTCTTCGTTCAACTTCTCTCCCGGCCGGAGACCGCTAAAGGCGATCTTAATGTCCTCATCCGGGCGGAAGCCGGAGAGGATGATCAAATTTCGCGCGAGGTCGAGAATCTTCACGGGCTGGCCCATATCGAGGACGAAGATTTCGCCGCCGCGTCCCATAGTGGATGCCTGCAAGACCAGCTGCACGGCCTCAGGAATGGTCATGAAGTAGCGGTGCATGCCCGCGTGAGTGACGGTAACGGGTCCGCCGGCGGCGATTTGCTTCTTAAACACGGGAATAACGCTGCCGTTACTGCCGAGGACGTTACCGAAGCGGACGGAGACAAACTTGGTGGACGTACTATGGAAGGAATTTACGATAAGTTCCGCCACGCGCTTGGTGGCTCCCAGAAGACTGGTGGGCCGGACGGCTTTATCGGTGGAGATCATGACGAAATCTTCCACTCCGTACTCGGATGCCAAGCGAGCTACCGTAGCGGTGGCCAGGACGTTGTTTTCGACCGCCTCCACGATGTGCGCCTCCAGCAACGGCACGTGCTTGAATGCGGCGGCGTGGTAAAGAAGAGAAGGCCGGTAGGTTTGGAGGACCTCCGCGAAGCGGCTGGCGTTCTGAATGGACCCGATTTCCGGATGGAACGGAACGCCGGGGAAATGTTCCCGCATTTCCAGATCGAGTTGGAAGAGCGCGTTCTCCGAACAGTCGTATCCGACAATGGCGCGGGGCTGGAAACGCACCAGCTGACGGCAGAGCTCCGATCCAATGGAGCCGCCGGCTCCGGTCACCAGCACGATCCGGCCGCAGGCTCGCTCACGGATACGGTCTTCTTCGAGAGATACGGGGGTGCGGCCCAACAAGTCCTCCACCGCCACGTTGCGGATTTGCTTGGCGATGCCCTGTTCCTTCATCAGCTCCGTAAGGGTGGGGACGGTCTTGTAGGGAACGCCGGCGCTGTGGCAGTGATTCAGGATCTCCGTCATCTGCGGTCCGCTGGCGGAAGGTATGGTGATTAAGACCTCTTCGATTTTGTGTTTCTTCACCAGGGCCGCAAGTTGCGCCCCTGTCCCCCACACGGGCACACCCTGAATAAAATGGCTGAGCTTGCCGCGGTCGTCATCCACGAATCCGCAGACTTGGTAGAGGGTCTTCGCGGAAGAGCGGGTTTCGCGAAGCAACATCACTCCTGCGTTCCCTGCCCCGTAGAGGATCACTCGCCTAGCCGTTCCAATCTGCCGGGTACCGCGCGCCGATTCCATCAGCACGCGGAACAAAACACGCACACCCGCGGTGGCCAGGAAGCACAGCAAGAAATCCATCACGTAGACGGAGCGCGGAAAGGCGCTGCCCGCCGCGAGCAGGATCGGTATGGCGCTCAATACGGAGGCCGCTCCGTTCACCACTGCCAGTTGGGCGACATCGAAGATGGAGATGAAGCTCCACCAACCGGAGTCCTGCCGGGCGCGGCGGAAGACCGCGGACTTCACGAGGAGCCACACGGGAAGCGCCAGCAGCAGATGCGGCAGCTCGCGTGGAGGCACGACGTAATCGAAGCGGAGCAGAAACGCGGCGCACCCGGATAACAGGAAGATTCCGATCTGGACGAACCAGACCAACGGACGCCGAACGCGTCCCCGTCTTTCCAGCTGATCTAAGACTTGGGTAACGTGCTGTTGGATGGACATGGGAGTTCAGTAGAGGTGAAACACACCCGAAATGTACGCCAGAGAATGGAAAAATCGAGCAGCAGGTTGTGCCGATGAATGTACTCATCGGCGAGATCTAACTTAGCGGGGAGCACGGTCTCTTCGTACGCGCGAAGAGCATCGGAGGCTCCGGCCAGGACTTGTTCTTCATTACGGAAGTGGATGGAGGCAAGATCGGTGACGCCCGGACGGACATCGAGGATGTGAGAGTAGCGATGACGGAAGGCTTCGACGTAGCGCGGGATCTCCGGGCGCGGGCCGACGAGACTCATATCTCCGCGGAGCACGTTCCCCAGTTGCGGGAGCTCGTCGAGCTTGGTAGCGCGGAGGACGTGGCCGATTCGCGTGATACGGGGGTCTGAACTCGCGGTGATGGCAGGGCCGCCGGGAGTGGCGCGCATAGAACGGAACTTGTAGATCCGGAATTCACGGAAGTGGCGGCCGACACGAATCTGCGAGAAGAACACGGGCCATCCGGAATCGAGCAGCACCGCGATGGCGATGAGAACGAGCAGAGGCGCGAGCAACACCAACAGGGTTGCGGCTACCGCGATGTCGATGGTTCTTTTGAGCACCGTTACACGTCGATCTGTGCGGCGCAAGCTTCGGTGACGGGCACAGCGACTCTTCTATTTCGATCGATGACGGTTTGGACGGCTTCGATGACGCGATCAACCTCGTGGTCGGTCATGCGCGAGTAGATGGGAAGCGACAGCATGCGGTGATACTCGACGGCGGCTCGGGTGCAGGGCTGGTCCCACGTTAAGGTGTCGCGGTAATAGGGATGCAGCATGATGGGGATGAAGTGGACACTGCAGCCGATCCCCCGATCCTTTAGCTCAGCGATGAACTCGGCGCGGTCGATCCGCAGGCTGCCGAGATTTAGACGGAGGCAGTAGAGATGCCAGGAGTGGAACGCCTCGGCATGGTTGGGCGGAGCTTCCAATTCTTCCCACTGCGAAAACGCGTCGCTGTACCGAGCGGCGATTTCCGCGCGGCGGGCGTTCATCCGATCGAGCTTTCGGAGTTGGTGGATGCCGAGCGCGGCCTGGATGTCGCTCATGTTGTACTTGAAGCCGCAGTCGACCACTTCGTAGAACCAAGAGCCAGCTTCGGAGTACCGATTCCACGCGTGTTTATCGATGCCGTGCAGACAGAGGATGCGCATACGCTCGTCGAGCTCCGCGGAGCCCGCGGTGACCATTCCGCCTTCCCCCGTCGTGAGGTTCTTGGTGGCGTAAAAGCTAAAGGCGACGGCGTCGCTGCGGCCGCCTCCGATGGGAACACCGCGATACTGGGAACCAGCCGCGTGCGCGGCGTCTTCGACCACGTGGAGGCGATGGCGCTCGGCCAGATTCCAGATGGCGTCCATATCGCAAGGGAGACCGCCGATGTGGACAGGCAGGATCGCCCGGGTCGCGGGGGTGATGGCGCCTTGGATGGCGGCGGGGTCCATGTTGAGATCGTCGCCGATGTCGGCGAAGACGGGGCGGGCTCCGCATTGCAGGATGACATTGACGGTGGCGCAGAAGGTGAGAGGCGTGGTGATCACTTCGTCGCCGGGCTTCAAGCCCAGGGCCGCAAGAGCGAGGTGGAGTCCCGCGGTACCTGAGTTCACGGCGAGGGCGTGGGGCGTCTGGACGTACTTCGCAAAATCGGACTCGAATTGCGCGACACGAGGGCCGGTGGTGAGCCAGCCGGAGCGCAGAGTGTCCACAACTTCCTGAATTTCTTCCTCACCAATATCGGGAAGGGCGAACGCGATGTGCGGGGGCTTGGTCATGTGGAGATCCGTTAACGAGTGAGCGAGGTAAAGAGCCGGCTGGGCTGGGGAGGTCCCGGCCGGCGGATCGCCTGGTGAAACACGTGAGCCAGGAACCCGAGGCCGTATGAAACGTGGAATGTGGCGAACGCGAACGGGAGAAGGGGCAGCAGCTTCCATCCGTTTTGTTGGGCGGCGCGAACCGAAGCTGCAAGACATGCCGCCCCATAGAGCGCGATGCAGAGCAGCCACACCTCCAGCATGAGCCTCGATCCCGCGGCGGAAGCGATCAACAGTGCGATGTTGGCTAACACAAAAGTACCGGGGACGAGATGCCTCCACGACGCGGGAATCCGGTGCTTGCGGATGACTTCGCCCTTCCAGAAACCGTACTGAAAATACTGGCGGAATAATGCAGCGAAGGAAGCTCTCGGCCGGTACCAGGAAACGATCTTGGACGACTGCCAGATCTTGCCGCCGGCGCGTATGAGACGCAGATTCAGTTCGTCGTCCTGATTGCGGACCAGGGATTCGTCGAACAGGCCGATTCGTTCGAGGGTCGTTTTCCGCCAGCAGCCGTAGGGGACCGTATCCACGTAGCCTTCGTAGGAAGCGTCATGAAACCTTGCGCCTCCGGTGCTGAGTGGAGAATGATACGCGGCGGCGATCGCGCTCTGGACGATTCCTTCCGAACGCGTGCGGGCCGGGCCGCCGACATTGTCCGCGCCGGAATTCTCTAGCGCGCGCACGCACTGCGCGACATAATCCGGCGCGTATTCGGTGTGCGCGTCCATGCGGAGAATGATGTCGCCCAGGGCTTGCTGAATGGCGATGTTCAGCCCCGCGGACACCGACCGAGCGGGGTTGTCGATCGTACGAATGCGCGACTCGTTGCCGCAATACTCAGCCAGCACGGCGCGGGTGCCGTCGTCGCTCATACCGTCGGCCACGATAATTTCCCAGGCGTCGGGACACTCCTGTGCTGCCAGAGAGTCCAGCGCGCGGCCGATCGAATGGCGCTCATTGCGGCAGGGAATGATGATGCTGATCATGGGCGGACGCTCGATGAAATGAACTGCTCCGGAGGCTTGCCGCCTCGCGCGGCGAGTTGCGAAACGATACCGGATAACAATGCCTGCCGGCGCGAGGACGGGAATTGAGTCAGGACTCGCTGGCGCGCTCGATCGCGGGCGCTCTGCGAAGACTGTAGCGCCTGCCCGATGGCCGCAGCCAGATCATTCGGCTCGGCCGATGCGCTGTAGAGGCCGCAATCGCCTACTACTTCGGGAAGTGCTCCCTCGGACGTGACCACGGGGATACAGCCTGCGAGCATCGCTTCCGCCACTGCCATGCCGAATCCTTCGTGGCGAGACGCCTGCACGTACACGGAAGCCCGCCGGTTGTAATCGAGTAAGGCCTCGTCATGAACCCATCCGGTGAACTTCACGTTGGGAGTAGCGATCGCTTTGAGATGAGCGATCGCGTCGTCCTTCCACGCTCCGACGACAACGAATTGGACGTCCGGCAGGAGTTTCGCGGATCGCACAAAGGGTTCCAGCCCTTTCCGCCACAGATTGGGACGCTCGACATTGCCTACCGTGATCGCCATTCGATCTCGCGCGTGAGGCGAGAGTGCTCCCGAAACGTCGGGCACGCCATGGTAGACCACATAGAGTTTCTTTCCCGCGACGCCGGCGTTCTCCCAGGCTTCCTTCTCGCTATAGTGCGAGTTGGTGATGAGCGCGTTGGCCAGGAACATGGTGGCCCGGCTGATCCATTTCTTCGCTCCACCGCGCTGGTGTCCGTATCCCAACTCCGTGCCGGAGGCGGGAATATTTGCCAGGTCATAGCCGCCGATCACTACCACGGACGGCTTGTTCAAAACGCGCGCGCACAACACCGGCGGAAGAGTGTGCCAAGAGGCGAACCATCCGAAGACCAAATCGTGCGCACGGACCTGTTTCCACAACGCCGACAAGTTCACGCGGCGCGATGACAAGTACAGCTCGGTTACGCGATTGCGCAGACGAAGAGCGTCCAGATCCTGCCGGACGAAACTGGTCGGATGATTGTGGACGAAGAGGATGTTCACGTCCATGAAGTCACCTGCCTGCCAATACCTCGTCGAGCGTCTGCTGCATGCGGAGGACATGGCTCTCCATGGAGAATTGCTTTTCGGCGCGCTCCCTAGCGGATTTGCCTACACGTGCACGAAGTTCAGGATCTCCAATCAAGTCGTGAAGAGCGCGGAATAACGCTTCCTCGTCGCCGTTGCGCACCAGCAACGCATCGGAGTTATCCGTCAGGGCCTCTTTCACGCCCTCGATATCGAACGCCGCGATGGGAAGCCCGGCGGACATTGCTTCCAGAAGGGACAGAGGGCAAATATCCTTCTCTACCGAGCAGTAGGCGAAGATATCCATGGCGGACAAGACGTCCTTCATGTCGGCACGATGGCCCGCGAAGATCACGCGAGAGGCGAGCCCCAGGTCTTCCACCCGGCGCCGGAGCCTGCGTTCGTAATCCTGATCTCCGAAGAGGCTGCCCCCCACGAGAACCAAATGGGCGTTGGGGACAATGGAGCTCAGTCGCCCGAAAGCTTCGAGCAGATGGTGCTGTCCTTTCCATGGAGTGAGCCGCGCGGCGTTGCCGATCACCAGGGTTTCCCGCCCGATGCCCCACTCTTCTCGAATCCTGGTGGCTGCCGCTTTATTCCGGTTCCGAAACTTTGTGGTATCCACGGCGTTATAGACCACGCGGGCTCGGCTCTGCATCGCTTTCGAAAGCTGCCTCACGATTTGCGGTCCAATCGCGGCAACGGCGGTCGGCACTCGCGCCGCCATCATTCCGAAAACCGTCGTGTAGATGCCGCCGAATCGCACGGAGATGAAGTCCTGCACGTACCAGAGGCACGGGATCTTCGCCTTTCGCGCTGCGATGCCTCCGTAGAAGTGGCATAACAGGCCCTTGGTGATTACCAGGTCCGGCGGCGACTTGCGTAGGAATGCAGCTACAGAATTTGCGGTTCCCCAAATGGTTCCAGCGTTCCACAGCCACGCAAATGGATTGGGGATTTTGGTCTTGTCGCCGATCCAAACGCTGGTGGACCACATAGGCAACACGGGGAGCATTTGTACTTCAACGCCGGCGGCATGGCAGGCATCGACGAGCTCACCTTCTTCCGGACAGATCACTACAGGGTTCCACTGTGTCCGATCGATGCGGCTCGCGAGCGCCAGAGTGGTGTGCTGAATGCCCCCCATCTTTGCGGACGATTCGAGAATCGCCACGATGCGGGGCCGCGACGGGGAGGGTTCCGCGTGGACTTCAAGTTGTTCTGTCTTGGTCATCGGCAAGTTCGGTTAAGGACGAGGGCTGCGCTCCAGGCCCAGTTCTTCGAGCTCCCATAATTTCGCGCGTGAGACGAACACATACATGGCGGTGTAGCCGCAGTGGACAAAGCCGCGCCACCCGTCGCGGAAGCCTTGCAGGTAGAGATAGCGGTACAAGAATGCGGCGGCAGGACGAAAGATGACATCGTGCCAGCGGAATCGCTTGCCCGACTTTCGAAGCTCATCCGTTTCGTAGCGCGTGTAGCGGTCCAGGTTGTGGATGCGGCGGGAGAGCGTGGGCGCATCGTGATGAATGAGATCGTGGCCTAGCGTGGCGATGCTGCCCGGCACCTGAAGATGGGCGTGCACTTCGCGGGTTTGCCAGGAGCCTTTTTCGCGGCGGAAGAGCCGGACCTGGTAGTCCGGGTAGAAGCCGCCGTAACGCAACCAGCGGCCCACGAAATGGTTGCGGCGCGGCACACGGAAGGCGTCGATCCCGGGGTCAACGGTGGCGACGGTCTCCTGGACCTCGCGCCACAACTCAGGACTGGCTACTTCATCGCTATCGATCTGGAAGATCCATTCGTGGCGGCACTGGGGTGCGGCCCAATTTTTTTGGGTCGCGGAGTTGACGTATTCATGCTGCAAGATTCTGCACCCGTACTCGGCGCAGATTTCCCGCGTGCGGTCCGTGCTGAAGGAATCCACCACGAGGATCTCAGATGCGTTGCGCACTGATTCCAACGTGTTCCGGATGGTGCTCTCGCAATTGAACGTGGGGAGCAAAACGGAGATTGGTATTGACACGACGGCTCTCTCTCCTTTCCGTGCCCTGCTGACGTACCGCGACTGCGGCCAGGGCCCAGATGAACCAGACCGGGCACGCCAGTTGCGGCAAGACACAAATGACCTGGGTGGACATGATTCCCCCGGCCGTAGCGAACGACAAGAACAGGGCCAGATGCAACGGCCGATTGATATTGCCTCGTTCCCGAACCAGCCGGAACAGGCTGAATCCCGTCCATAGGAACGCGCCTGCAAAGAGCAGCCCGGGGATCAGGCCGAGATTCGCGGCCACTTGAACGAAATCGCAGTGCACCCAGCCGGAAACGGTCCAACCCATGCCGAACGGATAGTCGCGAACGGCATTGAGCGCGTCGGAGAGGCGATTCAAATGGTCCGCACCACTGGTTTCGACGGGGGTGCCTTGAAGCGCGAGGATGAACGACTGGGCTCGCAACTGGGTGGCTTCGGGCAGAGCGCTGTATGCCGTGATCGCGACGACACCCGACATGATTCCCAACGCATAACGGCGGTTGAACATGAGCCAGAGCAGGAACTGGGCGCCAGTGAAGAGCCATAGGACTCGGAAGCCGCTCAGATAAACCGCACCGAGGAGCAGCGCGAACGCCATCACCGTGAAGACGTGGCCGGTGTGGCCAGGACGCCAGTTCCAGATGGGAATGATAAACGGCATCGCCATGGCGCACAGAAACGTGGCCGCCTGATGTCCCCAAAAAGAAAACGGAGCCCGCATGAAACCGTCTTCGGAGACGTAGGGGTCTGTGTTGCTGACGAACTGCGGAAAGATGCCCCTGATGCTGGGGAAGAAGAATTCAAGCAGGCCCAGCGCGGCGACAAAGGTCGCGGTGACATAGAAGACCATCACCACGTTCTTCCAGTCTTGGGTCTTCCGCACCACCGTGGCCGCGACGATGAAGAGCGGAATAAATAGGATGAAGTTTTGGAGTTCGGAGAACATTTCGTCCCATTGCGCGTCGGCCCCGCGGCCAAGGATCCAGCCCCAATACCAGAAGGGCACCATCGCCCACACCCACGCCGGCACCCACCATTCCGTGCGCACTCGGGATGAGGCGGTCGCCGCCAGCCACAGAAACACGCCCACCAGCAACAATGCGGAGGGATGTAGCTTCAGCGCAGGGGTGAGGGTGTACGTCCGGTAGCCGAGAGCGAGAGAGCAAATCCACAAGAGGAAGCCCCAGCGCACGCCCTTGCGTCCGGATACCAGGACGCAGCTGCCTGCGATGGCCAGCGACGCGAAGATGACGATCGTGTAATTCATTGCGATTAGCAGGCGGCGAGCACTTGCTCCACGACCTCGGCGGCTTGCGGTGCGGCCGTCCCCGATAGGGCCGCAATGTAGCGGCGGGTGACATCGGAGAGAGTGAACCCTGGGGAGAGCATCGGCCCTGAGCGTCGATCGGCGGGATGAGCGAGCGCCTGGAGTAGAGCGTTCACCAAGTACTGTGGCTCAGGCGCAGCCCACTCGACACGGGGGGCGACGCCCGATGCGGTCGCAGCGGCGACAACTTCCGGCAGTCCTCCGACGCGGGTCGCGACCAGAGAGCGGCCAGAGGCCAGTGCTTCGAGGGCGACGATTCCGAATGGTTCCTCGCGCGAGGGGATTACCGCGAGGCGGCAGCCGTTCAGCAGCCGAACCACTTCGTGCGGCGTCGCGCGGCCAAACAGAATGACGCGGCTCTCTAAGCCCAGCGAATCGCGAAGATCTGTGAGCGGCTGGCGCTCTTCCCCGTCGCCGGCGAGCAGCAGGTCCAATTGCGGGGCTTGCTTCGCCACCAAGGCAAACGCTCGCAGGAGAAGATCAAAGCCTTTCTTATAGGTCTGCCGCCCGTACGCGAGAAGATAGGACCGGCCATGCGGATAGGGTTCGCGATCCGCAAAACGCAAAGGATCGATGCCGTTATGGATCACGCGAGCCTTTCCGGAGATCGACGGCTCGAGTTCAGCGGCGCGACTCAATAAGTACTGCGAGCACGCGGTCACGATATCCGCCGCGCGAAGAAAACGGCGCGTGACGTCGAGCTCGCGCCTTGTCTCGGAACGAATCACTTGCTTGAACCAACGCTCCACTTCATCGCCATGAAGAGAGACTACGAGACGGAAGGGCCGCGGTTCACGGATACGCAGCGCGCAGGCAAGCCGCGCTTCCGGGAAATGCACGTTCACGACGTCAGGTTGGAAACTCTTCACCAGCCTTGAGAAGCGGACGTTCGTAACGGGATTCGAGACGACGGCGGCCAGCGCGAGATCGGTGCGTCCGGATTTCCATGCGCTCACCGGACATGCGAGCAGAGGCCAACGTTCGACCTCGACGCCATCGACCATTTCCCGAGAGGGCAGCGAACGCGGATAACGATTCGTTACTACTTTGACGTGGTGCCCCTCTTCCACGAGTCCGCGCGCCAGTTGGCTCGTGACTGTTTGAAGGCCGCCGAGGACCGGATGATACGACGAGGAGAGGAGTAGGACCCTCATTGGATGCTCCGTTTGGCGCGCTCGTAACCGGTGACCATCAGATTCCGCACGGTCTCGATCGTGAATCGGGAGAGCACACGCTCCCGTCCGGCACATCCGAAGTTCCGGCGCAGCTCCGGGTTTCTGAGCAGGTGGCAAATCGCATCACCGAGTGCAGCGGGATCACCGGGAGCTACGGTGAGACCGACACGATTGTGCTCCACGATTTCTGGAAGCGCTCCCGCACGAGTCGCGACGACGGGAACGCGAAACGCCATGGCCTCCAGACAGGAGATGCCAAACGTTTCGTAATGCGAGGGCATCACAAAAATAGTGGCGCGCCGGTATAGCTCCGCGAGCTGATTCTCATCCTGCTGTCCCAGCCATGTGATGCGGGGGTTTCCACCGATTTGTTCCATCCAGCGGGACCAAACGCTGGGCGGCTCGGTCATCTGCCACGCTCCGGCAAGTACGAACTCGGCCCGGGGAAACTGTTTCAGGACTTGCCCGGCAGCCTCCAACAGGAGTGGCGTGCCCTTCACCGACGCAAGCCGGCCGGTGTAGAGAATCATCGGCGACTCCGAATCCGAGCCACGAGACGGCGCTACAGCATTCGCCTTCTCCAGCATCTGGGGCGCAATGACGTTTGGAACTACGGTAATGCGGCCGGGCTGCCACTGCATTTCGCGGGCGACTTCGGCCGCCTGGAAGCGGCTCGGGGAGGTGACCGCTGCCGCGTGATTCAACACTTGCCGTTGGAGGCGGCGATTCCACAGACTTCCCGGAGTGAGGCGCTTTCCCATGTAGCGGGAGAACGTGTACTCGGCTCCGTGAAGGCGAACGAGGACAGGCACCACGGGGTTCCGGGCCACCCACCAAGCGCCCAGCTCGGTAACCTCCAGCACATCCATGGATTCTTCGCGCGTTGCCTGGACCACGGCGCGCCGGAATTCGACAGACCATTCCGCCTCGCGCAAAGGCAGAGTAAAGAGCTTGTCGGCCATCGGAAGTTTCGAAAGGTACCAATGCGCGTTTGGCAGTTTGACCGGGACAACGCGCAAGTCGCGGCCGTGGGAATGAGAGACGTCCTGGCCCCGGGTCGCGGTGATCAGCGTGACGCGATGACCTCCTTCGAGCAGGGCGGGGATGGCGGCGCGAAGGTAGGACGCAACACCTCCGCCTTTGGATCCGAACGGAGACTCGAAGGTAAGAAATCCGACGTGCATCATTTGCCCTGTTGCGCCGGCTTGCGCGCGACAAACACAAGTTGGCCGGCAAACTCCAGGGGAGCCTGTTGCGCCACCCATTTCATCCCATGACCGGTGCCGATGCCAATTTTCACGGCGATCCACGAGATCAGGAACCGGGCGGCCATCGGTGGAAGCATGATCCCCGCCGTGAGCACCAGCGCCAACCGTCCGGCCCACGGTCCAGCGAGCCGGCGTATCCAGGTCCAGGCCATCAGACTGAAGCCAGAGAGTCCGGGGAGAATCTGAACATCTTTGAACCCGCCATCCTCAAGCAGTGTCCGCAACCCGAGCGGACTTATGCCGCCATAGGTCCGGCCGTGCGTCGGCTCAAGATAGGAGACGCTGCCGCAGAAGACTCCGCCGGTCTCTAGGATTCGCGAGGCTTCGCGCACGGCTCTTTCGACTCTGGGAATGTACTCCATTACTTGCCACGCGACGACCGCGGCGGCGCTCGCGTCGGCGAACGGCAGAGAGTCGAAATCGGCAGGCACGCAATCGGATTGCTGGGGCGAGGCACCCCGGTCCACGCCGAGCCAGCGGTAGCCTCGATCTTCGATCGTCGTGCGATGGCGGCCGGAGCCGCATCCAACATCGACGCAAGTGCCGCGTCCCACAGGCAGGCACGATTCCAACTCGCGCCAGGAAAGAGTGTGAACGAACTCACTAAAATCCTTCAGCCTCGGCCGGACCACCATGCGGTCGAAGGGAGGTTTCGCAGCGGTGGTACCCGCGGATAGCTCTTCGGCCTTGGAACTGGATACTTCCCAGTAGCGTTCCACCGCATGCGAGGTTCCCTTGTCGCGCACGCCACGACGGTGTGTGAATCGCTCCAGGCGGCGCCGGAGCAGCTCGCTGCCTCCGCCCAAACCCGGGATCTGGGAGGCGTACTTCTGAATGGCCCCCAGCTTCTTTTCCGTATCGATGGGCACCGTCCGCGAGAACCAGCCCGGCACGGGGGCGGGTGTGTACACTTCGGTATACGGCCAGTCTTCGTAAAAACGAATGCGCTTCCCGGCGGCACGCAACTGGAGACTGATTTGGAACAGATGGCGGTGATCGACGTGTCCTCCGATGGAAAGGGGGAAATACAAAATCGCCGAGTCCGGCACTTTCCGCAGGAACGCCTGGAGGAACGAACGGAGAGCATCCGTGGTGCACGCGTCAGCTCCTTTTACGGGACCGCTCAACTCCTCGTAGGAGCTATACAGCGGGCGGCCGCCGTCATCCGCCCGCCACGGCGCATCGGTAAAATCCCACTGCTCCAAACGCTCGACGCCCAAGGCGCGTAACGCATATAGGTCTTCCTGCTTGCGTTCGGCCGAGACGCCCCACTTCGACTGAAGATGGCGAGTGAATGCGGACCCGTGTTCGCCCCCGGGCCCTGAAGCAAATACGGTGACGACACGAACCTTGCCGTGACGGGCTGCCAGCGAAGCGATGAATCCGCCGCACGACAGAACGGCGTCGTCCGGGTGAGGAGAAAAGAAGATGTGCTCGACCTCGGGACTCTCGTGAAGATCGCGAGACGTAGCCCACTCATAGAGCTGCAACGTCTTCGGCATCTGCTGCTCGACGTGATAGTGCTGAGCGCTTTCACGTGCCCGCCGGGACATTTCCCCGCGTTCCTGTGCATTCTGCAAGAGCCGCGTGATGGCGCCCGCCAGAGCAGCCGCATCTCCGGGCGGCACGAGAAGCCCCGTAACGCCATCCGCCACGACTTCCGGTAGGCTACCCGACGCGGAGGCCACTACCGGCACTCCGAAATCCATGGACTCCAGCGCAGAGAGGCCGAACGTTTCGTAATAGGAAGGCAGCACGGTGACGACGGCGCGATCGTACAGCGGAGCGAGTTCTTCATGACGCACGTGTCCCAAGAAGTGCACGAACTCGCGCAAGTGGAGACGATCTACCGTCTCGTCGATTTCAGCTTTACGGAACGTGCTGTGCGGAGCGCCTGCCAGTGCGAAGCGGCATTCTGGTACCGTACGGTGAACCAAGGCGGCCGCTTCCAGCAGCGTGGGAACTCCTTTGCGCTTGTCCAGCCGCCCGGTGTAAAGCACCACGGGGCCTTGGGAGTCGAGCACGGCTCGGACCTCCGGGCATGGGACGCTCTCGGAAAGCTGCCGTTCCACGGAAGCGACGGAGTTGGGAATGACCTCGATCGGCGGATGAGCTCCATCGAGCTCCCTGCTGATTTCGCGAAGATGGCTGAGGCTCGGCGAAATCAACACTCGGGAGTGCCGCAGTGCGACCTTTTGGATCATCCGGCTGAGCCGCAGCGCGAACGTCATCTTGAGTTGCGGAGTATATTTCTGGAAGGTGAACTCTTCCCCGTGCAGACGGATCACGAGAGGCACCTTGCCGCTCCACAGCGCCGCACAGACGGCTCCCGTTTCGGTTCCTTCCAGCAGATCGAACGGTTCTGTCTTCTGGATCGCTCGCACCGCCGACCACACTGCTTTGGAATATTCCAGTTCGCGGATCGCGGTCACGATCATCGAATTCATGCCGGGAAATCGTGACACGTACCAGTGGATGTTCCCTGGGTTCATCCGATAAACCTGCACCCCTTCGTCCTGAACCGGAGTGAACGTACCGTCGCCGCCGAGAGCGACCACGGTGGCGCGATGGCCGGCCTTGACGAGTTCGCGTGCGAGCAAGCGAATCTGACTGCCGACTCCGCTTCCCGATCCGGCGGTGGGATAATCCAGCGAGAGAAATCCGAAGTGCATGGAGGTCATGAGGCCACCCCCAACAACAGACGCAAATGCGTGCGAAGGCGTCCGGCGCGTTGCGTGGCGCGGAGGGCACAGTCTAACCGGCCATCGCGATCACGGCAGAAGCAGGCCGCGGCGGAGCGAAGGATAAAGAAGCCGATGCGCTTCACGTCACGATACGCTTGCAGGGCGCAGTACGACCGCGGCTGCCGGGCCGCGCCGTCGAGCACCGGCTGGGAAGCCCCATCCCAGAACATCCTGCGCCACAGCCATACGCGTTTTACGCGGTCCGGCTGAACGATGTGAAATACACCGGCGTTCGCCGCGTAGTGAACTTCACCGCCGCCAGCGCGGATTTGCGCGACCACCTGCGCCTCCTCGCCCGAGAGCAGCTTGGAGCCGTGGCGGCCGAGATTTGTCGGGAACCCTCCCACGCGATCCAGGGCCGCGCGGTCGAACGCCATATTCGCTCCTACGACGTATTCGGTCGCGGTAAGCGGGCGATCGCGATCCCCATAGTGCACGTACGACAAAAGCGACCAGTAGCGCGCCGGCACGTTCTGCGGAAGTCCATTCCAGTTCAAGTACACCGGCCCCGCCACGCATTGCGGAGCCGAAGGGCTCTCCAGCGCGGCGAGCAGAGCGTCCACCCACACAGGCTCGGCGCAGGCGTCGTCGTCGAGATACGCAATATAGGGAGCTTGGGCTTCGGCCAGTCCTCGATTGCGAGCCCAACTCAGGCCCAGGCGCTCCTCCCGCGCATAGCGAAGGTGAGGCATACGCGCGCTCATTTCGGCAACCATGGAAGCCGTGTGATCGCGACTGGCGTTGTCGACGACGATCACTTCGAACGCCGCTCGATTCACGGTTTGCTCGATCAAGCTTTGGAGCGCGATGCGGACCATATCCGCCCGGTTGTGCGTCGCGATGATGACCGAGATCCGCGGCATTTCTAGCTCAGACACACCTCGCGATACATCGCGATCATCTGCTCCGCCACCTTTGAGGCGGAGAAACTGTGCTCAGCCACACGGCGCGACTCCACGCCCATCTCGGCAAGCCTCTTCGGATCTTTCATTAACTCGCAAATCGCATCGGCCAAACCTTGCGGATCTTCGGCTGACACCAGGAGTCCGGTGCGCCCATGCCGCACGATCTCGGGGAGCCCACCCGTGCGCGTCGCGACCACGGGCGTACCGGAAGCCATCGCCTCCAGCGCAACGTACGGGAAATTTTCCCAAGTGGAAGGGACCACGCAGAGGCTGGCGGTGCGGTACCGCTCCACGAGTTCGGCGCGAGGTACTTGCTCGAAAGCGACTCGTCCCTGCTGCTCCGCAGGCACGAGGGTGAGAATGCGAGATCTCCACGAACGGCCAGATTCATCCACACCGTCCGCACCGACGAAGCGAACGCCAATATCGGGACACCGCTCGAGCACGGAGGGCACGGCTGCGGACAGCATCTCCATCCCTTTTCTTTTCTCCAGCCGCCCGACGAACAGCACTTCGCGTTTGCGCTGATCTCGGCCCGGAGCGAAGCCTTGCACGTCGACCGGATTCGGGACCACTCGCGCCGACACTCTGCTGCCCAGCCACGTTCGTGTCAATTCCACCACCGCTGAGCTCGGCGCCGTGACGGCGTCCGCCCGCAGGATGGACTGCTTTTCCAGCCAGTACGTCAGACGTTTCTTCAGGTCCGGCACCACCGCATTCTGACGGTCCACGAAAATCCACGCCAGGTGAAGCCGAGTCACTACGCGGGGGCGCGGATTGGGAATCCAGCGGACGAAGAAACCATCCGCCCGGCATTCGCCGGCTTCCACGATGTCCACGGGCGCGCTTCGATGGATCTCACGGAGCCGTTGCATCGCGGCCCAGGCGAAACCAGGCCAGACCCGATTCATCCGCCACACAATTCTCATACGGTCCCAGCCCGGCGCGGGATGGATGCGATGAACCTCAATACCATCGTCGCGAACGATTCCTTCACCGCCCGCCGCCCGTGCGATCACAGTTACACGGTGCCCTGCTTCGACCAAAGCGTGCGCCATGTCGTAGGTGTACGATCCGATGCCGCCCCAGCCCGTATCGGGCGGATACTCTTGCGACAGGAAGCAGATATGGAGAGACCTAAGCACGAGCGCGGCCGGACAGAATAAACGTCACGTGGCGAGGCGAGGGCTGTGTGATCGGTTCAATCACGTAGTCGCCGGGCGCGATTCGCCACAAGCTATCGGGAAGCGTGTGGCCGTTGAGCGGCTGCTTGCCCAGTATCTTGCGCAGAGCCTCTTCCATGCGAAACGCCACGCTGAAGCGTAGCTGGCGTTGAAGGCCGCCCAACTCGGTGAGGAGGTCCAGATGGCGCAGATACGCTGCCGAAGGCGACTGATGATATTTCCCGTCGATCTCGAAGCGCTGATCGAATGCCTGGTAGAACTCCTCGTAACTCCACTCGCACAGATGATATGGATTGGTTTCGCCCTTGCGGTAATAATCGCGGTTCGGAGTGCTGCACACGAAGAACCCTTTCGGAGCCAGGACTCCATGCACTTCCCGGAGCAGAGCCGCCGGGTCGGGAAGGTGTTCGATCGTCTCAAAGCTCACCGCCGCGTCGAATTGACGACCGAGGCCAGCGAGGTCGCGAGCGTCTCCCCGAATAAACTCTACCGCCGGATGGGCGAACTGCGACTTTGCGCACTCGATCGCTTCGGCAGCGATGTCTACTCCGGTCACCGAAGCCGCTCCCTGGTCGGCAAGCAGTTGACTTCCGTAGCCGACTCCGCAGGCGATATCCAAAACCCGCAGCCCCCGGCAGCGACCGGCGAAGAATTCGTACCGCTGCTTGTGTTCGGCCTCAAGGACCTCCCACTCCGTGGTTCCGGGCATGAGCCGTTCAGGAATCATCTCGCCTCACTCCATGCCGCGGCCGACGAAGCTCGATCGTCGATGCCGCTCTCCGAGCGCTGCGTTTGCCAGCCGCAGCGAGGCCGCACCACCCCTACCCATTCGCCCGCGTAGTCATTCCGCCCGGAGCCGTCGTCGTGCATCTCGATGCTCACCGCGTGATTCGCCTGCGCCAGCACATGGCGCGTATCCTTCACCACTAATGCATCGATGGTGTAGGTGCCCGCGTTCAACAGGTGCGCGGGAACCGAACACTGCGCGTGATACTGCCCCGGTTCGTGAGTCCACTGTCCCCACTCGGCGTCTTCGTAATTCGCCGTCGAGAAAACGGTGACGCCCCAGGCGTTCTTCACGACGAATACAGGATTGAGGCGAGCTGGCTGCTGTACCGCATAGGTGACCGATAAGACCACTTCTTGCGACAGGAACGCCGGGCCCAAGTCGCGCGACTCGTTCAGAGCGCGCACATGCACGAGGCGCACCGTATCGTCTCCAGGCGCGCTCTCCGCGTCCCAACGGATTTCGCGGCCACCCTCTCCCACACGACTCAAATACTTCTCGATGACGAGCTTCGTCGGGCCGGTCGCCTGAACGGTCCCCTGGTCCAGCAGCACGGCCGATTTGCACAGCACCGCGACGTTCGTCATGTCATGGCTGACGAAGATCACCGTCCGCCCGTTCCTGGATGCCTCATTCATCTTCCCCAGGCACTTCGTTTGAAACGCCGCGTCGCCAACGGCAAGTACTTCATCCACCAGCAGGATGTCAGTCTCCAGATGCGCTGCCACCGCGAAGGCGAGACGCATATACATTCCGCTGGAGTAATGTTTTACCGGAGTTTCCAGAAATCGCTCCGTCCCGGCGAATTCAACGATCCGGTCAAAGTGCCGCGTGATCTCGCTCTTTTTCATTCCCAGCAGCGCGCCGTTGAAATAGATGTTTTCGCGACCCGTGAGTTCCGGGTGAAACCCGGTGCCGACCTCCAGCAACGATCCGACCCTGCCGCGAACCTCAGCGTGGCCGTGAGTTGGCTCCGTAATGCGGGATAAGATTTTGAGCAGCGTGCTCTTCCCCGCCCCATTCGGCCCGATCAGCCCTACCGTGCTTCCGCGCTCGATTTCCAGCGACACATCGGCCAGGGCCCAAATTTCGGCGGGTTCCTTGGCGGCCCCGCGCCGCATCGCCGCGGACAAAGTATCGCGAAACGTGCGATAGCGGGCCTCTCCGATCGGATACCGCTTGGCGATCCCTTCGAGACGTATGGCGGCTTGAGTCATGAAACTACAGAACGCCGGCTAAAGAACATCGGCGAACGATTTCTCAATGCGGCGGAAGTAGAACGCTCCGCTCAACAACGCCGCGAGTGCGACGGCGGCGGACACTGCCACCATCGGCCCCGGAGCGGTGCCGGTCGACAACAAAGCCCAGCGAAATCCTTCGATCGCGCCGACCAGCGGATTCAATCCATACAAGACGTGCCAGCGGCTCGCCAACAAGCTGCTCGGGTAGACGACAGGGGTCGCGAACATCCAGAACTGGCTGAGGAAGGGCACCACGTAGCGTACGTCGCGGAACTGAATCGTCAGGGCCGCCAGCCACAGGCCAACCCCCATGGTGATTATCAGTACCAGCGCCAGATACGCAAGCGCAAGGGGAGCCCGCGCGGTCAAGCCGGTGCGATAGTACAACATCACGATGCCGAGAACCGCCACGGAGAGCCCCAGGTCGAGGAGTCCCGCGAGAATCGTTGAAGCGGGAATCATCAAGCGCGGGAAGTACACCTTGCGGATCAAGTTGCTGTTGGAGATCAAGCTTGCCGACGCCTGCCCGATGCCATTCGCGAAGAACATCCATGGCACCAGTCCGGCCAGAGCGAAGAGCGGATACGGGGTGCCGTCCGAGGGCACCTTCGCCAGCCGCCCCAAGAACACGCTGAACACTGCCATCGTCAACAGCGGCTGCAGTACCACCCAGCCCGCGCCGAGCACTGTGTGCTTATAGCGGACTTTGATATCTCGCCAAATCAGCGAATAGAGCAGCTCGCGAAACTGAATAAGCTCCCGAAGCCGCAGCGACGGCCACGAGCTCGAAGCCTCGATACGCGTCACGGCAGCCGAGTCTTGCAGCGGAATCCCGGACGGAATGGTACCCGCGGCCATCGGTCAATCCTTCAAGCCGTAGGACTTGTAGCTCTTGTAATAGCTGTTCGAGTAACCGTAGTAGCCGTTCACCGAATGCTTCGGATTCCAGTCGTTGAGAATGGTCCCCAGCACCGGCGTTCCGTCCTCGGAGAATCTCCGGCCCGCCGCGATCGCAGCGTCACGGGTTGTCTGGCCCGCGCGCACCACCAGAATCACGGCGTCGGCCATCCGGCCCAGGACGCGCGCATCGGGGATTTGCAGCATCGGCGGCGTGTCCAGCAGCACGGTCTGGAATTCCTTCTGCAACTCCACCAGCAGTTCCGGAACCTTCGTCGAGTACAGTAAGCTGGTCGCCGCCGAAGTTGAGGATCCGCTGGTCATAATGTAGAGATTGGGCACTCCGCTGTCGTGAATGAAGTCCTTCCAACTGACTCCGCTTCCCTCTCTGGCCCGTAGCAAGTCGCTCAAGCCGGATTCGTTCTTCAATTTGAAGATGGTGTGAAGACGAGGCCGCCGCACGTCGGCATCGATCAACAGCACTTTACGGTTCACTTCCGCTAAGGCGATACCGAGGTTGCTCACGACCGTGGACTTGCCTTCCGACGGACTGGAACTCGTTACCACCAGCACCCTCGGCTGCTTCTCCTTGTCTCCGGTGAAGAGGATCGAAACCAGCACCGCCCGAAACGATTCCGCAACCAGGCACGTCTTGCGATACCACGTCACCAGTTCCACGGCGCCACGAGCGTTTGCCGTTGGCACATCGGATGGGTCCATCGAGTCTCCCGCGGCCGCGGGAAGCGAAGCGGGAAGGCCCGAATCGACCTGGTTCTTGTCTTTGCTTGTAATGCGGACGCGTACTCGAATCCCGGTTCCGTCCGCGGGTACGATGCCCAGTTCCGGCAGATGCAGATACTGCGGGGTTTCGCCAGGCGCCTGAATGCTGCGATCGGCCCGCTCCTGCGTCACCACTAATGCCACTCCCAGGAACAACCCGCTTAACAAGCCAAGGCTCGCATCGACGGGAACGTCCGGCTCGTACGGCGCACCCGGCTGCATCGCACCATCGACGACGCGGATGTTCGAGGCCCGCAGGGCCGAGGCCAGGGTCGATTGCTTCAACTGTTGCAGCACCGTGTCATAGAGCTGCCGGTTCGATTCCACCTCGCGGTTCAGGATGTTGTACTGCACGGACCGCTCACTCTCGCCGGTCACCACCGTGCGTTGCGCGGCGTAGTCCTTGGTCAAGAGTTTCTCCCGATGCAACGCCTCGTCGTATTCATTTTGGATGCGCTTGAGCACATCGCTCCGTTCGCGGTCCAAAGCGGCTTGAAGGGCGACGATTTGCGCCTGCACGCGCTGCACCTTCGGATAATCCGCTTTGTAGGTCGGACTCAGTTCCGCATACTGGCGATTCAGCTCCGTGATTTTGGCCTGGTAGTCGCGGAGAGTCTGATCGTTCAGGACATCCGGAAGCGCCTCGGCCGGGCTGGTCTTCGCCATTTCCAAGCGCGACTCTTTGGCGATCCGGTCGGCCTGCGCCGAAGAAAGCACGGTCTGCACCTGGCGGAGCTTTTCTTCGGAGACGCTGTTCTTGTGATCGTCGGTAAACATCAGACCGGCATCGCGCGCATACGCCTGCAGCCGGTCCTCGGACGCGCGCAGACGAACTCGCATGTCGTCCAGCTGGCGGGTCAACCACTCTCCGGTCCGCTCCGTGGTCTTCCAGCGCGACTCCAAATTCTGGTCGATGAACTCGCTCGCCAGCGTATTCGCGAAGCCTGAGGCGACGCTGGGACTGGTGGAGTCCACCGTGATTTCCAAGATGCGCGTCTGCCCGACGATCCGCACCTTGAGATGCTTCTTCGCATACGCCATCGCTTCTTCACGCGGATTGCCCGGCGCCGGATTCGGAAGCTTCAGCAATTGGCGCCAGCGGGGCATCTGCGCGGGTTCCGGGACGGGCAGATGGTCGCTGCGCATTTTGGTAATCACCCTTTGGAGCAAGGATTCGCTTTGAAGAATCCGTACTTGGGTTTGCAGATCCACCGTATCCGAAGAGGCCCCGCCTTCATTCAGAGGGCTACTCTCCTTCACATTCAGGAAGTTCTCGTTAAGCCCGACGATCTCCAGCGTAGTGCGCGCCTGGTACACCGGCATCTGAGGGAGAGTGAAGAGGAACCCGGCTAGCGTTCCCAGCACGACGATCGTGATCAGCGTTCCTTTTCGGCGCGCGAGGATGCGCCAATACTCGATCAAGTGACCGGATTGTTGCTCCGGCCCGGGATCATAGGGAAGACCGGCCGAGACTTCCGTGTAGCTTGCCGGAAGAGGCGCCCGTGAACCCCGGGGGGCCAAAGCAGGCAGAGTTTCAGGATCGAAAGAATTTGGTACCTGTCGCATTGATGATTGCTCCGCTAACGGTGGTAAATCGCAACTCCGGTGCCGATCTGAATTGCAGCTTCTAGGGACCGAAGAGCAGCATTCTTTGTCGCACTGGTAGGAATGAAAAGGATGTCGTCGGCTTTTAAGGGCAAGTCGGTGCCCTTCCCCGCCAGGACTTTCTTGAGATCCACGGGGATCTCGGATCGATTACTCGTGTTCTCAATGAGGCGCATGACCTTGGCGTTCTCGGGCGCGGCGGCCCGGTCGAGCCCTTCGGCCAGGGACAAAACCTGCAAGGCGCTCAGAGATTCGTTTTCACCCAGAACGAATCCGCCGGATTTGTGCACGGCTCCGATCACATAAATGATGTCCGCCGTCGGCACGGAAATCACGTCGTACGGCCTGATGGTGATGTTCTCCTCCGGCCGCGCGGCGGTCATGATGCCTTTCACGCTCAGCGTTGCCACGGAGAACTGGCCATTGTCGACCGCGGAGGGGAGAGGAATCCGGCCCCACTCCATCTTCCGGGTGATCTTGACCGTATTGCCGGCATCCGGGCGCAGTCCTCCTGCGAGCGAAAGCACCTCAAACAGCGTCTTCTGTCCCTGAAGCTGGTGGATCCCTGGAGTTTGTACGGAGCCGAGGACGGACACCGGCTGGCTTCTCATCTCCATCATGGAGACAGAGACTTCGGGCTGATTCAGAAATTTCTTCAGCCGGGTTTCAATCTCCACCTTTAACTGATCCAAGGTGAGACCCGCGGCGTGGATTCGTCCCACCAGCGGCAAGTCGATATTGCCGCTCATCGCGATCCGGACTGGCTTATTGTCGATTTCCTCGACATCGACGGCTCGGATGATGATCTGATCGTCCGGTCCCAGAGAGTAGGAGCCTTCGGTGTCCTGCAGGGCCGAATTCGGCGGAGTCGAACTCGGCTGGGTCGGGCTCGACTGAAACAGCAAGCCCAAAACGAGAAAGAGTGCCAAGGTCATAGGAAAGTGATCCTCCGGTCGTGCGGCGATGAGATGGGGACCTGGTGTCCCCTCTGGCTTATGAGAGAGGCTGGTGTACCGGCGACGAGGCCCAGGGGAGATAGTGCTTGTCGTTCGAGCGCGATAAAGGCACCACGCTGGCCGCGTCTACCTCGACCGCCAGAGACCGTTCCAGGATGTCGACGGAAAGCACCAGTCGTACTTGCCCCTTCACGCGAAGCAGCGTACCAACGGTTCCGAACAAGGGACCGTCGACTACCTGCACCAACTCCCCGGTTTTCAGGTAGGGAATCTGCGACACCCGGTGGTCTTCCGAGAAGGCCTTTTGCAGGCTGGCGATCACGTGCTCTTGAATCGCTTCCGGACCGCGACCCATGCCCACCAGGTACTGCACGCCCGGTGTGTTGCACACACGGATTCGCTCCGGCAACTCGATGCGGCAAAAAACGTATCCGGGAAATACGGAGGCTTGCACCCTCTTCATCCGATCCGAATACACTCTCCGCTCTTGCCAGCAGGGTGCGAAGCACTCGATTTGCTTGCTCGCCAGCACCGAAGCAACCAGCTTCTCGGATCGGGCACGGACACGTAGCGCATACCAAGCTGGACCGCTATTTTGAATTGCCGAATACCCTTGCGCAGACATAGCTTCGCCACTTTTGTCACATCCCGCTGCTCCGTAGGAGAGCCCGAGACGCGTTCATAGGATAGTTCGGGCTTTTCGCTATATCCCTATAGGGCGTAAGGTGGTATTAGTACCCCTCGGCAAAGAAGGCCTAAGCTCTAGAATTAGCAACACTTCTTTGGGATACGGCCTGGACGGTATTGACGGCAATTGTTGCACTTTGGCAACATGCGGGCGCGATCAAGAGGCGAGTAAATCCCTCAGTCCTGTGAATGAAGGGTTCTGGCCTTAACCTGCTGTTAAGTTTGTGTGAAAAGCGAATCCGGGCCAGCGCCTTACGGCCGGGAGGGCTTCGCGCCCCCGCGCCGGGGCCGGACGTTAAACTCCAGCTTCCAGCGGCGCCCGTCTTTGGCGACAAACCATAGCTCCAGCGTGCCGGTTTCGGTCACCAGACTTTCCAGGGTCACGGGCACGGTCTCTCCGGGATTGCCGGGCAAAGAGACCTCCACCGGAGTCAGTTCCTCAATATCGGGACCGATTTCGTCGATCATCTCTCCCGGAGTGTCTTGTTTGCGTTCTGTGGATTGAAAGAGCCGGAACTGCGCCCGGTCCCCGATGCGCAGGGAGAACTGGCGATCTTTGATCTGGTGGCCTCCCCCCTCCTCCATCCCGAACGGCACTACAGTGAGTGCCTTGATCGGGGGCTTCATGCCGGGGACGGCGGGCATGGCTGTCTCAATGCCGATGTAGTAGCTGCGCGGCACGCCACCTCGAACGCGGACTCCTTTACCCTGTCGGGCGAGGCCGTAGTAGGCGGCTCCGCGAGCGACGGCGTGCATCAGGTCGTCCGACGCGAGCGCCGTGATGGGCTGTAACAGCCATCGATTCAATACTTCCAGGAGTCGTTCCCGAACTAGTTTGGCCCGCAGCACGCCTCCATTGAACAAAACGTGGGTCGGCTGGGCCGAGTGCCGGTGCAGAAAATGCGCGAGATGCCGGGTGATGGCAGCGTCAGTCGCGTAGGGAAGCCCGAATTCGGAGAGCGACGCGTGCTGCCCCTCCGGCGCGGCCTCCATACCCACCTCCGGCAGGAAACCGTCTAACAGAATCCGTTCGAGATCCTCCCGCTTGAGCTTGGTCTTGATGGTCCCGCCGACCAGGCCGGTTCCCCGCCCCAGGATCGTGACCGGCAATTCGGCCGCTTTGGAGCCCTCCGCCAGAAGCTGCTCCTTCGCGGCACGGCATTGCTGCCAAAGTCCATGAAACTGAAGAGCGTCCAGCTTCCGCGGCAACGTTTGGGCGACCTGATGCGCGAGCGCGGCGTCGACGTTGTCGCCGCCCAGTAGAATATGATCGCCGACGGCGATCCGCTCCAACGCGATTTCGCCCGCCTGTTCCTTCACGGCAATTAGCGTGAAATCGGTGGTGCCGCCTCCGATATCAATTACCAGTACCAGATCGCCGACAGCGACACGCTCTCGCCAGGCGGAATCTCGTTCGATCCAGGCGTAGAACGCGGCTTGCGGCTCTTCCAGCAGGATCGGCTTCCGATAGCCGGCCTGCTCCGCCGCCTTCAGCGTCAACGCGCGGGCGACTTCGTCGAAGGAGGCGGGAACGGTCACGAGAACCTGATGGTCTTCGAAGGGCTGGCCGGGATGTTTTTCGTCCCAGGCCTCGCGCAAATGGATCAGGAATCGACGCGAAGCCTCCACCGGAGAGATCTTCTCCACGCCGTCGGGAGCATTGGGGGGAAGGATCGCGGCCTCTCGATCGACTCCGGCGTGCGAGAGCCACGATTTCGCGGATGAGACCAGGCGGCCGGCGTTCTCCAGGCCCATTTTCTGGGCCAGCACGCCGACGAGAGGTCCGGCGGGATCGAGAAAGACGAACGACGGGAGCAGCGATTCTTCGCGGATCTCTCCGGCGTTCACTAATTGCGGAATGGCGAATTGCTCGACGGCTTCTCCGCTCGTATAGGCGAGGGCGCAGTTGGTGGTGCCGAGATCGATCCCGATAGTCGGCTTCAGTTCGACGGGTTTCACTTCTTTTGAGGCAGGCAATGCCCATTATCCGCGATTGGGAGCGGTTCCCGCTAAACTGAGAGTTCACTGGGAAACCGAACATGAAATTCACCACCTTTGGCAGGACCGGCATCACCGTTTCGAGACTCTGTTTAGGCTGCATGAGCTACGGAGGCGGCGACCTTCCGGCTTGGGCGACGGGCACCAAGGGCTGGCACGTCGATAGGGAGGGCGCACGGGAGCATTTCGCGCTGGCGCTGGAATCCGGGATCAACTTCTTCGACACTGCCGATGTGTATTCGGTGGGCCGTAGCGAAGAGATCACCGGCGCGCACCTGAAGGCGATGGCCAAGCGCGACGACATCGTGGTGGCGACAAAGGTCCACGGGGCGATGGGACCGGGCCCGAACCGGCGGGGCCTGAGCCGGAAGCACATCATCGAAGCCTGCGAGAACTCACTGCGCCGTCTTCAGATGGATTACGTGGATCTGTATCAGATTCACCGCTGGGATTCACTCCCCGCGCTCGAAGAGATCCTGGACGCGCTGGATTCTCTGGTGCAAAGTGGCAAGGTCCGCTACCTGGGCGCGAGCAGCATGGCGGCGTGGCAACTGTCGAAGGCCCTGTACACGGCGAAAGAGAATGGCTGGCACCGTTTCGTCTCCATGCAGAATCATTACAACCTGGTCTACAGAGAAGAAGAGCGTGAAATGATTCCGCTGTGCATGGATCAGGGACTCGCGGTGATTCCTTGGAGTCCTCTGGCGCGCGGCTTCCTGACGGGTACGCGCCAGCGCGAGGGCGGCTCGACCGTGCGCGCCGAGGTGGATAGCTTCGCCAAGGAAATGTATTACAGCGAGGCCGATTTCCAGGTCGCCGACGCTGTGGCGGAGGTCGCGAAGAACCGCGGCGTCTCGGCGGCGCAGGTGGCGTGCGCGTGGGTGCTGCAGGCTCCGGGCGTTACGGCGCCGATCATCGGCGCGACAAAAACGCACCACCTGAAGGACGTGATCGGTGCCGTCGATCTTCAGCTTACGCCGGAAGAAATCGCCACGCTCAAGAAACCTTACATCCCGCACAAGATTCTGGGGCACGCACAGCCTACACCGGAACAAATGCGGCGCTAAGAACGTAGAGACAGAAAGGACAGGAGATCCTCGATGAAAAGATTGCTGCTCGGGATTCTGGCGCTCGCCGCACTGCCGGTCTTGCACGCTCAGAGTTTGGTCGGAACGTGGCAAGGCACGTTGACCGCCGGACCTCAGAAGTTGCGCATCGTCATGAAGATCGCGGCCACTCCCGACGACCATCTGCAAACCACGATCTACAGCATCGATCAACCCGCGCCCCCCTTTCCGGCTAACTCGACCACCAAGGACGGAGCCAATGTAAAGGTCACGGTCTCGCAACTGGCGCTCAATTTTGAAGGAAAGATGAGCGCAGACGGCAAAACCATCGCCGGCAACTGGAGCCAGGGCGGCCCCATGCCACTCCCCTTGACCCTGGAACGCGCCACCGCCGAGACCGCGTGGACTATTCCCGAGCCTCCACCGCCGCCGAGGCTGATGCCAGCCGATGCCAATCCGGTTTTTGAAGTCGCGACGATTAAGCCCAGCAAGCCCGAGGCCCAAGGCATCGGACTCACCATCAACCAAAGCAACCTGATGAACACCATGAACACACCATTGAGCTTTTTGATGGCGTTCGCCTACGGGGTTCAGTCCAAGCAGATCGTGGGCGGGCCATCCTGGCTAGAGTCAGAGCGGTACGACATCACGGCGAAGGCTGACATTCCGGGCCAACCCAATGACCGGCAATTGAAGGCCATGCTCCAGAAACTTTTAGCGGAGCGCTTTGAGCTGACCTTCCACCGCGAGAAGAGAGAACTCTCGGTTTACGCCATTACGATCGCGAAAGCAGGCGCCAAGCTTACCGAGAGCAAGAACAATCCGAACAGCCTTCCGGGGTTGGGTTTCCGTGGGCTCGGCAACCTGGTGGTGACGAACGCGACCATCGCGGAATTCGCGGGCCTGATGCAGACCACGGTGGTGGAGCGGCCCGTAATCGATCAAACCGGCCTGGGTACCAAGCGCTACGATTTCCAGCTGAAGTGGACGCCCGACGCTTCTCAGTTCGGCGGACGTGGCGGCTCGGCCCCGCCCCCGCCCGACGGCGTGGAAGCTCCGCCCGACCTGTTCACCGCCATCCAGCAGCAAATCGGACTGAAGATGGATGCGACCAAGGCTCCGGTGGACGTCATGGTGCTCGACTCCGTGCAAAAGCCGTCGGAAAACTAGCGGCCCGAGGGGTCCCCGTAGACGATCCGCCCACCCACCATGGTCATCACTGGTTTGACGTCCTTGATCTGGGTGGCCGGAACCGTGAGGTAGTCGCGATCGAGCACGACGAGGTCCGCCAGCTTACCTGGCTGGAGCGAGCCCAGGTTATTTTCCTGAAACACGAAGAACGCATTCTTGCGAGTATGCGCGATTAAGGCATCTTCGCGGCCAATGGTTTGGCGAATTACTTTCGCGCCGCCCTCCATTTGGCCCGTGACGGCGAACGACAGGGTGGTGAACGGCCGAAACTGATTCGCCGCGGTGCCGTCGCTGCCGAATCCCCACATGATGCCGCTGTTCTGAATGGTGGCGAGCGGGGGCAGGTCAAACGCTGCGTCTCCAAAGTCTTCGTGCATCGTGCCGCCATTGATCACCGCCCATGGATTCACGGCAGCGTACATTCCCAGCTTCTTCATGCGCTCCAATTGCTCCGCGTTCACTTGGTTCAAATGCGCGAACATCCAGCGCAGGTTGTGAATGGGATGCTGGGCGTTGATCGCTTCGATCTGGTCCAGGAATGCATCAATGGTATTGTGCAGCTCGGCATGCACGTGCAGAGGCATCCCGGCTTTGGCGACTTCGAGCGCGATGCGCCGCCATTGCGCCAGCTGCTCCGGCGGATAGTTCGATTTCGTCGCGAACATAGGATCGTGGAGCGGCGAATAAACGCTCTCGCCGAAGGCAATATTGTCGATAAAAGCATCGCCTTGGAATAATCTCATCGTCCCGATTTGCTGGATGGTCTGCTCTACCTGCTCGGGGCCGGCTGCCGCGGTGCCGTTGATGCAGAACACCCGCACGCTGAGCCGTCCCTGCGCTTTCCACTTTTGCAGGATGTCGAGCACATCGGCATCGCAGCCGGGGACACCGACGGCTGTGAGGCCCGCGCGATTAATGTCCTTGATCATCGCCTCCACGCTGGCTTCCAACTTCTCCGGCGTGACCCTGGGAAGCTTGTTCGCCACGGCGCGCGCCGCCGCAATGTCGCCCTGGATCACGCCGGTGGGCCTTCCTGCGGCGTCGCGTCCAATCGAGCCTTTTACGAAGTCGGGAGGGTCGGGCTTCCCTGCCTCGATGCCAAGGGTCTTCAGCCCCAGGCTGTTCAGCACCACCATCCGATACGATTCCTGCAAGGAGACCGGGTGATTCGGAGCGATCTGGTCCAATTCCTCGCGTGTGAACGATCGCGGATCGTCGGCGAATTGCTGGTGAGCCCAGCCGCCGATGTTAAAGATCCACTCGCCCGGCTTCTCGGTCTTCACCCGGGCGCGCAACAATTCGACCGCTTGCTTGCGCGAATCCACTCCGTCGAAGCGAAGCTCTCGCAGCCATGTGGTCGCTTCGCGGAGCAGGTGGATGTGATTGTCGATCAGTCCGGGGACTACAGCGCGCCCTTTCAAGTCGATCCGCCGGGTATTCGGACCAGCCAGGGTCGAGACCGTTTGATTCGTCCCGGTGGCGACAATGCGATCGGCCCGAATCGCGACGGCCTGAGCGATGGAGAAGCGCTCGTCGACCGTGATGATCTTGCCGTTGGTTAGGATGACGTCCGCTGGCTGCGGTTGAGCGAAGAGCGTCGCGCTCATGAGGGCGAGTAAGGCGATTCGCGGGTTCATTGAGCCAGGGCGTTGAGGGAGCATCGCTCTTTAGGTTACTTGACGTCCGGTTATTCGACGTCAGGTCATTCGACGACGCGGAGCGGCCGCACCGGGAAAAGCCGCGCCGTGATATCTTTTGTCCATGAAACACCTCTTCGCCGCACTCCTCCTGGCGGGGGCCCCGTTTGCCGTCGCTCAGAACTCCACTCCTTCGATCGCCGGGCGGTGGGACGCCACCATCCAGATCAATGGCGTAGAAACTCCGTTCCCGCTGGAGATCACGGGCTCCGGCGCGAACGTCGGCGCCAGCTTATTTAATGGGGAAGAACGTTATCCTTCCACCAGCGGCAAGTTTGAAAATGGCAAGCTGACCCTGGTATGGGACTACTACGCGGCGACGCTCGACGCGACTCTCAATGACGGCGTGCTCGACGGCCAATACGCCGCGACGCGCCGGATGAAGGGTCCCTTCGCGATTCACGCCAGGCGAGCCTCGGCCACGCCCACCGGAGGCTCCGCTAAGGTTCCCGACATCAGCGGTCTGTGGACCATCCCGAACAAGAGCGGCAAAGGAGAGCTCGCGTGGCGATTCATCGTGAAGCAGTCCGGAGCAAAGGCGTCGGCCACGATTCTCCGCGTTGACGGCGATACCGGCACCATCAGCGGCACATTCCAGGACGGGAAGTTTGTGCTCAGCCATTTTGACGGGGCCCGAGCGCATCTGCTGCGGATCACTCCCGCGGCGGACGGCTCGCTCGACATTCTCCAGGATGCCAATACGAAATTGACCGCGTATCGTCCTGCCACCGCGAAATCCATGGGACTGCCTGAGCCTACGGATCCCAATCGGCACACGAGCGTGAAGGACCCGAAGGAAGCCTTCCGTTTCAGCTTTCCGGACCTGAATGGCAAGGTGGTGTCCAACACCGATGCTCGTTTTAAGGGAAAGGTCGTCGTGGTCGAGATCACAGGAAGCTGGTGCCCCAACTGCCATGATGAGGCTCCGTTCCTCGCGGAAATGTATCGCAAGTATGGTCCGCAGGGCCTTGAGGTGGTCTCGCTCTCGTTCGAAGAAGCCGATCAACTCAAGGATCCGACTCGCCTGAAGGCTTTCGCGAAGCGCTACGGCATGACGTTTCCCGTGCTGGTCTGCGGCGATCCGGATGACGCCAACTCCAAATTGACGCAGCTCGTAAATTGGAACACATGGCCCGCGACGCTCTTCATTGACCGCAAGGGTGTTGTGCGCAGCGTCCACTCCGGCTTTCCAAGCCCCGGAAGCGCCGACCTTTACACGGCTGCGAAAGATGAGTTCAACGTGGAGATCGGTCGCCTGCTGGCAGAGAAGTGATTCGAAAGGGACTCACACCGACAATGCGTGAAGCGCTTTCTTGTAATAATGAAGCCGGTCATGCAGGCCCGTCGTACCGCCGTTCACTCCTTTGGTAAGGTGCAGGTTGGTGACGTAGACGCTGAACTGGTCAGATGAATTGACCTTGTCGGCAACCGGCAACAGGTGTGCGCGCACAGAGAAGAAGTATGCCGACGCGAGCATGTCGACTTCAGGATCCGATTCCAGCAAATCGGGCTGCTCCAACAGAGGCTTTCCGATGGCCTTGCCGATGCTCTCGTAATTCGCCCTGCCTGTGATCTGAATCGCGCCGCGCCCGCGGTACGTGTAGCCGTCCTCTTCTGTCTCGTTCCCTAGACCCTTGAGTCGCTTGCCGTACCAGTGCTCGAAGTAGTCCTTCTCATTCTTAGCGGTAAACTTTGTCCGGTGGACTCCGGGCAGCTTGAAGTTCTTGCGCGAGGTCCACAACTCATGGGTGTGGCGCAATTGATTGCTCTCTACAGCGATCTGACTGAGGAACGCCGCGATCCGCTTAGGCGTGGAGATGTGGTAACACCGCATCGCGACCTCCAGCGGGTGGAGAAACTTCGAAGGCGCGTGAGGCATGATCGCCTTCATATACGATCGGATCGAAAGAACTGTCTGCGGTGCCGACATCCTGGAACAGCCCCTCCTCTCTTACTGGACGGGCAGATTTCTCGCCGCCAAAGCTTTCTTCAGGATCTCTGCCTCTGCGGGAAACTCCTTCTTCGAGTTCGCCATGAAGATGCCCTTGGTCATCATGAGGGGAGTCCACCCCAGCCGGTTGCGCGCGTCCAACTGAGCGCCGTGGTCCACCATGAACTGCACAAGGGAGGGCTGGTTGGAAATGATGGCGCCGTGGAGCGCCGTCATGCCGTCCCACCGGGGATCCCCCACACCGAGGTCGAGCAGATCGTCCATATTCAGCGGATAGGTGAGCAGCGTGAATTCCGCGCTGCCGATCATCGGATAGTCGCCCAGATGCGTCCGGGCATTGATGTCGCCGCCGTTCTCCAGCGTGATCTTCACGGCCTCCAGACGCTCCGCTTCGGAGACGCCCGTCAGCGGCCCCGGCGTCTCGCCCTCGTAATAATCGAGACAGGCGGCCGCCATCAGCGGCGTCACGCCGACTTCCGTCGCGATCTTCGGATCGGCCTTGAATTCCAATAACAGGCGCATCATCTGCACATCGCCATTGCGGGCTGCCGAATAGAACGGCGTCGCGCCCACGAAGCTCAAGTAGTGCCGGCCCAGGTTCACGTTCGGAGGATTCCGTGTGGTGCCGAGCCCCTTGGTCATGGGCATTTCTTTCCACGCGATGCGGTAGTTCGGATTCGCACCCTTCTCCAGCAGCTTGCGCGCCATCTGCATCGCGTTCAACTTACCGGTAGGCCGGGGCACCGTCTCCGGGTCCGTCGCCAGAGCCGCGGCTTCCCACGAAGTCCCCGGCTTATGCAGCCAGATCACGGTGTGCAGCGCCGACCCGCGAGGATCTGCCGCGTTCGGGTTCGCATTGCGATCCAGCAGCAGCGAAGCGAGATCGTAGTACGCATTGACGACCGCCACGTTCAGCGCGGTGGTGCCATCCGGAGCCGCGTCTTCAACGTTGGCGCCGTGGTCCAGCAGCACTTTCACGGCTTCCGTCTGGTTGTCGAGCACCGCGAGCAAGAGGGGCGTGTACCCTGCCTTCGATTTCGCGCGCACGTCGCCGCCGAATTCAATCAGCATCGCCGCGGCCGAGGCATTGCCTTCGCCCGCTGCCCAATGCAGCGCAGTCTGGCCGCGATAGGGTTCCGTGGCGTTCACCTTCGCCCCATGTGTAAGCAGCGTCTTGATCGCGTCGACGCGGCCATTCAACGACGCCGTCATCAATGCGGTCTGGCCTTCTTCCGAAGTGCTGTTGGGATCGACGCCCGCTTGCAGGAGCCGCTCGATCATCGCGGTGTTGCCCTTCTCGCTCGCCAGCGAGAGCGGAGTGATCTTGTACCGCGTGGCCGCGTTCACATTCGCGCCCGCGCCGATCAATAGGCTCGCGATTTCGACGTTACCCGCCTCGGCCGCCCAGTGCAGTGGCGTGGAGGTGTCCGCGGCAGGAGCGTTTACGTCCACCTTTTGCGCGATCAGCGCCTTCACCGCGGCGGCGTCGCCTTTCTTGACAGCGTCAATCAGCGAAGGACCCGCACGCAAATCCGGATCCGGAGCTGCGAAAGATACGATAGCCATCGTCAACAGCGCGGTGACAAACAGGTGGGATCGGAGTGTCATGTTGTAGGCTTGCTTTCTTGCATACAACATATCATACTTACCTAAGAGTTTCATGGGTAAATATAAAAGAATCAGCTTGTTGAGTGCCCCAGTGCTGGCGCTCCTGCTGACTACGACGGTGGGCCGCACACAATCCCGGCCCTCTGCCCAGGCCTCTCAAGAACTGGTTTCCGAATACTGCACGGACTGCCACAACCCAACCATGAAGACTGCGGGCGTGGTGCTCGATCCCGCCACGCTCACCAACCCCGCTTCGAATGGAGAACTCTGGGAGCGGGCGATCAAGCAGCTGCGCGCGAAATCGATGCCGCCCGTTGGCAATCCCCGTCCCGACGACGCTGGGTACACGCAGATTGCATCCTATTTAGAAACGGAACTGGACCGTGCAGCCGCCGCGAAGCCTAATCCAGGCGACCTCCTCGCGCTGCACCGCCTGACGCGCACGGAGTATCGTAATTCGATCCGCGATCTTCTCGCGCTGGACAACCTGCCGAAGGAGATGGACTTCACGTTGCTCCTTCCCGCCGACAACTCCGCCAGCGGCTTCGACAACATCGCGGACCTGCTTTACGTGTCTCCGGTGATCATGGAACGTTATCTCGATACGGCCACGAAGATCAGCCGCCTGGCCGTGGGCGATCCACAAATGCCCGTGATGGTGAACATCCACCAGACTCCGCTCGAAGAGCCGCAGAATTCCCGGGTGGACGAGTTGCCCTTCGGAACCCGCGGCGGTGTGGCGATTCACAGCTACTTCCCGCTGGATGCCGAGTACGATTTCCAGGTCGACACTTCGGGCTCCGCTCGCGAAGCGCATCAACTTGAGATCACGGTCGATGGCGAGCGCAAGCAACTGATCCAAGTCGGCGGCGGAGGCGGTGGTCGAGGCGGGCGCGGAGGGGGCGGCGGGCGTGGTGCCGCAGGTGGGCCGCCGCAGTATCGCATCGCGGTTGCTTCCGGACCTCATCTCATCGGCGTGACATTCGTCCAAATTACACAAGCTCTCGACGAAGCTACGCTGCGCCCGCGTCAGCGTACTCGTGGAACGCAACCGGCGATCTCTACCGTCACCATTCGAGGACCGTACAAAGCCACTGGTCCCGGCACGACCCCGAGCCGCCGGCGGATCTTTGTGTGCCAGCCAAAGGACGCCGCGGCGGAATCGCCCTGCGCCAAGCAAATCCTCTCGACGCTGCTGCGCCGGGCGTACCGGCGCCCGATTGCCGACCAGGATCTGTCAGCCCTGATGCCGTTCTACGAAAGCGGCCGCAAGGAGCGGGACTTCGACCTCGGCATCCAGACCGCGATCGAGCGATTGCTAGTGAGTCCCCAGTTTCTCTACCGCATCGAGCGCGATCCCTCGGGCGCGGCTCCGGGCTCGGTTTTTCGCGTGAACGACCTCGAACTCGCCTCGCGGCTGTCCTTCTTCTTATGGAGCAGTATCCCGGACGACGAGTTGCTCGATGTCGCTGCCGCGGGCAAACTGAAGCAGCCCGCCGTGCTCGAAGCGCAGGTGAAGCGGATGCTGTCCGATTCCCGCGCGGATTCGATGGTGACCAACTTCGCGTCGCAGTGGCTGTATCTACACGATGTGGAGGTGAAGGCTCCCGACCTGTTCCTGTTCCGCGATTTCGACGAGGGCCTGCGCCAGTCTTTCGAGCGGGAGACCGAGCTTTTCCTCACCAGCATCCTGCGCGAGAATCGCAGCGTGCTCGATCTGCTGACCGCGAACTACACCTTTGTGAACGAGCGGCTGGCGAAGCACTACGGCATTCCCAACATTCGTGGAACCGAGTTCCAGCGCGTCACCTTCCCGGAAGGCAGCCCGCGCGGAGGACTGCTCGGCCAAGGCAGTATCTTACTGCTTACGTCGTATTCCACGCGAACCTCCCCTGTCTTGCGCGGCAAGTACGTGCTGGAGAATCTGCTTGCGTCCCCGCCGCCTCCGCCGCCGCCGGTGCCTTCGCTCAAGACCGAATCCGATAAAACCGGCGAGCCTCTTTCCCTTCGTGACGCAATGCTTGCGCACCGCGCCTCACCGAGCTGCGCCAACTGCCATGCTCGGATGGACCCCATCGGTTTCGCGCTGGAGAATTTCGACGCGGTGGGCCAGTATCGCGATCAGGACGCCGGCAAACCCATCGACGTCAGCAGCACTCTCGCTGACGGCACCGTGGTGAACGGCATCCCCGGCGTGAAGAAACTGTTGCTCAGCGACCCTGACCGCTTCGTGGGAGCGGTCGCCCAGAAGCTGCTGATGTACGGCATCGGTCGCAACACCCAGTATTTCGACGCCCCGGCGGTCCGCAAGATCGTGCGCGATGCGTCGAAGAAGGGGAACACGTTTTCCGCTCTTGTACTCGGCGTGGTCGAGAGCAATCCATTTCAGATGCGCGGCGCCAAGCCCTCGAAGGAAAGCACCGAAAGGAAGGCCCAGTGAACTTCATTACCAAGAAATCCCTCGCCCGCCGGACCATGCTGAAGGGACTCGGAGCCTCGCTGGCCCTGCCCCTGCTCGATTCGATGCTCCCGGCGCTCTCCGCGCAGACGGCGAGCACGCCACGGCTCGGCTGGCTGTACGTCTCGCACGGCGTGATCTTCGATCAATGGAAGCCCACCAAAGTCGGGGAGGGCTTTGAGCTGACGCCTAACCTGAAGCCGCTCGAAAAACTACAGGGGCAATTCAATGTCCTGACCGGCCTCTCGCATCTGGAAGCGGACACGAAGGGCGACGGCTCCGGTGACCACACCCGCGCCTCGGCCGCCTGGCTTACCGGAGTCCACGCTTATGACCGCACCCGCCCCGGTGTCGAAGTGAAGCTTGCCACCACGGCGGACCAACTCGCCGCACATGTCATCGGGAAGAACACGCCTGTCCCGTCGCTCGAACTCACGGTCGACAGCGCGTCGCAAGGCTCCTGCGATTCCGGCGATTGCTTCTACGTCAATACTGTTTCCTGGCGCAATGACACCACGCCCAACATGACGGAGAATCATCCGCGCGTCGTGTTCGAACGCCTCTTCGGCGATGGCGGTTCCAGCGCCCAGCGCCTGGCGCGCGCGAAGAAAACTTCCAGCATCCTTGACTCCGTGATGCAGGAAGCCGGCATGCTGTCGAGCACTCTCGGCAATAGCGACAAATCCAAGCTCGGCGAATATCTCGACTCTGTCCGCGACATCGAGGCGCGCATCCAAACCAGTGAAGAAGAGGGTTCTCGGAACCTGGACCTGCCGGACCGCCCCATCGGTATACCGGAAAGCTTCGATCAATACATCCGGCTGATGTTCGATCTCCAGATCATGGCCTATCGTGCCGACTTGACACGCGTCAGCAGCATGATCATGGCCCGCGAGCTCAGCGGCCGCACCTATCCGCAAATCGGTATCCCCGGCCAGCACCATTTGATCTCGCACCATCGCGATGACGCGGATCTGATGTCACAGAAGGCCCGCATCGACACGTATCACGTCCAGTTGCTCGCGTATTTCCTCGAAAAAATGGCCGCGACACCAGATGGCGACGGCTCCCTGTTGGACCACAGCCTGATCATGTACGGTAGCGGCATGGGCAACGGCAATCTTCACCGCCACTCCGATCTTCCGGTGCTGCTCGCCGGCAAGCTCGGCGGCAAGTTCAAGACCGGATATCACTACGACTACAAGATGAACACGCCGATGGCGAATCTCTTAGTCACGATTCTCGACCGCGCCGGCGTGCCCATTGAGAAAATGGGCGACAGCACCGGTCCACTCAAGCTCGAAACTCTCCCTAGCGCATAAGGACAAATCACTGTGGCCGAAAACAAAACCAGCCGTCGCGATCTATTGCATCAGACCGCCCTCGCCGCCGGAGCCGGAATGCTCCTGGCTCCCCAACTCGGGCAGGCCCAGGCTCCGCCTGCGGGCCGAGGCGGCGGACGCGGCAGAGGCGGAGCGCCCCAAGGACCCTCGCCGATCGTCAATCCCGACGCTTCGGCGGACCAGCCGTGGATGCAGTTCTATCCCAAAGGCTTTCGCACCGAGAAGGTCAAGACCTCCGGCGCGGTGATCAACACCGTCATCGGAGGCTCCGGCCCGCCCGTGCTCTTCTTTCACGGCGCGCCGGAATCGCTGATCGCCTGGCGCCTTGTGGCTCCCGACCTCGCCAAAGAGTACACCTGCGTGATGTGCGACCTTCGAGGCTACGGCGACTCCAGCAAACCCGCCGATCAGCCCGACCACTCGAGCCAATCCAAGCGCCCGATGGCCCTCGACGGCGTCGAAGTGATGGAGCATCTCGGCTTTCGGCAGTTTCGCATGGTGGGCCACGATCGTGGTGGCCGCGTCGGCCGTCGCATGGCGCTCGATCATCCCGATCGCATTCTGAAGCTCACCGTGCTCGACATCGTACCGGCGCACTACCTCTACAGCCACGTCACTATCGAATTCGTGCAGGCGTACTTCCACTGGTTCAATTACCTTCAGCGGTCGCCAATTCCTGAGAACCAGCTCAAGATGACCAACGACGCGGCGCTGGCCACCGCCACCGATCCCGTGCGCAAGGAATTCCTCCGCAACAACGCCGACATGCTGACCATCCACGCGATGTGCGAGGATTATCGCGCTTCCGCGTCCATCGACTTGAGGAACGACGAAGCCGACGTCAAGGCCGGCAAGAAGATCCAGTGCCCGCTGCACGTACTCTGGGCCGCGAACGGCGCCATGGGCCGCCTCTATGATGTGCTCGGCATCTGGAAAGACGAAGGCGTGAACGTCACGGGCAAAGGACTGCCCGGCGGCCACGACCTCCAGGAAAGCGCCCCCAAAGAAACGCTCGCGGAACTTCAGGCCTTCCTGAAGGGCTAAGAAACTTTTGCGCGCGTAAACGCGCCTAGCGCTCCCGCCGCGATTTTCGGCAACGGCAGGATCTGCTGCGCCGCGCCCAAATCGATCGCCACTTTTGGCATCCCGAAGACGACGCAGCTTGCCTCGTCCTGCGCGATGGTCCACGCTCCGGCTTTGCGCATTTCGAGCAGACCTTCCGCGCCGTCCGATCCCATCCCGGTCAGCAGCACGCCCACCGCGTTCGCCGGCTTTGCCGCCGCGATGGAACGGAACAACACATCCACCGCGGGCCTTTGATAGTGCACGCGAGGACCCGTGCGAATCACCACGCGGCTCACACCGTCCACCTTGTGGAACAGCATGTGAAAATCGCCCGGCGCGATCAGTACGCGCCCCGCCGAAACCACGTCGCCATCGCGCGCTTCTTTCACTTCCATCTTGCAAACGGAGTTGAGCCGGCTCGCAAACGCCGCCGAAAATACCGGAGGAATATGTTGCGTGATCACCGTCGGCGGACAGTCCCCGGGCATTTGCAACAAGACCTCTTCGATCGCCTGGGTCCCCCCCGTGGAGGCCCCGATCGCGATGAGCCCTGCGCGCGATGCGGCCTGTACCGTAGGGACCGGAACGAGTGGGGCTTGCACACTTCGCACCCGAGCGCCAAACGCCGCCCTGATCTTGCCCGGTAGCAGACGGCTGACTTCACCCACCGAGTTCGGTCCCGACGGCTTGGCCATCACTTCCACGGCTCCGCGACGAAGAGCCTCCATCGCGACATCGCATGTCGCCTGCCCCACCGAACTGATCACGATGACCGGCAGCGGATGAAACCGCATCAGCTTGGTGAGGAACGTCAAGCCGTCCATGCGCGGCATTTCAATATCCAACGTTACGACATCCGGCCTCAGCGTCAGAATCATGTCGCGCGCCACAAAGGGATCGGGAGCCACACCCACAAGCTCCATGTCCGGCTCCTTGCCCACGGCATCGCCCAACACGCGCCGCACCAGCGCCGAATCGTCCACTACCAGCACCTTGATCTTGCGGAGAATCATACTCTCGCCTCAGCCTCGAACCGGATGTGGACGCCGCCTTCGTCCGCGTCCAGCCATCGCTCCGCCGCATGCACGTCGCGCTTGGGTCGGGGCCATTCCTCGATCAAATGCGGCGGACTCAGCGTCACGATCCCCGGACAACCCATCCGCGTAATCGTGCTGCCACAGATCATGTTGGCAAACTCGCACAGGGTCTCGATCATAATGTCGACCTCCACCTGGTCCGCGTCCAGGATTCCCGTAAAGTTTCCCGCCATGGTCCGCGCAAATGCTTCGGGCATCTCCACCGCGCATCTTCCCGCCCACAGTCCTTGAAACTCCACCTGTGCCCGAATGGTTTCGTCGTTCCACTGCGGCGGCGCGGGGGCCTCTTCCGACGCGATGAAGAACATGAACTCCAGGACTTCCTGCGCCGCATCCCGCAAGGCTTCGGATGTGTGTTCAAACGGCATCGCCCGCCCCCACCACCTGCTCCACTTCCCGCCGCAGTGTCTCGGGCAGAAATGGTTTCGCCAAATATCCCCGCACGCCCAACGTACGCAGGTGTTGCATGCGTTCCTGGGTGCCGTCGGTCGAGATGACGATGACCGGCACGCTCTGGCAAGACTCCCGCGCGATGAGCCTGGTGACGAACTCCTCGCCATCCATGTTGGGCATGTTGATATCGGTCAGAATCACATCCACCCATTCGCGGTCCAGCAATTCCAATGCTTCGACGCCATCACAGGCCTCAAACACCGCGCCCACGTCCAATCCCGATACGTCCAGCACACGCCGCACGAAGGCGCGCATCACCGGAGAATCGTCCACTACCAGAACCCGGAACGCCATCAGAAGCCTCCCCTGGCGGCCAACTCGTAGCTGAGACCGCCACCGCTGTTCCACAATAATTTACCGCTTGCCACTTCCAGCCGCACGGTGCGGGAGATCTTTCCCCCCACCTCCTCGGCATGAACCAGAACACCCGCGGCCCACAAGATTCTGCGGCACGCCGCGTGATTCTTCTTGCCGATGTTGAACACGCCGTTCGGATCCAACACCTGCGCGCCGCCCACCAGACGTACGATCATCCGGCGCTTGTCGGCTCCGCGCGCATACGCGGCGTGGAACAAGTCCGGTATCCCCGTATCGGCGAACATATGCGGCCGGTGTTTGGCCTGATCCCCCGACGCCCTCGAATCCGCCAGCATGAAATGGAGCATCCCGGCCACCTTTGCCACGGGATCGTACACCGTGACCGCGATACAAGAGCCCAGCCCGTGTGTCACCAGCAAGTGATTCGGATCGTTACTTACCTGGCAGTCCGCGATTCCCACCGTGATGGTTTCCATTCGTTCCATTTCCCTAGATCTGGGTGCCGCGCTTCTGGTACACAGCGGGCGCCACGCACTCCAACCCGTGGGCGATTCCGCTCAGGCTCTCCGAGTGCCCGACAAACAGGTAGCCGCCCGGCTCGATAAACCGCGAAATACGGCTCACGACACGCTCTTGCGTGGACTTGTCGAAATAGATCATGACGTTGCGGCAAAACACCACCGGAAAGGGGCGCGCGAGGGAGAACTCCTCAATCAGGTTCAGCCTCCGGAACTCCACCATGCGCCCGATCTCGGGTTTGACTTTGCACATTCCCTGCGAGGAGCCTTCTCCGCGCAGCCAGTATTTCGCCAGCCAGTCTTTGGGGATTTCGGCCATCCTCTCCGCCGGGTAGATGCCGCGCCGGGCGGTCGCCAGCACTCGCGTCGAAATATCGGTCGCCAGAATGCGGCAGCGTGCATACGCCTCGCTGCCCAGCGCTTCCGCCGCTGAGATTGCCAGGGTGTAGGGCTCCTCCCCGGTGGACGCCGCGGCGCACCAGATGTCCACCGCGCCGCGTGAACTCAGGGGAGGCAGAATCTTCCGCAAATAATCGAAGTGGCTCCTCTCGCGCAGGAACGACGTGTAGTTGGTCGTCAGCGCATCGATCAAGGCAATCAGCGATTCGCCCGTGCCGTCGCCTTCGATGCGCGAGAGGTACTCCTCATAGCTGCGGCATCCCGTCTCGCGAAGCTTCTTTCCCAGCCGCGCACTCACCAAAGCTTGCTTCCCGTTCTTCAGCTCGATTCCGGCTTTGTCATAAATCAGGCTCGAAATCTTTTGAAAGATTCGCGGAGGCAACTCCGCCACTTCGAACGGAGCCGCTCCCGATGCTGGCGGTTCTTTAGACATGCTCCAGGTTCCCCTCGATGCCGGACAGGATCGTGTCCACATCGAGAATCAAGCCGACGCGGCCATCGCCCAGAATGGCGCCCCCTGAAATCCCGGGCAGCCGCTTGAACGTACCCCCCAGGTTCTTGATCACCACTTCCTGTTTGCCGATGACTTCGTCGACGAACAGGCAGAACGATTTCGTGGTGGTTTCTACCACGACAAGCACACCTTCGCTCACCTGCGCCGCACGAGCTTCGATTCGGAAGCACGAACTCAGCCGCGTCACAGGCAACAGATTGCCTCGCACCAGGATCATCTCGTCGCGGCCTTCCACGGTGTATCGCGCGTCCTCGGCGGGACGGAACAACTCCCGCACGGCGAAAATCGGCACGATGTAGCGCTCCTCGCCTACTTTCACCACTAGCCCGTCGATAATCGCCAGCGTCAGCGGCAGTTTCAGGAAGAACGTCGATCCTTCGCCAGGACGAGATTCGATGTCGATCCGGCCACGCATCTTCTGGATGCTCTTGCGCACCACGTCCATGCCCACTCCGCGCCCGGAGACGTCCGTAATTTTCTCTGCCGTCGAAAAGCCCGGCTCGAAAATCAGGTTGAAAACCTCCTTGTCCGTGAGCGCCGCGCCTTCTTGCACCAGCCCGCGTTCCACCGCCTTCTTCAGAATCTTCTGGCGATCCAGGCCGCGCCCGTCATCGCTCACTTCCACGATGATGAAACCCGCCTGGTGGTACGCCTTCAGGCTGACCTTGGCCAGCGGAGTCTTTCCCGCGGCGGCCCTCTGTTCCGGAGTCTCGATGCCGTGATCCATCGAATTGCGGATCATGTGCATCAGCGGATCGGAGAGATCCTCGACAATGGTCCTGTCCAGTTCCGTGTCTTCGCCGCTCACCTCCAGTTCCACCTGCTTGCCGGACTTGCGGCTCAGATCCCGCACCAGCCGCGCCGATTTCTGAAAGAGCTGGCTCACCTGGACCATCCGCATCGCCATGCTGGTCCTTTGCACTTCGGCCGTGATCCGCGCCAGTTGGGACAGGTTGCGCTGCAAGCGAGGATTATTCGCCGCGTTCAGCTGCCCGTCATGCTCGATCAGCGATTGCGCGATCACCAGTTCGCCGGCCATGTCCACCAGGAAATCCAACTTGCTGGTGTCCACCTTCACCATGCGAGACTCCACCGCGACGTTCTTCTTGGTCGTCTCCGTGCGGGCCTCTGGTTCGGCCTTCTTCGCTTCCGTCTCCGGACTTTTGACTTCGGCCTTCTGCCTTCCGTCGCCCGGATTCATCTGCGCCCGCACCTGATCGAGCAAGGGCCGGTGATCCTGCGCGTCTTCCGCCGCCGATCCCGCCGCGATTCGCTGCAGACGGTCCAACTCGCGCTTTAAGTGATCCGCGCTCGCCAGAACGACATCGATCACCTCGGGAGTAATCGTGAGCTTCTCTTGCCGCGCGCAGTCGAGCAGGGTCTCTACTTCGTGCGCCACTTCCTGGATGTTCGGGAACGCCAGAAACCCTGCCAGTCCCTTGATGGTGTGGAAGCTTCGGAACACAGCGTTGATCGCATCTTTGTTTTGGGCGTCCTGTTCCAGGGTGAGCAGCATCGCTTCGATGGAATTGAGATGATCGCCGCTCTCCATGAAGAATTCGCCCAGCAGTTCCGGATCGGCGGCCCACCCGGCTGCTTCAACCGGAGCCGGACTCTGCGCGACTGCGTCCGCCGGGGCCTCTTGCGCCGGAGTCTTGTCGCGTTCGGTCTCCGCGGCCTGCACCGACGCCTGCGTGGTCTCCTGCAACCGCGCGATCCCGTCGAGCAGCACCGTACTATTGCGCCCGTCAGGCCCCGCCAGCCGCAGGGCTAATTCTTCGGCGTTCGTCGCGATTTTCTCCAGCTTGACGCCGCGCGCTTCCCGCGCCAGCGCGATGAGGGCCGGAATGACATTGCCCGCCCCACCTTCGCTCGCTTCCCCGAGCATCGCCCGCGTCGCCAGTTCATCGACGGCGTCGCAGACCGCCTGCACCGGTCCGCCCGGCGCATTCTCCCTGTCATGCATCATGCTCATGGGGCATCTCGTTCAATTCCGCCAGGTCAGTCGCTTTCACCACCTGGTCGATGTCCAGAAGAATTTTGACCTTGCCTTTTACTTTCGCCATGCCGAGCAAGTACGGCGTGGTTTTTCCCGACCCGAAATCGGGAGTGTCCTCAATCTCCGCGGGCGCGATGTTCACGACATCCGACACCGCGTCCACGATCACTCCCGCCAGCACCGCGTCGCCTTCGCTCAGTTGCACCTGGACCACGATGATGCAACTCACGCTGGTGGCCTCCGCCGTCTCCATCCGGAAACGGCTGCGCAGGCACAACACCGGAACCACCTTGCCGCGCAGATTAATCACGCCTTTGACGTATGGCGGTGTGTGCGGAACTGCGGTAATATCCTGGAGTCCCATAATCTCGCGGACCTGCATCACGCGAATTCCAAACTCTTCGGATCCCAGTTGAAACGTCAAGTACTTCCCTGCCCGCGCATCCGTGCGAGCGCTGCTCTCCTGTGAATGAGTGACGACGGCCGCCATGATAGTGATCTCCTCTTTTTCCTTATCGAACGTTTTCTAGAAACTACGGAAGCTTTCGTGTTCGGACGTTTCCATCGGGAACGGATCGTCTTCCGTCTTCGCGCTTTCGTACTTAGTGGCCGAAGATTTCTTCACCGGTCCCGACGCAGCCGCCGGACTCCGCAAGGAGCGGCGCACCGGCTTCTCCGGCGCCTTCCCCGCGGCGCCACCTTCCACCATCACCGCCAGAACATTCACCAAATCGCGAACCTTCTGCGATTGCGCGCTCAGCTCCTGTGCGGCAGCCGCGCTTTCCTCCGCACTGGCCGCGGAAGTCTGCGTGACCGTGCTCACTTGCTGGATCGCCGTCGACACCTGGGTAATCCCCAGCCCTTGCTGCTTGCTCGATTCGTTCACCTCGTCCAGCAGATTCTTCACTTTGCTGGTGCTCTCGGTGATTCCCCGGATCGCAGTGGACACTTGCTCCAACCTGTCCGCGCCCTGGCTCGAATTGGCGATCGATTCCTCGATCAGCGCGGCAGTATCCTTGGCCGCCACCGCCGACCGCTGTGCCAGATTCCGCACCTCGTCCGCCACCACCGCGAAGCCCATGCCCGCCTCGCCCGCGCGAGCCGCTTCCACAGCCGCATTGAGCGCCAGAATATTTGTCTGGAACGCGATCTCGTCGATGGTCTTGTTGATCTTGGCCACCTTTTCGCTCGATTCCTTGATCGCACTCATCGACGCCACCATGTCCCCCAGCGCCACGTGCGAGTGCTCCACCTGCTTCGCCGTCTCCGCCATCATCGCCGTGGCCTCCGCCGAGCTATCGCCGTTCCGCTTCGCCATGGCGGTCATTTCTTCCATTGAGGCGGAAATCTCCTCCACTGAAGCGGCCTGTTCGGACGCGCCCTGGGAGAGCGTCTGGCTGGTCGAGGCGATCTGCGTCGACGCCGAGGCCACCTGCTCACCGCCGGCGTTCAACTCCGTCACGGTGTTCCGCAACGCGGACACCATTCCACGAACCACCCAGAGCGCCAACGACCCCATCACCATGCCTAAGAGGACCAAGCCGGAGATGGCCCATTGCATCCCCGTGTACGTCTGCTGCCCGGAAGTCTTGAGGTCAGCCATCACTCTGTCGATATTGGTTGAGATGAGTGCGGCATCCTTGCTCATCGCATCATAGAGGGGACGTACTTCTTTCAGACTGAGCCGCTGCGCGTCGGCCGCCTTGCCATGGTCCACCAATTCATTCACCCGCGGCACAATCTGCCGCCATGCCGCCTGGTTAGCTCGGATTCGCTCCATCGCTTGACGGCTTGCCTCATAGGTCAAGGCGGGCATTTTGCCGATCTCCCCGGCTACACCGTTGAGCCCCTCGATTTCCTTCTCCCTCCACTGCCGTTCTTGTTCAGTATTATTCACCATGGCGTTTACGAGACTGGTCTTTTCTGCCAGGAACGCCTGCTCTGTTAACGTTCGAATTTGTGCCGCAACATGGGTTCGGTCCCATAGCGACCCAGCCGCGGTATCCATATTCCCCTGAACCCGTCCCAAAGAAATGAGGGACAGCGCCCCTAAGGCAGCGATTAAAGCTGACAGTATCGCCGTCGTCAAGAACAGTTTTCTTCCAATCGACCATTTCGTCATGTGATTCGTCTCCCTGTGGTGTTTGACCGGTTCGGCTCATACGGCGCATTCCCGCTCACAAATCACATCGACCCACAACTGCTGGGATTGAAAAGAAATCGCCCGCTCAAACAAGGGCGACCGCAGACGATGAGACAGGCAAGATGAAGATGCCCACCTTTCCTGCCTCTCTCTGTGTCGCCGCGATTGCCTTCGCGCTGACGCCACTGGCCTCCGCCCAACTCACAGTCTCTAACGGAGAAGACGTCAGCTTCAATCTCGGGTTCATGGCCCAAGCTTGGGGAGATGCGAATCAAACCGCCGATGCGAGCGGCCTACAGGGTTACCAGCAGAATCTGTTTCTGCGGCGGATCCGTCTGATGGTCGGCGGTCAAATCGCGAAAGACGTTACCTTTTTCTTTCAGACCGACCAGCCAAACCTCGGCAAGACTCCCAAGGTCTTGAACTCCGGATTCCTGGTCCAGGACGCTTTCGTGGAGTGGAAAGCCCGTAACGCCTTCCGCTTGGACGCCGGCCTGATGATTGTTCCGTTCTCCCGCAATGGACTTCAGTCTCCCGCGAGCTACTACACGTTAGACGTCAGTCCCCTCTCGACGGTGACCAACACGTCCACTCAATCCTCTGCCCTTCGAGACGCGGGATTTCAAGCTCGTGGATTCCTTCTGAATAACCGCTTGCAGTACCGTACAGGATTCTTCCAGGGGGAGCGAGACAACAATGCGAAGAATTCCCTGCGCGGTGCCGCCTATGTCCAGTACGACTTTTTCGGCCGTGAAAGTGGCTACACCTTTGTGGGCACCGCACTGGGTAAGCAAAAAATCCTGGCGGTCGACGGAGGCTTCGACAAGCAAAGCTCCTACCGTGGCCTCTCCGGCAACATCGCGGCGGCGATTCCAGTTCGCGGAGGGGACGAAATCGGCGGTCAGTTCCAATACTTCAACTATGACGGCGGCACGAAATTCCCCACCATCGCCCGGCAGAACGACTATTTGGTCGAGGGCGCCTATTACTCACACGCGATCAAGCTCCAGCCGTTCGGAAAGTTCGAAGCGCAGTCCTTCACCGATCCCACCGCTCAGGTCAAAGACATCCATCGCGCCGGCGGCGGAGTGAACTACTATGTTCACGGCCAGAACCTGAAGTTCACCTTGCAAGGCTTGCGAGCCAAGCAGCGCGGCCTGCCTTGGACCAGCGAATTGACCGCGCAGTTCCAGGTGTTCTATTTCTAAAGTCGGGGCGGCAAGGTTCTCAGTATTCCCAGCGCCACAGGTTCGCCCCTACCGTGAACCCCGCGCCCACGGCCGCGAATAACACCATGTCGCCCTTATTAAGACGGCCACTCTCCACCGCATCGCGGGTGGCCAAGGGAATGGTCGCCCCGGTGGTGTTTCCGTACCTCTCGATGTTGATCACCACTTGATCGTCCCGGAGTCCTAGCCGCTCTGCGGTCGCTTTAATGATGCGTAGATTCGCCTGATGCGGAACCAGCAGCTTCACGTCCTCTGGTTTCAGTCCATGCCGGTCCAAAAGATTGCGGCTGGTTTCGTACATCTTCGTCACCGCGTATTTGAACACCTGCGCGCCTTCCTGCTTGACGTAGTGCATCCGATTCGCCACCGTCTCCGCGCTGGCCGGCATCCTGCTCCCGCCGGCCGGCATCTTCAGACAATCCCCCCCGGAGCCGTCCACTTCGTTCAGGAAACCCAGAAATCCCTCGCCGGGTTCGGCCTCTTCCACCAGCATCGCCCCCGCACCGTCGCCGAAGAGCACGCAGGTATTGCGGTCCGTATAATCGATGATCCGCGACATTGTATCCGCACCGATCACTAGTATCTTTTTGTGCGCCCCCGCCATCACCAGATGGGCCGCCGTGGTCAACCCGTACAGGAATCCTGAGCAGGCCGCTACCAAATCGAATCCCCAAGCACCCTTCGCGCCGATCCGGTCCTGCACCAGACACGCCGTCGAGGGGAACATCATATCGGGAGTCACGGTGCACACCAGAATCGCCTCGATCTCGCTGGCGGCGATTCCCCGGCTCGACAGGGCCGCGCAGGCCGCCAGCACCGCCATATCCGACGTTGCCATTTCCGGCGAAGCGATGTGCCTCTCTCGAATCCCCACCCGTTGCAGAATCCACTCGTCGTTGGTGTCCACCATCTTCTCCAGATCGTGATTCGTTAACACCTTCGGAGGTACGTAACATCCTAGCGCCGTAATCTTCGCGCCGCGTTTGTGCATAAACTGTTATGGTACATTCTGGAAGAATGCTCGTGGAGACCGCGCCTGCACCGGAGTCTCAAGCGGCCCGCTCCGGAGAGATTTACGCCCGCGTCTTTCGCGAGCTCCGCCCTCGCACCCCGCTTCCGGAAATCCATGTCCAATTCCGGCGCTACGCTAACGCCAACGCGCAGATCAAGTGGGAGTCTGGAGCCCTTCACGTCCGCTTGGCCGACACGCTTGAGGGAGCGCCCGACGACGTTCTCGAAGCATTGGCCGAGATTCTGCTCTCGAAGCTCTTCCGCCGTCCTGTACCGCCCTCCAGCAATGAGCGTTACCGCCGCTACCTGAACCGCCGGGATGTCCGCCGTTCACTCGACCTGGTTCGCCAAATCCGCGGCCGCAAACAACTCAAAGACCCCGTTGGCAAGCACTACGACCTCACCCAGATGTTCGAGGACATCAACTTCCGCTACTTCCACGGACTCATGGCCCGCCCCCGCCTCGGCTGGAGTCCCAATGCCTCCCGCACGCTCCTGGGACACTACGATCCTTCCCACAACGCCATCGTGCTCTCCCGTATCCTGGACCGCGCGGAAACGCCACGCCTCGCCGTCGAATATGTGATGTTCCATGAAATGCTCCATCTACGCCATCCTGCCGAGCACAACGGAGCCCGCCGCTGCGTCCATACCCGCGCCTTCAAGGACGCCGAAAAGCAGTTCGAGCACTTTCACGAAGCCAAGATCTTACTGAGACATCTCCCTTAGAATCAATACAAACCGGTTGACGGCTCAAGCGAACCGCAACTTTTTCCGTATTTCATCAGCAAATCTTCAGCATTCATCAGGGGACATCTTGACTCCTTACCACCCTTCCCGTAGTATCGAGTTTTAATCAGCTGTAGAGTTCGGAGGATCTCTTTCATGTTCGCTTGCTTAAAGACCAGAGCCAAAGTGTGCCTGGGCGTGGCGCTGGGATTTCTTTTTGTCGCGCTCTGTCTGCACGCCCAGTCCGTGTTTCCGGTCGCGAAGGACCCCGGCGTCCGCACCGGACCTTCCGCCGCGGGCCAGCCGATTGCGGGACTCGGTCCAGAGGAGCAGGACCTTTTCGCCTACGTGCTGGGCGAGTTCAACCAGGTGTTCTCCGTCTCCGGGGAAGTTGATGGAGAGGTGGGCAACGGACTCGGCCCCGGCTACAACGGCACCGGATGCGCCGGTTGCCACGCCTTCCCTGCGGTCGGGGGCTCCAGCCCGGCCATGAATCCTCAGATCGCCATGGCCACGTCCGACGGAGCCCGCAACCTGCTCCCCTCTTTCGTGAAGCCGGATGGACCGGTCGTTGAGGCGCGCTTCCTCCACTACCCCGATGGCAGCGCCGACGGAGGCGTCCACAATCTCTTCACCATCGCCGGACGGACGGACGCGACCGGTTGCCAGGCCGTTCAGCCGGATTTCAACCATGAGCTTGCGAACAACAACGTGTCCCTACGCATCGCCACGCCGACCTTTGGCGACGGTCTGATCGATAACATCAGCGATGAGACGATCCTCGCCAATCAAGCCGCCGATTCGCTGACCAAGCGCTACATGTATATCGGAGGCCATCCGAACCGCAACCCCAACGACGGCACCATCACGAAGTTCGGCTGGAAAGGGCAGAACAAGTCCCTGATCATGTTCTCCGGGGAAGCCTACAACGTCGAAATGGGCGTCACCAATGAGCTTTTCCCCTCCGAACGCAACATGGCTACCGGCTGCGACTTCAACACGCTCCCGGAAGATCACCTGGAATTCACCGACAATTCCGGCGAAGGCGGAGACCCGAACGACGTCCAGAATTTCTCCACCTTCATGCGCTTTCTGGCTCCGCCGAAACCTCAGCCCGATACGCAGGCCATTGTGAGCGGAAGAAACATGTTCAACGCGGTCGGCTGCCCGCTATGCCACACGCCGTCGCTGACGACCGGACCGTCCGATCTTCCTGGCCTCGATCGCCAGCAAGCGAACCTCTATTCCGATCTTCTGGTCCACCACATGGGTGCTGGACTCGCCGATGGTATCCAGCAAGGCAACGCTGGTCCTGACGAATTTCGTACCGCCCCGCTCTGGGGGCTCGGCCAGCGCATCTTTTTCCTGCACGACGGCCGCACCAAGGATCTGATCCAGGCCATCGAAGCCCATCGCGGCGACGGCGCGGAGGCCAACACGGTGATCTTCAACTACGATCATCTGCAAGTCCAACAGCAGCAGGATCTTCTGACGTTCCTGCGGTCTCTGTAACCAGTTCATCTGTTGTTCATTCGCGTGTGGCTTTGATGCTAGACTCCCGATATAGGGAGGTTGTGCTTCATGCGCCATCTAAACATTCTGCTGCTCTCTTGTTTCAGCATTCTCTCGACTCCCCTCTGGGCTCAGGACACCGGCCGTGTCACCGGCACCGTGAACGATCCTTCCGGAGCCGCCATCCCGAAAGTCACCGTCAATCTGCTGTTGCATGGCGGAACCCAGGCCGTTGCCACCACGGTCACCAACAGCGAAGGCGTGTTCACGCTCGAAACCCTGCGCCCCGTCTATTACGATCTGACCCTCGACGCACCCGGCTTCCAGCAGTACAAGCAGGAGAATGTAAAAGTAAACCCCTCCCGCGCTACCGACCTTCCGCCGATCAAACTTCAGCTCGCCGCGACGCTCAGCTCCATCGACGTCACCGCGGGAACCGAGACGGTGCAGACCACCAGCCCTGCCGTCTCCACCACCATCACCAACGAGCAAATCTCGCGGCTCCCGGTCCTGGACCGCAATCCGCTCGCGTTTATCAGCACGCAGGCCGGCGTCCCCCGCACCTCCTACGAAACGGTCATCAACGGCCAGCTCTCGTCGTTTAGTAATCTCACTCTCGACGGCATTAACATTCAGGACAACGATATTCGCACCGGCGGTCTCGACTTCACGCCAGCGCAGTTAAAACTCGATCAGGTCCAGGAATTCACGGTCGTCACCTCCAACGAAGGTGCCACTTTCGGGGGCGGAGCCTCCCAGGTCAACATGACCACTCCCTCCGGACAGAACGGGTTCCACGGAGCGTTGCTCTTTGAGAACCGCAATCAAGGGCTCGCGGCGAACACATGGTTCAACAACCAGCAGGGCGTCCATCCCCCGCATCTGAATCACAATCAGTTCGGCGGCAGTGCCAGCGGCGCCATCAAGCGTGACAAGCTGTTCTACTACGCGAACTACGAAGCCCTCCGCGAGCGCACGGAAACTACGGAGGACGCCGTCATTCCCACCCAGACCGCACGCGACGGCATTTTCAGCTACATCAACACCAAGGGCGTGCTCACCCGGTCCATCAACATTCTGCAAATCGTCGGACTCCCGCAGGATCCCCTGATGGCGAAATTGCTGGCGCAAGTACCCGATCCGTCCCACATCAACAATTTCAACGTCGGCGATAGCCATCCCGGCCAGTTGCTGAACACCGCCGGTTACGCCTACGCGGTTCGCAGTAATCTCGATGAAGATAACGCCACGGGCAAGCTGGATTACTACATCTCGCCCAAGCACTCGCTCACGGGGAGCTACGTGTGGAGTCGCGAGCTGGTCGATCGCCCCGACATCGGCGTCGTCTACAGCCCCACGCCGTTCTTCAAGAACGATGACGCGCGCAATTTGGTCTCGCTCGCCTGGCGTTGGAGTCCCACTCCCAACTTCACCAACGAAGCTCGCGCCGGCTTCTACTTCGCACCCGGCACCTTCGACTTCAGCGGCAAGCTGCCGTCCTATTTGGTGGGAGGCATGGTGTACAACACGCCCGACCCCGCCTCCGCGTCATCTACCCTGCCGCAAGGCCGCAACACCAAGACCTACTCCGGCATGGACAACGCCACCTGGACCCACGGCCGCCACACCCTCAAATTCGGCTTCCAGATGCAGAATGTCGCCGTGCGCACCTACGACTACACGGGTACCATTCCCGCCTACAACGTCGGCATCACCTCCACCGCACAGTCCGGAAACTTGTTGTTCCCGTCGGACCTTCCCTTCGTCTCTCCGTCGGATCTGAACACCGCGAACGGCCTGCTCGCAAGTCTCGCAGGCATACTCGATAACGACAACGTTACCTATAATGTGGCTAATCGGACCTCCGGTTTCGTGCCCGGACAGCCCTACCTGCGCCATTTCACCTTCGACAACTTCGCGTTCTATGGCCAGGATGAATGGAGACCCCTCCGCAACTTGACCGTCACGGCCGGTCTGCGCTGGGATTATTATTCGCCCGTCAACGAAAGAGATTCGCTTGCGCTGCAGCCTCTGCTCACCGGCAGCCCGCGCGATACGCTCCTCTCGGATGGCACTCTTTATTTCACCGGCAACTCGGTCGGCCGGCCCTTCTATCACGCCGACAAGAACAATTTCGCACCCAGCATCGGCCTCGCTTGGGACCCGTTCGGGAAGGGCAAGACCTCCATCCGCGCCGGCTACAGCATTTCCTATGTCGTCGATGAAGCCATTCAAATCGCGGAAGGCTTCACCGGTGAGAATTCCGGCCTCCAGTCGTTTCCCGCGAATTTCGATCTCTCCGGCACCGTCAGCAGTCTCCCCCCGATAACTGGACAGCCCTTTCAGGTGCCGCTACATTTCTCCGACGACTACGCCATTAACCCAACCGCATCCTTCGGAATGATCGACCCGAACTTGCGCACGCCGTACATTCAAATGTGGAACCTCTCTCTTCAGCATGAGATTAAGGGCGTGATCATCGAAGCTCGCTACGTCGGCAACCACGCTACCAAACTCGTTCGTGGTTTCAACTACAACCAGGAGGATGTCGTCTCCAACGGCTTCCTCGCGGATTTCCTCACGGCGCAGAACAACGGCAATCTTGCGCTCGCGAAGAACGGCGCCTTCAATGCCGCTTATAACAAGACCATCCCTGGCAGCCAGCCTCTACCGGTTTTCGCCAAGCTGTTCAATGGAGGGTTTCTGAACGACGGTACCGTGGAGAGCCTGATTCAACACGGTCAAGCCGGAGATTTAGGAGAACTCTATCAGGTGAACGGTATCAACGGATCTGTGAACTTCTATCCCAACCCCGTCGCCTACGCGTCGGATTTCGCCACCAACTACAGCAACTCCCGTTACGATTCCCTCCAGCTTGAGGCACGCCACCGCCTGCGCAATGGAATCGACTTCCAGGTCAACTACACTTTCTCAAAATGGCTGGGCGACGCTCCGGGAACGGACATGTTCCGATACCAGCCGTTCATGGACATCAACAACCCCAAGATCGAGCGTGCCCGGATGCCGGACGACGTCACGCACGCTTTCAAAGCCAACTATTCCTACGATCTGCCCTTCGGCCGCGATCACAAGCTCTCCAATCGGAGGCTGAACCGCATCATCGGCGGCTGGATGACCAGTGGCCTTGTCACTTGGCAATCCGGAAATCCCGTCTCGATGTACTCCGGTCTCGGAACATTCTTGAGTTCCACCTTTTCCGGCACGAACGAAGCCAATACCGCGCTCACCAAATCGCAACTCCAGCAGCAACTTGGATTCCGCATGACCGGCAACGGCCCCTACTTCGTCCCGGCGTCCGCCATCGGTCCCGACGGTCGCGGAGCCCCGCAGCCGGGCCAGACTACCGGAATCTCCGGCGAACTCTTCACTAACCCCGGCGCGGGCCAAATCGGAGCCTTGCAAAAGCGGATCTTCACCGGCCCGACCATCTTCGACATGGACGCGAAGATGACCAAGGAAATCGCGATCACGGAACAAGTCAAGATGACACTCGGCCTGGAAGCGCTGAACGTCCTCAATCACCCGTCGTTTTTCTTCTTTGCGCAGGACATCAATGCCACCGACTTCGGCAAGATCACGTCCGCCAGCGCACCACGCGTCTTGCAGATCAATATCCACTTGAAATTCCTGGTGGAGCCCGAACCCACCCTAGAAGCGGGGATGTAACCGCGCGTCCCCGTGCTCGCGCTAAAATTGGTTCGAGATCATTCCCCCGTCATGAAAACGCTCTCGCTCTTCCTCCTCGCGGCCTCGTTCGCGACTTCCGTGGCAACCGCCCAGTCCCCCGCTGACCAGGCCAGCATCACCGTCGCGGGCAAGACCGTCCGCATTAGTTACTCCGCGCCCTCTGTCCGAGGACGCAAGATTTTCGGCGATGGCGGCTTGCTCTCGCAAGATCCCACTTATCCTGCCTGGCGCGCGGGAGCCAACTCCGCCACCTCGTTCCATACCGATGCGAATCTCGACATAGGCGGCCTCTCGGTCCCCAAGGGCGACTACACGCTCTACGTCTGGGTGAAGGATCCGAACTCTTGGGAACTCATCGTCAACAAGGAAACCGGACAATGGGGATTGCAGCACAACGCCGCACTCGACCTCGGCCGCGCGAAGATGACCATGACCAAGCCTGCGGCGCTGGTGGAGCGGCTGAAATACACCCTCACCGCCGCCGGCGCCGACAAATTCACGCTCCAGCTTGCGTGGGAAAATCATGTCGCCACGGTGCCAGTTACGGTGAAGTAAGGCAGGAATCTCCCCGGCGCATCTCCGTAAAACTTCGGATAGGGGATTTTCGCCGCTCCCGGTATCTTGAAGATGTGGCAGCGTTCGTTTCCTCCGACCGGCGCTGCCACTCCGAAGCAGTAGGGGCGGGGTTTCCTGCCCCCTACGCTCGATCTTCCCCTGCCAAGTAGAATCTACCGCGTCCTTTTTCTCAACATTATTGATCTTCCAGGACTTACGGTTTGGAGAACGCCGTGCACTCACACCGTAAGGAGGACGCGTTGAACCATGAAAAACAAAATACTAGCAATGATGTTGATCGCAGGGGGCTGCGCCTTAGGAGCCGACTTTTCCGTCGGTATTAGGATTGGTGCGCCCCCGCCGCCGCGGGTTGTAGCAGTCCGGCCCGTGAGTCCCGGCGCGGAATTCATTTGGGTGGATGGTTACTGGTACCCCGAGGGCAGGCACTACAAATGGCACGCAGGCTATTGGACCCGCCCGCCTTATTCGGGAGCTCGCTGGATCGCCCCGCGCCACGACGGCGAACGTTTCTTCGCCGGATACTGGGAAGGCGACCGGGGGCGCATGGGGCATGACCACCGTTGGGACCGCGACCGCGACCGCGACGGTCGTGATCGCCACGACCGCCACTAAGGTTGAACGCCCTGCGGGTTGCGGCCCTCGAAAGCCGTAACCCGCAGCATGCTAGCCTGGAAAAATGCGCGCATTATTGCTCTTAGTCCCCGCCATTCTGATGGCGCAAACTCCAGCCCCAAAGGACGCTCCGAAAGCGGCGCCGAAAGCAACACCCAAAGCAGCCGCCCCCACCTCCACCATGACGGAAGAACAGAAGACTATCTATGCCCTGGGCCTCAGCATCGCCCAGTCCCTCAAACAGTTCGACCTTTCTCCCGCCGAGTTGGAGATCGTGAAGAAGGGCCTCACCGACGGGAACGGAGGCAAGCCGGCCGTCGACATACAGACCTACGGTCCGAAGATCCAACCGCTCGCGACCTCCCGTGCCGCTGCCGCGGCCGTGAAGGAAAAAGCGAACGCGGGCGCATTTCTCGCGAAAGCAGGCACCGAGCCGGGCGCGGTGAAAACTCCCAGCGGCTTGGTCTATTCGGTGATAAAGGCCGGCACTGGCGCGAGTCCCAAGCCCACCGATACGGTATCGGTGAACTATCGCGGCACGCTCACCAACGGAACCGAGTTCGATAGCAGCTACAAGCGCGGCCAGCCGACCCAATTCCCGCTGAATGGCGTGATTAAGTGCTGGACCGAAGGCGTCGGCAAGATGAAGGTCGGCGGCAAATCGAAGCTGGTGTGCCCTTCCGACATTGCCTACGGCGATCAGGGCCAGCCCCAAGCCGGAATCGCCGGGGGCGCGACGCTGATTTTCGAAGTGGAACTGCTGGCCATCGTCCCGGCGGGAACTAAATAAAAACCCCGCGTCACGCTTGGGCGGCATCGGAATCGAATTCCCTCGATGCAGCCCGAGCGTAAGCGCGGGGACGATTTTCCTCGCTTGCCTTCTTCTTACGGCAAGCCGGCCGCGCCCTGCAAGTGCTGCGCGTCCTGCTGATTCTCCTGGCAGATGTATTCCATCAATTCATCGTTCTGACGCAGGTTCGCCGTGTAGGTCACGTCGAACTTCTTGGTATACATGACGGGATCGTCGATGGTCACACGATTTTCCATCGTCCCCAGATCCTTGCGCGTCCACCGCTCGATGGTATGCAATTGCTCCGAGTGCGGATGGCCTTTAAAATCGAACCAAAACTTATCGTTGTAGCCGACTGTATCGACCACCAGCGTGTCCCCGTCCCAGCTTCCAATCGAATGCCCGTACCATGAAGGGTCCGGATCGGCGGGATGCTTCCGGCCGTCCATGAAGATCTGGCGGAAGCTGTGGATGTTGCCCTCGAACAGCATATAAATGTGGGTTGGATCGGTCACGATGCGCCACGGATACGGAGCCTGGCGCGGTACACCGGTCGGCAGACAGTTCGCTTCGGGATCGTCCTTGGACTGCCGCTTTGCCATCTCTAGTTTGCCGGTTTGCGACAGCGGCGCTTCCTTCTCCGTCTGGCCTTGCATCAGGTCGCCGACCGGGCCGCCGCCATTCCACATTCCCACCAGATCCGGATGCCCGTCCGCAGTGCGAGGCGTGGGACCCGTGATGCGCGCCCTGCCTTTTCCGCCTCCCTTGCCCTTCGCTTTCTGCGTATCGGCATTCTGGCTGCCGCCCGCGGGCGCCACCGCCTGGGCCGGATTGGGCGCCTGGGCCCACAACACACCAACCACCAAAGCCACACCGACCACGGAGCCGATGGCGAGACGAGTCTTCATTTCCTTTACAACCTCCCGAGAGTGTTCTTCCTGAACACCAATGCTACATTCTGCCATACCGGGACGTGCAGCGCGACCCCGCGTCACTTCCCCACTAAATGCGGTGTGTCCTTGTTGTTTTCCTGGCAGATGTATTCGAGAAGCTCGGCGCCCGGCTGCCACGGAATCGTATAGCCGGTGCTCCAGGATTTCGTGTACGCCTTGGGATCGTCGATGGTCGCCTCATAGTGCAGCGTGATTTCATCCGTGCGTGTGTAGCGTTCGATCACGTGCAGAGCGTCGGTGTGCGGGTGGCCGTCCTGGTCCAGCCACGACTCGTCGTTGAATCCGATCGCATCCACCACCAGCGTGTCGCCCTCCCAGTGCCCGATGGACTCGCCTAAGAACGATGGATTCGGATCTTTGGAATGCGGACGCCCATCCGTGAAAATGGTGCGGAAAATATGCGTACCGCCCTCGAACAAGAAGATCACCCGGTCCGGCTGCTGGAAAATCTGGAATGGAAACGGCGTGGCCAGCATGCGGGGGATGCCCGGAGGCAGACACAGGCCTTCGGGGTCGTTCTTCGAAAGACTCGCGAGCTGTTCTTCGTAGTACTTCTTCGCCCAGGGTTGGAACGGGACATCGACCACATGCTCCACCGGCGTCCGCGCCGGCGCGCCGGGCCCGACGCCAGCGATATTTTCGATGATGCGCGGATTCCAGCTGCCCCTGCCATTCCCCAAATCGGGATGCCCGTCGGCAAGGCGAGGCGCGGGCCGCGAAGGAGTGTCGGATTTAGGAGGATCGGGAAACCTGCCGCCCACGGGAATTTGAGCCGGGGACGGCAGGCCAAGGAGGCACCACACAGTCACACAGACAACACCCGAACTCAGCGCGCGAGGTTTCATCGCCAACGCTGAGGATTATATCTTAAACAGCCGCGAACAGCGGGCGGACGTTAATGATGCGCGACGTCCGGATGAACCCTCGTACCGGATGATAGAACTCCAGCCTCGCACCCTGTCCGAAGAAATTCAGGCGAGGAATTCCGTCGCCCCATGCCGAGCCGATGATGTCCACCGGGACAGGTTCCGGGCAATAGTCAGGGTGTCCCAGGATCAGCGCTTGTCCATGGCCCAGATTCTTGATGTGATAGACGTGATGGCGGGTTTCGACCTCCAGAACCGCGCCCACAGCCATTTCATCCAGCCGAAAGCCTTCGGGCTCAGCCTCAGTACGGCTCAGGAAACCTTGAACCTGCTCCGCCGAACTTGGTAGTGACCTTTCAGGTTGCATAGCACTTGTGTAGGTGCATTTCGGAAACCAAACGGATCAGCATTGATGGGGAAGGACTTAGGAGCCGCAATGCCATCCGCCCACGCGCGAAATGACCCAATTCGGAATAATTGTTTCAAGGTGGTTCCCGTAAGACACCTCAAAGGCTGAGGATCTCGCGCAGGCGCTCACTCTGGCGCCGGGACATTTCGATCCGTCTGCCGCCCCGCAAGGTCACGGCGAGCCCTCCCGCGAATCCGATATCGACTTTGTCGATCCACTGGAGGTTCAGGATCTGTTTGCGGCTAGCTCGGAAGAAGACGGCCGGATCGAGTTGCTGCTCCAGCACGTTCAGGGAACGCCGGATTAGAGGCTGCTCCGCACCGAAGTGCAGCCGGGTGTAATTTCCCTCGGATTCGAGCAGAAAGATTTCCGGCAACCGCACAATCCAGCACCGCTCGCCGTCGCGCACGAAGACTTGCTCCAGCCGCTTAGGAGCCCGTCGTTCCACGGCAGGCCGGACTGCCGCCCGATCAAGCGCGGCGGCCAAACGCTCCGGTGCGATCGGCTTCAGCAGATAGTCGAGCGCGTTCACTTCGAACGCTTTGATCGCGTACTCGTCGTACGCCGTTGTGAAAATCACTCGCGGCACCTGTTCCAGTTGTTCCAGCATTTCGAATCCGGTCATGCCGGGCATCTGGATATCCAGGAACAAGAGATCGGGCGAGAGTTGCGGGATCAGTTCGAGAGCCTCCGGACCGTTGCGGGCCTCACCGGCGATCTCCACGTCCGGATGCGCCACCAGAAGACGCCGCAACTCGACGCGGGCCAGACGTTCGTCGTCGATCAGCAGCACCCTCATGCGGGATGGGGAACCGGCTCCGGCACAACCAGCGTCGCGACCACGCGGCCGTCCTCGTTTTGAAGCGCGACGCTCGCGTTTTCCCCATAAAGCAAGCGCAAGCGTTCACGGGCGTTGGCAAGTCCGAGGGAGCCGCCGCTCGAAGAAGCCGGCGAGAGGCTCCCGGTGTTTTCCACTCTCAGCAAGACCCCATTGCTTTGCTTCGCGCCCCGGATGACAATGCGCCCGCCCTGCGGCTGGCGCGCGATCCCGTGCTTGATCGCGTTTTCCACCAGCGTCTGGAGCAGCATCGGCGGCACCGGGAATTGTTCCACCGCGGGGTCGATGGCGAACTCCACTTGCAAGCGCTCCTCAAATCGAACTGCTTCGATTGCCAGGTAATCCGCCACCGCCGCGATCTCGGACGCGAGCGGCACGGTGTGCTGATGGTCGTGCCGCAGGCTATGGCGGAGGACACTGCTGAGCCGCGTGAGCATATCCTGAGCCCGGGGCGGGTTCTCGATCACCAGGGCTCGAATCGAATTGAGGCAGTTAAACAAGAAGTGCGGGTTGAGCTGGTATTCCAGCGCCCGCAACTCCGCTTCCCGCACAGTGAGTTGCGTCTGCAAATCGCGCTCCTCGCGGCGGCGGCGCTCGGTGAGACGGACGTACAGGCCGGTCCACGTCCCCGTGGCCATGAACGTTCCCCAGGCGAGCGGCAGGACCGCGCTGAGCGGCCAGTGATCGCCTCCAGGGGTGAGAGCGTTATCGATGGCCACCACCAGCGTGGTTTGAATCGCGCAAATGAGCAGAACCCCCGCCAGGAGGCGCAGCCCATACCAAGGGACAGGCGGATTGAGCCACCGCTTCCTGCGGATCTCCCGGCGGAACAGGTCCGTGAGTCCGACGCTATAGAGGAAAAAGAGAATGTACCCAATCACCAGGGCAACGCTGAACCCGGCGTAATAGATCGCGAACGAGATACTGATCGCCGAGTCCAGACCCCAGCCCGCGATTTGAAGCAGCCAGTAGCGCCGTTCGGTCGTCATCGCGCACCCATTTGTGGATGATCCCACATTGTTGCCGTCACGAAGTCAATTTGCATCGGCAGTCTTCTCCAGTCGATCGATCACGATGGTTTCGACGGGCAGTTGTTGAGGGACCAAACGAAGGCCGAGCTTCTGCACGGAGGCGACGAGGGATGCTCCGACGGGCTCGGAATTGCCTGCGGCGGCGGGACCGGAGGGCCCGGATTTCGCCGCGGCGAATTGCAGGTCGGCAGCGGACAAATCAAGCGCTACGACGTAGCCGCCGGCCAGGTTCGTCAGATCAATGACAGGGCGTTCGACGTAATACGTGAGCGTTTCGCACAGCAGTGACATGGTCATCTTGGAGGACTCAATGTGCATCGAGCCGTCAGGTTGCATCTGGGTCGTCGTCGTTCCATAGCCTCCTCCCGATGAGACTGTGGAATTCCCATCGTGGCTGATGGAGACTTTGAGGTTCTCATCCGCCGGTGCGGCATCTTCGGTGGGGGGTGGCAGAGTTTGCCTGAGCCTCGGTCCATCCTTCGCCACTTCTAAGCCGAAGACTCGCTCGGAACGCGTTTCTCGATGTACCTTCAACCCAAAACGTTCGGCCAGCAGCGATTGCAACATGGGCGGAACCTGATCGGGCTGGGTTCCGTCGGGAAGCTTCGCCAGAACCTCCCAACGCTGGTCCTGTATCCAAGCCGGACCTGAGATCTGGTGAGGCTTCACTTTGAACGCCATAGCGATCAGGTCGCCGAGCGTGGAATAGCCAATATCGACGCGCGCGCCATCCACTTTCATCCCTACATGGAACTTTCCGCTCATGGCCATCGCCCGCGTCATCGGCGGAACGGGCTTGATCGACGCTACTTCGAAGGTCGCCTGAGCATACAAGGAGACGCTGAACAAAACCGGGAGGAGTATCTTCATGCTCCGAGTGTGAGGCGGAACATCGAAACGCCGGGCGGATTTGTGATGAGCGGCGGGACGATGGGATGACCGCGCAGAAATTTCATTGAGGCCATAGACATTCTACAGCCATGGATGTAGAATCCCTACATGCGCTATCAAAACCGGATCGAACTGTTGCAGGGAACTCTGGACATGTTAATTCTGCGGACGCTGGCGTGGGGCGCACAGCACGGCTACGGGATCAGCCAGGCCATCCGGTCCGGGTCGGGCGAGGTGTTGCAGGTGGAAACAGGGTCACTGTATCCGGCCTTGCATCGCCTGGAGAAACAGGGATGGGTCCGGTCCGAATGGGGGCAATCGGAGAATAAGCAGCGAGCGAAATACTACAGCCTGACCGCGGCGGGACGAAAGCAGTTGGCGGCGGAGAAAAGCCGCTGGGAGCAGATGAGCGCCGCGATCGGACTGCTGATGCAGGAGGCCTCAGATGAGCAAGCGTGACGACGAATTGAACGACGAGATTCGCGCGCATCTGGAAATGGCAAAGCGCGACAGAATCGCGCGAGGGGAATCTGCGAAGGACGCCGAGGCCAACGCGCGGCGGGAACTCGGGAATGAATTGTTGATTCGCGAAGTGACCCGCGACATGTGGGGATGGAATTGGCTGGATCGCCTCGGCCGCGACTTAAAGTACGCGGGCCGCCAGATGAAGAGAAGCCCTGGATTCACCAGCATTGCAGTCGTCACACTAGCCCTGGGCCTGGGCGCGACCACGGCGATGTTTTCCGTCGTCAACGGAGTGTTGCTGGAGCCCTTCAAGTATCGCGAGCCCGGGCGTCTGTATCTGGTGCAGAACCTTCCGCCTCCGCAGGCCAAGATGGATCGCACTTTCCCGATCAACGCGCGGCATTTCAGCGAGTGGAGAGAGCACTGCCAGTCGTGCGAAGACATCGCCATGGCGGAGTCGACCGGATTCACGTTGACCGGGTCGGGCGAGCCCGTTCAAGTGCCCGGGCTGCGAGTCTCCTACAGTTTCTTCCGGACACTAGGCGTGCAACCGGCGCTTGGACGAGATTTTCTCCGCGAAGAAGAGTTGCCCGGTAAATTTCACGAGGTGATTCTCACCGATCAGCTTTGGCGATCACGATTCGGCGCCGATCCAGGCATTGTGGGCCGGGTGATTCAGGTGAGCACGGAGCCGTACATCGTAGTCGGCGTGTTGCCCGCGGATTTGCATCTGCCGGTGGGCTGGGGCGTGAGCTTCATCAACCCGATGCCCAGCCTGATGTTCCGCCCGCTGGGGATGGACGTGGCAACCCAGCACGAAGCCGGCATGAACAACTACCTCTGCGTGGTGCGGTTGAAGCCCGGGGTTCAGCCCGCCCAGACACTCGCGGAGCTCAACGCGGCGATTGCGGATATGGTTCGAAGGTTCAAGATCGACTTGAAGCCGACACTGCTTCCGCTCCAAGACACGGTCACGCACGGGGCGCGGTCCTCTCTTTGGCTGTTGATGGGAACCGTGGGCGCGGTGTTGCTCATTGTCTGCGTGAATATCGGAAACTTGATGCTGGTCCGGACATCGGGCCGGTATCGCGAAGCGGGAGTCCGGATGGCTCTGGGAGCAAGCCGGGGAGACCTGTTCCGTCTCGTCCTCACGGAAACGATTGCCCTGGTCCTGCTCGGCGGAAGCGCGGGACTACTGTTGGCGCAAGGCGCACTCAAAATGTTCGTAGCCGCGGCTCCGGTGACGCTGCCCCGGGTAGACGAGATTCAGATGGACTCGCGGGTGTTCCTCTTCGCGGCGGCGGCGATGCTCATGTCGGTGCTGATCGCCGGCCTTCTGCCGGCGTGGAGGCTGTCCCGGACGGAGCCTCAGGAATCGCTGAAAGGCGGCTCCGCGAACTCTACCGAGACCGGCGGAAGGCTGCGCCTGCGCGAGGTTCTGGTGGGCATCGAGGTGGCCCTGAGCACGATCCTGCTGATCGCCGGAGGACTGTTGATGCTGAGCTTCCTCCGCGTGATGCGTGTGGACAAGGGCTTCGAAGTAGCGCACGTTATCGAGCAGGGTGTGTCGCTGACCGGGCCAGCCTATCGCGAGGAGCCGCCCCGAATACGGTTTATCGGCGAGGCGCTGCGGAGGCTCAAAGAAATTCCAGGAGTGCTGTCCGCGGGCGTCACGAGTCAGCTTCCTCTGCGAGGAGAGACCTGGATCGACGGACTGGCGGAGCCGAGTACCCCCGGCAATGAAATGAAAGCGCTCGCGAACTTTCGCTTCGTCAGCGCGGACTACTGGAGAGCCATAGGGATCCCTTTGAGAATGGGGCGGTTCATTGAGGAATCCGATCAAGACCGAAAAGTTCCGGCCGTTCTGATCAGCGAGAGGTCCGCCGCGTTTCTGTGGCCGGGGCAGAATCCGGTGGGCAGGATGGTGCATTTGACCGGCACCGGGGGCCGGGGGGGCGAAGTGGTGGGAGTCGTGGGCGAGGCGCGAGCCGTGATCGAGAAAGAATCGCCGTACATGATCTACGAACCGTATTGGGACAACGCGCCCTTTAATCCAACGTTTGTCGTGCGGACGAGAGGGGACGCGCCGGCGATGATGGGCGCAGTGCGGATAGCACTTCGAGGAATGGACCCCACCGTTCCAATTACGCAAGCGATGACGATGGAACAGGTGATGGATGAATCGGTGCGGACCAGGAGGTTTCAGACCACCATCGCCGCGGCGTTCGCGGCGGCTGCACTGGCACTCGCCTCGCTGGGAATCTACGGAGTGATCTCGTTTACGGTGGCTCGGCGGACCGCGGAACTGGGAATCAGGATCGCCTTGGGAGCGAGCGCGCGGGAGGTTGCGGCAATGGTATTGCGACAAGGGATGGGTCCGGTCTTGGTGGGACTCGGAGCCGGCATTCTCTGCGCAGTGGCACTGAGCAGGCTGATCGAAGGAGAACTCTTCGGGGTGGGCGCGCGGGATCCCTGGATCTTCTTCAGCGTAGCGGGAGTGCTATCGGTGGTCGCGGCGTGCGCCTGCTGGGCTCCGGCCAGGCGGGCGGCAAGGATTGATCCCCTGCGGGCCTTGCGGTTTGAATAGCAAGCCACCCGCCGCTCTGAATCAGAGGGAGCCTTAGTGACGCAACTTGTAGCGAAGGGCGAGGAAGATCAGGCCACTTCCGACCAACGCTAGCGAGAACGGCTCGGGCGTGTCATTGGGCGGATCCCAGCCCAGAATCTGCACGGAGCTTGTCGTGCCGAAGGAGAAGTTCACATTACTCAGCGCCGTCTCGTCCACGGCTGTCACACCCGGGACGTTAAAGGTCCATGTGGCCGTTACCGCGAGGAAGTCGTCGTGAAAATTGATCCCTTTGATCGTGTCGTTGGCCTGCGTGTACTCATTATTCGACGTGCTTGGGCCACCCACGATCGAGAATTTTGTGCCGAGATTGTTGGTTGCCGTCAGGTTGAAAATGCTGCCCGTGTTGGTCAGGGCCCAATTGTTTGTCGTATCCGAAGAATCCGTCCAGCCACCGGCTGTGTTCAGTTTAATCGCGGTGCGGTCAGTTCCCGTGAAGCTGGATACGGACGCAACGTTTGAGGCGAACGTCTCAGGCAGCGCGAAGGAGATTCCATCGATATTCTGAGTGATGTCCTTCGGGTTGACGATCAAGTTCGTCACCGTGAGCTGGATAAAGTTGCTGCCCATAGTGAAATCGGCCTCGGCGCTGAAGGGATCGCCGTTGCTCAACACTCCGTTGGTGACATAAGTTACCTTGCCGAACATTGCTGGTGCACACAACACAGCGATCGCCAACAAAATCCTTTTATGGACCACTTTCGCATCCTCCGTGTTCGTTGCCGGCTTTTTAACATCAGCTTGCGTGCCTTCCACAAGCTGATGCCAGAATACCCACGGATCTTGGAGCAACCTACGGTCAAAGTTGCCAGTATGCGGTCTGACGCTTGACCTTGGTACGGGACTGGTATTTTTCCCAGTTGAAGGGACCAATACTGCATCGCCATGGCGGTGCGGGCGAAGGAATGCCGAAGGAACGGCTTTACTTGAATTCCATGATCAGTTTACCGGCTTGGCCGTCGTAGATCAGGGACACATCTTTCGGCTTTAGCTTGCCGTCGAGGCCGAAGTAAAGCAGTCCCTGGACGGGAGTCTTGCTTTCCTTGTCGGGAAACTGTTTTTCCTTTAGCTGGGGCGGTGGCGGAGTTGCGGCACCCTTGTCCCCGATTCGGTTTTGGACTCCGCCCCAGACGGGACCGTTAGTTCTGGTGCCGTCACCGCCCGGTTGCTGGGCAGCGGGTTTCACGACCAGGCCGCCTCCGCCACCGCCGAATTGCGCGGGATCGAGCGCGGGGCTCCTTTCGCCATTCTTTCGGTTTAGCAGAACAAAATCGTCCGGCCCCAACCGAATCGGCTTGCCGGTTTTGGGCGTCGCTGTGATTTGGACCACGATGTAGCCCGCGCCTAAGTCGACTCCTACTATGCTTTGGACGGCAGGACGCTCTAGAACCAGCGTACCGGCGAGATCGATGTCATCGTTGCCGGCTTGGTTCGGGAGTGGCTTGGTCTCAGCGCAGGCGAGAGACACCGCGAGAACAATGAGGGCGAACTTCATGGACTCAAACCTCCTGAACCAAACTCTTATAAGCCCGGACTCTCGTAAGCCCAGACTCTCATAAGCCCAGACTTCATAAGCTTAGATCTCCGGCTTTCTGACGGATTTCCATGCAGCCCCGTCCCGTCGGCAGCACTTTGCCGGGATTCAGGCGGCACTCGGGATCGAACAAAGTCTTGAAGCGGCCAATCATGTCGAGGGTATCCGGCGAAAACTGGTGCGCCATCATCTCGTTCTTCTCCATGCCGACGCCGTGCTCGCCGGTGATGGAGCCTCCCACGTCGATGCAGAATTGCAGAATCTCGTCGCTGGCCTGCTTCACCTTTTCAAGCTGGCCCGGGATGCGGTGATCGAAAAGGATGAGCGGGTGCAAGTTGCCATCTCCCGCATGGAAGATGTTGCTGATCGTCAGTCCGTAACGCTCGCTCACGCCGTAAATGAAGCGCAGCGTGGCGGAGGTTTGCGTGCGAGGGACCACGCCGTCCTGCGTGTAGTAATCGGGCGAGAACCGGCCCACGGCACCGAACGCGTTCTTGCGGCCCTTCCACAGGAGTTCCCGCTCGATGTTGTCGCGAGCCACGCGGAATTCGCGCGCGTTGCAAGTGGCGCAGGCCTGGCGGACTTGTTCCACCTGCTCGTCCACCGCTTCGTTCAGTCCTTCCAGCTCAATCAGCAGCACGGCGGCGGCGTCCAGCGGGTAGCCGGCATGCGTGGCCTCTTCCACCATGCGCAGCAAAACTCCGTCGAGCATCTCTACCGCGACGGGCGTGATACATCGGGCGGTAATTTCGGCCACCGTGTTGCCGCAGTCCTCCGTGCTGTTGAAAACAGCCAGCAGCGTTTTCACCGATTCGGGCCTCCGCATCAGCCGGACAGCGATTTTCGTGACCAGCGCCATGGTCCCCTCGGAGCCCACCAGGAGTCCGGTGAGATCGTATCCCGGGGCGTCGCTGGACGCGGTGTTGAGAACCGTTCCGTCGGAGAGTACCACTTCCAGCGCCTGCACGTGATTCGTCGTCACGCCGTACGCAAGAGTATGAGGGCCGCCCGAGTTCTCGCTGACGTTGCCCCCGATGGTACAGGCCCGCTGGCTGGACGGGTCCGGTGCAAAGAAGTAGCCGTCGTCCTGCACCGCAAGAGTGAGGTCCAGATTGACCAGGCCCGGTTCGACCACGGCGCGCTCGTTCGCGTAGTCCACCTCCAAAATCCGGTTCATGCGCGCAAAGCTGATCATCAGTCCGCCGTTCCGGGCGATGGCTCCGCCGGATAGTCCTGTGCCCGCCCCTCGGCCGGTGACCGGAATCTTGTGCTCGCGAGCCAGTTTCACCAGGGCCACCACTTCGGCAGTCGCTTGCGGAAAGGCCACCATATCGGGCTTGGCTTTGTCGACGCTGCCGTCGTATTCGTACGCCGTGAGATCCTCAGGTTTGTAGAGGAAGCCCCGAGGGCCCAGCAGGGATTCGACGGATTGGCGGAGGGGCGTCATTTGGTCTCGGGGGCCAGCACCGGACTGAGGACGCTCAGAATCGCTTCGAGGTCGGGCTTCGCGTTGCGGAAGAGCGCGAGTTGGGAATAGATCTCCGCGGCCGCCTTGGGGAACGCAGGAGAAACTCCGGACGATTCGAAAGTCGCAGCGATCTCCTGCATCTCCGGGACGAAGCGCCAAGCCTTGGGAGCGGAGAGGGGGATCTTTTCGACCGCGTCTGTGAGTGAGCCCGGCATGCGCGACCACTGCTGTTCCAGTTCCGCACGGACACCTTGATGGTCCGCGGCGGCCAGAATCGCGGTGAGGAGGGCGGTAGTGATCTTGCTGTAAGCCGCAAAGCACATCTTCAGCGCGGACGCCCGGCCGGCGGGTCCGGCAAGAACCTCAGGTTGCATCGGCCCTTCGGAGAAGAGCTTCGCGATCTCGGGTGCGGCATCGCCGGAAAGATAAAGCCACGTCTTGCCCGGAGTCATCGACGCGAGCCCGATAATGCCTCCGTCCACAAAAGTTACTCCCCGAGTTCGCATACGAGCCGCCATCTTGAGAGCTCGATCGGGCGAGATCGCATTCGCGTCCACGTAGAGCCCGCGAAATCCGGTCGTAAGCACTTCGTCCGCGAGCTGATCGGCGAATTCGGGCGGGCACACGCTGACAATCGCTTCACAGCGGCGGCACAACTCCGCAATCGTGAGTGTGTCGACAAGGTTGAGGCTTGCGGCGCGCTGCTTCGTGTTCGCGCTGCGGCCGTCCGACGCCCAGTAGACTTCGTTGCCGCTATGGACAAGTGTCGCGGCGGCGACCCGGCCCATTTCGCCGGGGTGCAGGATACCGATGCGCCTCGCTTCACCCAATCCAGTCACCTATAGCATCTTCTGGATGTGCGCAATGAACTGGGGGTCCATCCAATTTTGCGCGTTAATGATTTTCTCGACCACCTGGCCCTTGGGACTGATGATGTAGGAATCCGGGAACTGGAACGTTCCGTACGTGCTCGGGATATCGGCGTTAGGGTCACGCGAGGTTTTAAAGTCGATCTGGAAGCGCTGGAGAAACTGCTTGTACAGCTTCTCGTTCTTATCCACACTTACGCCCAACACCACCACTCCCTGGGGAGCCATGACCCGGGCAAATTCGTTGAGCGAAGGCGTCTCTTCCACACAAGGGGCGCACCAGGAGGCCCAAAAATTCAACACCATCAGCTTGCCCGGAAAATTCGAAGGCGTCAGGGTCTGGCCCTGCTCAGTGACCACCTTGAAATCCGGCGCCGAATCCCCGGCGTTCACCACGGGAGCTTCCAAAGTGCCATAAACGGCGTAGACCAGGGCGGCAGCCAGCACCACAACCACGGCCAGGAGAATCTTGTCGGTCAGACTTCTGTTCACGCTATCATTTTAGAGGATCTTAAGAGCGCCTTGTTGCATCCTAAAAACAGCCACCTCATGTTCCTGACCCGCAAAGTGGAGTTTTCGGCCTCCCACGTGTGCGCGAACCCTGCCTGGGATGAGGCGCAGAACCGCCGCGTCTATGGTGCGAACGCCAATCCCAACGGGCACGGGCACAACTTCGTTCTGGAAGTGACGGTGTCGGGCCAGCCGGACTCGGTCACCGGAATGGTGTTCGACCTGCGCGAGTTGAAGGAGATCCTGAATCGCGAAGTAGTGGAGCCGATGGATCACCGGTTTCTGAATCGCGAAGTGGCTCCCTTCGATCGCGTCGTACCGACCACGGAGAATCTGGTGATCGAAATCTGGAAGCGGATCGATCCGGCCATCCGGGGCGAGGGCGTGCGGTTGCATAATGTCCGGCTGTACGAAACCGCGGACTTGTTCGTGGATTACGGGGGTGAAGCTTGAGGTTGACGCGGCGATACCGTTTCGCAGCGGCGCATAGGCTCGATTCCCCGGCGCTCTCCCCCGAAGAGAATCGCCGGTTGTACGGCAAGTGCAATAATCCCTTTGGCCATGGCCACGATTACGTGCTGGAAATCTCAGTGGAGGGCCGGGTGCAACCGGACGGCATGCTCGTAGATCGCGAAGCTCTGGACCAATTGGTTGAGTCCCAGGTCCTGCGGCGGCTGAATCACAAGGATTTGAATCGCGATGTGCCGGAACTGGTGGGAGTTCCTACCACCGAGAACCTCGCCCAACTGATCGAGGGTCTATTGCAGGAGAATTGGACGCTCGTGCCTCGGCTGGCGCGGATTCGAATCGCGGAGACGGAGCGGAACACATTTGAGTTGGAGGCTGTGGCGTAAGTGAAATCGAGTAAGAGTGTCGTGAAGGTGATGCCTGCGCGCGGCCCGTCTGTGGCGGACCGCATGAAGGAAGTCCTGGAGATGCTAGGCGAGGATACCACTCGCGAGGGGCTCCTCCGCACCCCGGAACGCTACGAGAAAGCGATGCGGTTCCTCACGCGCGGGTACGAGGAAAACCTGGAGCACATCGTCAATAAGGCGGTGTTCAGCGTCACCTGCGACGAGATGGTGATCGTCAAAGACATCGAATTCTTCAGCATGTGCGAGCACCACCTGCTGCCCTTCTTCGGAAAAATCCACGTAGCGTACCTGCCCAAGAACAAGGTGATCGGGCTCAGCAAGATTCCGCGGATTGTAAACATGTTCGCGCGCCGCCTGCAATTGCAGGAGCGCCTCACACAAGAAGTGGCTGAGGCCGTATCCCAGGCAATTTCCCCTCGCGGTGTCGCCGTGATGGCGGAAGCCCGCCATTTCTGCATGATGATGCGCGGTGTGGAGAAGCAGCACTCGGGCACGGTAACCAGCACGATGCTGGGCGCGTTCCGGACCAATAAAGCTACACGCGATGAATTCCTGGCGCTGGTAGCGCGGCCGGTTTAGGACTCAATCTTTACTAGCTTGAGAGACGAGGTGTGCCCGCTGAGGATCGTTACCGCGGTCCGGGGAACGTGATGCCGCTCCGCTAAGAAACGGCAGAGCTCTTCGTTGGCTTTCCCTTTATCAGGCGGCGCGGCGACCTTCACCTTCTGTGTCCCGTCCGAGAGTTGGCCTGCGAATTCGGTCCGCGGACTCCGGGGGATCACCTTGATTCGTAGAGTCACTCTGCGCTGAGTCACTGTTCGAGAACTGCCTCGATCAGGCCGTGCGGCTCGTCCGTAGGCACAAACACCTCGTTTGCGTTGGAGAGGCCGAAAGGGCGAAGATCGACGGGCAGATAGTGCTTGTTCGGCATCGTCAGGTGGATGCGGCTCACGTGATCGCATTCGGCGAGCACCGCTTCGCCCATCGCGTAAAGCGTGTGCTGCACGGATTTACTCTCGTGTTCGGCAAACGTCTCCGTCAGCAGCTTCATTACTGCGTGCCAGCTCGTGTCCCACCAATTTGTATCCATCGAGATGTCCTCGCCGCGGTAACGCCACCGCGCGTCCAGCGACGTCGCGAACAAGCGGTCTTGCGTTTCCGCCAGCGTGGTGTAGGAGTCCTTCACGAAACCGGCAAACGCGGATCCAGTGGTCTTGAGCAGGAGATAATCCGCGATTCCCGCTTCCACCGTTTCGCTGGCACCCTCTGCGGTAACGCTCGCCGTGCGGCGTAGCGGCCCACTGCCGCTAAAAGAGAAACGCCCGTTCCGCTGCCAGGGCTGGCACTGCACCTCCACGCTCGCACGATGCACCTGTGGCTGGGTCGAAACGAAGTGGCGCGCCAGCAGCAGCGCGAACGATTCCGGCTGCGCGGCTTCCGGCCCCGCAGCGAATGCGTATACCGTATTTTTCATCGTGTCGGTGGGCAACACCTTACTGTTGTCGCCCTCCGAGTAACTGGAATCGAAATCGCCTTCGATCTGAATCGCCACCGTCATCTCATGCATTTCATGGCGATCCTGATGCCGCACGACGCGCGCCACGCGGACTCCCGATTTACCGTAGCGATTCTCCGTGATGCGCATCGGCGTCAGTTCCCGCGGTACACGGTATAGCCGAAAGGGCTCAGCAACAGGGGGATGTGATAGTGCTCCTTCGCGTCGTGAATCTCAAACGTGATCGCAATGGTGGGGAAAAACGAATGCGGCATGTAGGACGCCACGTCGAACACCATGCGGTAGACGCCCGGCGCGGCGGTTTCACCGAAATCCTCGATGCGGCCGCTTTCGTTGGTGAGCCCGTGGCCGGCCTCACGCCAGCCTTGCCCGGAGATGAAAACATCGAGATCCACGGGCAAACGCCCGGCAGGGGCTCCACGGGCGGTGTCGAGTACGTGAGTGCTGATCATAGATTCCTTTGCCACAGCTTTGCTAAGCGCAACTGCGTAATGGCGAGTTGTTCAGCCGCGGCGATGCGTAACTCTTTTTCCGGGTCATTGCCCAGGCGCGAACGGAGGAGGGAGAGCATCTCCTCAGCAGACTTGCCGCTGGCACAGACGATATAAATATAACCGAAGCGCAGTTCGTATTCGCGATTCAGGCGGGTCAGGTCCGTGAGAATCTGTTCGGCGGCGGCGTGGACCGAGGCTTGTTCCGAGGCGGCCGTGCCCGAAGCTGTCCGGTCGCCGATGCGGGGATGCGCGGCGAACGCTTCGAGCCAATCCTCGCGCTCCAACCCGTTCCAGACTTGTGCGCCAACGTTATCTACGGATTCGAGCGAAGCAAACGGAGCCGCGGCCGCCATCCGCTCCGCCCAGCGGCGGCTTCCGCAGCAAGAGAAAAACTCGGCGAAGGCCCCGCGCAGGATGACGCCAGTACTGCCGCCAAGCATTCTTCCTTCTTCGTAGATTTTCTCCCCGCGTAGATACGTCGCCATGACCCGGCCTCGCATCCTGCAACCAGCGTAGGGAGTGAGTTTGTGGCGCTGTTGGAGCAGCGCGGGATCGACCGTCCAGCGGGCCTCGGGATCGAAGGCGACCAGGTCGGCATCGTAACCGGGAGCGATCAGCCCCTTGTGATTCAAGGCGGCCAGTCCGGCCGGAGCCTCGGCCATCCATCGGACGATCTCTGGCAATTCGTCGAACAGAGTGTTCACCGCCGCGAGACCCAATTCGAGGCTTGCAATGCCTCCCCACGCCGAGCGAAAGTCCCCGCTCTTGAGTTCCGGCGGTGACGGCGAGTGGTCGGAGACCAGCATATCGATTCCGCCCTGGCGCAGTGCCTCACGCAGCCGTTTGCGATTCGCCACCGATCGAAGCGGCGGGGCACACTTAAACTCCGTCGCCAAAGGAGCGATCTCTTCGGACGCGAAAGCCAAGTAGTGCGGGCAGGTTTCCACGGAAATGTTGATGCCCTCCGCTCGGGCTTGGTGAATCATCGGCAGCGCTTCCGTGGCGCTGAGGTGGACGATGTGGACCCTCGCCCCGGTCTCGCGCGCAAGGCGGATGATCATCGCGATCGCTTCGATCTCGGCCTCGGGCGGACGGGAGGCGAGCCAATCTTCGTGGGTCCTTCCCGCCGGTTCCCGAAGCAGCGCAGGCACTTCGGCGTGAACCCGCAACGGCGCGCCCAGCCGCGCCAAAACCGGCATCGCTTCGCGGAGATTCGCCTCCGAAACATGCTCAAACTCGTCCACTCCCGACGGCGCCAGAAAACATTTGAACCCGAACACTCCGGCTTGCCAGAGCGGTTCAAGTTCGGCGGAGTTGCCGGGAACGACTCCGCCCCAGAACCCCGTGTCCACCGCGAGCTTCCCGCGCGCGGCATCGACCTTCCGCCGGTACGCGGCGGCCGTCGTCGTCGCCGGGATGCTATTGAGCGGCATCTCGATCAGCGTCGTGATGCCTCCCGCGGCTGCGGCTCGCGTGGCAGTCTCGAATCCCTCCCAGTCCGCACGGCCGGGCTCGTTGATGTGAACATGCGTGTCCACCAGGCCGGGCAGAATCGCCAAATCGCCGACATCCGTGCCGCCTTCTTCGTAAGCACCCACCCTCGTGATCTTACCGGCCTCGATGTGGATCGAAGCCGGCTTGACGGTCATCTCTGTGACCACGCGGCGACTCCGGAGGATCATGCCAGGAACTCCTCCAACAAATTCAGGGCGACCTGACGTCTATACGCCGCCGTGGAGCGGATATCGTCGATGGGCGCGAGCGCAGCTTCCAGCCTCTCGCGAGCATCGGCACGAGTTGCCTCAACTAGCAAAGGAACCGGAGCGACGCTCGCCAAGCCGATGCGGATTCGGTCACCCGTACAAGTCGCCGCGAAGCAGACTTTGGAGATCGCTTGCGCCCGGCGAGTCCCAACTTTGCGGTAACTGCTCTTTGTAACTCGCCCTCCACGAGGGAGTCGAACGGCCGTGAGCAACTCGTCTGGCGCGAGATCCATCCGCTTATAGCCCGTATGGAAGCTCGCGTAGCGGACCCAGCGTGACCCTCGAAGGCTCGTAAGCTCGACCTCAGCGTCGTAGGCCAGGAGAGCAGGAGGCGTGTCCGCAGCCGGAGACGCGTTCACGATGTTGCCCCCCACCGTGCCCCGGTTCTGTGTCGCCATTCCTCCCACTTGGGCAGCAGCTTCGGCGAGCAGGGGGAACTCGGCACCCAGGAGACTGCTTCGGCGGATGTCGCTATACGTCGTCAGCGCCCCCAGCGTGACGAAGTCCGGCGCCTCCGTGACGCCCCGGAGCTCCCTCAAGTGCAGGATGCTCTGCCAGCATCGATGATCGAGCTTGCCCGCCTCGAACAACACCATCACGTCGGTGCCTCCCGCCAAGGGACGATAGTCGGGCAGCAGCGAAAGCGCGTGAGCCAGGTCCCGCGGAGCGACTAAATCGTAACTCGGGACGTTCGCTCTCATCCGCGGGCCGCCTGCTCCACCGCTTCAAAGATTCGCATGTAACCTGTGCATCGACAGAGGTTGCCCGCCAGCCCCTCACGGATCTGGTCGGGTGTAGGTTGAGGATGCCTCTCCAGCAGCGCCGCCGTTGCCAGGATCATTCCCGGAGTGCAGATGCCGCACTGCGCTCCGCCACAATCGAGGAAGGCGTGCTGAATCTTGTGAAGGCTGTCCGATGGCGCCAAGCCCTCAATCGTGACGATGGTTGAATCTTCCCCCTGTAACACAGGGATAAGACACGAGTTCACCAACTCCCCATCAAGTAGGACGGAGCACGCTCCACACTCGCCCTCGCCGCAACCTTCCTTCACCCCCGTGCAGTCCATCTCTTCCCGGAGCACGTCGAGCAGCCGGGCCATGGGGGGAGTCTTGATCGACCGTGCGATACCATTTACCGTGCACCGGATGGTAGTCACGTACGACTCCATAGACGATCTCCTATCATTTCAGGAGTTAAGGGGACTTCATTGAATCCAACGCCTAATGCATTCTCAATCGCATTGAGAATCGCTGGAGCCGCCCCATCCATCGGGAGTTCGCCGATCCCCTTCGCGCCCGCCGGACCGTACGCGTAGGGATTCTCCTCGAAGAACACCCGAATCGGCGGCAGGTCGGCCGAGGTCGGCATGATGTAGTTGGTCATCTGCGCATTGGCCATGTGGCCGTTCTTCCAAGCAACCTTTTCGTAAAGTGCGTAGCCGATCGCCTGCGCGACACCTCCTTCAATCTGCCCGGTAGCCATCACGGGATGGATCACTTTTCCCACCTCTTGCAAGGCAACAAAGTCGGTTACGCGAACTTCCGCAGTCGCGGGGTCCACCTCAACGACCGCCACATAGACCGCCCACGCGAAGGCTCCGTACGCATCGCCCTGATAGGTCTCGTCGTTCCAGGCCACCCCAGGCGGAGGCTGGTATTCGCTGTACGCTCGTGCCGGACCGAACTGGCGAGTGTAGTCGGCAATGCTGAGTCCGCTCGCCTCCAGGATCTGCTTTAGCCCCTGACACGCGGCCTCCACCAGTTTGCCGACGACCATACAAGTCCTTGACGCCACCGTGGGTCCACTGTTGGGAACCTGGCCGGTGTCGGGCGTGGCCAGCTCGATCCGGTCATAATCAAGGCCCAACGTTTCGGCGGCAATCTGGCTCAGGATGGTGTTGGTTCCCTGCCCTATCTCCGTACTGGCAGTCAAGATACGAACATTTCCTTCAAGAGTTGTTTCAACCCCCACCACGCTCTTCAAGTAGACTTCGCCGGAGCCCGTAAATCCCGCGCCGTGCATAAAGCTGGCGAATCCGATGCCTCGCTTCAGACTCGAAGCTGGGTTCGTTTTTGCGAACTCCTCCGTGCGCTGCCGGTAGTGCGACAACTCGAGCGCCCGGTCCAGCAGCTTTTCAAGCTCCAGCTTCTCCCGGATCACCTGGCCCGTGGCCGTGGACTGTCCCTGGTGCAGGAAGTTCCGCCTCCGAAACTCTTCCGGGCTGAGGCCCACCGCCCTGGCGCAGCGATCCATCTGCCGCTCCAACGCGAAAATCGACTGCGGCGCCCCGAAACCGCGAAAAGCTCCATGCGGAGGTATCGACGTCGCCACCGCCCGGCTGCGGATGCTCACGTTCGCGCATTCATACGGACCCGCGGCGTGAATCGTACCCCGCGATAGCACCACCGGCGACAGCGTGCAATAGGCTCCGCCATCGATGTCGAACTCGATCTCCATCGCGGTCAACCGGCCGTCCTTGGTCAGCCCGGTCCGATGGCGCGTCCGCGAAGGGTGGCGCTTCGTAGTCGCCACCATGTCCTCTGCGCGATCATAGATCAGCTTGACGGGCTTCCCGGATTTCCACGCCAGGAGCGCCGCGTGCGCCGCGATCATGGACGGGTACTCCTCCTTTCCTCCGAACCCTCCGCCCGTCTCCATCTGGATGATGCGTACCTTCTCCGCAGGCAGGGCGAAAATCGGCAGCAGCGCCTTGTGGATGTAATAAGGACACTGCATGGATCCCCAGACCGTCACTCCGTCTGCCAGATTCGCCGTCGCGATCATTCCATTGGTTTCGATGTACAACTGCTCTTGCGCCCCAGTCTCGTACTCGCCCTCAACGATCAAGTCGGCCGCCGCGAAGCCCACCTGGATATCGCCCTTTGCGACTGAGAAAGTCTTGAAGATGTTGTCCGTACCCCAGATCACTTCACGCTTCGCCAAAGCATCTTCCAAAGTGAAGATCTGCGGCAGAGGATCGATCTCAATCCGCACCCGCCGCCGCGCTTCCTCTACCAGGTACCGGTCCGGATGTGCCAGGAGGACCACCGGCTCCTCGATGTGCGCGCTGACTTCGTCGGCCAGCACCGGCTGATCGTTCATGAGCAGCGCGACCGCATTGGTCCCAGGAATGTCGCGCGCCGTGACCACGGTGAGCTCTTCCCAGGGGACGCCGGGCTCGAAAACGATGTTTCGGATTCGTCCCCGGCCCGTGGGGTTGCGCACGGTAACGCCGTACAGCATGCCGGGAAGACTCATGTCCGCGACATACCGCGCCCGCCCGGTCACCTTCGCAATACCTTCCTTGCGGGGAACCGGCCGTCCGATCAAGCTGGGTCCGTGGGGCTCTATCGCTTCATTCTACTGCGTGATTCAATTCCAGTGCTTGGTTTCAGGCCAGTAGTCCTTCAAGTTCCATTTGAAGCCGCGGCAGTGATAGATGGGCCGCCACTCGTCGGGCCTCGAAAGCGGATGCTTGGTGTTCCCAATGATGGAATAGCTGGCGCACTTGGTCTGCATGTCGCGCTCATCGCCATCGCCCATCACGATCAGGCTCTCTCCGGTATAGTCGCGAGGGCCCCACAACCAATACGTCTGGTGATCTCCAATCGCCTTGGGAAGCCCGTACTGCGGACCGAAGTGGTCGATCGCTCCGGCATCGCCGAAATTGCTGCCGAAGATCGCGGTGCGCTGCTGCTCCTCCGGCGAAAGCGTGCGATAGTAAGCGGCCACCGTCTGCACCATTTCAGGCCAGCCGAACATATCGGCATACAGTTGCGGCAGTTCCCCTTGCAGCTGATGCTCGAACTTCTGCTGATGGACACCCATCGTTCGCTCATAGGCGAGAAACGCGGGGACGCTCAAGAGCGGAAACGCCGTCGGGAGCAAGATCCCGCTGACCAGAAAGACCACGCTCGCCAGCGCCGGCCGTGCCCACGCCCAGCGCCCACCCTCCGTCACACGCTCAAACCACACCGCACCCGCGGCGAAGATCATCGGATATACGGGCGCGACGTAATACATCTTCCCGCGCAGCACCAGCATCTCCGCCAGAAACACCAAATAGGCCCAGCCAATCGCGCGGTAGCGCTGACCGCTCCGGGAAAGGAAGAACAGGAGCGCGAACAGTACAAGGATCGCGGAGACGTAGCCCAGCATCTCCGCCTGCGCCTTCAAATACAGCAACGGTGAAAGCGATACATCCCGGCCGCTCCGGCGGACGTTCCGCATCAGTTCTAAAAACGGAAACCGATTCCTCCATTCCCACAGGAAGTTCGGCAACGCGCCCGCCGTAGCCAACGCGGCGCCGATCCACAGCCAACGTTGGCGGAAGCTTCGGCGCAAAGGCGTAAGGACCATGCCCACAGCCAGTCCCGACAACCAAAACAGGATGGCGTACTTGTTCAGAATCGTGATGCCCACCAGCACCCCTGCGGGAATCCAGAGCCGTTCGTTCCCCGTCTTCACGATCCGCACTACCAGCAAAGCGAGCGCCGTCCACAGCAGCGGATCGAACGCGTTCATCGTAAAGATGTGCGAGAGCGCGAGCGCCATGGGCCCCATCAGCGCCGCCAACGATGTCAGGAACATCGACCATCGGCGCCCGCCGAATTCTCGCGCCAGCAATCCCGCGAAAAACACCGTCGCCGCGCCGGACAACGCCGGCAGCAAGCGCACCGCCCAGATCGAGGTCCCGATGGTATGTTCCAGGACCCACGCGATCCATCCGATGAGTGGCGGTTGATCCACGTAACCCCACGCGGGATGCTCGCCGCAGGCCAGGTAATACAGCTCATCGCGAAAGTACCCATAATGCGACCCGGCGACCGCGTAGAGAATCATTCGCCCCAACGCCAGGTAGAGGATAATGGCGGTCCCCGATGCGTACGCCGGGGGTTTGCTCGCTGGATCAGGAGCCATGATGGTTCTACGGAAGGGTACGCCGGGATGTTCCGTGGAGATCGTTACGGCGCGTCGCTAAAATCGGCCTCGGTGCCGTCGACGTCCTCAATGTGTAGATGAATCGCTTTACGATTCTTGATGACCGCAGCAGGGATCTCGAATTTCGCGGAGATCATCCAGTCCGTAGTCTGGTTCGGCCCGATCTTGTCTTGCAGACTCAGGACGTCATGGAACTTCGGGCCGATATCGGGATGAACCTCAAACACCGCGCCGACGTCGGATTTCGAGATCAGGAAGCTCTTGGGCGCATCTCCGGAAGCCGGATCCACGGTCAATTCGACCTGCTTCACGACAAAGGGCACGTTGGTCGGATTCTTCAGCCGAAAGTCGACCACCCCAATAGAGCCGCCGTCGCTCGTATCCACCGCGCGCACGGTGAGGATGGTTCCCTTCAGAACCAGGTGGCTGCTGACGTTTCCGAACCAGACAAAGGAAACCGCCACGCCAACGATAGCCAACGCCACGGCGAAGAATCCCCAAAACGTCTTGGACACGATTTAGTCTCCCAATAAGCGGCCATACGCCTGGAGGCTGCTCACGTTGTCGCAAACCGCCTTCAACGCGGCGGTGAGGGGGATCGCCAGCAACAGCCCGATGCCACCCCAGATCATGCCCCAGAACATCAACGCGATGGTAACCACCAGAGGGTTCAAGTGCACCCGCGATCCCACAAACTTCGGATACAGCAGGTTCAGCCCGAGCAGGTGCAGCAGCGCGACTCCGGCGGAAAGGAACAGGTACACGGCCGGGACCGCCGTCATCGGCAAAGCTGCGATCAGCGGCGGAGCCAGCGCCAGGGGCAGTCCGATGTAAGGAACCAGACTGAGGAATCCGCTCATCGGCGCCACCACCAGCCAGTACGGTAACCGCACGGAGGCGAAAAGGAGCGCGCTGATGGCCGTAAGCAACAGCCCCAGCAAGAAGTTTCCGATGACGTACGCGCGTACCATGTCCGCGACCCCGTCCAACGCTTTGGCCAGCGTGTAGCGCGATTCGCCCTCAAACATGCTGAGCAACCGGCTCCGCAAATGGTCGCGCCAGCTTAGGATGAAGTACACCAGAAATGGCACGAACGACGCCATCAGCAGAACCCCATAAAACGACCGCAAATAGTCGTAAAGATAGTTCACCAGCGGCGTCGGATCTGTATGGACGCGCACTTCCTGGATCGGCGGCGTGTCCGGTGCCGCGGTATCTGGTTTCTTTTTCTTGTTACGAGACGCAGCGGCGGGGTCGGGAGCCGGTACCGGAAGATTCGTGGCCCCATCCTGAAAGCGGCGCGGAATCAGAGTGCGGTACACGCCTTGTTGGAACGTCTCAATCCGGCCGGCGGCGGTGTCCACCAACTCGTTGATGCGCGCCCCATAAGCCGGCACGTCGTCCAGCATCGCCACGCCTTCCGTGTACAACCCGAGCGCCGCGAAGTACAGAAACATCAGCGCCATGCTGCACACCAGGAAACTGGCCAAACCCCGCGGAAAGCGCAGCTTCATGAAGACGCCCACCATCGGTTCCAGGAGAAACGCGATGATCGCGGCGATCGTCACCGTAATGAAGAAGACCCGCCCGTAATACAGCAGGGCCACAGCCGCGGCAGCAGACAGAATTCCGACTCCGAGTTGGAGCGAACGTTGCGCTTGTGCAGGGGGAGCGTACACGACTATCTCTATAATATTGGACAGACGTGGAATTCCAAACAAATTCTAGCCGGGGGCGGATTCTGGCTCTTGATCTGGGCAAGAAGCGCATCGGACTGGCATTGAGCGACCCTCTGGGCATCACGGCGCAGGGCCTGCCAACCCTCCAGAGGACCCGCATCCGCGAGGATCTGGCGGCGCTCGCGCGCCTGATCGAGCAGCACGACGTACGTCTTCTGTTGCTGGGGCATCCCTTGCACATGAGTGGACGCGAAAGCCGCCAATCGGGGTACACGCGCGAGTTCGCCGGCAAGCTGGCCGAGTACACCGGCGTCGAAGTGCGCCTCTGGGACGAGCGCCTGACGACGGTCGAGGCGGAGCGTGTCCTGCGCTCCAGCGGCATCAGCATCGAAAAACGAGCCAAAGCCGTGGACCGCCTCGCGGCACAGATTCTCCTGGAGAGCTTCTTGGACTCCGGTCCGCAAGCCGAGGGTCACTATGCCGAGGAGCCGGAAGCGTGAAGCTCTCACGGCGCTTGGCGCTGGTGCTGCTGGCCGCATTGGTGCTCGCCGGAGTGCCTGTAGCGTCGCTGATCCTGCCCTATCGCGGGTTCGAAGGCGAAACTTTCGTGAAATTCGAGCGCGGCGCCGGAACTCCGGCGATGGCCCGGTCTCTCGAACAGGCGGGCGTCATCCGGTACCCCTGGCAGTTCTGGCTCGCCCGCGCCCTGAATCCCAACGTCAAATTGATGGCGGGCGAGTATCGGTTCTCCGACGCGGCTAGCGTCCGCCAAGTATTCGACCGCATCGCGCGAGGCGATCTCTACTACTTCGACTTCAACGTTCCCGAAGGCACCAACATGTTCGACATCGCCCGCCTGACGGAGGCGGCCGGAATCGCGCCCGCGAAAGACTTTCTGGACGCCGCAGCGAACCCCGCCTTAGTGAAAGATCTCGATCCGGCGGCGAAAACACTGGAAGGCTACCTGTTTCCCGCGACCTATCGTTTGTCGCACTCCACTACTGCGGCCGAGCTGTGCCAGATGATGACCGCTCAGTTCCGGAAGCAGTGGAAAAAGCTTGCAGGCGAGGCTTCCCCGCACCAGGCGGTCACGCTTGCGTCACTCGTCGAAAAAGAAACGGGCCTCGCCGAAGAGCGCCCGCTGATCGCCGGCGTCTTCGCCAACCGGCTCCGCATCGGGATGGCTCTCGATTGCGATCCCACCACGATTTATGCGGCCTTGCTCGACAAGCGATACCGTGGCGCGATTCACAAGTCGGATCTCAAGAGTAGCAATCCCTACAACACGTATCAGAATGCGGGGCTGCCTCCCGGCCCGATCGCGAATCCCGGCGCGGAGGCTCTGGCCGCCGCCCTTACCCCGGCCCACACAGAATTTCTGTATTTTGTCGCCAAGCCCGGAGGCGGCGGACACCAGTTCTCGAAGAGCCTCGCCGATCACGACAAGGCCGTCAAAGCGTACCGCCATGGCAAAGGCAAAAACGGCTGAACTCGCCGAGTGGCTGGAGCGAGAGCATCCCGCCGAAATCGGCGAAGTTGAGTGGACCGCGTTGCTCGCCGCCCTCGCGCCGGTCTCCGAAAGCTACCTTCGGAAGCTCCTGCGAGCCACAGGCATTCCGCTGGCGCCCTTAATCGAAGGAGTCCGCCAGGAGTCGCTCTATGCCCTGGAGACCAGCCTGCTCAAGCTATGCGGAGAATACGAGCAGGGCGGCGCCGAGCGGCGGGCACGGGTTCGAAAGCTCATCATTACCGCGAGAGATCACGCGCGCTGGGCCGCAAGAAAATCCTCCAGCAAGAAGACCGAGAAAGAAGAGATGATGTTGTGGATGCTCACCTGGCTGGAAAATCCTCCACTCTTCGCCGACTGGGTTCGCTTGCGCCGAGCCGCGCTCCAGAAGTAACCATGCCCCGCCCTCCCCAAAAGCTCGACCTCGACCGTCTCATGAACTATGCCGCGCAGGCTCTCTCCGCACGCGCCCTCTCTCAGGGCGAAATGCGCGATCGCCTGAAGCGCCGCGCCGCCGTCCAAGCCGACGTGCCCGAAGTCCTTCGCCGCCTCAAGGACGCCGGATTTCTCAATGACCGCAAACTCGCCGATTCCTTCGCCGGCTGGCGCCGCGACAACCAGGGCCTCGGCAAAGCCCGCGTCGTCCGCGACCTGATGACCCGCCGCATCGCTCCCGCCGTCGCTCAGCAAGCGGTGGAGGCAGCGTACGCGGAGACAGACGAGATCGCCCTCATCGAAGCCTTCCTCACTAGGAAATATCGCGGCAAGAAACTTGGTGATCTTCTCAAAGAAGAGAAGCATCTCGCCTCCGCATTCCGCAAACTCCGCGGCGCCGGATTCAGTTCCGGCAATTCCATCCGCGTTCTGAAGCGTTTCGCGGCCCAAGCGGAGCAACTGGAAGACATGCCCTTCGAAGCCTCAGAAGAACCTCATGCCGAAGATTGAGATCTCCGAGATGACCATGGCGGATTACGATGCCATGTACGCCCTGCTCAGCGCGACTCCCGGCATCGGACTCCGCTTGGCCGATTCGCACGAAGGCATCGAGCGCTATCTCGCCCGCAATCCCGGCCTGAGCTTCGTCGCACGCTCCGAAGGCCGCATCGTCGGCTGCGTCATGAGCGGACACGACGGACGCCGCGGATACCTGCAACACCTCGCCGTCGATCCCGCCTTCCGCCTCCAAGGCATCGGACGCGCGCTCATCGAGCGTTGCCTCGAACGTCTGCAAGCCGAAGGCATCGAGAAAACCCATCTCGACATCCTCGCCGGCAACTTCCCCGCACACCGTTACTGGACCAAGCTCGGCTGGAAAAAGCGCGACGATATCGTGCGCTACTCGTTCACGAAATCGGATCTAGACAACTTGTAAGTGGCTCGCGTAGTCGGCGTCGCCGACGAAGTGGATTCGCGGCGAGCCCGGCGCGGCGCTCGTCTCCCACATTCCGTGGTAGAAAAACGATCCGGAGACGGCTCCCCGCAAGTGCCGCGTGCCCCAATCCTGCAAACCCTGCGTCGTCTGATACGCCAGCGCGATCTGATAGGAGTGCTCTTCCGACTGGCCGCCTGTGGTCGCCAGCGCCACCTGATTTCCTGTCGATCCGTCGTAGAAAATATGCCAGTGGTTGTGCTGCGAACTCCACCGCGTCAAATCGGCCATCGGCGCGCCCGGATCAATTGCCCCGTACGTATCCCGCATCCGCGGCCCGGAAAGGGAGCCGCATCCGAAGAAGCGCTTATAAATCGGCAGCGTGTCCGACCAAGTGCCCACATTGCATCCGCGCAACGCCACGTGCCGCAGACGCAGCGCCCGTACTTGATTCATCTTCACCCGTAACGCCGCGACCTGGGCCTCGCTCATCATCAGCACCGGAGCTGCCTCCGCCGCCGAAATTGCCGGCGTGGGAAGCACCGGGTCGGCCGTAGGTTGGTCGATCGCCAGCTGCCCGATCGCCTCCGTCCGCGCGCGCACCGGCCCTCCCGTAATCAGCGGCAGCGCCAGCCCCATATCGCGAGCGTGGCACACCAGAATCACGTCTCCGCCCGATCGCGCCCGGCGAATGATCTCGTCGAGAACCGTATCGATGGTCAAGTTGTGAAGCGGCAGCACGGTGTCGCCGGTCAACGTCAGACCGTTGCCGCTCGGATCCCCTCGGCCCGAGCTATACCAGTCCGCCGCATGGGCGTGCGCTGCCGCATCGATCAGGACAATCGCCACGAGAGGTCTCCGAGTTAGAACTTCACCTTCGGTGCGACCTTGGCTCCTTCGTCAGCCTTGAAGTACGCGTCGTTGCGCTGGAATCCGAACATCGAGGCCGCGATGTTGCTGGGGAACGTCGCAATGTCGGTGTTGTACTTTTGAACCGATTGATTATAGTCGCGACGCGCGATCGCGATGCGGTTTTCGCTGCGCTCCAGTTCGTCCTGCAAGCGCAGGAAGTTTTCGTCAGCCTTGAGGTTTGGGTAATTCTCTACCACTAGCAGCAACCGCGCGAGCGCGGGCTCCATTTTGGCGTCCGCAGCGATTTTCTCCTGCGGCGTGTGCGCCCCCGCCATCTCCGCGCGAGCCTTGGTGACCGAATCAATTGCCTCTTCCTCGTGCTTGGCAAAGCCCTTCACCGTTTCCACCAAGTTCGGAATCAGGTCGTTGCGGCGTTGCAAGTCCGTATCGATCTGTGCGAACTTGCCGGTCACGTCTTCCCTCTCCGTCACCAGCTGATTGCGCGCGCCGATCAGGCTGCCTCCCAGGATCAGGCAGATCAAGATCACAATCCCCACTGCGATCAATGCGAATTTCATTTATGCCTCCAACTTGTCCACGAATTCCACCATCCGCCGGACGCAATCCAGATACTGCGCGAACAACTCGCCCGGATCTCCGGGATCGCCCGCTTTGTCCTCACGGATGTTCAATAACTTCTCGAACGGCTGCACGTCCATCTGGAGCGCCGCGCCCAACTGATGCACCACCGCGCGCCGGTCCGTCTTCGCATCCACCCCCGCGGCCAGCAGCGCGTGCCGCCCCAACACACAAAATGTCGAAACCGACTCGACGCACAACTTCAGCAACGCTTCCGGATCCGACAACACCCGCGCGCCCTGCTGCCGCAGCCGCAACAGCTTTGACCGCAACTCATGCTCCACCTGCACGCGATGATATTTCGTATCCACCTTCAGGTCCGCGATCACATCCGGCCCGTACAGCACCTTCCGGTGCTCCTTCATGTCGCGAAACTCCATCGGAAAACTGTCGGCGGAGTTGTGCACTTCCTCTTCGCTCATCATCAGCGGCGAAGGATGTCCCTTGGCCAGCCACCAGCGCAAAATCGGCTCGCCTTCGGAAAGCTCCCGCACCGTGATTTCTTTCAGCACGCACAGCACGTTCAAGTCGGCCAGTTTGTCATGATGCGCGCCCGATGCGGCGGACCCGTACAATACCGCGGAGATCAGCCGTCCGGAAAACGCGTGCTCGAATTTTGTGACCAGTTCTTTGAGATCGTCCATGGGTTCTTTCGTCATCGCGCTACCAATCGCTCGACGCCCCTCCGCCGCCAGAGCTGCCACCGCCGAAGCCACCAAAACCTCCGCCGCCCCCGCCGCCACCGTCGAAGCCGCCAAAACCACCGCCGCCCCAACCACCGCCGCGGCCGCCTCCGCCCAGCAGATTCCCCAGAATCATGCCGGTCAGGAATCCTGTCCCGCCACCACCGCCGCCCCCGCCGTAGCCTCCGCGTCCACCGCCCCCAAACAGCTTTCTAATGATGGCGAAGATCACGAACCCGATGATGATCAGCGGAATCGGATTGAACCCCCCGCCCCCGCCCTGAGGAACACGCCGCCCGGCCGGACGCTGGGTGCCGGAATCGAGCGCAACCCCGCGTTCCTCCGCGATCCGCGAACCAAACTGTTGCGCCGCCGCCAGCAGCGCGCCGGCATAATTCCCTTGCCGCAAAATCGGGCGGATCCCGCGCAGCACCGTGCCCGAGTACACATCGGAGATCGTTCCCTCCAACCCATACCCGACCTCTACGTCCTGCTTGCGATCCTTCACTGCCAGCATCAGCAGGATGCCGTCGTCTTTCCCCTTTTTGCCGATGCCCCACTGCCGGAAAAGGCGGTTGGCCACGTCGGCGACCGGCTCGTCCTCAAGCGAATCCACCAGCACAATCGCCATCTGCACGCCGGTGGCCCGCTCCAGCTCACCGCAGTACGCTTCCAGTTGCTGCGCGCCTCCGGGATCCAGCGCATGCGCGAAATCGTTGACGTAGCCGTGAGGCTGAAGCTTGGTGGTGTCGAGAGCCAGCGCGCTCGAGGCCAGAACTATCGCGAGAGTGGCGATGCGTAACGCGGTCATGCGCCCGCAAGATCTGCCCGCCGCACGCGAAATCCATCTAAGCGCCCGAGCATCGCCAGAGCCATGGTTTGCGGATCGAAGAACTGTTGCGCCAGAGACTGCACTTCCGCCGCGGTCACCTTTTCGATGCGCTCCAGCACTTCGTCCAGTGTGAAGAACCGCTTGAAGTACAACTCCTGCCGGGCGAGATTCGCCATGCGGCTCGATGTCGATTCCAGGCCCAGGACATACGATCCCTTTAAATGATCCTTCGCCCGCCGCAGCTCTTCGGCCGTCACCGGATGGTCGGTCATCTGTTTTAACTCGTGCGCAATCGACTCGATCACCTTCCGCGCCGTCTTGAGCGACGTGCCCGCGTAAATCAGCATGCATCCGGCATCGCGATACATGGCCAGTTCCGAATAAACCGTGTACGCCAAGCCCTGCTTCTCGCGGATGTTCTGGAACAGTCGCGAACTCATCCCGCCGCCCAGTATCGTATTTAGTACGTAGCATGCAAAGCGTGACTCACTCGGCACCGCAATCGAAGGTACACCGATATATACGTGAACTTGCTCCAAAGAGTTCTTGTTTTTGAAAATCATCGGAGCCTGCGGCTTGGGCGGCGGCTCGGGCGAGCGCTTGTTCCGCCGCTTCAGATCCGAGAAGCGATCCTCCACCAACTTCATCAACTGCTTATGCTTCAAACTCCCCGCCGCCGTAATCAAAATATTCGACGGCGTGTAGAACTGCCGGTAATACTGCTCCACCGAATCGCGATTGAAGGACCGGATGCTCTGCTTGGTCCCCAAAATCGACCGCCCCAGCCCGTGCCCCTTCCAGAAATTGCTCGAAAAGATTTCGTGGATCAGATATTCCGGATTATCCACCTCCATCTTGAGCTCTTCCAGAATCACGCCCTTCTCTTTTTCAATGTCGGACTTGTCGAATAGCGGATTCCGCACCAGGTCAGCCACCACGTCGAAGGCCTCGGGCAAATGCTCGTCCAGGATCTTTACCTGGTAGCTGACCAGTTCCTTCGAAGTGAAAGCGTCCAGGCCCCCGCCGATCGAATCCACCGATCGCGCGATATCCTCCGCCGAGCGATTCTTGGTGCCCTTGAACACCATGTGCTCGATAAAGTGGGAGAGCCCCGTCTCATGCGGCTGCTCCTCCCGCGATCCGCTCCCGATCCACACCCCCACGGTGACGCTGCGCACCCGAGTCATTCGCTCGGTGATCACGCGCACGCCGTTAGGCAAAGTGGAACGTTCAATATCGCGAGGTTGCGAAGAGGTCTTGGGCATCCAGATCTAGTCTAACGCGTTAGAACCTGAAAGCCTTCGCCTAAGTTACGCCGCCAGGGCCTGATCCAGATCCCACAAAATATCGTCGAGATCCTCCAGCCCGATCGACAACCGCACCAACTCCGGAGTTACACCCGCCGCGGCCTGCTCGGCATCCGAAAGCTGCTGGTGCGTCGTGGACGCGGGGTGAATCACCAGGCTCCGCGCATCGCCCACGTTCGCCAGGTGCGAGAACAGTTTCAAGCTGTCGACGAACTTCTTGCCCGCCGCATAGCCGCCCTTCACGCCGAACGAGAACACCGCGCCCGCGCCCGCCGGAGTGTACTTCTTCGCGATCGCCTGATACGGACTCCCGTCCAACGACGCATACTTCACCCAGTCGACTTTCGAATGCTTCTGTAAATGCTTAGCCGCCGCCAGCGCGTTCGAAAGATGCCGGTCCATGCGCAGTCCCAGCGTTTCGATTCCTTGAATGAATAGGAACGAATTGAACGGACTCAGGCACGGACCCAGATCGCGCAGCCCTTCCACGCGGCAGCGGATGATGAACGCAATCGCCCCGAATACCTCGCTGAAATTCATCCCGTGATACGACGGCGAAGGCTGATTGATTTGCGGATGCTTGCTCTGGGACCAGTCGAACTTCCCGCTATCCACGATCATCCCGCCGATGGACGTCCCATGCCCACCCATAAATTTCGTCAGCGAATGCACCACGATGTCCGCCCCGTAATCGATGGGCCGGCACACATACGGCGTCGCGAACGTATTGTCGATCACCAGCGGCAAATGATGCTCATGCGCGATCTTCGCCACCGCTTCGATATCCAGCACATTGCCGCGCGGATTCGAAATCGTCTCGCCAAACACGCACTTCGTATTCGGCTTGATCGCCTTGCGGAAGTTCTCGGGATCGTCCGGCTCCACGAACGTGCAGTCGTAGCCGAACTTCTTGAAGCTGGTCGCAAACTGCGTGTAGGTTCCGCCGTACAGCGTGCTCGATGACACGAAGTGATCGCCGGATTCCATCAGGCTGCTGAGCGCCACGAATTGCGCCGCCTGGCCGCTCGACATCGCGAGGCCCGCCACGCCATTTTCCAAAGACGCGACGCGCTGCTCCAGCACGTCCGTCGTCGGGTTCATGATCCGCGTATAGATGTTCCCGAACTGTTGCAGCGCGAACAGCGCAGCGGCATGTTCGGAGTTATCGAAGGTGAACGACGTCGTCTGATAAATCGGCACCGCGCGAGCATGCGTGGTCGGATCGGGAGGATATCCCGCGTGCAAAGACCTCGTGTTGAACCCGAGCGGGCGTTCGATCTTCTCGTCTGGCATTGAGCCAGTGTAATACTTTCGCGAGCGCTAATACTTGCGAAGTACCGCGAGAACTTTTCCCTGAATCGCCAGCGACGCCCGCGGCACGTAAATCGGATTCATCGTGGAATTCGCCGGCTGCAACCGCACCCGGTCGCCCGGCTCCAGATAGAACCGCTTGAGCGTGGTCTCCATCCCGTCCACCAATGCCACTACGATGTCGCCGTCGCGAGCCTCGGTCGCCCGCTCCACCAGCACATAATCGCCATCGCAGATGTGGTCCTCGATCATCGATTCTCCACGAACCTGCAACGCGTACGTGTTGGGGTCGCCCGTGTAATCGGCGAAGCTCAGCGTGTCTTCGCCCGCGAGCGACTCCACCGGAGACCCCGCCGCGATGCGACCGAGTAATGGTACCTCCAGTCCCATCGCCGGTTGCCGGTTCTGTCTCTGCTCTTCGTAGTACCGTGGAGCAATCTCCAGCGACCGGCTCTGGTTAAATCCACGCTTAATGTAATGCTTTCCTTCCAGCGCCGTAATGTGCTTATGCACCGTCGCGAGCGACGCCAGATTCAGCCCCTCTGCGATCTCCTCATAGCTAGGGCTATACCCTCGCTTCTCTAGGAAACCTGCCAGAAAGTCTAAGAACTCCTTCTGCCGTTTAGTCAGTGCCATACCTTATATTATAGGCGAAGGAAAAGGGAAGTCAACGCCCCTGCACCGAATCCGTAGGCCCCCCTTCGCCCCAGGTACCACCGTCTTACCGCTGCTTGCGTAGCGAGTCGGGAAGATATTCGCCCTACGCCTTCACGCCCTCAATCGCATTCATCTCCCAATTCGCCGCGAACTGCGTCACCTTCGCGATCCTCAACCCCGCCGCGTGATACAAATCCTCCCACTGCGCCAGCGTCCGCTCCTTGCCCGTGATGAACACCATCATCGCCACGTCCATCACCTTGGACGGCATGGCTTCGGTGTTGCCCATCGGCGGCAGGATTGCATCCACCGCGATCACCCGGCCGTCGCCCTGCATGCTCCGCCGGCAATGCTCCAGCAGCCGCACGCACTTTTCGTCTTCCCAGTCGTGGATGATGTGCTTCAGCAGATACGTGTCCGCCTCCGGCACACCCTCGAACATATCCGCGCCCACATAAGTGATCCGCGACGCCACCGCCGGATCCTTCACCGGAAATCGCAGCCGGGCGATCGGAATCAGCGCCGGCATATCGATCACCGTGGCCGTGAGCGCCGGATACTTCTCCAGCAGCGCCACCGCCAAATGCCCGAATCCGCCGCCCACGTCCACCACGCGTTTCGATGCCGAGAAATCCACCTTCGCCACCACGCCCATCTGTGACGCGATACTATTCGCTTTCATCGCCTCGCCGAAATCCTCCATCTCGCGAGGATTCGCCTTCAAGTAATCCCAAAAATCCAAACCCAGCCGAGGCAGAGCCTGCGGCTTCCCGGTCTTGATCGCGTCGATCAGTCCCACGAAAATATCCGCCCACGTGCCACCGAACACATCCACCAGTTTCTTCACGGATACCGGCGACCCCGCCGTCATCACGTCGGAAAGCTCCGTCGGCCCAAACCGCCCGGCTTCGTCTTCGGTATAAATCCCCAGCGCCGCCGTCACCCGAAGCGCCCGCTCCAGCGACGCCGCATTCGCCGGAATCCCACGAGCCACCATTTCCGCCGTCGTCAGCGGACCATGCGCCTTCACCGCATCCGGCACGCCCAGCCGCGACGTGTCGGTGATAATCTTCGAAATCCACCCGGCCATCACCATTTGAATGATGGCCGCCTCAGGCGGAGCAGCAGGCACAGCGATCACGGAAGTTCCCATGCGGTCAAGTATACGAATTCCCGGCCGTGGCGATATGAGCCGACGCTATACTGACAATTCCCAGATGCCGGTCCACCCCCGCAGCCTCCAAATCGACGCGTCTTCGCACTGCCAACTCGCCTGCCCGTCGTGCCCTACTGCCACTGGAGCCGCTCGCCCGGCCCTCGGCGCCGGCCATCTCGACCCCGCCCATTTCCGCGATCTGCTCGACCGCAATCCCGATCTCACCGACGTCGAGCTTTCGAATTACGGCGAGATGTTCCTCAACCCCAAGCTCGTCGAACTTCTGCAAATCGCCCACGAGCGGCAAGTGGTCCTGCACGCCGACAACGGAGTCAATCTCAATCACGCTCCCGAAGCCGCGCTGGAAGCCCTGGTCCAGTACCGCTTCTGCAGCATGACCTGTTCCATCGATGGCGCGAGTCCGGAAACCTACCGCCGCTACCGCGTCAACGGCGATTTCGACAAGGTCCTCCGCAACATCGACCTGCTCAACAAGTACAAGCGCCAGCGCCGCTCCGGATTCCCGTTCCTCAAGTGGCAGTTCGTCGTCTTCGGCCACAATGAACATGAAATCGCCACGGCGCGAAAGCTCGCCGCGGACCTGGGCATGGCCTTCGTTCCCAAGCTCACCTGGGACGAAGACTTCTCGCCGCTTCGCAACCGCGAGCTGGTGCAGTTGCAGGTCGGCGTCAAAGAGATCACCCGCGGCGAGTTCTATCAAGCCCACGCCCGCGACTACGCCCGAGCGATCTGTACCCAACTGTGGAACGCTCCCGTCTTGAACTGGGATGGTCGCGTCACCGGCTGCTGCCGTAACTTCTGGGGAGACTTCGGAGCCAACGCGTTCACCCAGGGCCTCGCCGAAGCGGTCCACGCCGAACCCATCGAATACGCCCGTCAAATGCTATTAGGCCGAGCCCCCGAACGCGAAAGCCTGCCCTGCACCACCTGCGAGCTTTATCAAAGAATGCGCCACGACGGCCGTTGGCTCACCGAAGAAGAAATCGCCGGCACTGCGAGCCGCGGCCTCGGCATCAGCCTGGTCCCCGAGCCCGCCTCGCCCGGCGTCACTCACGTTGACCTTCTCCTCACCGCCGGAGCCCAAGTAAATCGTCAAATGCTCGAAAACCCGCCCCAAGGTCCGCGCTTCACCGTCGGTTCCAGCTTTTCCATCGCCGCGCAAGTCCCCGCCCCCGGAGACTACACCGTCTACGCCTTCCCGCGCCGCCGCGAGTACCCGCCGATTCCGCCGTCCACCCACACGCTGCACGTCACCGCCCGCCCCATTGCACAGGAATTCTCATTTCCCGTGTGAGCGTCTGACTTAAGCCCCATCTCCACCCAGCTTCTTCCTCGCGCGAGCCGCGATACCCGCGACCCCTTCATCGGTATCCTGCGCCAGCTTCTCGATGGTCGCGGCAAACGCCGCGTCTCCCGTTTCACCCATCGCCCACGCCGCTCCCGATCGCACACGCGGATTCGGCGAATCGGACAGCGCCGCCAGCCGCGCGAACGCCCCTCGATCTCCGGCCTTACACAAACCCAGCAGCGCGTTCACCATCACCCGGTTGTTCCGATCCCTCGACGCTTCCCACAACAACTGCCGGACGTTTTCTCTCCCCGCGTGCCCCCACAACGATTCCACCGCGTTCGCCCGCAACCGCGTATCACTCGATAAAAGAAAACCCCGCACGCGATTGATATTCAGATTCGCGTGACCCAAGAGAAGCGTCGCCTTCGAACGCACCTGTGGACTCGGATGCCGCAGCAATTGCACCAGGTACGACGTCAGCCGCGATCCGTCCGAGATTGAATCCACCAGCCGTAAGGCCCGCAGCACCATTTCCGGATTGGTGTTCCGGACGTCGCCTCCGCCCTGCGCCAGCACCTCGCGCATGACGCGAACGTCCGCCAGGGCATCCGTAAGATCTACGCCCGGACAATCTTCGCTTTCCAGTTCCAGCTCTTTCACGCTGAAATCTCCGCCACCGCCACCGGCAATTTATTCAGACTCTTTCCCGCCATGCTCCGCACGTTCGGCTCTTTGTCCGACGACAGCTTCTGGAGCGGGTCCGCGAACTCCGGCGCGCCGATTTCGCCCATGGCCCAAGCTACTCCCGCGCGAATCATCGCCTCGCTCGAGCCCCCCATCTCCACCAGTCGCTCGAACGCCTCCCGTTCCCCGGCCCGGCACAACCCCACCAGCGCGTTGATCACCACCCGTCGATGCGAGTCCTTGGTGGCGTCCCATAGGATCGTCACCACCGAGCGATCCTTCAGCCCCCACATCGACTCGACCGCATTCGCCCGTAACCGCGCATCGTCGGACGCCATAAAGCTCTTGATGCGATTCAGATTCAAGTTCGACCGCCCCAGCAACAGCCCCACTTTAGACCGCACCAGCGCGCTGGGATGCCGCATCAACTGCACCAGATAGGACGACAACCGCGAGCAATCCGAAATCGCGTCCACCAGCGACAACACCCGCATCGCGGCCTCCGCTTTCACCGCCCGGATGTCGCCTGCCGCATTCGCCAGCATCTTGCGAACCAGCCTGACGTCCAAGAGCGGCTCCGCCGTCGCCAGATTCCGAGCCAGCGCCGTCGCGGCGTCATGCGCCAGAATCCGCTTGTCCAGAAGAGCGTCGATCAGCAGGTTCCCTTGGAACATCAGCCCCGCCACATACTGGACTCCCGGCGATTTTTCCTCGGTCTGCGTCAGCAACCGCACCGCCGCCAGCACGAATCCCGGCGGATCGCTCGCCTGCAGTTGACGGATTGAGTTCGTGGCGCCGGCAGGGTTTAAGGCGAAGCTGGCAACGGCGTCTTCGAGAAACGCCCCTGTCATCTCATCGCCCGGAACGTGCTCCTGGCCCAGTAGTTCAAGTATCTGCTTCAGGTCCATGCGTTCGGCTCAGTGGAGTAGGAACTCCGGTTCTCCCGTACTGCCCTCATCGGCTAGTCTTCGAACTGTTACAGCGATTCGCTTCGCCCCGGATCCCAGGATCTCCACAATCTTGTACCCCTCAAAAACCCTTCCCACGTCCAAACGCCCAGGGACTATACTAGAAACAGTGAAAGGAGTTGGTTTCATGCACCGGCTTCCCTCTTCTTTGCGGATCGCCTCCGGAGCCGCCGCCCTCCTTGCGGTTGCTCTCACCCTGCCCGCGGCGGACAAGAAAAAAGACCCCGACCAGATCGGCAATCGCGATGTCGGTAAAGGTGTCAACCTTTACTCCATCGACAAGGAAATCGCCATCGGCAAGGGGCTGGCGCAGGATGTCGAGCGGCAAGCCAAAATCATCGATGAGCCGGTGATTGCCGAGTACGTCAATCGCCTCGGCCAGAACCTCGTCCGCAACTCCGACGCCAAGGTGCCCTTCACTATTAAGGTGATCGACACCGAAGACATCAACGCCTTCGCGCTGCCCGGTGGCTTCTTCTTCGTGAATAGCGGCCTGATCCTCAAAGCCGACACCGAAGCGGAACTGGCCGGCGTGATGGCGCACGAAATCGCTCACGTCGCCGCGCGGCATGGCACGCGGCAAGCCTCCCGCGGAGAAATCGCGCAGATCGCCACCATCCCTCTGATCTTCATGGGCGGCTGGGCCGGCTTCGGCGTCCGCCAGGCGGCCGGACTCGCGATTCCCGTTGCCTTCCTGCATTACTCTCAAGAATTCGAATCGGAAGCCGATATGTTGGGCCTCCAGTATATGTATAAGTCCGGCTACGACCCCGGCGCGTTCGTCGATTTCTTCGAAAAGATCCAAGGCCTGGAAAAGAAGAAACCCGGCACGCTGGGCAAGTTTTTCTCGGATCACCCGCCTACCGGCAAGCGCATTGTGGAGACGCAGAAGAACATCCAGATGTATTTGAAGGAGCGTCCCGAGTATGTCGTGACCACGTCCGAATTCAACGACGTGAAGTCCCGCCTGCTCGCCCTGCACAACCGCCGCAAGGTGGACCCGGCACAGGATCCGAATAAGCCGCAGCTCCGCAAGAAGCCCGGCACCGGCGCGGGAGCCCCCGATGATAAAGGCTCCTCGACCAATGACGACGAGCGCCCGACCCTGAAGCGCCGTCCCGACAACTTCCGGTAGAAGCCCGAAACCGCACGGCAACTCGGCTGCGCACCGCGGTTCGAAACCGAGCCGCGACAGTGATGGAGCGGCCTGCCGACCCTGCCTACAACGTAGACGTGCAAGCCGGACACCGCTTCGCCGCCAGCGGAATCGCCGTGCAGCACTGCGGACAATCCTTGGTGGTCGCTGCCGCCACGGGTTCCGGCTTCTGGAACCGGTTCACCTGCTTGACGATGATAAAGATCACGAACGCGATAATCAGGAACTCGATCACCGTGTTCAGAAACACCCCATAGTTCAGCGTGGGAGCCTTGGCAGCCTTTGCTTCCGCCAGCGTCGCATAAGCCACGCCGTTGAGACTGATGAACAGACTTGAAAAATCGACCTTCCCCAGCGCCAACCCGATCACCGGCATCAAAACATCCGCGACCAGCGATGCCACGATCTTCCCAAACGCACCCCCGATAATCACGCCGATCGCCAGATCCAGCACGTTTCCGCGCATGATGAACTTCTTGAATTCAGAAAGCATGCGTCGAGTCTACTACACTACTTGGTAGCATAGGAATAGATATGGCCAAGCCGGCTCTGATCACCGTAACCTGCCCCTGCTGCCAAGCAAAACTCCACATCGACCCCGAGACCAGCGCCGTCATCCGCCACGAAGAACACGTCAAGCCGCCGTCCATGGCCGATATCGAAACCGCTGTCCAGCGCTACAAAGGCGAGAAAGATCGCCGCGACGACGCCTTCAAGAAATCGGTAGAGCAGCACAAATCTCACTCCGACGTTCTCAACAAGAAGTTCGACGAGATGCTCCGTCTGGCCAAAGAAGACCCCGACGCCCCCGCCCCCAAGCGGGACTTCGACTTCGACTAAGGACAGCGTCCCTCCGGCGCCGTAACCCCCATCTTCAATAAATTCCCCCGAGCATCCTCTAAACAAGGATTGTGTTCCAGCGCCCGTAGAAAATCCGCCCGAGCCGCGTCCCCCTGCCCGATCGCCGCCAGCGCCACTCCCCGATTGTTCAGCAGCATGGCATCGCCCGGCGCCAGCGCGAGCGCCCGCCCGAACGCCGCCAGCGCTTCCTCCGGCCTTCGGAGCGTCAACAGGATCCGCCCCTGTTCCGCCGGCACGGCCGAATCTTCCGGCGCGATCGCCTTCGCTCTTTCCAGCACGCTCAGCCCGCGCTCCGGTGCAACTGACCGAGCCAGTTGCAACCGGGGCCGCAACTTATCCGGAGCCCGCAATACCGCCTCGCTCCACAACGCCTCCGGACTCTGCCATAACAGCGAGTACCGCACCGAGATCCCTGCCAACACGACAACGATGGCCGCCACTGCCCGCCCGTCCACCCGCTCCAGCAACAACCCAAGACAAGCCGCGAACGCCACCAGAGGCAGATACATCCTCCGGTCATTCGCCAGATCCGCCGCCGGAAAAATCGACGAGCTAGGCAGTAGCAGCGCCAGCCCCGCCAAAAACCAAAACCCCACCCGCCAATACCGCACCGCGGCCGACATCATCGCCACCAGCGCCACCCAACTAGCCACCTCCCACGCCGCCCCCGGAGGCACCGAGCTATAGTCCACCGAAAATCCCCAAGGCGCCACCAACATCCGCAAATACCGCAGCACCTCGAATCCCTGCACCGCCAGATACCCGAGCGGAGAAATCCCGGCTCCCGCCCCCGCCTGCACCCCCGGAGTAACATGCACCGCCCACAACACCCGAGCCCCCATCGCCCCCGCGACCCCCATCATCGCCGCCAGCGGCCCAACGCGCGATCTCTCCTCCAGCCACCAATCCAGCCCCATCAAAAACACTGGCAACGCCGCGCACTCTTCCTTCGCCAGCATCGCGACGAAGAACCAACCCACCGCCCACCAACTCCGCCCCGTAATCCAACTCCGCACCGCCAGCAAACTAAACAGCGTCGCCAGCAGGGTCCCCCGAGCAAACGCATACGCCACCGGCTCCGTCACCATCGGATGCACCGCGAAAATCACCGCCGCAATCAGCGCCGCCCGCGGAGAAATCAACCTTCGCAACACGTCCCAAACCAGTGCCGCCACCAACGAATGCAGCACCAGGCTCACCGCGTGCCACCCCATCGGATTCTCGCCCCCCACCTGGTAACTCGCCCAAAACGAGAACCACGTCAGCGGCCGAGTCTGGGTAAGCCTCCAGCATTCCCACCACCCGGAGCCGGAAGTAATCGCGCGATCCCGCAGCATCCCCAAATCGTCGAAGACGAACGTGCCGCCCAAGCACGTCCCGAACGCCGCCAGCGCCGCAATCCAGATCAGAATTCTTTCGCGCAAATGCTATTATGTGGCATTCCATGCCCCCGGCCTCGCGCATTCCCAAACCCAAAACCGCTGCCGACCGCAAAGCGCGAGTCGAAAAAATCCTCGCCGAGCTCGACCAGATGTATCCCAACGTCACCTGCGCGCTGCATCACAGCAACCCTTGGGAACTTCTGGTTGCCACGATTCTCTCCGCCCAGTGCACCGACAAGCGCGTCAACGAAGTCACGCCCGGATTGTTCAAGAAATACCCGACCATCCAGGACTTTGCGGCCGTCTCGCAGGATGAGCTGGCGAAAGACATCCGCTCCACCGGCTTCTTCAACAACAAAGCGAAGTCCGTCATTGGAGCCGCCAGGAAAATCCTCGGCGACTTCAAAGGCGACATCCCTCAAACAATCGAGGATCTCTTAACCGTCCCCGGAGCCGCCCGCAAGACCGCGAACGTAGTCCTCGGCACCGCCTTCGGCATTGCCAGCGGAGTCGTCGTGGACACTCACGTCCAACGCATCTCCCGCCGCCTGGATTTAACCAAAGAATCCGAGCCTGTGAAGATTGAAAAGGATCTGATGAAGGTAATTCCGAAAGAGCGGTGGATTCTCTTCTCGCACCAGATCATCCACCACGGCCGCGCGCTTTGCGTGGCCCGCAACCCGCGCTGCGCTGAGTGCCGGTTGAACCCTCTCTGCTACGCCCCGGACAAAACAGCCTGACGCGCGGCCCCGCCAACCAATCCGCGAGAGCACAAACCGAGCCGCGACAGTAATGGAGCGGCCTGCTGCGCCAGCCCTGGTTCGCCGCTACCGGATCGCCGGATCCCCGGTCAGATGCAACCCCTTGTGGATCGCATACAGCGCCAGTTCCAGCCGGTCGCTGACGCCCAGCTTGTCGAAGATGTTGTGCAAGTGGTTCTTCACCGTCTGCTCGCTGATGAACATCTTCTCGGCCATCTCTTTGTTCTTGTAGCCCTGCGCTACCAGCGCGACGATCTCGCGCTCGCGCGTCGAAAGCGGACTCCGTTCCCGGCCCTTCGATCCTGCTCCGCCCGACCCGCTGCCGCTGCCTTCCATGCCCGTCGAGAACTGCCGCATGACCGCCGCCGTCGTGTGCGAGTCGAGCCAGATCTCGCCCGAGTTCACCTTGCGGATGCTCTTCACGATCAGGTCCGGAGCCGTCTGCTTCAGCACGATGCCGCTACACCCCAGCTTCATCGCCTGCACGAATTCATTCTTATCTTCCGATGCCGTAAGAATGATCACGCGGGTCCGCTTGTTGGTCGTCTGCAAGGCTTGCAGCGTCGCCAGACCGTCCAGGTTCGGCATGCGCAGATCCAGCAGCAGCACGTCCGGATCCAGTTGCTGGACCTTCTCCAGCACTTCGCGCCCGTCCCCCGCCTCACCGACGATCTCAAAATCTTCCTCTAACAGCAGTAGCTTCTTGAGCCCGTCGCGCACGATCGGGTGATCGTCGGCGACAATGATGCGCACTGTTTTCGTCTTCTTCTCGGTCGCGTCCTTCGCCTCGGGCGTTTCCGGACCATCGTTGATCGGCGCTGTCATAAGATCCATAGGCTCCTTCTCCGATGAAGAGTGCACGTTTTGCATGTCACTCTTCATTTGCTCCGTCCCCATGCTAAGCGGTTCTAGTACTCCGGGCAATTGAGAAGCCCCTAAAGATGTCGCGGGAGACTTCACCTAATTCCTAGCTAAGGTCGTCTTAGTTCGGCGGTCGGAAAAGGGGGGACCCGCCCGGATTACGGGCGCACCCCATACAGCGCTTCCAGCTCCGACCCCGGAAGCCCTGCCCAAAGTATTCTTGAATTCAAGAGGATAGCACAGGATCGGCCTGAGTCCAATCGAGGGCCCGGCCTTACTCCTTCTCGGGGTACGCAACTTTGCGATGATAGAATTTCATGTCTGCCGAAGTAGTCATCGCCGGGGGAGGTCCCGCCGGACTCTCCGCCGCCGAAACTCTCGCGCGCCACGGTTCCACCGTCATCGTACTAGAGCAGAATCACGAAATCGGCTCTCCCATCCGCACCAGCGGAGGCAGCTTCATCGAAGAGATGCAGGCCCTCGGCATCCCGGACCACCTGTATCATCCCCTGCCCCGCGTCCGTTTCCTCTCCCCGAACAACTCCGCGTCGTGGGAATACTCCAAGCCTCGTTTCTGCATCCTGGATGTCCGCGGCACCTTCCAATTCCTCGCGGAGCGAGCCATCGCCGCCGGAGCGACAATCCGCCTCGCCACCTCCGCCATCGCGCCCGTCATCAAGGACGGCTTCGTCCGCGGCGTCTCCACCAAAGCGGCTTCACATCCAGAGCGTACCCTCCACTGCGACCTATTAATAGACGCCACCGGCTACCGCTCCACGCTCCTCAAGCAATCCGGCCTCGACCCCGGCTTCCGCCGCTTCGGCGTGGGCTCCGAATACGATCTCTACGCCCCCCACTGCGACCAATCCGAAGCTGTCCTCTTAGTCGGCGGCGAGTTCGCCCCCTCCGGCTACGCCTGGATCTGCCCCTGGGGCCGACACCGCGTCCGCGTCGGCGTCGGCGTCATCCATCCCGACTCCCGCCACAACCCCCATGACTTCTTAGACAGCCTCGTGGAGAACTCCGCGAAGCTCGGCGTCAACCTCACCGGAGCCCAGCCCGTCGAACACCACACCGGGCTCATCCCCTCCGAACAATTCGTCGAAAAATTCGCCGGCAACGGCATCCTCGGAATCGGCGACGCCGTGGGCAACGCCTCCTCCTTACTAGGCGAAGGTATCCGCTGGGCGATCCACGCCGGACAAATGGCCGGCGAAGTAGCCGCCAAAGCCCTCGCCCGAGGCGACGTTTCCCGCGAAGCCCTCCAACCCTTCGAAACCCAATGGAATAAACGCTACGGCGCGGACCTCCGCCTCGCCCACCAGATCAATCTCCGGGTCGCGAAGTGGGACGATGCCCACTGGGACCGCCGCGTCGACCTCCTCAAATCCATGAGCCCCGACCAATTCGCGGAAGCCCTAAAAACCAACCTCCGGGGCCGCTGGCTCTGGAAGTTCGCCGCCGCCAATGCCGGCAAGCTCGCTGGAATCGCCCTCAACCGCTGATCCTCTCCAGACTGCTAGAGCGAACCATATGCGCCTGCCGATCCTCTTCATCGCAGCGTTAACTGCCCTTCCCGGATTCGCCCAATACGACCTCGCCACTACCCGCGACGGCTCCACCCTCTACTTCAGCGCGCTCGGACCCGGCAAAACCGGCTTCCCCATCTACCGCTGGACCAAGGACACCGGAGTCACCCTGTTCGGCGATCGCCCCGATCTCACCCAAGCCTCCGTCTACGGCGAACGCCTTTACGGTACCGAGCTCACGGACGAAGGCACGGTGATCTTCCACGCCGAAGCCGGCTGTGCGACCAGCGGAGGCCCGAACGGAAACACCTGCCCCCTCGGCCAAACCGAGATCATGACTCCCGGCGTCCCGCCCTTCAGCATCGACAACTTCCTCTTCATCAGCCCCAACGGACGCTACGGCCTCTTCGCGCCTTTCCACAGCGGAGCCATCTGGGCAGACTGGCTCACCGGCCAGCAGGTGGAGATCGACTTCCACAATCAGGGCATCCCTGACGTGAATCCGCCCTACGTAGTCAACCAGCACGTCATCGCCAACAACGGAAGCTTCGTGGTCACGGCTCCCGGTGGCGTCGGCGTCCGAATCTGGTCGCCGAACGGAGAGATCGTCGTCAATCCGGGAGGCGTCGCCAGCCTCTCCGCCGATGGCAGCACGCTGGCGCTTCTCGTTAGTGACCGTTCCACCGGAACGTTCCCGGTTCGCCTCTACGATGCCGCGTCCGGCCAGCTCATCTCCTCGATTCCCTGCATCGAGAATGGCCCCAACACCTTCAGCGCCTTCTCCATGAGCGAAGACGGCAAAACCATCGCCTACTCCCCGTGCAACGGCTCCCAACAAGCCATCGTCGCCGACTCCACCGGAGCCAACGCCCGCCAGATCACCGTCGTCCCCGAGGGCGTCCGGAGCGTTCTTCTCTCCGGCGACGCCCACTATCTCTACGTCGTCACCGGCGACCTCGATTTCCCCTTGCCCTCCCGGCTCCAGCGCTACGACCTAACCATCGGCACCGTCGACGACATCCAGACCTTCGATCACTAGCCCACTCCGATCCCTCCGATACAATTGGAAAATCGAATGCGCTCCCTCACGTTCCTTGCGCTCCTCGCCTCCGCCCTATCCGCCAGCGCCCAGTGCTACCAATTCTCCGGCCCCGGCGCCACCCTGAAAATCAACATCACCCTCGTCGTCCTCCAAACTGGACCCATCTACTCCAACGGCTACTCTGAGACCGTTCTCACCTTCTCCGGCGACAATACCTTTACCGTCAATGGCTCCACCCTCACCAGCCAGAGCATCGTCGACGGCACCGCGAACGTCCAGTACACCCCCAGCATCGCTCCCGGACTCCCCGACCATACCGAATTCACCATCGCCGTCCCCAATGCCGATCCCAACATCTCCGGACCCGGCGAACATAGCTGGGCTGCCTACCTGGCCGGCACCGGCGACCTCATCCCCACGCGTCTTCTCCCCGGCGCCCTTCCGGTCTTCGCCTCCTGGACCGGCATCGGCGGCTCCAACTATATTGAAGTCGCCTCCGGCGGCGCCCGCACGAAATACCCCATTACTTCAGTAGGCACCTGCGGCTCCACCACCGGAGGCGGAGGCACCGGCGGAGGTTCCGCCGCCAACGGCCCCGGCTCCGGCAATCCAAACAACCTCCCCGGCTCCTGCAACTGCGGCGATCCCATCAACGTCGGCAACGGCAATCTCTTCGAACAGTTCGCCGATTACCAGACCTACGGCCCCAACCCCCTCGCCTTTTCGCGCTACTACAACAGCCTCCCCGGACCCACCACCTTCGCCACCGAACTCGGCCCGAGTTGGCGGCACACCTACGATCGATATCTGCGACTCGCCTCCGCGTCCTCCGTCATCGCCGAACGTGCCGACGGCCAGCAGGTCACTTTCACGCTTACCGGCGGCTCCTGGACCACCGACTCCGACATCGATCTCAAGCTCACCAACTCCGGCATCACCTGGACCCTCACCGATCGCGACGACACCGTCGAAACCTATACCGTCTTCAACGCTCCCGAGGCGCTGCTCCGCACCATCCAAACCCGCAACGGCTACGCCCAGACGCTTCAGTACAACTCGAACTCACAACTCACCGGCGTAACCGATTCTTTCAATCGCAGTCTCACCTTCCTCTACCAGGGCAATTTGCTCCACAGCGTCTTAACGCCGGACAACCTGCTGCTCGGCTTCAATTACGTCTCCGGACAGCTCGGCTCCGTGAACTACTCGACGACAACTCCGTCCTTCCAGAGCTATCTTTACGAGCTCCCCCTGCTCCCCAACGTGCTCACCGGCATCACCGATGAGAACGGCAGCCGCTTCGCGACCTTCACCTACGATGCCAGCGCCCGAGCCCTCACCAGCCAGCACGCCGGCGGAGCCGACCTCACCACCGTCACCTATAACGACACCGACGGCAGCCGCACCGTCACCAACGCGCTCGGCCTTCAGGAAACCTACAAATTCGCCACGCTCCAAGGCGTCCCGAAAGTCACCGAAGCCGACCGGGCCTCCACCTCCACCACCGCCGCCGCGAAAAGTTTCTACACCTACGACAGCAACGGCTTCCTCGCCAGCCATACTGACTGGAACGGCAACGTCACCAACTACACCAATGACGCGCACGGCCAGCATCTCTCCCTCGTCGAAGCGGCCAATACCCTCCAGGCCCGCACCACCACCATCAACTACCACGCCACGTACCATCTGCCGCTCAAAATCGTCACTCCCGGACTCACCACCTCTTTTGTCTACGACGCCTCCGGCCAAATCCTCACCAAAACCCAAACCGACACCACCACCACGTCCTCGCCCTACTCCACCGCCGGACAATCCCGCGTCTGGACCTACAGCTGGGCGAACTTCAATGAAGCCTCCGTGCAATCCCCCCGCACCGATCTCTACGCGCCCACCAAGTTCACCTACGACGCCACCGGCGCGCTCATCACCATCTCCGATGCGCTAAACCATCTCACCCAAATCACCCAGCACACCCCCGGCGGACTCCCGCAATCCGTCGTCGACCCCAACGGCGTCACCACCAACTACACCTACGACGCCCGGCTGCGCTTGCTTTCCCTCGCCGTTTCCGCCCCCAATGGACCCGTCTTCACCACCGGCTACACCTATGACGCCGCCGGCAATCTCACCACCAGCACTCTTCCCGACGGTTCTTATGTGGCAAATTTCTACGACGCCGCACACCGCTTGAACTCCGTCAGCGATAGCCTCGGCGATTCCATCTCCTGGCTGCTCAATCCGCTCGGCAACCACAGCCAGACCCTTATTCTCGACTCCAACGCGACACTTCAGCTCAAACGCCTCGCCACCTTCGACGCATTAGGCCGCCAGTCTCAGGACACCGGCGGAGCGAATCAACTCACCACGACTACCTTCGACCCCAACGGCAACCCCCTCACCGTCACCGATCCTCTGAACCACACCACGCAGCAAACCTTCGACGCGCTGAATCGCCCCACCAAGCTCGTCAACCCCGCGCAAGGCGTGGCCTCCTTCGTCTATGACCTCCACAATCGCCCCACCTCCGTCACGGACCCCAACGGCGTCACCACCACCTACACCTACGACGGCTTCGGCGACCTCATTCAGCAAACCAGGCCCACCTCCGGCACCGTCACCTATCGTTACGATGCCTCCGGCAACCTCACCCAGCGCATCGACGCGCGCGGCATCGAAACCGATTTCACCTACGACGCACTCGACCGCCTCACCTCCACCAAATACCCCGGCAACATCGCCGAAAACATTACGTATGGATACGATCAGCCCGGCCACACCTTCGGCATCGGACGCCTGACCACCGCCGACGACGCCACCGGCACCCTCAACCGCAATTACGATGAACGTGGAAATCTCCAGAGCGAGTCCCGCAGCCACTCCGGCATCATCCTGATCACCAGTTACAACTACGACAAAGCTTCACGCGTGCAGGCCGTCACCTATCCCTCCAAGTGGACCGTTACGTACTCGCGCGACGCCATGGGCCGCATCGCCTCCGCCATTGCGATCCCCCCCGGCGGCGGAGCTCCCAAATCGCTCTTCCAATCCGCCACCTATCTCCCCTTCGGCCCGCCGACCGCCATTAACTACGCGAATCACATCACCGAAACCCGCACCTTCGATCACGACTATCGCCTGCTCAAAATCTCCTCCAGCGTCCAGAGCCTCACCTACGGTTACGACAACGCCGATAACGTGCTCTCGCTCTCCGACAGCCTCAGCAATGCGAACTCCCAGACCTTCGGTTACGACATTCTCAATCGGCTGACCAGCGCCACCGGGCCCTACGGCTCGCCCACCTACACCTACGACGCCAACGGCAACCGCCTCACCGACTCATCCGCACCCACGTCGCAGGACGGACTCGGCACCATCACCGCGCTCACCTACAACCAAGCCAACCGGCTCTCCATCGTCTCCGCGGGATCCAAGCAACTCGCCCAATACACCTACGACGCCTTCGGCCGCCGAGTCGTCAAGGTCGGAGCCACCACCGCCACGACTCTCTACACCTACGACCGCAACAGCCGACTGCTCGAAGAATCCGACGGCACCGGCAACGCCAAGGTCGACTACATCTATCTCGACGACCGCCCCGTCGCCACCCTCCAGCCCTCCACCGGCCAAATCTATTTCCTCCATGACGACCGCCTCGGCGCCCCGCAACTCGCCACCGGCTCCGACCAAACCATTGCCTGGAGCACCACCTACCAGCCCTTCGGACAGATCTCCACGCCGCCCACCACCATCACGCAGAACCTCCGCCTCCCCGGCCAGGAATCCGACCCCGACACCGGCCTCAACCACAACGGCTTCCGCGACTACGCCCCCAACCTCGGCCGCTACCTCACCAGCGATCCGCTCGGACTCTCCGCCGCCCTCAACACCTACGCCTACGCCTCCAGCAACCCCTTAAAGCAAATCGACCCCCGCGGCCTCTGCGATGTCGCCGATCAATACTACGCCCGCGAATACGCAGGCGACCTCAATTTCTACACCCCCGACGGATTCTGGTGGCAAACCGACGGCCAGGTCACGCTGAACACCTCGATCCACGTCGCCGACTACGAAGCCATGACCGGAGCCGAGCAGCTCGCTTACTTGAGCAACCTTTTCGTGGACGCCCCCGGCAGCCGCATCGCGCAGATCTACCAATACCTCAACGTCTACGAAAACCGCCACCCGGCGCCGATCTGCTGCGGCATCCGGGGTTGACGCCTTTCTCTCCACTTTCCCTTCGGACTGTGGTATCCATTAATAGAAAGGAGTGTTCCACGTATGAACACGAAGACCAAACAGAACCAGACGAATCGACGGCAGAAGACCCGTCAGCAGCCGAAGAAAGGGCAGAGCCCCCAACATGGCCGCAAATTTCAGGAGCACGAGTCGCCAGAACTCCGGATGTTTCGTTAACTCCTAAAGTCAATCCGTAAAGCAACCGCCCCCGCACACCACATTGTGTGCGGGGGATTTACGTTTTTAGGGAACTCGCTTTCCCTCCCCGCCGACGTTCCCAGGCCTCCACTCACAATCCGAACGCGGCCGCATACCGCACCTTCCCCCGGACCCCCTCCAGCGCCCCCTCCACCAATTCCAGCGCCATGTAAGCCTCCGGAGGAAACGGACTCTCCAACTCCCGAGCCTTCTGCGCCGAAAACCCAAATCGAGGATAGTAATGCTCATGCCCCAACACGATCACGATCCGCTCCCCTCGCTCCCCTAAACGGCTTAGGCCGCCCCGCACCAGTTCGCTCCCCACTCCCCGCCCCTGTCGCTCTGGCATTACCGCCATCGGAGCCAGCGCCACCGCGTCGACCGGTCCACGCTCCGTCTCCACCGTCATGCGGCTGAACAGAATATGCCCGGCAACCTCGCCCCCGACCTCGGCTACCAGTGAAAGCAACACCGCTCCCTCATCGCGCAGAGCCTCCACCAGATCTGCCTCATCCCGCCGATCGAACGCCGCCTCATTCACACTCCGAACCTGCGCCCGATCCTCCGGCCGTTCTTCCCGAATCGTCATCCTCCGAATTCTTCCAGTTCACCCCTCTGCTCCGCAACCCGCCGGAACTTTCCTGACCCGTTCTCGTAAGCTACTTACAATGAGAGCCGCCGTCCATCGCCAGTACGGCCCCCCCGAAGTCGTCCACGTCGAGGACGTCCCCAAGCCCACCCCGAAACCCGACGAGGCTCTCGTCCGAGTCCACGCCGCCACCGTCTCCGCGGCTGACTGGCGGCTCCGCAAAGCCGACCCCTTCTTCGTCCGCCTCATCATGGGCCTTCGCCGCCCCAAGAAGAACAACATCCTCGGCATGGATTTCGCCGGAATCGTCGAAGCCGTCGGCTCCTCCGTCACCAATTTCCGGCCCGGCGACGCCATCTTCGGAGGCACCGGTATGAGCCTCGGCGGCCACGCCGAATACGCCTGCGTCCGCACCGACCTCGCCGTCGGCCTCAAGCCCGAAAACATCACCATGGAACAAGCCTCCGCCGTCTTCTTCGGAGGCATCACCGCCATCAACTTCCTGAAGCGCGGGAAAATCCAAGCCGGCCAGCGCGTCCTCGTCTACGGAGCCTCCGGCAGCGTCGGCACCTGGACCGTCCAACTCGCCAAACACTACGGCGCGCACGTCACCGCCGTGTGCAGCACCGCGAATCTCGAACTCGTAAAATCCCTCGGCGCGGACGAAGTCGTCGACTACACCAAGCAGGATTTCTCCTCCGCCGGCCGCATCTACGACATGGTCCTCGATACCGTCGGCCGCACCGGCTTCCGCCGCACCCTTCGCTGCCTCAAACGTGGCGGAGCCTACGTCGTCACCGGAGGCTCCGCCACCATCCCGTCCATCCTCGGCAGCATCCTCGGGTCTCTTTGTCTCTCTCTCACCAAAACCGCGCGCCCCGTCGCCGGCGTCGCCAAGCCCTCCGTCGAGGACTTCGCCCTCATCACGGAACTCCTCGCCAGCGGACAACTCCACCCCGTCATCGAGCGATGCTATTCTCTCGATGAGATCGCCGAAGCCCACCGCCACGCCGAGTCCGGCCGCAAGAAAGGACAAATCGTCATCGTAATCGCGAAACCGTAAACCATGCCCACCGTCTTCTCCAAACTGAACCTCAAGGCCCAGAGCCCAATCCTCATCCTCAACGCCCCCGCCAGCTTCGAGCCCGAACTCGCCGCTCTCAAAACCACCCAGATCCTCCGCGACCTCAAGAAAGCTAAAGCCGTAACCTTCTCTCTAGCCTTCGTCACCACCCAAAAAGAAGTCGACGCCCTCGCCCCCGCTCTCGCCGCGAAAGCCGAAGGCGACGCCGTCGTGTGGTTCGCCTACCCCAAAGGCTCTTCGAAAAAATACAAATCTCAAATCAATCGCGACAACGGTTGGAACGTTCTGGGCAAGCACTCTTTCGAACCGGTCCGCATGGTCGCCATCGATGAGGATTGGTCCGCCGTCCGCTTCCGCAACACCGCCTTCATCAAAACCATGAACCGCCCCAAGGAAGCTCTCCTCTCCGAACGCGCGAAACAGAAACGCGGCAACTGACCCATGCCGGTGGCCCTGCGCCTTCTCGCGAACTTTGCGGTCACGATCGCACTGTGCGTCTATGTCCTCCGCCAGTGCCGTAAACCCAGCGGCTGGCTCGGCAGAGGCATGGTGAAGACAATGAACCGCAGCCACGCCGCCCTGACCGCCTGGGGATTGGAGCATATCCCGATCCGCGACCGCGACACCGTCCTCGACATCGGCTGCGGAGGCGGACAAACCGTCGGCCGTCTCGCCGCGCTGACGCCGCGCGGAAAAGTCCACGCCGTCGACTATTCCGCTGCGTCCGTAGCCGCCACCCGAGCCCACAATCTCGCCGAGGTCGAATCCGGCCACGTTCAAGTCCAGGAAGCCTCCGTCTCCCGCTTGCCCTTCGACAACGATTTCTTCGACGCCATCACCGCAATCGAAACCCACTACTATTGGCCCGACTACGTCAACGACCTCCGCGAAGTCTGCCGCGTCCTCAAACCCGGTGGCTCGCTGCTCATCGTCGCCGAATCCTATCGCCGCGAAGGAGGCCATGCACGCGGCATGAAGCTCCTCGGCGGAACCGACTTCACCCCCACCAATCATCGCGACTCCCTCACGCAGGCCGGCTACACCGCCGTCGAGGTCTTCCTGAAAAAAGGATGGCTCTGCGCCCTCGCTCGCAAACCAGATCCTGCAAGCCCGAATCACATTGACGCGACACCCCGCGTAGTGTAGCCTGGACGCGCATGGCCGGATCAAGTACGATTGCATCAAGCACGCCAGCCCCCCGGCTCACCCTCGCCCAGCGCTGGCTCCATCGTCCGCAGAAAATCTGGCTGCGCCGCGCCCTCTTCCAAGTCCACCTCTGGAGCGGCCTCGCCCTCGGCCTCTATCTCTTCTTAATGAGCGTCACCGGCGGAGTCCTGGTCTACCGCAATGAGCTCTACCGAGCCGCGACACCTCCGCCCGCCGTTTCACACGCCTCCGGCCCCCGCCTCACCGACGATCAACTCGCCTCCGCCGCCCTCAGCGCCTATCCCGGCTACAAAATCGTCAACACCACCCGAGCCCTCGACCCCGATCAAGCCATCGACATCTGGCTCCGCCGCGGCGACCAAGTCAAGAAGCGCATGTTCGACGTCCGCAGCGGAGCCGACCTCGGCGACACCGTCCCGCTCGGCATCCGCCTCGTCTCCTGGCTCATGGACCTGCACGACAACCTGCTCGGCGGCATGACCGGCCGCGCCATCAACGGCATCGGAGCCGTCGCGATGCTCGCCGTCGCCCTCACCGGCATCGTCGTCTGGTGGCCCGGCGTCAAGACGTGGCGCCGCAGCCTCACCGTCCCGGGCGGCATCAAAGGTCCCCGCTTCAACTGGCACCTGCACAGCATGATCGGATTCTGGAGCCTCGCCTTCACCCTCATCTTCGCCGTCAGCGGAATCTATCTCGCGTTCCCCGAACGCATGCAGGATCTCGCCGATTGGCTCCAGCCCCCCACCGCCGCAAACGGCGGCACGCGCGCCGTCGACAAGATTCTCTACTGGCTCGCGTTCCTCCACTTCGGCCGCATCCAAGGCATCGGCATCCCGTGTAACGGACCCGGCGTCTGCGACCAGACCACCAAATTCGTCTGGGCCTTCTTCGGCTTCGCCCCCGCCGCCATGTTCGTCACCGGGACCATCATGTGGTGGAACCGCGTCCTGAGCAAGCGCAAGTAACGCCAAGCCCTCGGCGGCGTTGTGCTACACTCCCCACACAGAGGGTTGGATGAAAAAACAAGTTCTTAGCTTTGTGTTTTTAGCGTGCGCGGCGACTTCCATGGCCGCCACTGTCGTGTTCCCCAACGCAAACACGAGCGCCGTGGGTGGCACCGACACCGTAGGACCCTTCGGCGTCGGCGGAGGCATCGGTTTTCAGTATCTGATGAACGCGTCGCAATTCTCCGGCGTTCCCGTGGGCAGCCAGATCACCGCCATCGGCATCCGCGTGGGCGCGACCTTCGCCACCGCCCCCAACCCCGCCCTCTCCGGAACCTACGTCATCAAGCTCAGCACGTCGACGGTCGCCCTCGGCTCCTTGACCAACACCTTCGCCAACAACGCCGGCTCCAACGTCACCACCGTCTTTAACGGCACGTTGAACATCGCCCAGAACGCCGTCACCGGAGGCGCGGGACCGAATCCGTTTTACGTGATTAATTTCACCACGCCGTACACCTACACCGGCGGCGATCTCCTGCTCAGCATCTCGAACACGAACCTCACCGGAGGCAACATCGATATCGACGCCATCGCCGTCGGAGCCTTAGCCGACAGCGCTGTCGCCGGAGGCACCGTTCACTTCGCCAACGTGCCCGTGTTCCAGTTCACCTTTAATCCCGCCATCAGCGCCACCCCCGCGCCCTCGTCCATCACTCTAATGATCCTGGCCCTGGCCTTCGTGGGCGCCTTCGCCTTCAGCCGCAAGCGCGTAGCGTAACCGGGCACCATCTCTGTCAATCCGTCCACATAGCCGCGCTAGCGCGCAGCCGAAGTGCTTTTTGAACGTGTGCACTTGGAAAGATCGAGATCAGATTGGATCATGTCGATGAGTTGATATTCTTTACAGATTCGCAACGTTTACCGAGCTCCGCAATACGGGAGGCTCCAGTAAACAAATTGCCTTCATGCAGGATGCGATCTCTCAAGATCGTCAAGCCACCGGGCCCAAGTGAAAGATAGACACACCAACCGGGCCAGTGCCGAACGAAAGACACAAGATCGTGCAGTAGTTTGGTTCCGATCATGATCGCTGATGTCTCGACCCGATTCCAACGATCGTGTTCGTTATACATTTCGTCCACCACAAAGAAATCGGGTTCGGGACTACCGCCTTTCCACGCCTCCTCGGAAGTCTCCCAATCTTCAAGGATGGGCAATTCTCCCGTCGGACCCACGGTTCCATAAGCCTGAAGAACCCCTAGCAACTCGTTGCGAAAGCCATAAAATTCACGCCATGTGAACAGCGGTGGCCCTGAAGAATCGGCTGGTGTGTATTCTTCCTTTGCAAATCGATCAACTCGAAATCCGTCAAGTTCAGCCACGCAGTAATGAATCCTTTCGTATGGCGCCGCCATTTCTGCCTCTCCATCAGGGGACGTCTGCATCGGAACGATACTACCGCTGAATCAAAAACCTCCATGGTGCCGCCCTTCCATCCCCAATGGTTTATCCTACGGCAAGCCGGCACTTGATCCGGCCCGCACTCACCACCCATGCACTGGCGCCCGATCCGAGAGCCCGACCTCGAAACCTGCCTCGACCTCCAGCCCGCCTGCCTCGGCGACGAACTCGTGGGGCGCGAAACCGCCCTCCGCCTCTGGAAATCCTTCTTCGCCGACCCTTCCTTCCACGGCACCGTCCTCGAATCCGAGTCCCCCGTCGCCCAGCACACCATCGTCGGCTGCGGCCTCGGAGTCTTCGTCGCCCCCTCCTTCGCCGACCACGAAATCGCCAACCCCCAGCCCGGCTTGAACTCCCGCATCCTCGCCAGCATCGCTTCCGGCAAGCCCGTCACTCTTACCCGCAACGAAATCGCCCAAGGCAACGCCGGCCCCGGCCTCGACTTCGTCAATCTCTACGGCACCTGGCGCGACGGCATTCTCTCGCCCGATCAACTCGCCGAAGTCCACGCGCTCCTCGGCACCAGCTTCGTCGAACACCTTGCCGGTTATCGCTTCCATCGAGTCTTAAAGGAAGCCATCGGCGAGCCGCGCATCGCACTCGCCCGAGCCACCGGCACTTACCGCGTCGTCGCCGACTTCCCCCAAACTGAAAGCGCCCTGGTCGTCGCCACTCGGGAAAGCGTGCAAGCCGCGCCCTACTCGGTGGCCGCCGCGATGTATCGTTACCAGCCGCCGGTCCTGCGCCTGCGCCCCGCCGACCAAGCGCTTTTAACCGCCGCCCTCACCGGCAAGACCGACGCCGAACTCAGCGCCGGCCTCAAGCTCTCGCTCGAAGCCACTAAGAAACGTTGGCTCTCCGTCTTCGCCAAAGTCGACCGCTTCAAGCCCGAAATCCTAAACCCCTCCGACCCCGACACGGAAACCCGAGGCCCCCAAAAGCGCCACCGCGTCCTGGCCTACATCCGCGCGCACCCCGAGGAGCTCCGCCCCTACGATGCGGATTTCCTCACCCCTCGTACTGCAAAACGTTCAACCCCGCGTTCCAGTCCGTCACGTAAACCAACCCATCCGTAGTCACCAGCAGATCCGCCGACTTCGCCGCCAGCGCGACATTCGGCCTCGGATCGATCAACTTCTTCGGAGCCGGCGGCACCCACGAACCAATCTCCTTCGGCGCGAACTGATCCCGAATATCGAACACCCGCACGCCCGCCACGTTGTAGGTCGCGAAAATCTTCTCTTCACTCCGAAACGTCCCCGGCCGGTTCTCGTGCAGATTATGCGGACCAAATGTCCCGAACCCGCAAAAGTCCCTCTCCTTCGGAGTCGGCAGCGTCGCGATCGGCACCGGATTCTCCTCCGCCCTCAAATCCACCACAAACGTCGCGAACATCCCCTTCGCGCACTTCTCCGCGTTCGCCTCGTCCGCCACCACCGCCAGCTTGCGGCCCGGCAACGGCAGCGGAGTATGCGTCCCCCCCGGAAACGGCGGACTCCAATTAATATGCGAGATCAACTTCGGCTTCGTGGGATCGCTCAAATCATGCACCGTAAATCCGCCGTCGCGCCAAGCTCCATACCCGCGATCCCCGGCCGTGATCATGTGATGCAGCGCCACGCGCTTGCCCGGCGCGAGCGTCGAAGCCTCGCCCGCCGCCCGATTCATCCCCGGCATCCACCACCGGCCCACGATCTCCGGCTTGGTGATGTTCTTCAAATCCACCATGCACAGAACGTGATCCGTGAACCCATCGAAGTGGGCCGCCACCGCCGCGTAGCGCCCTCCCGCCCACCACAATCGGTTCACGCCGAGTCCCGGCATCTCGAGAAACGCGATCTCCCGCATCTCGCCCGGCTTCGAAATATCATGGATGCTCAGCCCCGACCGGAATTTCTTCCGATTCGTAATGCTATCCGCCAGCGCATTCTCGAAATATCCGCGAATGTCGTCGTACGATTGCATCGCGACGATGTTCGCCCCGTTCGCCAGCAGCAGCAGATCGTCCGATACCTGCAAGTGATGCGTGCGAGTAAAATTCCCACCCGTAAAAAACCCCACCGGCTTCACCTTCCGCGGATCCGCCGCATCCAGAATCGTCACCCCGTTGCTGAACATATGGCCCACGTACAGATGCTTGCGATTCAGCATCACCTGCACGCTGTCCGGCCGCCCGCCCATATCGCTATACGACAAATGCCGGAACTTCTGTCCGATTCCCTGCGGCGGAATCTGCGCCTTCGCGGTTCCCGCAGCCACCGCCGCGCCCAGCAGCCCCTTCGCGCAATCCCGTCGAGTGAACTTCATGCCATCAGGATACAATTCCCTACATGCCTCGGAAGACGCTCACCTATGACGACGTTCGCGAGCTCGCCCACACTCTTCCCGACATCCAGGAGTCCTCCCACTACGGAGTCATCGCCCTCAAACTCCACGGCGTCCTTCTCGCCTGCACCCCGACGAACAAAGCCGCCGAGCCCGACTCCCTCATGATCCGCCTGGACTTCGAGCAGCGCGAAGCCCTCCTCGCCGAGGCCCCCGAAATCTTCTATCTCCCGGATCACTACAAAAGCTACCCGTCGATCCTCGTGCGCCTCTCCCAGATCCGGAAAGACCAACTCCGCGATCTTCTCACCGGAGCCCATCGCTTCATCGGCACGAAAGAGAAAAAGCGCCCTACCGCGCGAAAAAAACCCAAGCCCGCACCGCAGAACGCGTCGATCGATAAACTCCTCCAGACCTATCCGGAACCCGTGCAAACGTTAGCCCGCGCCGCGAGAGAAACGCTGCGTGAGTGGTTGCCCAACGCCAGCGAAGCCGTCGACGAATCCGCAAAAATGCTAGCGTACAGCCACGGAACCGGTTACCAAGGAATGGCCTGCACCCTGCTCCTGAGTAAGACCGGCGTAAAACTAGGCATCGCCTTCAGCGCCGCCCTCCCCGACCCACGCGGCCTCCTGGCCGGAGCCGGAAAACTCCACCGCCACGTGCCACTTCGCGTCCTTCAAGACCTCCAACAACCCGGCCTCAAGCAACTCGTCAAAGCCGCCAACGCCGCCTGCCACAAACGCCTGGCGGCTACTGAGCCGCCGCGACGGGCAAATTCAAAATAGTAATCCGCCCGCCCGAATAACAATCGAGATAAGGAGTACTCGTCGGCCAGTCCGCCGGAATCTTGATGTTCACCTGATACACGCCCACCAGCCCCGGAGCGTACCCGATGAACGGCAACTCCAGCCCCCGCCACGCCGGCCCCCCGCCCGCGGCAAGTCCGCACTCCAAATGCGCCAGCGGATGCGCCGGAGGATTCGCCGGCCCCACCGCCCCCGTCGCCACCGGACGATCCAGCGGACCCAGCCCCGTCATCCACACCACAACCGTCGACCCCGCCACCGCCGGATGCGCCGCGTCGATCGCGTACGAAAAATCCGACGGCACCGCCTTCACCAAGAAATTCCCGCTCGGCGCTTGCTGAAGCACCGGAGTCACCTGACTCGTCGCGCCAAAGCTCAACGGAAGCTCAAAAGGATAGCCGTCCTTCCGCAGCACCATCGGGAGCGACGCAACTCCAGTTGCGGGGGTTTGCGCGCTCAACTCCCAGGGCGCTTGAACCAGCGTCGTCGGAGCCAGGAAGGGCCCGGAAGTGACCTGGTCGGCCGGCAGAATCGGAAACTCCAAGCCGCCGGAGATAAAATGCTCCCCCGCAATGGGACCGCTCCCCACCATCCGAACCGCCGACCCCGGCACGGCGAACCCCGTCACCTGCGTCGACGGGAAGACCGTCGTGTCTTGCGTCATCGTGGTAGGGAATGCACTGAGAATCTCCTCGACTCCGCCCGCATTCAAGTCCACCCGCACCAGTCGGTTCGTCTTCGTCGCCACCCAAGCAAACCCGCCGTTCCCGCTAATCGTCGCCGACACCGCGCCCTCCGCCAGCCCCGCCAGAGTCATCGTCGCCCCGCTACTCCGATCCCATAAATACACCTGCGGCGCAGCGTCCTCGTTGTAAAAAAAGTACAGCACCCGATTTCCGTCGTCGCTGATCGACGTGTTCACAGCCGGAGACGCATCCGTATTCGGATTCGTAAGCTGCGACAAGAACACCTGCGTATTTCCGGTGTCCAAGTCAACCCATTGCAGTTGAACCGAATAGTCCGCCTGCTCCGTGAGCGTCGCCGCGGCCCTCCCATTTGCGCTGAGCGACAGCCCCTGCATCCTCGGCGCGGTCACGAGCCCGGCCACATCCTCCCCCGGCCGCCACCGGATCAAAGTGCTCCTCGAACCCGGCCCAGAACTTACCCTCATCCCGATCAACGTCCCGTCGGTGGCCGGTGTGGGAACAAACGTCGTGTACGGATCGCTCGACGACCCGATCGGATTCCACACCTGACCTGTCGTCAGATCCTCCACCGCGGGCGGCAACGGAGTGAAGCCGAACGCGTAACCCGGAGTCGCCAGGAATCTTCCATTCGAGCTGAGCCCCCACGCCAAAGGATAGATCTTGATCTTCTGCGGATCCACGCCCGACAGACTGGAGACGAACAGCGTTGTCGGGTTACTCGGCCCCGTCTCCCCCCGAGGACCCGTCACCCATCCCACCAGTGACCCATCGCCCGAAACAAACGGCTTGGTCACATTATTCCGATCCGTCGAATGCGCCACCGCCGTCCAAGCCCCGCCCGAATACTGATAAACCGTCGTCCAGAGCGGTTGGTCTGTCGAGCCCGGCAATCGTCCGTACGACGAAAAGAACGCCTGCTGCCCGTCGTACGTCGTCACAACATCGCTCTGCGCCCGAGCCATAACCGCGCTCAGCGCCATCGTCCCCACCACGCAAGCCATCGTTCGCAGGATCTGCATGCGCACCTCCCCTCGATCATACTCCGAACTCCCCGCGTGATTTTTCCGTATATACTGCAAACATCCATGAAATTGAGCCGAAACGCGCGCTGGATTTTCACCGCCGCCCTGAGCCTCGCCCCCCTCCGCGCCGCCGGACCTCAATTCGAAGTGGCCTCCGTCCGCGTCGCCCCGGAGCCCACGGTCGAACTCGCCCGCGCCGGAAAACTCCACCAAGGGATGACCATCGACCGTGGACGAGTCGACATCGGCGGGACGTCTCTTAACGACCTCCTCCAACTCGCCTTCCGCGTCCGCCGCGGCCAGATCACCGGACCTGCCTGGATGACCTCCACCCGATTCGACATCGTCGCGAAAATCCCGGAGGGCGCCACCGAAGAGCAGGTCCCCGAAATGTTGCAAGCGCTCCTCGCCGACCGCTTCAATCTCACTGTGCATCGCGAAACCAAGGACCAACCCGGCTATGCGCTCACCGTGGCGAAGGGCGGCATCAAAGCCACCGAAGTCTCCGCCGATGCCGCGGTCCCTTCGCTGCTCCCGCCCCCCGATCCCTCCGCCGCTCCGCTCCTCACCCAAACCGCACCTGCGGGCGGCAGCATCATCCACATGACCCGAACCCCCGATGGCGGAGGCGTTGTCAGCGGTCCCAACTTCCCCACCGTGCGGCTCCTGCCGCAAGTGCAACATGGCGGCCTCGGTGCCCCAGGCTTGCATCTCGAAGCCCCTAAGATCAATTGCGCGCAATTAGCCACATTGTTGACTTCCATCGTCGAGCAACAGGTCGTCGACATGACGCAATCCAAGAGCTTCTTCCAGCTCTCTCTGGACCTCTCGCTCGAAGACGCTATGGCGGAGCTTCGCTCCAATGCCGCCGGAGGGCAGCCGCCTCCGCCTCAAAACCCCATGGAGCAAGCCCTCGTCGCCGCGGTCCAAAAGCTCGGCCTCAAACTCGACGCGCGCAAGCTCCCCACCCAAATGATCGTCGTCGATCACCTGGAGAAAACCCCGTCCGAAAACTAACCGCGCCGAGCCAATCCCGCCCACCCGTGCGGTCCGCGCCACAACTCTCCCTCCACAACTCTCGCCATCTCCCCGCTCCCGCGCGGCCCCAGGCTTGCTATGCTCCCCACATGCGCCGTCTCCTCCTGCTCGCCACGCTACCTCTCCTGGCGCAATCCCCCGACCCCAAATTCGAAGTCGCCTCCGTCAAACCCAACGTCATCAATGACCCCATGGATTACCGCGGCGGAGCCGGCGCCGTCCTCTCCGGCCGCAACATCCCCGCCCTTGGCTGGATCCAAATTGCGTACGGCGTCAAAGATTTTCAAATCGCCGGCCCCGCCTGGATCTCCTCCGAGAAATTCGATATCGACGCCAAGCCCGCGCAGCCCGCCTCCGCCCCCCAGATGCTCGCGATGCTCAAGTCGCTCCTGGCCGACCGCTTCCATCTCACCCTGCATCACGAAACCAAGCAGCTCCCCGTCTACGACCTCGTCGTAGCCCGCCGAGGCCTCAAGATGAAACCCTCCAAGGATCAATCCCCCTGGGCCGGCGACTTTCCCAATGGCTCCCCCGACGGCCGCCCCACCACCGGAGGAGGACCCTCCGAACTCGCCCCCGGCCGACTCGCCGGAAAAGCCGTGCCCATGACCATCATCGTGAACCTGCTCGCCGGACCCCTCGGCCGCCCCGTCGTCAACAAAACCGGACTCACCGGCCGCTTCGATCTCGATCTCCGCTACACCCCCGGCTCCGGCCAGGCCCCCTCCGGCGACACCGCACCCGACGACGATCCGCGCACCGCCTCCCTCTTCACCTCCCTCCAGGAACAACTCGGCCTCAAACTGGAGCCTTCCAAAGGCCCCGTCGACGTCCTCGTCATCGATCACATCGAGCGCCCCTCCGCAAATTAATCGCCGCCCTCGAAATAGTTCTTGCCATAGAACCACACTTGTAGTAACTTGGCGTACATGAGTAGTTCACGCCGATGAAGCACCCCAAACTCAGCAAGCTCGAACTCCAGATCATGGAAGCTCTGTGGACTAAAGGCCCCTGCTCCATCCGCGAAATTCACGAATCCTTCCCGTCCCGCAACCGTCCCGCCTACACCACCGTGCAGACGATGGTGTACCGCCTGGAAGTGAAGAAGGCCCTCCACCGTACCAAGAAAATCGGCACCGCCTTCATCTTTGAAGCCGCCGTATCGCGCGACGCCGCCCAGCGGAAGCTGATCGACGATCTCCTCGGCTTGTTCGGCGGCAAGCCCCGCCCCATCATCGCCCACCTCATCGAATCCGGCTCTCTCACGCACGATGACGTTCGGGACGCCGAAAAACTTCTTCACGAACATGAGCGACAAGAACACAAGCGAAAGGAGCAATCCAAATGATCCCCGAATCTCTCGCGCCGCTGGCCAATCACCTCTGGCAATCGACCCTGTTCGCCGTAGCCGCCGCCTTGCTCACCCTGGCGCTCCGAAACGGCCCCGCGCGAGTGCGGCACTGGGTCTGGGTCGCCGCATCGTGGAAGTTCCTCGTCCCGTTTTCCCTGCTCATGACCTGGGGCAGTCATCTTCCTTTCCCTTCGACAACCCCGGCCCCGCAGATCGACGGTTCGCTCACGCTCAACCAGACCCTCGATCAGGTAAGCCAGCCCTTCGCCGTAACCACGCCCCCTCTGCTCTCCACAGTACCGTCCGCGCCGTCTCTCCTTCCTGCGATCCTCGCCGCCGTGTGGACTCTCGGCTTCCTCGGCTTCGCCTTCTCCTGGTGGCTTCGCTACCGGGGAGTCATCGTCTTCGTCCGAGCCGGATCGCCCCTCCACCTCGGCCTACCCCTCCGCACCATCTCTTCGCCGTCGTTCCTCGAACCCGGCGTCTTCGGCGTCTTGCGACCCACTCTGCTGTTGCCCGACGGCATCCTGGACCATCTCACAAGACAACAATGGAACACCGTCCTCGCGCACGAGCTCTGCCACGTGCGCCACCGCGACAATCTCATCGCGACGGTTCAAATGTTCGTCGAGACCCTGTTCTGGTTCTACCCGCTGGTCTGGTGGCTCGGCAAGCGGATTACGGAAGAGCGCGAGCGCGCCTGCGATGAAGAAGTCCTGCTCCTCGGCAATGAGCCACGCACGTACGCCCAAGGCATCCTCAAAGTCTGCGAGCTCTACTTGGAATCCCCCGTCGCCTGCGTCTCCGGAATCTCCGGCTCCAATCTCCGCCGGCGCATCGAAGCCATCCTCGCGAATCCTCTGCGTCTCCAGTTAACCCGGGCCAAGCGTCTGCTCCTCGCAGCATCAAGCGTCCTCGCGATCGCGACTCCCATCGCAATCGGTATCCTGAACGCTCCTCGGATTCTGGCCCAGTCGCAGACCGGTCCGTGGCCATCCTTCGAAGTCGCCACGATCAAACCCGGCGAACCGGGTTCCGCTCAATTTGGAGTCGGCGTACGCGGCGGCCAATACTTCGCCACGAACGCCCCGTTAAAGATCATCCTGGGGGATGCGTACGGCGTCCGCGACCACCAGATCACCGGCGCACCGAGTTGGATGACCACGGAAAGATTCACGATAGAAACCAAGGCGGAGCCGCCCGTCTCCCCCAACACCGGGGGCCAGGAGCGCATGCGGTTGATGGTCCAGTCCCTGCTGAAGGACCGCTTTAAACTCGCCCTCCATCGCGAATCCAGAACGTTGCCGGTGTACGAGCTGGTGGTCGCCAAAGGCGGAGCGAAACTCAAGAACAGTGCCGGCCCCGACGCCAACGGACGCCAAGGCATTTTTGCCAAGGGCCTCAGCGGTTTGGTCGGCACTAACATGCCGGTCACGGCCTTGGCAAACCTTCTGGCGCAGCGATTGGGCCGCAACATCATCGACAAAACCGGCCTCACCGGCAAATACGATTTCGAACTCACATATACGCCCGACCCCGGCGGCCCCGACGACGAGATCTTCGGCCCTCTTCCTCCCGACGTGCCTCATCCCGATCCCAATGGACCCTCGCTCTTCACCGCTCTCCAAGAGCAACTCGGCCTGCGCCTCGAATCCTCCAAAGGCCCCGTCGATGTCCTCGTCATCGACCACGTCGAGCATCCCAGCGAAAATTAATCCGTAACCGCATCGGAGCACCTGCCGTCTCACGCTCGTGCTCCACTCTTGCCGCGCTGCGGCTGTGTTTTTTCTCGCAGGCACGTCCTTGTCCGCCCAGTGGATCTCCCCCCGCACCCCCGGCATCCCGCGGACGCCCGACGGCAAGCCCGACCTCACGGCGAAAACTCCCCGCGCCGCCGACGGCAAGCCGGACCTCTCCGGCCTCTGGATGCTCCGCACCGAAGCTTATTGGGACGACATCGGCATCGACCTCAAGCCCGCCGGAATCCCGTTCCAACCCTGGGCCGCCGCCCTCTATAAACAGCGCCTCGACAGCGAAGGCAAGGACAGCCCCATCGCCCGCTGCACGCCCGCCGGAGTCCCCACCCTCGACACCATCCCCACACCGCGTAGAATCATCCAGACTCCCGGCCTCACGGCAATTCTTCACGAGTACAACATCGAATATCGTCAAATCTTCATCGATGGCCGCGCGCTTCCCCAAGATCCCAACCCGAATTTTCTCGGCTACTCCGTCGGCGCCTGGGACGGCGATACGTTCGTCGTCGAAACCATCGGCCTCAAGGACGACGCCTGGCTCGACCTGTTCGGCACTCCCGCCACTGATGCTCTGCATGTCACCGAACGTTTCCACCGCATCGACTTCGGCCACCTGGACCTCGACATCACCATGACCGATACCAAAGCCTACTCGAAGCCGTGGCCCATCAACCTCCACCTGAATCTGATGCCCGACGCGGAAATCCTGGAATACGCCTGCATCGAAAACAACCGCGGCATGGAACACATGGTCGGCAAATAACACGCAAATCGCCACATTTTCTGATAGGCTACGTCTATCTTGCGATGACGCCACGCCATCGAGTCTCGTCCTTGGCCGCGCTCTCCGCGTTCTTGCTCGGCGCACTCTCACTCAGCACGCTGCAAGCCGGATCTCTCGCCGGCCACGTGATCAATAGCGCCAACGGCGCGCCCATCCCCGGCGCGAAATTCCGCATGTGCGCCTACCCCGGCGAAAAGATCTATTGCAGTACCGCGGATTTCCGCGCCTCCACTGACAATGCGGGCGCCTTCCGCATCAACAACGTTCCGGATGGACCGTACTTGATCTTCGAAAACTCCGCCGAGGGATTTCTGGTCGTCAACTCCCCCACCGTTGCAGTCTCCGGCGACTCCACGCTCGATTTCCCGATGACGCCGTTCGCCAGCCTGCGCGGCCGCGTCTTCGATCCGGACGGAAACCCCGCCCCCGGAGTTTCTGTCAGGCTCCTTCCCTTCGGCCCGGCCGCGACCACCACCGACTCAAACGGCGAGTTCATGTTCAAGACCGTGCAGCCCGGCAACTTTTTTACTCTTTCCGCCGCTCCGAAACCACAACCGTCCGGTGGCGCCGTCAAGGACGGTACCCGCATCGTGACCACGTACTACCCGTCCGTCATCGACAGCGCCCAAGCCCAGAAAATCACCGTTGCGGGCATCGATGCCGTCTATGACATCCGTCTGCGAACCGCGCCCGCGCGCGCCATCCGCGGCGCCGTCATCGGAGTGGACGGAAAACCCGCGACTACCGCCACCGTCGTCATCGAACACGCCGAACGTTCTCCCGTGTCGCTGGTTCGCGGAATCCCCAGCAGCCTCCCGCAAGCCGTGACCGCCGCGCAGCCCGTCGAGACCGCCAACGACGGAACGTTCGCCTTTCCTCCGGTGATGGAAGGCGAGTGGAACGTGAGAGCCACCATCCTGCGCTTCGCCGAGAGGCTGCATGGCAATGAGATCCAGAGCGGATCCGCGAAAGTCAGCGTCTCCGCCCGCGGCGCGGATACCAGCGAGATTCGGAACGTCGAGATCCGCCTCGCGCAACCGTTCGATCTGTCCGTGACGGCCGACTGGGGCGATGCGCCTCACACCGATCCTCCGACGCCGTTCTCCCTCGCGAGTGTCATTCCGCTCGATCCGCAAGCCGACCCGGAACCCTCGCGCCACCCGACCAGGGAGCCGGGACAGCCCCAGCAAATCCATTTGTCCCCCGGACGCTATTTCATCGGCGAAGGCAGAACCATCGGCTTCGGAGCCGCTCCCGGATTCTACGCCGCCGCGGCACTGCTCGACGGCCGCGACGTGCTGGGTCAAGTGGTGGAACTGTCCGGACCGGCCTCGCTCAAAATGATCTACAAATCCGGCGGAGGCAGCTTCCATGGCATGGTGGAAAAAGGTCCCAACTCGATGGTCCTGCTGATGGCGGACCCTAGTCTTGACGCCGTCACCGGCTTCTCCGCCCGCTGCGATTCGAGCGGAGCTTTCTCCCTCCCCGATCTGCCCCCCGGCTCCTACACGGCCGTCGCTCTTGCCGCCGGTTCGCGCATCGACCCGCTCACCCCCGCGTTCACCGCCGCCCTCGCGCGCGACGGTAAACGGGTTAAGATCGAGACAGGCACGGCAGCCCAGGTAGACCTCCGCCTTGCACTCATGCAGTGAGGCAGGAACTTTGATGCGCTCCGCCACCGTCCTCGCCCTAATTCTTCCGTTTCTCGCGTCAAACAGTGCGCTCAGCCAGACTCCCGTCCAATTTGACGTCGCGTCCGTGCGGCCTCACGCCTCCGCTGACGAAGAATTCATCTCACCGCAGTTCCTTCCCAACGGCAGGTTCGTCTCCAAGGGATCGCTGTTCGCCGTCATCGCCGCCGCCTACGATCTTCTCCCCAACCGCGGGAGCCGCCTCACTGGAGGCCCCGACTGGCTCCGCACACGAGGCGGCGCTCTGGACATTCAAGCCATTGCCTCCCTTCCGCTCGATTTGCCAGCCCCCGAGCGCAACGCGAGAATGCGGCTGATGCTGCAAGCGCTCCTGGCAGACCGCTTCAAGCTCAAGCTCCGCACTGAGGCGAAGGAAATGCCGATTTACGCACTGGTAGTGGCCAAAGGCGGCCCGAAACTTCAGGCCGCGGACATCGCCGAAAAGGATTGCCCCGAAGGCCCCTTCCTCACGGCGCCCGAAACTCCCAGCACCGCCTGCCACAGCTTCCGGGGAGGCCAAGTCCGCACCATCCACGCCCGCGCCGTCACCACCACCGACATCGTCAGCTACGTGCAGAACTGGACCGACCGCCCGTTCGTCGATAAAACCGGACTCACCGGACTCTACCGCATCGACACGCCCGTCTGGCAGCCGATGGACCTGTCCTCCGCCCCGCCCGCCGCCGCCGACTTGCCAACCATCTACGAGGTCTTCGAGAAACTCGGCCTAAAACTGGAATCGCAAAAAGACAAAGTAGAGTCCTACGTCATCGACCACATCGAGAAGCCCTCCGCGAACTGAAGCGTAGAGATAAGATCAGCCATGAGCCAACACAACCGCATCGACTATTTCGAATTGCCCTCCAGCGACCTCGCGGCCAGCAAGAACTTCTACGCCGCCGCGTTCGAGTGGAACTTCACCGACTACGGCCCCAGTTACGCCGGCTTCACCTACACCGGTGGCGACCGTGAATCCGGCGGCATCAACGGCGTTCCGGATCACACCCGCGCCCCTCTCGCGATCCTCTACAGCGACAACCTGGAGCTGAGTGAGCAGAAAGTCCGCTCCGCCGGCGGACAAATCGTGAAGCCAATCTTCGCGTTCCCCGGCGGCCGCCGTTTCCATTTCACCGACCCCTCCGGAAATGAAATGGCGGTTTGGTCCGATAAGTGAAGCCCGGCACCCAACGATCTGCGCGATGAGATCCAACGCCGGATCGCATCAAACGTCACCGACATTCGGAAGTCGAAAAGTTTCTCATCGGTACGCGTCTTTGCGATTCTTCACTGTGTGAATAAGGATCTCCTCGGCGTCCTCGGTGAACCGCACACGGAAATCGCCAACGCGGAGTCGCTTGTCCCCTTCCTGCCCTCGCAGCATTTTTATGCGGCCTGCGCCGCTATCGGCCAGACGATGGATTGCCGCGAGAACGTTCATCGCAACGGGCCGCGGGATGATGCGAATATCGCTCTTCGCCTCGTCCGAAAAGACGATGCGTCTCAACCGGGGTCCTTATAACTCCGGATCTGCTCCATCGTGAAGCCAAGTTCCGCCACAACGTCCTCAAACGGGATGCCATCGTTGTGCTTAAACCATTCGCGAGACCGCCGCACCGCTTCCGCCTCTTCCGCGCTGATTTCCTCGTCTTCGAAGTCCGGATCGACCATTCTTTCCAACAACCCGACCAAGGCCGCAAGCCCGGCCTCGGGCATCTGGTCAATCAGCTCATGCGCGTGTTGGCGTGCTTCGCTCATATCCCTATCCTCCCACCAACTCGCCTAACGCGGCGGCTTTCCCGATCGGTTCCGGCACCCTGGCCAGCATTCGTGAGGGACAACCATCACCGCCTCGGACGGCTGCGTTCCAGCCTTTTCTTCCGCCCACCGCAACCTCTTCACTCTGCCTCCAGAATGCCCGTGCACTCGCAATGTCCAGCATAAAGTAGGCCGATTTGTCGGCAATCCGGACAGGCCACCGCATCACATAACGATACAATACACTCACGGCCCGGCGAATGGCGTCAAACGGCAAGAATCTCGAGGCTCTCGTAGCGTTCGTCGAGCAAACGCTCAAGGCTCCGGGCTTGAATGTGTCCACGAATAAGGGCGTATTCAACGATGAAGGAATTCAGATTGCGGAGTTTGACGTTGAAGTATTAGGCAAATTTGGCTCGACTGAAATCCATTGGTTGATCGAATGCCGTGACCGCCCGAGCCAAGGCCCGGCTCCCGGATCTTGGATCGAACAACTGGTCGGCAGGCGCACACGCTTTGGATTCAACAAAGTCACAGCTGTCTCCACTACCGGCTTCGCGCCCGGGGCGGTTGACTTTGCCAGATCGCAAGGGATTGAACTTCGAGAGGTCGCTGCGCTGAGTCCGGAAGAGTTCAAACACTAGTGCGGATTTCAGGGCATGATCTGGATCAATCAAGTCTCAAATCTAGCGAGTGCCACCATCATCGTGGACGAGACGCAGCCAAACGACATCAAGCGCGCACTCGAGTCGGTACTAGCCAACGCATCTCTCGACGCGCCGATCCTTCGATCGTCAAAGACTGGTGAACGCGTGTCGTTGGTAAATGCGTTCGTCTACGTTGTCAACACGGCTGGTAGTCTATTTCAAGACGTCACGGCGGCGAGCCCAGGGAAACCCGTTCAGTTGAACGTGGAATATGACAAGGACGATGACCATTTTGTCATTGACACCGACGCAAGGCCCGTGCGGGTTCGCTACATTGTGTTTATAGGACTACTGCAGATCAAGACCACCACGATTCCCCTTATTGAAGTTACCGGATATAGAAACGTCCAAACCAACACCTCAATCTCCGAGGTCGCCTCGTTCGCGCCGATGGATCTACTCGGCAGCAAAACGTCCCTTCAATTACACCGCATCGCAGAGACAGGCGAAATTTTCCTGGGAGCGAACATCGCCGAAGATAACCTGAACGAATCGTAGTGCCTCCCCCCGCCCTTCCCCTCCACCCCCGTCTGTGTTATTCCTTACAAAGGTTCGCCACGACCTCCCGAGGCGGGCCAGACAAAGGAGAACCCCCATGAAGTTTCTCAAATTCGCCCTGCCCCTTTCGCTGGCCGTCGCGCTCGTCGCCGCGCCGCCTGCTACCACGGGCATGACCACCGGCAAGGCCAACCTTAAGTCCGCCGGCCCGCTCGCCTTCGGACCCGACGGAGTCCTCTTCATCGGCGATTCGCTCGGCGCCCAGATCATCGCGCTGGACACCGGCGACACGAAAGCCTCCGCCGGAGCCTCCGTGAACATCGCCGGCGTCGACGCGAAAATCGCGGCAGCGCTGGGCACCATGCCCGATCAAATCGCCATCCGCGACATCGCCGTCAACCCCACTTCGCACAACGTCTATATCTCCGTCTCGCGCGGCAAGGGCGCCGACGCCATGGCCGTGCTCCTCAAGCTCGACGCCGCCGGCAAGCTCTCCGAAGTGAATCTCGATAACGTCAAGTACGCCGCAGCCGCGCTTCCCAACGCCGCCAGCTCTGGCGGTGGCACCGCCAAAGGCAACCAGCGTATGGATTCCATCACCGAAGTCCGCTACATGAGCGGCAAGGTGCTGGTCGCCGGTCTGTCGAATGAAGAGTTCCAGTCCAACATGCGCAGCATCCCGTTCCCCTTCGAAGCCGCCGCTGCCGACAAAGGCGCGAACATCGAGATGTATCACGGGTCTCACGGCCGCTATGAAACCAACTCGCCTGTGCGCACCTTCGTGCCCTACACGATCAACAACCAGCAGTACATCCTGGCCGCCTACACCTGCACCCCGCTCGTGAAGATCCCGGTCAGCGAGCTCAAGGGCGGAGCCAAAGTGAAGGGCACCACCATCGCCGAGTTCGGCGCGGGCAACGTGCCGCTCGACATGATCGCGTATAACAAAGGTGGCAAGCCCTTCATCCTGATGGCCAACAACCGTCACGGAGTCCTGAAGGTGGACGCCGCGCACCTCGATACTTACAAATCCATCACCGCCCCCACCGACATCACCGGCGTGCCCTTCGAACACGTCGACGCATGGCAGGGCGTGCAGCACCTGCAGCTCTATGACAACAACAACGCCCTGGTGCTCAGCAGCAACAACGGCGTGTCGGATCTGAAGACCATCGCTCTTCCGTAATCTTGCGTATCCGTAAACTACCGCTCGCCGCGCTGCTCGTGTCCCTGACACTCAGCGCGGCGAGCCCTATCATCCAACTCGACCGGGGACTCTTCAAAGTCACCGGCCTCGACTCAACCGGACCGCTCCCCGACGTCATCGTTGTCATTGACGGCCAAGATACCTCTCTGTTCGGCTCCTCCGCCTTTGAGAACGGTACGCTCGTCTTCCGTCCACGCTTCCCCCTCACCGCCGGTCTGACCTATCGCGTCACCGTCATCCCCGCCCGCGGAGAGAAGACCACCGCGATCCTGAAGACCGCCGCCGTCGCCATCACCGACCCGCCCACCAGAGTCGCCGCGGTCTATCCGACCTCACCCACCATCCCCAGCAACGAGCTCAAACTCTACGTCACCTTCTCCGAACCCATGCAGCGAGGCGACGTCTGGCCGAAAATCCACCTGATCGACGAGACCGGCAAACCCGCCACGCTCCCCTTCATCGAGTTGCCCCAAGAACTCTGGGATCGCGACCTCCAGCGCCTTACACTCCTCTTCGACCCCGGCCGCATCAAGCGCGGCGTCGGCATCAACGAATCCATGGGCCCCGTCCTCACCGAAGGCCGCCGCTACACGCTAGTGATTGACGCCGATCTCCCCGATGGTCACGGCCGCCCCCTCGCCGAGACCTTCCGCCGTACCTTCACCGTCGGCCCCGCCGAACGCCGAGGCATCGACCTCAAACTCTGGAAGATCACTGAGCCGGCCAAGAACACCAGCGATCCGCTCATCATCAAATTCGATCGTCCGCTCGACTACGCGCTGCTCCAGCACGTCTTCACCGTCCCCAACGTGCCCGGCACGTCCTCCGTGACCCAAGGCGAAACCGAGTGGCGATTCCAGCCCGCCCAGCCCTGGAAATCCGGCGACTACAACCTGGTCATCGACATGACTTTAGAAGACTTAGCCGGAAACCGCATCGGCCGCCCGTTCGACGTCGACACGTTAGACAATCCCACGGAGCGCATTTCGAAAGCCACCACCTCCCTTTTGTTCCACATTCGGTAGTCCGAAACCGGACCTTCCGCTAAGGTTTAGATCCGAACCCAATAGGTGCTGCCGCTAAGTGTCAGGAGCCTACCCCGCCCGTATCATGGGTCTACGTATGACCCGACTTCTCAAATTGCGTATCTGGGTCGATGAAAACGCCCAGGACCTCATCGAATACGCCCTGATGGCCGGCTTTGTCGCCGTTGCCGCCGGAGCCATCATGCCGGGCGTCGCCACCAACATCAGCAAGATCTTTTCGAAGGTGGCCTCTGTGATGTTCAATTCCAAGAACACCGGCAGCTAACGCGCTTGAGATCAGGGAAGGTGATGGGGCGCATCAGGGAAGATGATTCCCGGTGCCCGCTTCCGCTAAACTAGTAGTTTGACGGAAACCGAACAGCGCCGCCGCACGGCCTCCGGGCAGCTGGAAGCTCTCCAAATCGAGGCCTTGCTGATTTCTTCGCCCGCCAGCATCCGCTATCTCACCGGATACGCGGGTTCCAACGGCTTGGTGCTTCTGACTCCGTCCGAAGCCCACTTCTTCACGGATCCCCGGTACGCCTCGGACGCACAGGCGAACATCACCTGCAAGGTCCACATCTCCAAAAAGCCCCTGATCCAAGCAGCGGCCGACCTCCTTAAGCGCAAGCAGTTCCGCAAGATTGGCATCGAACCGGCGTGGATCAACCTGGACCAGTACACGCAGCTCCAGAAAGCGCTTCCGAAGAGTGCCACACTGAAGCCCCTCCCCGGCACCATCGAGGAGATGCGAGCCGTCAAATCGGCCACGGAAATCGGCCTGATCCGCCGCAGCGTCCTGCTTAATTCCGAAGCGCTAGCCCGCACTTTGCGCCGGTTGAAACCCGGCCTCAAGGAATTGGAAATCGCCGCGGAGCTGGATTTTCAGATGCGTACCCTGGGCGCGGAAAAGCCCGCGTTCGATACCATCGTGGCCTCCGGACCGAACTCCGCGCTGCCGCATGCGCACCCATCGATCCGCCGCCTGGGCGCCAACGAACTTCTGCTGATCGACATGGGCGCGACCCTCGAGGGCTACGCGAGCGACATGACTCGCATGGTGCATATGGGGCCTCCGCCGCCGCGCATTCGCGATCTCTACAAGGCCGTCCTCGAAGCGCAACTCGCCGCGATCGACGCCGTGCGCCCTGGCATCGCGGTCACGAAAGTAGACGCCGCCGCGCGCGACGTACTCAAGCGCCACAAGCTGGATAAAGCATTCATTCATTCCACCGGCCACGGCCTGGGACTCGAAATCCACGAAGCCCCGCGCATCGGAAAGAAAGACAAGACCAAGCTGCGCGCCGGCATGGCCATCACCATCGAGCCCGGAGCCTATCTGCCCGGCATCGGCGGGGTCCGTATTGAGGACACCGTGCTCGTCACTGAGAAGGGCTGCGAAATCCTCACGCCCACGCCCAAGGAGTTTGTCAACCTTTAATGACCATTGAAGAAATCAAGGAACTGCTCGAACTGTTTAACGAGAGCGGTATAGGCGAGATGGAGCTTCAGCGCGGCAAGGACCGCCTTCGCCTCCGCAAAGCCGGAGAGCCGGTGGCGATGCAGTTCGCTCCCCAAGCCGCCGCGGCGGCCCCCGTGGTGGATCATTCCGCGTCGGCCGCGGCAGCACCCGCGAAAGCCGCTGAGCCCGACTCGACGCAAGTCCTTGTGAAATCCCCCATCGTCGGAACGTTCTACGAATCCAGCGCTCCCGGCTCTGCCCCGTTCGTCAAGATCGGCGATCACGTGGAGCCCGACACGGTCATGTGCATCATCGAATCCATGAAGCTCATGAACGAAATCAACGCCGAAGTCTCCGGAGTGGTCGCCGCGAAACTTGTCGAGAACGGCCGTCCGGTGGAGTATGGCGAGGCACTCTTCGCCATCGTGCCCCGGTAACGGCGCCGTCATGTTTCAAAAAATCCTGATCGCCAACCGCGGAGAGATCGCTCTCCGCGTCATCTGCGCCTGCAAAGACCTCGGCATCAAAACGGTCGCGGTGTATTCCGAAGCCGACCGCCACAGCCTGCACGTGCGCTTCGCCGACCAGGCCATCTGCATAGGACCCGCGAAGTCCGCGCGCAGTTACCTGGATATTCCCAGCGTGATCAGCGCCGCTGAAATCTCCAACGCCGATGCGATTCATCCCGGCTACGGTTTCCTTTCCGAGAACGCCGACTTCGCCGAGGTCTGCGAGACCAGCGGACTCAAGTTCATCGGCCCTAAGCCCGAAGTGATCCGCCGCATGGGCCTCAAAGAGATTGCGCGCAGCGTGATGGACGAGGCCGGCGTGCCGATTCTACCGGGCTCCAAAGGCATCCTGCAAAACGCGGAAGAAGCGTTGGAGACCGCACAAGGTATCGGGTACCCGGTGATGCTGAAGGCGTCGGCCGGCGGTGGCGGACGCGGCATGCGCATGGTGCGCCGCGAAGAAGACTTGCTGCCGATGCTGGCGCAAGCGCAAGCGGAAGCCGCCGCGGCGTTCTCCTGCGGCGACGTTTACATGGAGAAGCTGGTCGAGAATCCGCGCCACATCGAGTTTCAAGTGTTGGGCGATGAGCACGGCAACATCGAAGTTCTGGGTGAGCGCGAGTGCAGCATTCAGCGCCGCCATCAGAAACTGATCGAAGAAGCGCCCTCCACCGCCGTGAGCGCGGAGTTACGCAAGCGCATCTCCGACGGACTCCGCGTGGCGCTCAAAGGCATCGGCTACAGCAATGCCGGAACGGTCGAATTCCTGATGGACGCGCAGGGCAACCTCTACTTCATCGAAGTAAACGCGCGCATCCAAGTGGAGCATCCCGTGACGGAAGCGGTCACGGGCGTCGATCTGGTCACCAGCCAGATCCGCATTGCGGCGGGCGAAAAGCTGACCGACATTTTGCCGTGGAAGATCGGCGAATTAAAGCTCCAGGGCCATGCCATCGAGTGCCGCATCAATGCGGAGCATCCGGAAACCTTCGTCCCCTCGCCCGGGCGCATCACGGGCTGGAATCTGCCCGGGGGCGCGGGCATCCGCGTGGACACGGCGGCGTATCATGACGGAGTCATCCCGCCGTATTACGATTCACTCGTGGCGAAATTGATCGCCCATGGCTCGACTCGCGCCGTGGCAACTGCGAGAATGATTCGGGCGCTGGACATGTTCATCGTCGAGGGCATTTACACTTCGATTCCGCTGCATCACAAAATCCTGCAACACCCGGATTTTGTCTCCGGTAAGTTGGACACCAGCTTCCTTGCCCGCACCGGTCTGATCGCGGCCATCGAGAAGAAGTAAATTGAGAGGATGCATCCTTTGATGTATCCGTCGACTTTTACGAGGTGCACCCATGCTTAGCAAGTGCAACATTGTCGCCTTCGCCCCGACCCGCGATGCCGACCGGGCTGTTGCGTTCTATCGCGACACGCTCGGCCTCACGCTTACGAGCCAGGATAATTTCGCCACTGTGTTCGATGCCAACGGGATTATGCTGCGCGTGACTCCCGTACCGGCGTTGACGCCGCATCCCTTTACATTGCTGGGTTGGGACGTCCCCAACATCGCGGCGACGGCGGAAGAGTTGGCGGCAAAAGGAGTCGCGTTCGAACGCTATCCCGGCATCGTGCATGATGAGTTGGGGATCTGGACCGCGCCGAGCGGCGCGAGAGTGGCGTGGTTCAAGGACCCCGACGGCAATCTGCTGAGCTTGACCGAATTTACTTCGCCGTAAATCCGCCATCCACCGGAAGCGCGATGCCGGTGACGAAGGAAGAGCGTTCGGAGCACAACCAGACCACGGCGTCGGCAACCTCCTCCGGGCGTCCCGTGCGGCCGAGAGGATGAACGTCGGCAAGATTGAGGCCGCGGCCGCCGAAAAAACGGTCCGCCATCGCGGTTTCAATGACAGCGGGACAGACGGCGTTCACGCGAACTCCGGCACGCGCATATTCGATCGCCGCAGTGCGGGTGAGCCCGACCACGCCGTGCTTACTCCCGTGATAACCCGGGCCGCCCACGCCGCCGATCAATCCGGCGATCGATGAAATGTTCACGATGGACCCGCCCTTCTGCTTCACCATGTGCGGAATTTCGTACTTCATCGCCAGGAACACGCCCTTGAGATTGACGTCGATGACCTGATCCCACACTTGTTCGTCGTAATCCGCGGTGGCGACGAAAGGAGAACCTTCGATGCCGGCGTTGTTCACGGCGCAATCGAGGCGGCCCCAGCGCGCGACGGTTGCGTCCACCAGGCGCTTCATTTGGTCCGCATTCGAAACATCGGTTTGCGCGAAGAACGCTTCCCCGCCCTGCTGCTCGAGGAGGCGCACGGTTTCCTGGCCCTCCGCTTCCCGCCGCGCCCCGACGGCCACCTTCGCTCCCTCGGCGGCTAGCGCGAGCGCACACGCCCGACCGATGCCGGAGCTCCCGCCCGTAATCACGACTACTTTTTCCGTAAGCAGTTTTTCCATAGTTAGTCCTTCAGCATTTCGCGCGCGGCGTTGTGTCCCGGCGCGCCCATGACTCCGCCGCCCGGATGCGCGCCAGACCCGCATAGATACAGGCCGCGAATGGGTGTCCGGTACCGTGCGAAGCCGGCCAGCGGACGGAGCACGAACATCTGGTCAAGACTCATCTCGCCATGAAAGATGTTGCCGCCGGTGATGCCGAAGCGCCGTTCCAGGTCGAGAGGCGAGAGGGTTTGGTAGTCCACGATGATGTCGCGGATGTTGGGGCAGTACTCTTCGATGACGTCGATGATGCGCTCCGAGTATCGCTTGCGCTCCCGATCCCAATTGGTGTCCTTTAACGTGTAGGGAGCGTATTGCAAGAAGATTCCCATGATGTGATGCCCGGGAGGCGCGAGAGTGGGATCGTACATCGTGGGAATCGTCATCTCAATCAGGGGCGACTTCGAGGGCGCACCATACTTCGCGTCGTCCCAAGCGCGTTCGATGTATTCGACGGACGGGCAGATGTGCATCGTCGCGCCGTGCTGCGGACCGGGAGCGCCGGGGTACGCTTTGAACTCGGGCAGTCCGCGCAGCGCCAGGTTCATCTTGAGTGAAGTGCCTTCGATGCGGAACTTGCGGATGCCGTCTACGAAATCCGCCGGAAGATCTGACGGGTCGGTCAGTTCGAGGAAGGTTTTTTTTGGATCGAGATTGCTGGCGACCATCTTCGCGGCGATCTCATCTCCTGTCGCGAGAGCCACTCCGTGCGCGCGGCCGTCACGCACCAGGATTTTTGCGACGGAGGCGTTGGTGCGAATGGTGACGCCGCTCGCGCGCGCCGAATCCGCAATGGCATTCGAGACCGCACCCATGCCTCCGCGGGCGAAGCCCCACAAGCCGCGGTGACCGTTGACTCCGCCCATGCAATGGTGGAGCAGGATGTAGGCAGTGCCCGCGGATTTCGGTCCACCGTTCGCTCCGATGACGCCGTCGGTGGCGAGAGTTACTTTCAACTGCTCGGATTCGAACCACTCGTCAAGCAAGTCGGCGGCGCTTTGCGTGAAGATTTTTACCAGACCCACCATCTCCTTCTGAGAGAGGCCACGCATGCGTCCGGCGAGCTTCAGGTAGTCGATGAAATCGCCGACGCCTTTCGGAGGGAACTCGGGCGGAGTGGTGAGCAGGAGCGATTCCGCCACTTGCGCGAGGCGCTCCAGGTGGTCTTCGTATTTCGGATACGCCTCGGCGTCCTTGGTGGAGAATTTCGCGATTTCGGCAAGAGTCTTCTGGCGATCCTGCCACATGAACAGGTGGCGTCCATCGGGGAAAGGCGAGAAGAAGGCGGGGTCTTTCGGAATGATTTCGTAGCCGTACTTCGCGAGTTCCAGCTCGCGGACTACTTTTTCCTGCATCAAGCTGACGAGATAGGAAGCGGTGGAGACCCGATAGCCCGGCCACACTTCTTCGGTGACGGCGCAGCCGCCGACGAGATCACGCGATTCGAGAACGAGCACTTTTCGGCCGGCGCGCGCGAGATAGGCCGCGGTGACAAGGCCGTTGTGGCCGGCTCCGATGATGACGGCGTCGTAGGACTCGCTCATTTACAATCCATCGGAACTAGAATGACACGGTGAAAAGAATCGCGATCGCTGATTTCGGGGCCGGCGGCCCGGCAGCCTCGCTCTTCGAGCAATTGCACGGGGGTTTTCGGATCGTGCCAGGATTGATCGGTGTAGCCGACCCAGAAATGCTCGCCTTTTACTTGATCGATGCTGTCGGTCTTGATGGAATCGAAGCGCTCGGCTTCGGATTGGAGATTGGCGGGGCGCACGCGCATCGGGCCAGTGCGATTGGTTCGCAGGGCGTCGAGATAGAAGCCGATGGGGTAATGCAGGTAGGGATCGATCGCGTAGACAGGCACTCGGCCCGCGGTGCTGTGATCCTGTTCGAGCATGTTCACAGTGAGGGTGTCGTAGGGGAACTTGCGATTGTCGGTCGAGTGGAATTGCGCGGCGCCGACGGCCCAGACTCCGGTGAGGGCGATGACAGGAATCGAGAACCACTTCGGCATGCGGCAGACGGAATCGGCGAAGAGAATCGCGAAGGGCCAGAGGGCGAAGAGCAGATGGCGGTGGCCCCAGATGGATTGCGGCAAGTATTGCGAGGCCAGGAAGGCGAGCGGTGCGGGAGCGATCCAGAGCAGCATCAGCCAGTGGACGTCGGCTTCCTGCGCGCGGCGGTAGGTGAACAACAGGATGAGCAGAACGAAGATGGTGCCGCGGACTCCGATGGCTTGGAATTCGGCGAAACCGGTGAGGTCGACCCAGAACCAGTTCAGTTCGCCGAAGGTGGGGCGCTGAATCCAGCCGAGGTTTTGCGCGAGTCCGCGGGCGTGCAGGACTTGGCCGGCGACGTAAGCCCAAGGTGCGAAGAGAATCGCGGCGGGAATCGCGGCGGCGACAAACGGGAGAACGTTGCGGCGTTTCCAAGCTAAGTAGATGAATTCGAGTCCGACGATCGACCACGCGTAGTATTGCGTGTAGACCAGGAATACGTTGACGAGGGCGAGGATCGCTAGATTGCGGCGGGTGCTGTCGTCGAAATAGACCTGGAATCGCCAGGCGGAGACGAGTCCGAGGAGCATCAGCATCGCGTACATGCGAAGGTGCTGGGCGTTGTACATCGCGTAGGGATGCACGGCGACGATGACGATGGCGAGGTTGCGCGCGGCGGGCGAGATTTTCAAGTTTCGGCAGAGAAAGAAGACAGGGATGAGCGCGAGAACGGTGGCGAGAACGGGGAAGAGCCGCAGCCAGAGGAGCGAATCGCCTCCGAGGGCGATCCAGGGTTTCAAGAGGATGTAAAGGAGCGGCGGATGGATGGCATCATTGATGGCGCTCTGAAACAAATCGTGCCAGTTATGTCGTGCGAGTTCGAGGCTGAAGATTTCGTCGCCGTCGAGCGCCATATCCGTGATGCGCCAGAGTCGCATGCCGATAAATACGGCGATGGCGGCCAGCGTGGCGAGGGGAGTGAGATAACGGCGCAAGAAACTTTATTTTAAACTGATGCCGAGATGGAACCCACACTCGGAAACGGCAAGATCTGCTACATCGAGCTGCCCGCGAAGGACATTGCGAGGTCGGCGGAATTTTATGAACGGGTGTTCGGGTGGAGGGTGCGGACGCGCGGCGACGGGCGGACGGCTTTCGACGATGGGGTGGGACAGGTGAGCGGGGCTTGGGTTTTGGGGCGCGCGCCGGCGGAGGCTCCGGGGCTGCTGGTTTACGTGATGGTGGATAGCATGGCGGCGACGATCGAGAAGGTCGTCGAGAATGGCGGGGAGATTGTGCAGCCGGTGGGGGCGGATGCTCCGGAGATCACGGCTCGGTTTCGAGATCCGGCGGGGAATGTGTTGGGGTTGTACCAGGAGCCGGGATGAAGAGACACTTCGGCTGTACGGACGGGGTCCCCGCGCTTATGCTCCGACCGGGCTGTTGGCGCGCGAGGGGGCCGCGCGGCATCGCGAAAAAAGTCGTTGGGGCGGCCGGGACTCACGGATTATCGCCGGGTGTGTTCGGCCGCCGGTAGGTTGAGGGGTTTCTAGAGGAATCGTCGGGTGCGCTTCTGTAGTGGCGCCGCCTTGTCCGCTCTGTCGAATACCTCCCTCTCTGG
>DASYET010000041.1:0-3897 GCA_036498815.1 Bryobacteraceae bacterium | reverse complement strand
CGGGCAGCGAGATCGTGGCTCTCCTATTGACCTGACCCTACGGAAAGTGTCCATCGCTCGAGAGCCCCGCGGGCGCCGCTCTCCAGCAAACGCCTCCACTTTCGCCGACCAGTTCTGAGTTTGAGTCAACAGAAAAATATGCCGAGGCGGCGTTGCCTCGTACGCAAAGGAGTTCTGATCTTCCACCCATGGCTGCTGCTGACTACAAAACCGGCGGGAATGCCGCTGTCTTATTCCAGCGCTGACACCAGCCCCACCAGCCGAGCCCAGAGCACATATCATCCTAAAAACGGCAGTTGACAGAAATGCGATCATCGGAACCCTTTGGTAAAAAGGGACATGTGCTTGGATCAGGCAGTAAAGGCGACTCACCCAAAGGGTGAGGTGGAAAAGACCGAATCATCCGCCGAATCGGGGGACTGCTCAGTCGACACCTACGCCGGCAAACTGCGTGTCCGATGGGACGGATCGGCAGCAGTGACGGCCATGGGCCAGATGCCCGTCTTCATCGATTTTCTCAAGACATCCGGCCTGTGGGACGAGTTGCTGGCGGACTGTCCGTTGCGATATACAAGCCCCAATGCGCCGAGGCAGGTCGACATCGTCGGCACCTTGTTGATGAGCATATTGGCGGGGCAATCCCGTTATGCACACATCAATGCCCTGCGCTGGGACGGGGTGAATCCTGAGTTACTGGGAATGAAGAAGGTGATGAGCGAAGACTCTGCGCGGCGGGCTTTCAAACAAGCTGCTCCGGGAGTTAGCCGGGAATGGTTGAAGAAGCATCTGCGCCATACTTACGAATCCTTGCTGGAACATGCCTGGGTGATGGATCTGGACAGTACGGTGAAACCGCTGTACGGCAAGCAGGAGAAGGCGGTCAAAGGATATAACCCAGGCAAGCCGGGGCGACCCGCGCACGGAGTGCATACCTACCTGATGGCGGAGTTGCGATTGGGGTTGGGAGCGGAAGTACAAGCGGGCAACGAATCGGCGTCGAGCTACGCGCAGCCTGGCTTCTGGGAGTATTTCGACACGTTGCCTGCATCGTCGCGGCCGGTATTCGTGAGAGGCGATATTGGATGGGGCACGGAGCGCATGATGCAGGAGGCCGAAGAGCGCGACCAGGCGTATTTATTCAAGATTCGGCAGAGTGCGAAGATCAAGGAACTGCTGGCGGGGAGCTTCACGAGGGACCAGTGGAAGGGCGCGGGCCAGGGATGGGAGGGGTGTTGGAGCGAGGTGCGGCTGGCGGGCTGGACGGCGCCGCGGCGAGTAATTATCTTGCGGCGGCCCTTGCGTGAGGAACTGGTGGTGGCCAAGCGCCCAGGTAAAGGCCGCCGTCAGGCGCAAATGGAATTGGAAATGGGATTCCTGAAAGAGGGAACGGTGCTCTATGAACACGCGGTGCTGGTGACCAACAGGGAAGAAGATATTTTCACTCTGGCTCAACATTACCGGGACCGTGGCGATGCGGAGAATGCTTTCGATGAATTGAAGAACCAGTGGGGCTGGTTGGGATACACCACACACGACCACGCGCGGAGCGAGATGATGACCCTGTTCGTAGCTCTTGTCTATAACTGGTGGAGCCTGTTCACCCGCCTTTCGTTTCCCCACAAACGTGCTGAAGCAATTACATCGCGGCCTCTATTACTGCACGCGATCGGGCGGAAAACGAGTCATAGTAATCAATCGACATTGACGCTAACCAGCCTGCATGCCGAATCCGCTACGATTCAGGTCGCAATGAAAGCGGTGGCTGGTTTCCTGGGCCATATACGTTCAATCACGGAGCAGTTGAAGTCCACCGAACGGTGGAGGTTAATTCTTCGCGCTGTGGCACGCGCCTTTCCTCTCAAACCCGCGATGAAAATGCCGTCGGCGGAATTCCAGACTGATGTGTCAATTGCTTTGTGTAAACGGCATTTCCTTTTCCTTGCGCCGCAGGCATTCTAGGCGGTGGAAAAGTGGGAATCCTGGTTTTGGATTTCCACTTTTCCACCGCCTATAGTTTTTCTTCGTGTTGCTGTTGTCAGTTAATTGATATTCCGTTGTTTTTGCTTTTTGTCGCGCGGTCCTTCTCGGAGGACGGTTTCGGATTTTCTGTTTGTTGCGCAACCGCTTTTTCGTCTCCGCTATGCCTGCGCATTCAGCGGCACGCGGTCGCCCAGCAAGATCGCAAAGCGCTGCAATGCCGCTTTCCAGTTTGGTATCGGCATAGTCCACTTTTTGGCGATGTGCTCCAACGCCAGGAACAATAACTTCATCGCCGCTTCCCCATTCGGAAACGAGCCGCGAGTCTTGATCACTTTGCGCAGCGACATGTTCAGCGACTCAATCGCGTTGGTCGTATAGATCACTTTCCGGATGTCCGCCGGGTAGCCGAAAAACGGCGTCAGATGCTCCCAGTTCCGACGCCATACCTGACTGATCGTCGGATACGTCCCGTCCCATTTTTCGGCGAACGCCTCCAGTTGGATGCAGGCATCGTCGGCCGTGCTCGCGCGATAAATCAATTTCAGATCCGCTGACACCGCCTTGCGCTGTTTCCACGACACATAATTCAGCGACGCCCGCACCTGATGCACGATGCACACCTGCACCTGCGCTTGCGGAAACACCGCCTCGATCGCTTTGGGAAATCCCGTCAGTCCATCTACGCAGGCGATGAAGATGTCGGCTACTCCCCGGTTTTTCAGATCGGTTAGCACCTGCAGCCAGAACTTAGCCCCCTCGGCCTCTCCCGTCCATAGGCCCAGCACTTCTTTGTTCCCTTGCAGATTCACCCCGATCGCTACATAAATCGCGCGGTTGCGAACGTGACCTGCCTCTCGAATCTTTACGTACAGCGCATCCAGATAGACAATCGGATAAACAGCACTCAGCGGTCGGCCTTGCCAGCTTTTGACCTCTTCCATTACCGCTTCGGTGACATTGGAAATTAACGCCGGACTGACTTCCACCCCGTAGATCTCTTCCAGGTGGCCAGTGATCTCGCGCGTGCTCATGCCCCGCGCATACATGGAAACGATCTTGTCATCGAAACCGGTGAACCGGGTCTGCCCCTTGGCCACGATCTTGGGATCGAACGTGCCATTGCGATCGCGCGGCGTCTCCAGCGGCATCTCTCCGAAATCGCCCCTCAGGGCTTTGGTTGTCTTGCCATTCCGAGAGTTCCCGCTGTTATTGCCGGCCTGGTCGTGTTTGGCGTATCCGAGATGCTCGGTCATTTCCGCTTGCATCGCCCGCTCCAGCAGCGCCTTGGTGAGCTGCTTCAGCAGTCCCTGTTCGCCAATGATGTCTTCTGGCCTCTTGTACCCAGCCAGCAATTCGTCGATGAGTTTAACGTCAATAGCCATCGTGTCTTCCTAGTCTGTTCCTTTCGATGGCCGCTTACACAGTTCAATTTATACCCCCCGACCGCGGTGGCAAGATTGTCATAGAAAATCTCTCTGGCGACGCCACCCAATGCAGTGAAAGCGTGAATGTGGCAGCGCACAAAAGTGTCGAAACTCTGGCTATGCGTGAACTCGACGTAGAGCATGCGGCTATGCGCATCGACCAGCGCGAAGGCATAGAGCTTGCGCGTGTCGCCCGAGTAGTTGAGCGCACCGAAATGCCCCCAATCGACCTCGAATCGCTCCCCGGCTAAGGGCTCCATCCGGACGAAGGCGCGGCGGGGCGCCAGTTGTGGACGCACCTTTCGCACATGATCCTGCAAGATGCTGGGACCGCCGGTGTAGCCCAGCGGCCGCAGTCGCTGTTCGATCACGGCGGCGGTGACCTGCGGATTTCTCTGCAGCCATTCCGCGATGTTGCCTTTGAACGGATCGAGTTTGCTGAAGCGATTGCGCCGCGCCGGTCCCTGCGCCGGCGCATCGAGGTACTTCCGGA
>DASYET010000040.1:0-5095 GCA_036498815.1 Bryobacteraceae bacterium | reverse complement strand
CGGCGATTGTATTCGGTGGAGACGCACAAAGCGGTGTTCCGGTGGGTGCTGAAGATCCTTTGCGAGGAAGGTCTGGTGGAGGGCAAAACGGTGTCCATCGACGCGACCACTCTGGAAGCCAACGCGGCCATGCGCTCGCTGGTGCGACGGGACAATGGTCAGAAATATGAGGACTGTGCGCTGAGCAGCGCGTTGCTCAGGAGGGTTGAAGTCCCTCTGGCGCCCGGATGAGGGGCGCTATATCCAAGACGCGGGGGTAACGCCTCGCGGGCCGGAAGAGGAGGAAGGTATGGAGAAGCCTAAACGGGCACAAAGGCGAAAGCTGGAAACAAGCCAAGGCGGACCTGAAGCCACCAACCTGTGGTCTACCGGAGGGCAGGGTGTCCATCGTGAGGTGGAATCCGAAGGGCATGAGGAGAAGTACCGGGCCGTAATCCAGGAGGCGACTCCAAAGATAAACCGGTCGGCCAAAGGTGGGGCAAGGTCGAGCCTGCAGTCTAGAGGCGAAGGCGTTCTCATTCACCCACCGCACCAAGGTGTTTGCGGATGGCACGGTACGGAAGAGTGATGCGTGACCTCAGGAGGACTGATGGGGTCTCCGGGTGGCACCGGAGTAAGCAGACCTATAAGCGAGAGCGAAATGGCGAGCGAGGCTCTGTCAGTAGACGGACGGCTGTGTAGTACTTCAAGCGCGGTGAAAGCCGCGTGACCGGGCAACCGGCGGCAGAAGTGGGTCGGGGAAGGCAGCCGACGAAGGCGGTCGGGAAGAGAGAGGAAACCAGATGAGCAAGGGCGGGGAAGGTGGAACAGTTCCATGAGTGAAATACCCGTACGTTCTCGTCCGAGGAGACTGGTGGACTGGATCAATCCGACGGATGTAAAGAAGGTCCATTCATTAATTGACAAGGTATATCAGCGAAAGAATTTGGAGATGGCCTGGGAGACGGTCAAGGCCAACCGGGGTAGCGGGGGCGTAGATGGGCAGACTCTGGAGGGATTCGCCGCGCAACTGGACCAGCAATTGGATCGGTTGCAGAGCGAACTGAAAGAGGATGTCTACCGGCCTCAACCGGTGCGGCAGGTACAGATCCCGAAGGCGGGAAAGCCAGGAGAGTTTCGCAGGTTGGGAATCCCGACGATTTATGACCGGGTGTGCCAGCAAGCCTTGCTCAATCGGCTGGAACCGATCTTCGAGCCGGTGTTCGATGAAGCCAACTTCGGATATAGGCGAGGGCGATCGACGAAGGACGCCATGCGCAAAGTTTGGAAAGAAATACAGAGTGGTCGGGAGTGGATCGTGGACGCGGACTTGAAGGACTTTTTCGGGTCGGTGGATCACGAGAAACTGCTGGCGCTCGCCGCCCAGAGAATAGCGGATGGCCGGGTGCTGCGCCTGATTGAGGCGATGCTCAAGGCCGGAAGCTATGGAAAAGGGCGGCTTTTTCCAACGGAGCGCGGGACTCCGCAAGGCGGGGTGGTGACTCCCCGAACGCAAAAGATAACTTCGAGTTTGATCGGCGGCTGGGGTTCCGGCGGAAATCGGGTGCGGATTGACTCATGTCGCATGCGGTTGTATCTTTATGACAGATGCCACGCGCCAACGGAACCCAGAAAGCCGAGCGCCTCAATCGTGCACGCGACCTGTTGCTGCATGTCGATCAGCTCTCCGATGCGGTCGAACAGTTGGCCCAAGACTGCTCCATTTCGCCGCGTCAAGCCTATCGCTACCTCGAGCAAGCTCAGCGGTTGAAGAAGCCGCTGCCACCAAGCGAAGCCAAACTGGCCTTCACGGTCAAGCTTCCGCACAGTCTGATCCGGCGGGTGCGGGCGTTCGCTGCGGCCAAAGGATTATCCATCAGCGAGGTGGTCAGCCGAGCGTTGCTCGCGCTGCTGCCGCGAGGGCGAGGGCGTGGGTGAGCCGAAACCAATCCGGCAACGTACCCTGCAGTTGGAATATCGATTCGACCGTTTGTTGCCAGACAAGCTCGCGCACGTGTATGAGTTGCTGGTCCCCGATCGGCGCCAGCCCATCCGCGGAGCGCCTCCGAAACAGATGAGTCCAATCTCAGGAGTGAACCATGAACAAGCCAGCAGCGATTTATGCGCGCGTGTCCTCGGATCGTCAGAAGGAGAATCACACCATCGCCAGCCAGACGGCGGCGCTGATCGAGTATGCACAGACGCACGGATACGGCGTGCCGCCAGAATGGGTATTCCAGGATGAAGGCTATAGCGGCGCCATTCTGGCGCGGCCAGGATTAGAGGCGCTACGCGATCTGGCCACGGAGGGCCAGATCGCCGCGGCGCTGGTTTACTCGCCGGATCGGCTGAGCCGAAAGTACGCCTATCAAGTCTTGCTGAGCGAGGAACTGTCGCGTTGCGGAGTGGAATTGATCTTTCTGAAGGCACCGGCGGGAGCCACGCCAGAGGATCAACTTCTGGTGCAGTTTCAGGGCATGATCGCCGAATACGAACGCGCCCAGATCGCCGAGCGGTGCCGGCGAGGCAAGAAACACATGGCGCATCAGGGCGGGGTGAACGTGCTTTCCGGGGCGCCATTCGGCTACCGGTACGTGAAGAAGAGCGATGCCTCGGCAGCATTCTACGAGGTGCTGGAGACCGAGGCCAAGGTGGTGCGAATGGTGTTTGAGATATATACCCAGCAGGGACTCAGCATCAACGCCATCGCTCGATTGTTGAATGAGCGCCAGATCGCGACACGGACAGGCAAAGGCCGCTGGGAACGATCCACCGTGTGGGGCATGCTGCGCAATCCCGCGTATTGCGGGATCGCCTGCTATGGCAAGACCGGACGGCGGCCTCGGCAACGTGTCACGCGCCCGCTCCGTCAACGAAAAGCTTTGCCGAGTCGCGACGTTGGTGGTCATGAGCGTCCCCGCGCGGAGTGGATTGAGGTCCCGGTGCCGGCGTTGGTGAGTGAAGAGACGTTCGCGCTGGCACAAGAGCAGTTGGAGAAGAACAAGCATCATTCACCGCGGCGCACGGTGGAGCCGACCTTGCTGCAAGGCATGCTCGTATGCGAACAGTGCGGCTACGGGTTGTACCGCACATCCACCCACACGTCGAAGCAAAAACTGGACTATTATCGCTGCATCGGTTCGGATGGATATCGGCGGCTGAACGGGCCGGTTTGTACGAATCGTCCCATCCGACAAGATTATCTTGATCAGTTCGTATGGAGCGAGATCATACGGCTGCTGGAAGATCCAGGGCTGATCCAGACCGAAATCGATCGCCGCCGCGACGCCGCACAAAAGGCGGACCCGCTACGCAAGCGCGAAGAGGAATTGCGCCGGGAACAGGCTCGAGTGGAGAAGAGCAGCGAGCGACTGGTCACGGCCTACCAAGAGGGACTGCTGACCCTACCCCAACTACGGCAAAGGATGCCGCCCTTACAAAAACAAACGCAGGCCGTCGAATCGGAATTACAATCACTGAAGATGACGGCGGTAGACGAAGCAAAATACCTACAACTGGCAGAGAACCTGACGGGGTTTCGCAGCAAGTTGCGGGTCCGCGCCGAAGCGTTGGACATCGTCGTCCGACAGCAGATTCTGCGACTCCTGGTGAGAGAAGTCCTGGTGGGGAACGACACGATTACACTGCGCCATTCGATTCCGATTCCGCAATCCGGGCCAGGTTCAAGCGGAGGCCCTGCGCCGTCTTTCGGCGTCATCGGATCAAGGCCGAACCCAGGTTACCTTTTGCGTTCGGGGAGTCGTTTCGCCCTTGCTCAGCAACATACTTCTGACGCCGTTTGATCAGGAGATGAGGCGCAAGGGATATCAGCTTACGAGGTACGCCGATGACTGGGTTGTGACCAGCGAGTCGGCAGCAGAGGCGCGGGCGGCAGTGGCCGCGGCGTTTCAGATTCTGAACGAACTGGGCGTGCAGTTGCATCCGCACAAGACGCGGATCGTGCAGGTCCGGCAAGGATTTGAGTTTCTTGGGTACAAGATCAAGCGCGGTAAGCAACTGCGGTTGCCATCGAGCAAGATTCGCAGTGGTGCCCAATCGGGGAAACTGTATGCAATCCCCCGGGAGAAATCGGTCCGCCGCTTCATGGATCAAATACGCGTGCTTACCAGGCGGCGCGTACCGCTCAAGACCAAGGAGTTGATTGAGGAACTCAATCCTGTGTTGCGGGGGTGGGGTCATCACTACAAGCGAGCCCACGTCCGAACCCTCTTTCACCGGCTCGACGGCTGGATTGTGCGGCGCATTTGGTCGCATCAATTCAAGCGGTGGCGGAACGGCGGCTGGCGACAGTTGCCGCGAACCAAGCTGTACGGAGAGTATGGGCTGGTGAACTTGATTGAATTAATCCCTTCGATTGCATCCCGGAAGCGTGAGTCTTCGTGAAAGCTGTATGCGGGAAAACCGCCTGTACAGTTTGAGCGGCGGACGGTGGCCAGCGCGCAAGCGCGCCACCTCCGACCCGACATCTGAAGGAGTTGGCCCAGGCGGCGGGGATCGAGAACCCCACCCGCGAACAACTGGCGCGGTTGGACCGCAAGCGTAAAAAGAAGGGATCCAATAAGGAATGGAAGAACCCGTATGAACCGGATGCCCGGATCGCCAAGATGAAGGATGGCAGCACCCACTTGGCCCATAAAGCCGAGCACGCCGTGGACTTGTCCAGCGGCGCACTGTTGGCGGTGACTCTGCAAGGAGCGGATCAGGGAGACACGACGACCCTTCGCCAGACGCTGGTGGAAGCGGGCGAAGCGGTCGCGGAATTGATCCTGCACGAGGCGGAGACGGCGCCGGAGGAAGAGCCGAAGGTTAGCCTGGGAGGCGTCGAAGAGGTGGTGGCCGACAAGGGTTATCACAGTGGTCCCACCGTGCAGTATGTAAATGCAGCAGGCTGCCGTAGCTACATTCCGGAACCGGACCGGGGGCGGCGGAACTGGAAAGGAAAAAAGGACGAGCAGAAGCAGGTGTACGCCAACCGGCGGCGTGTTCGGGGGGCGCGGAGCAAGCGACTGCAGCGGAAGCGAAGTGAACTGACGGAACGCAGCATGGCACACATGTACGAAACCGGCGCAATGAGACGCGTGCATCTGAAAGGAAG